>DAIPJC010000002.1:0-147818 GCA_036770475.1 Propionicimonas sp. | reverse complement strand
CGGGAAAGCCGCACCCATCACCAGACTGGACAACCTGGCTGGACATCACACCTAGAAGAGCGACCTGTCAGGTCGAACTCCTCGAGCCGGCCTCTCGTCCGCCGACGTCGAACAGGCCGCCACAAGGCTGCCTAGAGAAACAGGCAGAACGGGTGCCCGCACGGATCGAACAGGACGTGCACGTCCTCTTGCGGCTGCACGGGGGCGACAGTCGCGCCACACGAGAGTGCCCACTCCGTGGCCGCGGACAGGTCCTGCACGTAGATATCCAGGTGTTGGGTCGCGGTCTGCCGGCCCTCCACCGCGGGCCACGTCGGCGGCGTCCAGTACTGCTCGTACTCGAAGTTCAACCGCAGCGCACCCGTCGCCACCTGGGCCCATCCCGCGTCTGGCGGCTCCTCCGCCCGTGGCGGGTCCGAAGCAGTCACCTCACCCCCGAGCAGGCGCGCGTAGAAGTCGGCCAGCGTCCTCGGTGCAGGACACGAGATCGTGATCGAGGTCAGTTCAAGGAACGGCTGACTACTGTTCATGCCACGAGTCTGGACGCCCGGACGCCGCACACCAAGACCTACGCTGGCCCGCATGCCCCGTCCACACACCCTTCCGGCCGGCGTCACCATCGAGGGCGACCTCCCGTATGCCGGGTCGCCGTACGACGGCCACGCCGAACTCTATGACCGGCTGATCGCCTCCCGCCTGTACAACCATCTCGCGTGGGCCGCGGACCCGGCCGATTACGAGGACTTCGCCAGAGCCGCCGTGGCCTCCGCCTCCGGCCCCCTGCTCGAAGTCGCGGCCGGCACCGCGATCGCGTCCGCTCCCGCCTACCGCGACAGCAGCCGTCCCGTCGCAATCACCGACCGCTCCCGCGACATGCTCACTCGTGCCGCCCAGCGAGTCGCCGGCGGCAACAGCCCGCGCCCCGGCATCTGGTTCACCCAGGCCGACGTCTTCGACCTCCCCTTCGAACCCGCGAGCTTCGACACCGTTCTCTGCCTCGGCTTCCTCCACCTGGTGGACGATCCCGTCCACCTCGTCCGGTGCCTCCGCCACCAGCTCCGCCCGGGTGGCCGGTTGTTCCTCAGTTCACTCGTCGCAGCCACCCGCGTGGGCACCGCGTATCTCGACCTGCTGCATCGCGCGGGACAGGTCGCCGTCCCGCGCACGGCGGACGGCCTCGCGCAACTCTTCGGGACGACCGTGCGTAGCCGGGGCTGCATGGCCTACCTCGAACTGGCGTAGACCGAACACAAGCCCAATATGTTGGGCTGACTACGAACTCGCCTGCCGACATCGTGGGGCCATGCCCGTGGACGCCGCCCAGCTCGATCTGGCGGCCCGGCGGCTCGCTGAGAAGATCATCGAACTGAGGCAGCGACGGGGATTCACCCAGGAGGCGCTCGCCGAGCGATCCGGACTGTCCCGCAACCAGATCCAGAACATCGAGCGGTGCCGCAACAACACCAGGGACCCCGAGACCGGCCGACACGGACGAGGCAACCCCACGCTCGACACGGTCTTCCAGCTCGCCGACGCGCTGGACATCCCCGTGGCCATCCTGATCGACCCGGACGCCACACTGCCGCCCGACGCCCCCCACTGAACGGCTAGCCCGTCCACCGAGGCGCCACTAGGGTGTGCCACAACACCCTCGCCCTCTTCGTGGAGCAGTCGTGACCAACAACGAGCAGCCCGGATCGAGCGTCCCGGATCCGGCCACACCCCGTGCTCACGAGCCGCACGAACGGACCTCGCAGCCTCCTCCGGCAAGCCCCTGTCCGGGCGCGGCCTACCCGCCCCAGGTCCCGCCCTCGCAACCTCGGCCGAACCAGCCCTATTCCGGCCAACAGCCCTACGCAGGACAGCCCTATCCCGGCCAGCCCTACCCGGCTCAGGGCTATCGCGTCGGCCTGGGCGCGCCCCAACCGCCCTACGGCATCCCGCCGGTCCAGCCGCGGCGGAGCAACGCGCCGCTCATGATCGGCGTCGGCGTCGGCGCGCTGGTCATCGCCCTCGTCGCGGTCTTCGCGCTCACCCGCAGTGGCCCTGACAACATCACGAGCCCGCTCCCGCAGGCCGCGGGCGCGTCCTCGGCCGTGCAGGGCTACCTGGAAGCCCTCGCCAACGGCGACGCTGCATCGGCGCTGGCCTACGCGGTCGTGCCGCCCGGAGATGACTCGCTGCTCACGAACGACGTGCTGGCGCCCGGGCTCCGGCAGGCGCCCATCACTGACATCGAGGTGGCCGCAGGGGCCGGAACGGCCGAAGCCCAGTCGGTCGACGCGAACTACCGGATCGGGTACCAGCCGGTGAGCGCCACCTTCGCAGTGACGAAGATCGGCACCACATGGATGCTCGCCGACGTGGCGACCTCACTGAACCGCACCGACCTGCCCGGCGTGGCGCTGACGATCAACGGTGTCCCGGTTGAGGACGACGTGATCCGGCTCTTCCCCGGAAGCTACACACTCGAATCCTCTGATCCCCGGATCACGCTCAGCGACGCCTCGTTCCTCGTGCAGTCACCGAGCGACTATCCCGACACCACGGGCGTGAACGCGTCCCTGTCTTCCGAAGGCAGGGACGCGATCCGCGCCGCAGCACAGAAGAAGCTCGCCTCCTGCCTCAAGCAGCACTCCCTCCAGCCGAAGGGCTGCGGATTCGGCGGCCGGCTGCCCAGCGGCAACCAGCCGAGGACCTCCTCGATCCGCTGGGCGATCACCAAGGGCGGTACGGCGATGAAGAAGATCAAGCCGACACTCGACGGCCCCGCCGCGACGACCGCCACCGCGGACGTGAACGTCGCGGTGAAGTGCAACCTGAACTCCACCAACGGCCGCCGCTGGTATGGCAGCAGCGCCATCTCCTGGGTGCAGGCCCGCCTGACGACCGATGGCGTGAGCGTCACCTTCAGCTGACGCCCGCGATCACGCCAGTTCGGCGTGCTCCACGATCGCCAGCCCCGCACCGTCGGCGTCCACGTCGAAATGGACGGTGTCGCCGTCGGTGACCTCGCCGGAGAGCACCCGCTTCGCCAGCGCGTCCTCGACCGTGGTCTGGACGAGCCGCTTCAACGGCCGCGCGCCGTACACCGGGTCGAAGCCGGTGAGCGCGAGCCAGTCCTTGCCCGCCTGGGTGACCTCGACCGAGATCCGCCGGTCCGCGAGCCGGGCGTTCAGCCGCCTCAGCTGGATGTCGACGATCCTCGCCAGCTCGTCGGTGCCCAGCGGGTCGAAGACCACGATCTCGTCCAGCCGGTTCAGGAACTCGGGCTTGAACGCCTGTCGCACCACCGTCATCACGGCCTCACGCTTGGTCTCGGCGTTCAGGCTCTGGTCGGCCATGTACTGCGAGCCCAGGTTGCTGGTCATGATCAGGATCACGTTGCGGAAGTCCACCGTCCGGCCCTGGCCGTCGGTCAGTCGTCCGTCGTCCAGCACCTGCAGCAGGATGTTGAACACGTCCGCGTGTGCCTTCTCGACTTCGTCGAGTAGTACTACGGAGTACGGCCGCCGCCGTACTGCCTCGGTCAGCTGGCCACCTTCCTCGTAGCCGATGTAGCCCGGAGGCGCACCGACCAGCCGCGAGACGGTGTGCTTCTCGCCGTACTCGCTCATGTCGATCCGCACCATCGCGTGCTCGTCATCGAACAGGAAGTCCGCCAGCGACTTGGCCAGCTCGGTCTTGCCCACACCGGTCGGGCCGAGGAACAGGAACGAGCCGGTCGGCCGGTTCGGGTCGGAAATCCCTGCCCGCGAGCGACGGACGGCGTCCGCCACCGCCTGTACAGCCTCACGCTGCCCGATCAGCCGCTCGCCGATCCGGTCCTCCATCGTGAGCAGCTTCTCACTCTCGCCCTGCAGCATCTTGCCGACGGGAATCCCCGTCCAGGCCGACACCACCTCGGCGATGTCGGTGGCCGACACCTCCTCGCTCACCATGGGCGTGGCGTTCTGCTCCGCCTCGGTGGCGCGGTCGAGCTCCGCCTCCAGTGCCGGGATCTCGCCGTACAGGATCTGGGAGGCCCTGGTCAGGTCGCCCTCGCGCTGCGCGCGCTCGGCGTCCACCCGCAGCCGGTCGATGTGCTCCTTGATCTCGCCGACCCGGTTCAGGCCCGACTTCTCGGCCTCCCACCGCGCCTCGAGCCCGCGCAGTTCCTCCTTGGCGTCCGCCAATTCGGCAGTGAGGCGGGCGTAGCGCTCGCGCGAGTTCGCGTCCTCCTCCTTCTCCAGCGCGAAGGCCTGCATGGTCATGCGGTCGATGTCGCGGCGCAGCTGGTCGATCTCCTCGGGCGAGGAGTCGATCTCCATCCGCAGCCGGGACGCGGCCTCGTCGATCAGGTCGATCGCCTTGTCCGGCAGCTGCCGGGACGTGATGTACCGGTTCGACAGGGACGCGGCGGCGACCAGCGCCGAGTCGGTGATCCGCACCTTGTGGTGCGCCTCGTACCGCTGCCTGAGTCCGCGCAGGATCGCGATCGTGTCCTCCACGGACGGCTCCCCGACGAACACCTGCTGGAACCGCCGCTCCAGCGCCGGGTCCTTCTCGATCCGCTCGCGGTACTCGTCCAGAGTGGTCGCGCCGATCATCCGCAGCTCGCCACGGGCCAGCATCGGCTTGAGCATGTTCCCCGCGTCCATGGACGAGTCGCCGGTCGCGCCGGCGCCCACCACGGTGTGCAGCTCGTCAATGAACGTGATGATCCTGCCCTCGGCGTCCCTGATCTCGTTCAGGACGGCCTTCAGCCGCTCCTCGAACTCGCCGCGGTACTTCGCGCCGGCCACCATCGAGGCCAGGTCGAGCGAGACCACGCGGCGGTCCTTCAGCGAGTCGGGCACGTCGCCGGCCACCACGCGCTGCGCGAGGCCTTCGACGACGGCGGTCTTGCCGACGCCGGGCTCGCCGATCAGCACCGGGTTGTTCTTGGTGCGCCGGGCCAGCACCTGGACGACGCGCCGGATCTCGGCGTCGCGACCGATCACCGGGTCGAGCTTGCCCTCGCGAGCCCGAGCGGTGAGGTCGACGGAGTACTTGTCGAGCGCGGACTGCGCGCCCTCGTCCTCCGGCGACGTGACGCGCTTGGTGCCGCGGGCCGCCGAGAAGGCCTGAGCCAGTTTCTCGACCGTGACACCCAGGTCGTTGAGGATCTTGCGGGCGTCGGTCTGTACGGATGCCAGGCCCAGCAGCAGGTGCTCGGTCGCCACGTAGGTATCGCCCAACTGCTGCGCGCGCGTCTCCGCGTCGGCGAGGACGCGGGCCAGCCCGCCCGACATGGACGGCTGGCTGACCGACGAGCCCTGCGCCGACGGCAGCTTCGTGATCGCCCCGCGCGCGGCGGCGTCCACCACGTTCGGGTCGGCGCCGACGGCGGTGAGCAGCGGCGCGACGGTGTTGTCAGGGACGAGCAGCAGCGCGTGCAACAGGTGCACCGGCTCAGCGCTCGGGTTGCCGTTCGTCAGCGCGGTGCGAATCGCGGCCGACACCGCGTCCCGACTCCGGGTGGTCAGCTTCTCGGTATCCATCTAGGTCGTGTTCTCCTCTGGGAAAGCAAAGTTGAGTTCACTAGACTCAACTAGCTTAGCCCCTCGCATATTCCGGTGGCGCCGCCGTCGGGGTCGACTAATGTAGATACAGGTAGATATTCGCGTAGACTCGGCGCATGAAGACGATCACGGTCGGCCAGCTGCGACAGAACCCCACGGCCATGCTCGCCGAGGTCGAGGCCGGCGAGGTCTACCAGGTCACCCGACACAACCGTGAGATCGCCAGGATCGTGCCGGGAACGCACGAGGTCGAACTGTTGCCGCGCAAGCGCCGGGGCGGGTCGCGACTGGCGGCGCTGCCGCGCCACGAGCTGCGCACCGCCTCCTCGATCGAGGAACTGCTCGCCGACGAGCGCGATCGATGACGATCTTCTACCTCGACACCTCGGTTGCGCTCAGGGCCCTGCTCGGCTACTCGCCCTCCGCGGCGGCATGGATCGATCAGGTGACCGCAGATGAGGAGCATCACGTGGTCTCGTCCCGAATCCTTCGCACGGAACTAACCCGGGTTCTGCGACGCGAAGGGCTGCCGGTCAACCGCCGGGACGAAGTGCTGGACGTGCTCAGCCTGGTGCCGGTCACCGACGGTGTCCTGGCTGCCGCCGAAGTAATCGAGCCGCACGTGAAGACGCTGGACGCGATCCACCTGGGCTCGGTGATCGCCGCGGGCCTGGACGCCACGGTCGTCAGCCACGACGCCGCCATGCTCGCGGCCGCAGCGTCCCTCGGCTACTCGACCTTCGATCCCGTCACCGACGGGTAGCCCTCACCAGACCGACTCGTCCGGCGATCTGGCTACGTCCACCGTCCGGTGTGGCCAGCCCGGCGAACGTCGGCACATGGTCCCTGAGCTTGACGAAGGGCTGCCAGCGGGCTTCGTCAGGCTCAGCCAGCACCGGGAGCCCGGGATGACGGTGTATGGGAGTCAGGCCAGGAAGCCGGCTCCCACCGTCCGGTGTGGCCAGCCCGGCGAACGTCGGCACATGGTCCCTGAGCTTGACGAAGGGCTGCCAGCGGGCTTCGTCAGGCTCAGCCAGCACCGGGAGCCCGGGATGACGGTGTATGGGAGTCAGGCCAGGAAGCCGGCTCCCACCGTCCGGTGTGGCCAGCCCGGCGAACGTCGGCACATGGTCCCTGAGCTTGACGAAGGGCTGCCAGCGGGCTTCGTCAGGCTCAGCCAGCACCGGGAGCCCGGGATGACGGTGGGTGGGAGTCAGGCCAGGAAGCCGGCTCCCACCGTGCGGTTCGTGGTCTCGTCGACCAGGATCACGGCTCCGGTCGCGCGGTTCTCGACGTAGTCGTCCATGAACAGCGGACGCGTGCAGCGCAGCCGCACCCGGCCGATCTCGTTCAGCTCGAGCGCCTCTGCCGACTCGTCCCGGTGCAGGGTGTTGATGTCGATCCGGTAGACGACCTCCCGCACCTTCGCGCGCGCCCAGACGGTGGTGTGCTTGAGCGCCAGCGTCCGACCGGGCGTGAGGGCCGCGGTCTCGTCCATCCAGCACACCCTCAGGTCGAGATCCTGCAGCGGCCGGGCCTGGTTGTTGGGCCGGACCAGCATGTCGCCGCGGCTGATGTCGATCTCGTCGGCCAGCCGCAGCACGACCGACATCGGCGGGAACGCCTCCTCCACCGGGCCGGTCGGCGAATCGATCGCGCTCACCGTCGTCGAGAAGCCGCTGGGCAGCGCCATGATCGGGTCGCCGACCCGGATCACGCCGCTCGCGACCGTCCCCGCGTAGCCGCGGTAGTCGCGCGTCTTCGCCTGCTGCGGGCGGATCACGTACTGGACGGGGAAGCGCACGTCGGTGAGGTTCCGGTCGCTGGCCACGTGCAGGTGCTCGAGGTGGTACAGCAGGGCAGGACCGTCGTACCAGGGCGTCCGCTCGCTGCGCCTCACCACGTTGTCGCCGGCCAGCGCAGAGATCGGGATGTAGGCCAGGTCGCCGATCTTCAGCCGGCTGGCGAAGTCGGTGAACTCGTCGACGATCCGGTTGTAGACCTCCTCGGAGTAGTCCACCAGGTCCATCTTGTTGATGCACACCACGAGGTGCTTCACACCCAGCAGCGTGGCCAGGAACGAGTGCCGCCGGCTCTGCTCGGTCATCCCCTTGCGGGCGTCCACGAGGATCAGCGCCGCGTCCGCGGTGGACGCCCCGGTGACCATGTTCCGCGTGTACTGCGGGTGGCCGGGGGTGTCGGCGATGATGAACTTCCGCTTCGGGGTGGCGAAGTAGCGGTAGGCGACGTCGATCGTGATGCCCTGCTCCCGCTCGGCGCGCAGCCCGTCGGTGAGCAGGGCGAGGTCGACGTAGTCGTCGCCGCGCTGGGTGCTGACCCGCTCGACCGCTTCGTACTGGTCGACGAAGATCGCCTTCGAGTCGTACAGCAGCCGCCCGATCAGGGTGCTCTTGCCGTCGTCCACGCTGCCCGCGGTGGCGAATCGCAACAGATCGCTCATCAGAAGTAGCCCTCCTTCTTGCGGTCCTCCATGGCGGCCTCGCTGACCCGGTCGTCACCGCGGGTCGCACCGCGTTCGGTGAGCCGGGCCGCGGCGATCTCCGCGACGATCTCGTCGTTGGTGGTCGCCTCGGACTCCACCGCTGCGGTCAGGTTCGCGTCTCCCATCGTGCGATAGCGCACTGTCTTGGTGACGATCTCCTCCCCGTCCCGCGGGACGACGAACTCGTTCACCGCGTAGAGCATGCCGTCGCGCACCACCACGTCCCGCTCCTGCGCGTAGTACAGGTTCGGCAGCGGCAGGTCCTCCTCTGCGATGTAGGCCCAGGTGTCGAGCTCCGTCCAGTTCGACAGCGGGAAGACCCGGATGCTCTCGCCCGCGTTGACCCGCCCGTTGTACAGGCTCCACAGCTCGGGACGCTGGTTCTTCGGGTCCCACTGGCCGAACTCGTCGCGGAAGGAGAACACCCGCTCCTTCGCCCGCGCCTTCTCCTCGTCGCGCCTGGCGCCGCCGAACAGTGCGTCGAAGCGGTGCTGCTCTGCGGCGTCCAGCAGGACGGGCGTCTGGATGCGGTTGCGGGAGCCGTTCGGCTCCTCCCGCACCAGCCCGCGCTCGATCGCCTCTGGCACGGACGCCACCACCAGCTGCACCTCGAGCTGGCCGAGCCACCAGTCACGGAACGCGATCACCTCGGGGAAGTTCAGACCGGTGTCCACGTGCATGAAGGCGAACGGGATCCGCGCGGGGGCGAACGCCTTGCGGGCGAGCACGCTCATCACCACCGAGTCCTTGCCGCCGGAGAAGAGCAGACAGGGACGCTGCATCTCGGCAGCCACCTCCCGGATGATGTGGATGCTCTCCGCCTCCAGGGCGCGGAGCTGGCTCAGCACGTAGCCGGTCATCGTCCTCCTTCTCCCACGGCGCGGGTCCGCGGCCGGGTCAGGGAATTGTGCGGGACGCCGGCACCGGGCACCAGACCTGTCCACGGACGCGACCGCGCAGGTGGATCAGATGTCGTAACTCTCCAGTTCGTCGGCTGATGCCCTCCGCGCGCGCGACCGGGCTGGCCCACTGGTGAATTGATCGCCGCGACGCAGGGCCCGTTCCCCGAGCTCGGTCAGGATCAGCTCCACCGCTTCGGCCGCCGTGACTCCGACGGTGTCGATCACCAGATCGGCGTCCGCGGGTTCCTCGTAGCGCGACGTGATGCCGGTGAAAGCCGGGACGCGGCCGGCCCTCGCCTGCGCGTAGAGCCCCTTGCGGTCGCGGCGTTCGCACTCCTCGAGGCTCGTGGCCACCCAGACCAGCACGAAATCGCCGGTCTCCTCCGCCATCCGGCGCGCCTCGGCCCGACCCTCGGCGAACGGGGCGATCAGCGCGGTGATCGCGATTCCGCCGTGCCGCGCGAGCAGGGCGGCCACCCAGCTGACCCGCCGGACGTTCGCGGCGCGACCCGCCTCGTCGAAGCCGAGGCCCGCCGACAGCATCCGGCGGACGTCGTCGCCGTCCAGCAGCGTGACCTCGCGCTCGGTGCGCTGTTCCAGCGCGTCGCGCAGGGCCCGGGCGATCGTGGACTTGCCCGAGCCGGAGAGCCCGGTGAAGAAGACCACGGTGCCGCCGCGGTCTCCGCGTCCGCCTTCCGGATGGGCGCCGCCGACCACGATCCGGTGCCGGGCGCCATGAGCGGCGGCGAGCGCCGCGGCGTCCGGGAGCTGCGGTCGCTCGAAGACACCGCGGCTGTCCGGCGCGGGCCAGGGCACGCGGGCGAGCCGGTGGTGGCCGCGAGCCCGGCCGGCCATCCAGCCGGGGATGTCCGCCAGCAGCGTGCGGCCGGCATGCGTGCGGCCGGCCAGGCCGAGCCACAACACCTGGCTGTTCGGAGTGGTCAGCGCGTCGACCCGGGCGAGGTCGTCGGGCGCGGGAGCCGCGCGGACGATGACCGCCAGGTCGACCGCCTCGTCAGCGCCGACGGCAGTCGGGACGGCGGCCACAGCGGCGACCGGCTGCAGCGGCTCCACCAGCAGGGCATCGGCCCGGCGCCGGCCCCGCAGCAGCGGGGTCGACTCCACGTCTCGGACGACGACCGCCTCGGCGTCCGCCAGCGATGCCAGCGCAAAGTGGGACAGCCGGAGCTCGGGCGCCACCAGTCCCAGTTGGACGAGTTCGACCACGTCCAGGTCACCGGAGTCGACCGTGACCGTGGGCAGGCCGCCGATGGCGTTCCAGTCGACGGGGTCAGGTGTCATGGTCGGCTCGTCCGGTGTTCAGGCCGGCAGCGACTGGGCGCCCGGGACGAAGGACGGCCGCTGCGCGGGCGAGAGACTGGCGCGGCACGCGAGCAGCGCGACCGCGCCGTACAGCGCCGCGGCAACGACTGCGTACACCGTGCGCAGGACGACGCTCCCCCCGCCAGCAAGGAAACCGGCGGCCAGCGCGAGCTCGACACCGAGGAGACCGGCGGCGAGCCAGCCGGACGCGCGCAGCTCAGGTCGCCGGTGAGCCGCTACGACCGCGACGACGATCAGGACCGCCGTCACCACGGCCAGCCCCAGCCGCAGCCACTGGAGAGCCGGCCAGCGGTCGGCATCCAGAACGCCCAGCGGCCAGCCCAGGCAGCGCGTGAAGGAGTCCGGTCCGGCCACGGCGAGCGCCAGCAGGTGCATCACGGCGAGCGCGCCGAGCGCCGTCCACGCCGTCCGCGCGGTCCGGTCCGGCGCCCAGCCCGGGAACGTGAGCAGCAGCAGGGCCAGCATCATCGCCACCGTGGCCACCAGGGCGCTGGCCAGGTCGAGCATGCCCAGCCACCACGGGATGCCGATCTTCACGATCAGCATGCCGAAGATGCCGGCGGACAGCGTGCCGGCGAGGCCGACCCAGGCGAGACGGCGGGGACGCCGGTCGGCGAGCCTGCGTCCGAGGAGCGCTGCCACCAGGACGGCGGGCCCGGTCGCGCCGGCGATCAGCCGGTGGGTGAACTCGATCAGCGGATTGGTCTCCAGGCTCGTCCCTGGCGTCGGCAGGAACCGGTCGCCGTAGCAGCCGGGCCAGTTGGGGCACGACGCGCCGGACTGGGTGGCGCAGACCACCGCGCCCATCACGATCGAGGCGAACGTCAGGACGGCCGCGGCGGTGAACCATCCCCTGGTGGCGCGGCTCATGCGGTCGCCTCCTTGCTCGCGTCGGCCATCGAACCAACCGACGCCCGGGCGCGTCCCCACGGACCCAGCGCGGTCGCCGCGGCACCGGCGAGCAGCAGGACGCCGGCCACGATGCCGAGGTTGTCCACGAACTGCTCCCATGGGCCGTAGGCGAGCTCGAGGTTGTCGCCACGCGGTAGCCACATGAACGGAGCCACCACGAGCCAGGCCACGTATGCCAGGCCGGGCCAGCGCAGGGAGCCGGGCAGTTCGCGCTGCTGCCACAGCACCAGGCCCAGCGGCACCACCCACACGTAGTGGTGTGACCACGAGATCGGCGAGCCAAGCAGGCTGGTCAGGCCGGCCAGGCAGAGCGCGAACGCCGCCTGGCCTCGGCGGTGCATCAGGACGGCCGCCCAGATGCCCAGGCCCACCACGAGCACGCTCAACACCAGCCCGCCCCGGCTGGGCTCGCCGGTGAGCCGGTTCCACATGCCCAGCACGGACTGGTTGGTGGCGTAGACGATGCCCGAGTTCAGCCCGGAGTCGCCGGACGCGAGCTTCACCCAGTACTCCAGGGACGCGGCGGGCAGCAGGACGAACCCGATCGCCGTCGCCGCGAGGAATGAGAAGAACGCGACCAGACCGGCCTTCCTGCGCCCCGCGAAGAAGTTGTACGCCGCGACCACGGCCGGGGTGAGCTTCACCGCCGTCGCGACGCCCACCAGCCAGCCCTCGGGCAGCAGCCGGCGGCGGAACAGCCGCGGGCCCGGCATCGAGTCGAGGACGGCGGCGGCGACCAGGAAGATGCCCAGCTGGCCGAAGCCCAGCGTGTCGCGGACGGGCTGGACGAAGAGGATCGCCACGGTGGCGAGCAGGCTGAGCACCCAGCCGCGGTAGCCGAGCCGATACAGCATCGCGGCCAGCGCGGCCGTGCAGAGCAGCAGCCAGGCCGCGGCCGCCAGCACCGGCGGGACGACCGCGAACGGGACGGTCAGCAGGGCGGCGAAGCCGGGATAGATCCAGGGCAGCTGGCCGTTGGCGTCGAAGATGTCCCCGCCGGTGAGCACGGCCTGGCCCGCGCGCTGGTAGACCGCGAGGTCGATCATGTTGGGCTGCCACGGCCACAGCGAGCCGCCGGGTATCTGCGTGGCGCCGATGTAGAGCGCGGCGAGCACCGGCGGGAGCGCGAGCGCGACGCGTACCGTCCAGGAGCTCAGCCGCTGCAAGTCCACACCTCCGATTTGGTCCGCTCTAGCGTAGAGGCAGCCGGTGGCGCATCAGCACCACCTGGTAGGGGTTCCACGTGGACAGCGTGTAGCGGATCACCAGGTCGTCGCCGTCCGCGACGGCGTCGAAGAGGTACGGCGCGTACGCGGCGCCGGTGCCGGACGCCTGGGCGCGGAAGATCCGGTCACCCACGGCCTCGTCGTCCCGGGACGCCTTGATGAACCGGGTGTGCGGGTCGATCGACATGCCGGTGGCCACCCAGTCGAGCAGCCGGACGCGGGGCGACCACGGCCCCCAGGGTTGCGGCGCGGTGCGCAGCACCACGGCGGGCCCGATCGGGTCTTCCGGAGCGGACGCGTACAGCATCACGTAGCGCCCGGCCGCCTCGACCCACCGCACCGAGAGCTCACCGAGCGCCGCCGGCGTGAACAGCGGACGGGCGTCCGCTTCCGCGTCCGACCAGCCGGACCCCGTCCAGTACCGGACGCCGAAGCCCGACCCCTGAACGAAAAGGGGACGGTTCCTTTTCCGTTCAGTTATCCACAGCCCGCGAAGCGCGGGCGCGTCGAGCACCGCCAGCCGCGGCTCGGACGCCCGGTAGGGCCCGCTCCCCCATACCAGCAGCACCTC
Source organism: Propionicimonas sp. (assembly GCA_036770475.1). Taxonomy (GTDB): domain Bacteria; phylum Actinomycetota; class Actinomycetes; order Propionibacteriales; family Propionibacteriaceae; genus Propionicimonas. Next base: position 134,817 of record DAIPJC010000002.1, on the reverse strand, counting down.
CCCATCGGATCCGAAGCCGGGCACGGCCGAGGCCGGACGCAGCTGCACGGACGCATTGATGAAGTGCCGGTCGCTGAAGGTGCCCAACACCTCGAACCGCACGGGGCGGCGGCGGACGGCCGGATCGATCACCGGGTCGGCGTCGACCGCCCTGGCGAGCACCGAGCGTCCCATTACCCGGTCGCCCCGGAAGTGATTCGTGCTGAACAGCCCGTAGAGGCGCCCGCCGGACGAGAAGCCGTCGAGCGGGACGTCGTACTCGCGCATCGTCACCCGGCCCGCGGCCCGGCCGACCAGCTTGAGCGGCGAGCCGTGGAACCGGACGCCGGGCAGGTCACCTCCCGGCAGCACTTCGGCGATCGAGTCCCGCGTGCTGAGCCAGGGCCGCGTCCAGTGAGTGTCGCCGAAGAGCAGGAACGTCCGTCCGCCGTGGTCGACCCGGACCCCGAGGTCGGCGCCCCGGATGCCGGCGGTCGCGACCGAGGAGCTCAGCGTCGCCGCCCGCTCACCCCACGGCGTCGGCGTCGCGTCCCGGTCCCCGGTCACCTGCGCGATCTTCACGGACTCCGTCCCGGCGACCTCGAACGGCGTGGCGTCGTCCAGCCGCAGGCAGGCGACGCGCTCCCATCGGCCCGCGGTGGTCAGCCGGTACTCGAAGACGGAGCCGTCCTCGTCGGCGAGGGCGAGCGTCCGACCGCCGGCGACGACCGTCTCCACCCCGCGGAGGTGACGCGAATCCGCGCCCAGTTGCTCTGCGGAGGGTGAATTCGGGGCCCGACGACCATCTGGCGGCGGAATCGCGTCACCGCCCACCGAGTCGGCAGAGCCCCCGCGCACCCACGGACGGTCCGGGCGATCGAGTCGACGGCGGTAGCGGACGGGACGGCCGTCGGTGAGCACCGTCACGTCCACCCAGCGCGGCAGCAGCCGCCGCTCCGCCACGAGGGAGCCGGGGACGATCAGCACGCCGCGGACGTTACCCGCACGAGCGGTACGAGGTCTCGCGCTCACCAGGTCTCGGCGTCGTGGAGGCCGTCGGTCCATGCGGCGTGCCGGTCGGCGGAGTACCGGAGCACGGCCTTGGCGTTCTCGGGGACCACCGCGCCGAAGTTGTTGTAGAGCCGGTCGAAGTGCAGGCCTTCCAGTTGTCCGACGATCCGCTGGACGACCGCGCCGGACAGCGGCAGCCGGTTGGGGTAGCTGCGCAGGAAGCTCACGGTCTGCCGGTCGGGGTTGGGGAACACCGCGTCCCCGGCGAGCAGGACGCCGCGTCCGTCGTTCCCGGTACGCCACTCGGCCACCGTCTGGCCCCGGAAATGGCCGCCGACCCGGTGGAGCGTGAGGTCGGAGCCCAGCTCGTACGACTCGTCGAACCACGTCACCCGCTCCGGCCGCCGGCACCACTCCCGGTCGTGGACGTTCAGTACCACCGGCGCGTCCAGAGCGGCGGCCCACTCGGTCTGGCAGCCGTACATGTGCGGGTGGCTCGCCGCGACGGCCAGCACCGGGCCTAGCGCGCGGACGTGCCGTACGGCCGCGTCGTCCACGTAGCCCAGCGGGTCGAACACCACGACCCCTGCGTCCGTCCGCACCACCATCGTCTGCTGGCCGATGCCTACCTTCGGCGCGGCGGTGACGCCCCACAGCCCGGGCTCGACCTCACCGCACTCAGTGCCGGTTCCCGCCGCCGCGAGCTCGGCGAGGGTCGTCCACGCCTGGCCGGCCTCGGGCACCCACTGCCGTTCGTCGGAACAGATCGCGCAGGTCTCCGGCGGGGTGTCCAGCTCACCAGTCTCCACAGCGCACGTCGCACAGATCCAGATCATCGTGCGACCCTAGCCAGCTCGCCCCCATCGCGACAGGGCATTCGGCAACCCGGTGTGAGAGGACTCTCACGCACCTCTCCCCTGCCGCTCACCTCCGGGCGCTGGACTGTGGGCATCAGACGAACAACCGGAAGGAACCCCCGATGAAGATCAACCGCTCCACCGCCGCCTGGGCCGTCACCGGTGCCCTGGGCCTCTCCGTCCTCGGCGGCGCGTCCATCGCCATGGCCGACACGACCTCTCCCACACCGACGGCGACAACGTCCGCGCCCGCGTCCGGCACGCCGGCCACCCCGACGCAGACGACCACCCCGACGCAGACGACCACCACGGACGCGTCCCCCAGGGTCGACACGGCACCGACGGCCAACACAGCGAACTCGCCGAACACGGCCAACACGGCACCTACGCCGAACAGCCCGGTGAGCGCGAACACCGCACCCACTCCCAATACGCCCAACACCCCGAACAGCGCCCCGAGCGCCCATTCGGCAGACTGACGGCGTGCTCGATCTCACCCGTGCGGCAGCCCTGCTGAAGTCCCCGGACACGGCAGGACTGCTGCGCGCGGCGCTCACCGGCTCGTCCGAGTCAGCCCTGCCCGACTTTCGCGCCGAGCTCACCACCTGGCAGTACCGGCCGGGCGCGGAGGTGACCGCCGGATACCGCACCGCGTACACACTGCCCGACGGGCACCAGGTGGAGGACCACCTTCTCGCCACGACGGCGACCGTGAGCGCACCGGCGACGAGAGTCACCAGGGACGGCCTGGTGTTCCATGTGTGGCGGCATCCGGGCGACCCGAAGCTCCCCGGACTCGCCGCGGCCTGTGACCCCGGCCTGGTCGAGAGCTGGCCAGGGTGCACGGGCCTCCTGCGACTGGACCTGCTCGGCTACCGTCCCCTGCGCCGGGCGGTCCTCCGGGCGAGCGGAACGTCCGGCGTGGCCTATCTGAAAGTGTTGCGGCCCGAGCGTGCCGACCGGCTCGCCGTCCGCCAGGGACTGCTGGCGAGGGAGGGGCTCACCCAGCCGCTGGCCGGACGTCCCGTGCCCGGCGTCCTCGTCACTGCTGCTGCTCCCGGGCGGTCGCTGGCCGAGCTGCTCTCCGCGTCGGGGGCGCTGCCGAGTCCTGTGGACCTCATCGGGTTGCTCGGGCGGCTCCCGGATGAGCTCCTGACGCTGGAACGTCGCCCGTCATGGTCGGAGCGGCTGGACTTCCACGCGGCGACCGCGGTCGAGCGGCTCCCCAGCGAGGCAGCGCGCATCGCTGCGCTCGCTGCACGCGTGCAACAGGTGCTGGACGGCGCACCGGTCGGTCCCCTCGTGCCCACCCACGGCGACTTCTACGAGGCCAACATCATGGTGGACGGCGACCGGCTGCGCCTGATCGACCTCGAAAACGCAGGTCCGGGCCGGCGCGAGGACGATCTCGCCTGCCTCCTCGCCCACCTCGCCGTTCTGCCCGGACTCTCGCCGGATCACTATCCCCGCGTGCCGGACGTGCTCGCGGAGTGGACGCAGGACTTCTCGACCAGGGTGCACCCGGCCGCACTCTCGGCTCGGGTGGCCGCCGTGCTGCTCAGCCTCGTCGCAGGCGGGCCGGGCCGCCAGGCTGAACACCGGCTCAGCCTGGCCGAGGAGTGGGCGGACGCAGGATGAGAGAACCCTCATTCCAGTGCTCTGGGCTCCGCACGAGGCCAGCACTAGCCTGAATCAGGAGTTGAGCGACAGGAGGAGCCATGCCGGCCTCGCGCGCGACCACCGCGTGGGTGGTCTCCGGCGCCATCGGCCTGGCCACGTTCAGCGCGGGAATGGTCCTCAGCCAGGGGGGTGGGGAGACGGTGCCGGCCGGGCCACAACCGGCGATCACCGTGACGCCGACGACGTCCGGTCCGACGACATCGCCGCCCTCGCGGCACCCGGAGAGTCCTACGGCGACCGCCCCCGCCACGGAGACGCCGTCCACCGGACCGTCCCCGGTGAGCCCTCCCAGCGCGGAGACACCGGACTGATCGTTCCGGGTTCGCCCCGCGACTACGCCAGCCGATAGCCCATGCCGCGCACCGTCTCGAAGTAGTCGGCGCCGAGCTTGCGCCGCAGGTACCGGACATACACGTCCACCACGTTCGAACCAGGGTCGAAGTCGTAGCCCCACGCACCGGACAGCAACTGCTCGCGGCTGAGCACCTGACCTGGGTTGCGCAGGAACATCTCGGCGAGCGTGAACTCCCGCGCCGTGAGGTCGACCGTCCGTCCGGCCACTGTGGCCCTGCGGGTGCGCAGGTCGAGGGAGAGGTCGCGGTGGGTGAGCACCAGCGCGGAGTCGACACTGGGTTCGGCGCGCAGGCGCAGCTGGATGCGGGCCAGCAGCTCCTCGAACGCGAACGGTTTCGGCACGTAGTCGTCCGCCCCCGACTGCAGGCCGGCCACCCGGTCGGCGACAGAGGATCGGGCCGTGAGCATGATCACCGGGGTGGTCACGCCCTGGCCGCGCAGCCGGGAGAGCACCTCGAAGCCGTCGATGTCCGGCAGCCCGACGTCGAGGACCACCAGATCGATCGGCTCGGTCACCGCGAGTTGCACGGCCGCCTCGCCGGACGGCTCGATCAGCGTGGTGAAGCCGGCCGCGCGCAGTCCCTTCGCCACGAAGGACGCGATCCGCGGCTCATCCTCGACGAGCAGAATCTGGCTCACGTTCCCACCCCCTCGGGCAACACCATGCTGATCCGGCTGCCCCGACCCGGCTCCGACTCGATCTCGACCCGTCCGCGGTGCGCACGGACGATCGCGGCGACGATGGCCAGGCCGAGGCCCGTCCCTCCCTCGGCCGCCCTGCTTCCGCGCTCGAACCGTCGCGTGATCCGCTCGAGCTCGCCTGGCTGGATACCCACACCCTCGTCCCGCACCCACAGCCGCAGCTCGCCGCCGGCCACCCTGCTGCCCATCCCCACCGTCGAGCCGGACGCCGAGTAGCGGACGGCGTTGGCCGCCAGCTGCAGCCACGCCTGGGCGATCCGCTGCGCGTCCAGGTCCATCTCGATGTCGGCCAGATCGTCCAGCACCCAGTGCCGGTCGCCCAGCGCCGTCGCCTTGGCGAGGGTCTCATCGGTGAGCCGGGCGATATCGGTCCGGACTGGTTGCACGAACTCCGGCTGTTCCGCCTTCGCGAGCGTGAGCAGGTCGTCCACCAGCCGGCGCATCCGGTCGGTCTCATCGAGCAGCAACGTGCGGGTGGCGACCACATCGTCGGCGTCTGCGGGATCGAGCAGTTCGAGGTGGCCGCGAATGATCGTGAGGGGCGTGCGCAGCTCGTGGCCCACGTCGTCCAGCAGGTCGCGCTGCCCGCTCACGGCCTCCTCCACCCGGTCGAGCATGTGGTTCACCGTCACGCCGAGCGCCGACAGGTCGTCGCCGCCGCGCACGGGAATGCGCCGGCTGAGGTCGGTGTCAGTGATGCCGTCCGCGGTCCGGCGCATCCAGCTGATCGGTTCCAGCAGCCGTCCGACCAGGATCCAGATCAGCAGCCCGACCAGCAGCAGCGAGCCGACCGCGACGAGCAGGTAGTTCTGCCAGACGTCGGCGAGCAGGCTCGCCTCTGCGTCGAAGTCGACCGCGCGCACGAGGGCGCCGTCCGACGCGCCGGAGCCGAACACCACCGGTGCGACGACGTAGCGATAGTCGCGGACGGACGTCCGGATGGCGCCCTGCGCCACGGCGTCCGAACCCGAGAGCCGCAGCATCGCAGCGACGAACTCCGCGTCGTCCTCGGGACGGAAGGCGACTCCACTCTGGGCGACCCAGCGAACGCGCCCGTCCACTACCCCGAGCACGCCTTCCGAGGGCGCGAGGACCGAGCGCTGCACCGCCACCCGGAGCAGTGCGGTTGCGTCAGCGAACCCGACCCCGGTCTGCGGGTCGAGCCCGTCGGTCGCGAGTGCACGGAACTCCTTCACCGCCCGGGAGAGGTCGGCGGCCACGCGCTGCTCGGTGAGCGCATGGCCACGGCTGTAGACGATCGAGCCCGAGATCGCCAGTGCGACGCCGGTCAGCGCTACCACGGCGGCGATCACGCGGGCGCGAACGCTCCAGGACGGACGCCGCCGCTCACTCGCTGTCATCCATCCAGTGTGCCGGTGACCGGAATCCACACCTGGTCCGCCACCCGGAACCGGCGCGAACATGACAAGGCCGCGAGACCTTCGAGGAAGCCTCGCGACCTGTCGCTGTCAGAACGCTGACTCCCCCCGCGGCCCCGACCGGCAGTTTCGGCCTCCCCCTGCGACCGACGCTTCTGATCGTTTACCACTTACCGCGAACAGCGTTCTCCAAATGCTCTCCAAGTTCAGCACGTTCCGTGAGAGAATGCAAGAACACTGTTCACCTTTCCTGGAGGCACGGTTGGCCACGCGAGCGCAGCACAGGGACACCACGGAGGCCGCCATCGTCGCAGCCGGGCTTCGGCTGCTCGCCGCGCGAGGCGCGGAGGACCTCACGATCCGCGGGCTCGCCCGTGAACTCGACCTCGCCCCTTCCGCGCTGTACCGCTACGTGACCAGCAGGGACGACCTGCTCCGCCTGCTCCTCACCCACGCCCACTCCGATCTGGTCGGCGCCATCCAGGCCGCGCACGATGCCGTCCCGCGCGACGACGTGGCCGGGCGCTGGCGCGCCTTCGCCCACACCCTGCGCAGCTGGTCGCTGGCCCATCGCCACGAATGGCTGCTGATCCAGCGCAGCGTCATCGTCGGGCCGCCGACGTTCGGCGAGGAGACCTTCCGGATCCACCTGCTCCTGATCCGGCTCGGGGCGGACGCGGAGGCCGCAGGACTGCGTCCCGTGATCGCGTCGCCAGGGCCCAGGCCCGCCATGCCCGGCCTGCCGTACCTCCTGAACGCCGCCGGGGTTGAGGTCTCGGAGCAGACGGCGCTGGCCGGCCTGGCGGCCTGGCACCTGCTCGACGGCGCCATCTACTCGGAGTTGCTGGAACTCGCCGGCACCGAGATGCTCGACCACGACATGTACTACGACGCCATGGTCTCCGCGACCGAGTTGCTGTTGCTTCCACCCGCGACCTGAGCCCGGCTGGATCGGCCTTCAGCGGCGGTGCCAGGCCTCGTCCGTGGAGATCAGTTGCCGCACGTGATCAGGCAGGTCGCCGGAGACGAGGTCAGCCACGGTCGTCGCCTCCAGAATCATGCGGACGGAGGCCCGCACCGCGACCCACACCTCGGTCAGCGCCGCGGCGGGGCCCGTGTAGTGCACGCTCTCCGGCGCCATCCCGCGGACGCCGGCCAGCGGGCCCTCCACGGCCCGCACCACTTCGGCCAGCGAGATCGTCGAGGCGGACCGGGCGAGCTGGAAGCCGCCCCCGCTGCCCCGGCGGGAGACCAGGACGCCCTCCCGGACGAGATCGCGGAGAATCGACTCGAGGAACTTGCCCGGCAGGTCCTGGGCGCGGGCCAGGTCCTTCCGGGAGAACGACCGCTCGGGCTGGGCGGCCAACTCCGCGACGGCGCGCAGCGCGTACTCGACGCGCGCGGTCACCTGCACGGCACACCTCCGACCCATCCACCGGGTTACGACGAGCGCAACCCCCGGCGTCGGCGATTGGCCCTAGAGCAGTGTGGCCCCCAGCCCCCGGTTCGTCCGCACGACCTCGGAGAGCCTGCTGAACAGGGCGTCGAACACCATGCCCAGCACGAGGACCACGATCATCGTAGCGATCAGGGCGGGGGCGTCCGCGAACTCGCGGTAGTACTGCAGCTGGACGCCCAGTGACGGCTTGCTCGCGATGATCACCAGCAGTTCGCCCGCCATCAGCGAGCGCCAGGCGAACGCCCAGCCCTGCTTGAGCCCCGCCACATAGGTCGGGAGCGCGGACGGAAGGATCACGTGCCGGTACAGTGTCGCTCCCTTCGCGCCGAGCACCTGGGCGGTGCGCAGCAGCGGCGGCGGCACGTCGTCGATGCCGGAGATGAGCCCGTTGGCGATGGACGGCGCCGCACCGAGCACCACCACGAACGTGATCGCGTTCTCGGTCAGGCCGAACAGCAGGATCGCGAACGGGAACCAGGCGATCGACGGCATGGTCTGCAGGCCGGTCAGCATCGAGCCGAACGCCGCGCGCAGGACCCGGGACGCCGATACCGCGATGCCCAGCACCGTGCCGATCACCAGCGCCAGCCCGAACCCGAGGACCGCGCGCAGCAGGGTGTTGCCCAGCGCCTGCCAGAACTTCGCCTCACCGAGGAAACCCAGCAGCTGCCCGCCCACCTCTGCGGGCGAAGGCAGCACGTAGTCGGGCTTCCAGCCGGACGCATAGAGCGCCTGCCAGCCGGCGACCACCAGCGCGACGGCCAGCAGCCCCGGCCAGACCGCAGCCCAGAGCCGGCGCGGCGTCCAGCGACGCTCGCGAACCGGCCCGGTCGCCTCCGGCTGATCGTCGACGGCGTCCACCGGGTCCGCTTCCGCCCGCACCGCGGCGTCCTGCCCGGGACGGGAGCCCAGCACTGAGGCGGTCATGACGCCCTCCGCTCGGCCGGCGCCCCGTCGTGGTGGTCGAGCAGGTCGTGCAGGTGGCCGGAGAGTTCGGCGACCGATGCGTCCGACATCTGCCGCGGGCGGGGCAGTTCGACCCGCACTTCCTCCACGATCCGTCCCGGTGTCGGCGACATGATCACGACCCGGTCGCCCAGCCGGGCCGCCTCGCGCACGTTGTGGGTGACGAAGACGATCGTGAGGCTCCGCTCGGTCCAGACCCGCTCGATCTCCTCGTGCAGCGCGTCGCGGGTGAGGGCGTCCAGTGCGCCGAACGGCTCGTCCATCAACAGCACCCGGCAGTCCTGGGCGAGGGCCCGGGCCAGCGCGACCCGCTGCCGCATGCCGCCGGACAACTGGTGCGGACGCCGGTCGGCGACGTGCGGCAGTTGGACGATCGTCAGCAGTTCAGCCACCCGGTCGGCCCAGTCCCGCTTGGGGACGCCCGACAGGCGCAGCGCGAGTTCGATGTTGCCCCGCACGGTCAGCCACGGGAACAGGTTGGCGTCCTGGAACATCATGCCCACACGGAAGCCGTGCGTGTCGATCGTTCCGGACGAGGGCCTGGCCAGTCCCGCGATCAGCGACAGCAGCGTGCTCTTGCCACAGCCCGAGCGGCCCAGCAGGCAGACGAACTCACCCGCAGCCACCTCGAGGTGCGCGGAGTCGAGCGCCACCGTGGACCGGCCGGCTTCGGTGAACACCTTGGTCACCCCGTCGACCGAGACGGCGACGGGGGTGCTCACTCCGTGAGGTGCTCTCATGAGTCGCTGACCTCTTTCTGGCCGCGCGCCTTCAGCAGCCCGTTCAGGATGTCGAGCGAGTACAGCCCGCTCAGGTCAGGTGCCTTCAGCAGGCCCACGTCCACCGCGTGCTGCGCGCCCTGCTTCAGGGTGCTCGCCAGCGGGTCGGAGGTGAAGACCACGTTCTTCCATGCCGCATCCAGGACACCGGCGTCCAGACCCTTGCCGGTCAGCTGCGCGAGAGCGTCGTTCACGGCCTGCCTGGCGTCGGCCGGGTTCTGCTGGATGTAGTCCAGCGAGTCCAGCAACCCGGTGAGCACGGCCTTGACCTGGTCGGGGTGGTCGGTCAGGAACTGGGTGCGGACGATCACGTTCGTGACCACGAACTTCTGGTCCGGCCACAGGTCTGGCTCGTTGACCAGGACGTGCCCGCCGGCGTTCACCAGCCGGGTGGCCCATGGCTCGGGCACCCAGGCGCCGCTGATGTCGCCGCTGGTGAAGGCCTGCAGGGCGGTTGCGTTGTCCTGCGGCAGGACGCTGACGTCGCCGCCGCCCTCGGTGGTGGTCTGCAGTCCCTGCTGCTTGAGCCAGTAGCGCAGGGCGACGTCCTGCGTGTTGCCGAGTTGCGGGCTGGCCAGCTTCTTTCCCTTGAGCTGTGCGGCCGAGGTGATGTCCTTGCTCACCACCAGCGCGGCACCGTTCGCCGCGGCCCCTGCGATGACGCGCAGCGACTGCCCTTTCGACTGGGTGTAGCCGGTGATCGTGGGGTTCGGCCCGATGAACGCGATGTCCAGCGAGCCGGCGTTCAGCGCCTCGAGCGCGGCCGGGCCGGCGTTGAAGGTCGCGGTCTTCAGCTCGACCCCCGAACCCAGCGCCTTGGCGAAGAAGCCTTTCGATACGCCCACCAGGGCCGGTGCGTGGGTGAGGTTCGGGAAGTACCCGAGTGTCACCGTCGATCCGGACGCGCCGCTCGCGCTGCTACAGCCGCTCAGGCCCAGCGCTCCGACGACGGCCAGAGCCATCGTCGCCGCCACGAGCCTGCCGACTGGTAACCGCATGTGCCACCTTCCATCGCAAGTCAGAGTTCCCCTAGTAAAAAGGTAGGATTAGCAGCATTTCAAGCCGAGGTCTCGCGACGTGGGACTCGGGACGGCGCCTTCAGGGACGCGGACGCCGCGGCCACCAGCCGGGCACCCGACGGCGGTAGGCGGCGTACTCCTCGCCGAAGGTCGCGGCGAGAGTGGGCTCCTCGTACAGGGTGACGAACGCGACGAAGGCCGCAGCCACCGCGGCGGTGTAGCCGAGCAGCTCCCCGCGTCCGAGGATTGCGACCTGCCCGAGCAGGATGGCGAGGATCCCGAGGTACATCGGGTTGCGCACCCACGCGTAGAGCCCGCCCGCCACCACGGCGGACGGCGGTGCGACAGGAGCAGGCGTGCCGCCTCCCTCGGTGACGAAGCGGACGAAACACGCCACCAGCACGGCGAGGCCCGCGGCAAGGACGACCCAGCCGAGCCCGGCCACGACGAACCACCAGCCGGGCAGCTCCGCGGCCGGCCGCCACCCGGTGAGCCACCAGGGCAGCAGGCCCGCGATCAGCCCGGGCGCGACCACGAAGAAGACCGCGCTGCCGGTGACCGCCCTGCGCCGGTTCATTGCCCGCTGTGGTCCGGGGGTGGCGAGGGCAGGGCGAGCAGGCGACGGCGCGGCGTCCGCCCGATGTGGACGTTGCCGCCGGCCTCAGCGGTGAACAGTCGGCTCACCTCGGGCATCAGCTGCAGTTCGCTGACGACCTCGGTCAGCCGGTTGAGCTGTTGGTGCAGGGAGTCCAGCTCGGCCTCGAGCGCGAGGATGCGGCGCACGCCCTCGAGGTTGATGCCCTCGGTCTGGGAGAGGTGCTGGATGTGCCGCAGCTTCGCGATGTCCCGCAGCGAGTAGCGCCGGCCGCGACCGCGGGCCCGGCCGGGCACCACCAGACCGAGCCGGTCGTAGCCGCGCAGGGTCTGGGGGTGCATCTCGGCCAGCTGTGCCGCCACCGAGATCACGAAGATCGGGGCGTCGGCGTCCAGCCGGTCGGGAAGGCGTTCGGTCATCACGAACCTCCCAGCAGGTGAGCCCGCGGGTCACCACCGCCGGCCTTCGCCTGGTAGTCGGCCAGTGCGGCCTTCGCCTCCTCGGACAGGTGCGTGGGCACCTCCACCTCGACAGTGACCAGCAGGTCGCCGTCGGTGGCGCCGCCCTTGACGCCACGGCCACGGACGCGGAACGTCCGTCCGTTCGGCGTACCGGCGGGCACCTTCAGCCGCACCGGGCCATCGTCGAGGGTGGGGACGGAGATCTCCGCGCCCAGGGCGGCCTCGGCGAAGGTGACCGGGACGGTGACCGTGAGGTGGTCGCCCTTGCGGCCGAACACCTTGTGCGGCCGCACGTGCACCAGCACGTAGAGGTCGCCGGACGCGCCGGAGTTCTCGCCGGCACCGCCCTTGCCCTTGATCCGGATCCGCTGTCCGTCGGTGACTCCCGCGGGGATCCGTACCTGCATGGTGCGGGTCGACTGGCCGCGCCCCGAACCCTGGCAGGTGGCGCACGGGTCGTCCACGATCATGCCCCGGCCGCGGCACTCGCGACACGGCTCGGTGACCGCGAACACCCCACCCGACGTGGAGGTCTGCATCCCGCTGCCCTGGCAGACCGGGCACACTCGCGGCTGGGAGCCGGGACGGGCGCCGGTGCCGTGGCAGGTCGGGCAGGCCGCGTCCGACGTGGTCTGCATGGTGACCGTCGAGCCGGCCAGCGCACTCGCGAAGTCGATCGTGACCTCGCCCTCGATGTCGGCGCCGCGCCGCGGTCCCCGGCTCGTGCGCCGGGTCGTGGTGGCACCGCCGAACAGGTTGCCGAACAGGTCGCCGATACCGGAGTCGCCGGCCCCGCGGAACAGGTCCTCCATGGACGGCCCGCCCTGCCCGGCGCCGGGGAACCGGAAGCCCCCGCCGCCGAACAGGCTGCGCGCCTCGTCGTACTCCTTGCGCTTGGCCGGATCGCTCAGGATCGAGTTCGCCTCGGAGATCTCCTTGAACTTCGCCTCGGCGTCGGCGTTCGTCTTGTTCTGGTCGGGGTGGTACTGCCGGGCCAGCTTGCGGAACGCCTTCTTGATCTCCTCGGGCTTGGCGTCCTTGGAGACGCCGAGCACCTTGTAGTAGTCCTTCTCCAGGTAGTCCTTGGTACTCATCACGCCTCCTCTCGTGTGCTCATGGGTACTCGGTTCACTCCGGGTTGGCGACCCCCACGCGGGCGGGTCGGAGCACCCGGTCGTTGAGCTTCACTCCGCGCTGCATCACCGCGGAGATGGTGGGGACGCTCACGGCGCCGCCCTCGTACGGCATCTGCATCAGTGCCTCGTGCAGCTGCGGGTCGAACTCCTCGCCGACCTCGCCGTAGGCCTCCAGGCCGTACTTGGCGGTGATCTTCTCCAGCTCCTCCGCCACCAGCTTGAAGCCCCCGGTGAGCTCGTCGTGCTCGCGGGCGGCCTCGACGCTGTCCAGGACGGGGAGCAGGTCGAGCACGACCACCTCGATGCCGCCCTGCCGGGACAGCGCCCGGTCGCGGTCGACCCGCTTCTTGTAGTTCTGGTACTCGGCGGAGAGCCGCTGCAGGTCGGCGGTGCGTTCGTCCACCAGCTCCTGCAACTCGGCCACCTTCGCGTCCAGGACGGCGGCACCGGAGGACTTCGCGTCCAGCGGCTCCTCGGCGCCGTCCCCGCCGGCCTCGCCCTCGGGCACGAAGCCCTCGGGCTCGGCGGCGGAGTCGCTCGCGCGGTCCTGCCCTTCGGCGACCCCCGGGCTGATGTCCTGGGGCTCAGGCGCTTCCTGGGGCGCTCCGAACTCCTCTGCGGAATCGGTCACTTGTCGTTGTCCTCGTCCACGATCTCTGCGTCCACGACGTCGTCATCGCCACCGGAGGTGGGCTGCCCGCCGTCGGCCGGGGCCTCGGCCTGCTGCGCGGCCTGGGCAGCGGCGTACATCGCCTGGCCCATGCTGGCGGCCTTGGTGTTGAGGTCGTCCATGGCGGCCTTGACCGCGTCGTTGTCGTCGGTCTTGAGGGCTTCCTTGAGCTTGTCGAGGGCCTCGACCACCGGCGCCTTGGTGTCCTCGGGCAGGGTCTCGGCGTTCTCCGCGAGCAGCTTCTCTGTGCGGAACGCCAGCGCGTCCGCCTCGTTGCGCATCTCGACGGCCTCGCGGCGCTTGTGGTCCTCGGCGGCGTGCGCCTCGGCCTCCTTGACCATCCGGTCGATGTCGTCCTTGCCCAGGGCCGAGCCGCCGGTCACGGTCATGGACTGCTCCTTGCCCGTGGCCATGTCCTTGGCGTGGACGTGGACGATGCCGTTGGCGTCGATGTCGAAGGCGACCTCGATCTGCGGGATGCCGCGCGGGGCGGGCATCAGGCCGGTCAGCTCGAAGTTGCCCAGGCTCTTGTTGTCCCGGGCGAAGTCACGCTCGCCCTGGTAGACCTGGATCATCACCGACGGCTGGTTGTCCTCCGCGGTCGTGAAGACCTCGGAACGCTTGGTCGGGATGGTGGTGTTGCGCTCGATGATCTTGGTCATCACGCCGCCCTTGGTCTCGATGCCGAGGCTCAGCGGGGTGACGTCGAGCAGCAGCACGTCCTTCACCTCGCCCTTCAGCACACCGGCCTGCAGGGACGCGCCCAGGGCCACGACCTCGTCGGGGTTGACGCCCTTGTGCGGCTCCTTGCCACCGGTCAGCTCCTTGACCAGGTCGACAACGGCGGGCATCCGGGTGGAGCCACCGACCAGGATCACGAAGTCGATCTTGCTGACGGAGGTGTTCGCGTCCGAGATCACCGAGTTGAACGGCGCGCGGCAGCGGTCGAGAAGGTCCTGGGTCATGCGCTGGAACTCAGAGCGGGTGAGCTTCTCGTCCAGGTGCAGCGGGCCCTCGGCGCCGGCCGTGATGTAGGGCAGGTTGATCGACGTCTCCTGGGCGCTGGACAGTTCGATCTTGGCGCGCTCTGCGGCCTCCTGGAGGCGCTGGCGGGCCATCTTGTCCTTGCTCAGGTCGATGCCGTTCTTGTTCTTGAACTGGGTGACCAGCCAGTCGACGACGCGCTGGTCCCAGTCGTCGCCGCCCAGGCGGTTGTCGCCCTTGGTCGCCTTCACCTCGAAGACGCCCTCCGCGATCTCCAGCAGGGACACGTCGAAGGTGCCGCCACCGAGGTCGAAGACGAGGATGGTCTGCTCCACGCCGCCCTTGTCCAGGCCGTAGGCCAGGGCCGCGGCGGTGGGCTCGTTGATGATCCGGTCGACCACGAGACCCGCGATCTCGCCGGCCTCCTTCGTGGCCTGGCGCTCGGCGTCGCCGAAGTACGCAGGGACGGTGATCACCGCGTTCGTGACCGGCTCACCCAGGTAGGCCTCGGCGTCGCGCTTCAGCTTCATCAGCACGCGGGCGCTGATCTCCTGCGGGGTGTACTTCTTGTCGTCGATGTCGACCGTCCAGTTGGTGCCCATGTGGCGCTTCACCGAGCGGATGGTGCGGTCGACGTTGGTGACGGCCTGGCGCTTGGCGACCTCGCCGACCAGGACCTCTCCGCCCTTCGCGAAGGCGACCACCGACGGGGTGGTGCGGGAGCCTTCCGCGTTCGGGATGACAGTGGGCTCGCCGCCCTCGAGGACGGCGACGACAGAGTTGGTGGTGCCGAGGTCGATACCGACTGCTCGTGCCATTGTTTGCTACCTCCGGTTGAGTCTTGGACGGAGTTGAGCTTAGCACGCTCAAGTTCCGTGGTTGAGTTCACCAGACTCAACTATGGGAACCCCCAGGGTATTCCCTGAGATCGCCACCCGGCCTCGAGCCTCCTGCCGTGGGCGCCCCCCTCCCCCGCCCCGGCACAGACGCTCCCGAAATTCGTTCCCGCCACCGAAATTTCGGTGGCGTTTGCGCTTTTCGGGAGCGTTTGTGGGCGAAGTGTCAGGTGGTGGGGCCGTGGCCGGCGTCCTGGACGTCACCCAGCATGGCCTTCGTGAGCTGCACGATCACAGGGAACGAGTGCCACAGCTGGTGGCCGAGGCCGTCCACGGTGATGGTCGGGCCGGGGACGCCGCGTCCGGCGAGCTGAGCGTCCAGGCGCTCGTAGTCCGTCCGGCGGCACAGCGAGCTCCGCGAGCCACGGACGAGCGCGCACCGGGCAAGCTCTGCGCCGTCCAGGCCCTGGAGCAGGCCCTGGTTCGCCAGCACCTGGCCGATCGCCACCAGGTCGACCGGCGAGTAGCGGACGGACGGCTCGCGCCGCTGCGACCGGTGCGCGGCCATCACCCAGTCGTGGTCGCGGTTCGTGGCGAGGACGGTCGGCATCCGGCCCCAGTCCGCGAGGTTGTGGGCCTGCAGGGCCGCGAGGTTGCGCTCGGTGATCGCCACGGGCTCGACCAGGTTGAGCCCTTCGATCGGCCCCCACTCCCCCAGCACCGGGAGCGCAGACACCGCCAGCGAGCAGCCCGTCGAGTAGCCGAGCACCTCCAGGTGTTCGGTGTCCCGGATGTCGCCGGCCTCCAGCGCCTCCCTGATATAGGCGAGGTTGAGCTCGGCCCAGGCGTCGATGCGGCCGTGCAGCATCTCGGAGCGGACGGACTTCGGGATCGCGTCCCCGAACCGGCTCATCCCGGGGATCTCGGTGACCACCACCGCGAGCGAGGTGGCGTCGGCCAGGTGCGCGCACTTGGCGATCTCCCATGGCCCGAGCGTGGTGTTGAAGCCCGGGAAGTAGACCAGCACCCCCTTCGGCTCGGACGGGGTGGCGACCAG
Source organism: Propionicimonas sp. (assembly GCA_036770475.1). Taxonomy (GTDB): domain Bacteria; phylum Actinomycetota; class Actinomycetes; order Propionibacteriales; family Propionibacteriaceae; genus Propionicimonas. Next base: position 118,893 of record DAIPJC010000002.1, on the reverse strand, counting down.
GGCGTCCAGCGGGGCCAGCCCCAGCGGGCGCAGGGTGTGCTGCCGCACCCGGGTCTCCGGCCTCGCCCGGACGGCGCGGCGGTCGACCTCGATGGTGACTATGGACCGCGCGACGCTCACCTTTGAGATGTTATCCGGCGATTCGCGCCGGACCGGCGGCGGGAGAAGAATGACCGGCATGGCTGCTGTGGTCCCCCCGAGGGACGGTTCTCCCCGATGAAATCAATCGACGCCGCGCTGCGCCACACCCTGCTCGCGCTCTCCCGGAGTGCCCGGTTCAAGGCGCTGGCGCTCCGGCTGCCGCTGACCGCGTCCGTGGTCGCGCGGTTCGTGCCGGGCGAGACCGTCGACGCCTGCCTGGCCTCCGTCCGCTCGCTGGCCGCGGACGGGCTGCGCGCGAGCATCGACTTCCTCGGCGAGGACACCACCAGCCCCGCGCAGGCGGCTGCCGTCCGCGACGGGTACCTGGAGGTGCTCGGCAGGCTCGCGGAGGAAGGGCTGGCCCCGGTCGCGGAAGTGTCGATCAAGCTCACGGCGCTCGGGCTCGGGTTGCCGGGCGGACGCGCGCTCGCGCTCGGCCACGCCAGGGAGATCTGTGCGGCGGCCGAGGGCGCGGGGACGACGGTCACCGTCGACATGGAGGACCACACCACCACGGACCTGACGCTGGGCATCCTCGCCGAGTTGCGCCGCGACTACCCGGACGCGGGCGGCGTGCTGCAGGCCTATCTGCACCGCACGCTGGACGACTGCGCGCTGCTGGCGGGCGAAGGCTCGCGGATCCGGCTGTGCAAGGGCGCCTACGCCGAGCCCTCCGAGGTCGCGCACACCACTCGCGAGGAGGTCTCAGCGAGCTACGTGGCCTGCGCGCGCGTCCTGCTGGCCGGGGACGGCTACCCGATGCTGGCCACCCACGACCCCGAGATGATCGCCGCCGTCGGCGAGCTGGCGCGCCAGTTCGATCGGGAGCCCGGCAGCTACGAGTTCCAGATGCTCTACGGCATCCGCTCCGACGAGCAGCGCCGGCTCGCCGCGTCCGGTGAGTCGGTTCGGGTCTACGTCCCGTTCGGCACCGACTGGTGGGGCTACTTCGTCCGCCGCCTCGCCGAGCGTCCGGCCAACCTGTTGTTCTTCCTGCGCGCGCTGGTCAGCCGCTGACCATTCGCTCCAGCATCGCCGGTCTCGTCCCAGCATCGCTGGTCTCGTCTCAGCCCCGCTGGTCTCGTCCCAGCATCGCCGGTCTCGTCTCAGCTCCGCTGGTCTCGCCTCAGCATCGCCGGTCGAGCTTGTCGAGACCACGGACGATCCCTGAAGAACGAGCCGCCCGCCGACGCTCCCTGAGGAGGCTCGCGAGGTACGAGCGAGCCGTCACGAAGGGCCGCGCTCCGAACGCCAGCGCTCGACCGCTACTTCGACGTCCACGATGCCGACGACGACCCTCGGCCCAGCCTGGGGACGCAGGTAGCTCTCGCGGATGCGCCGGTTCAGGTCCTCGACCCGCTCGCGCACCTCGGCCTCGGTCCGGGCATCGGCCAGGGTCTCGGGCAGCTGTTCCACCTCGCGGCGCAGGGCCAACGGTGTGGGGAGCAGGGGTTGGAGGTTCTCGCGGGCGATCTTGGCCTTGATCCACCAGTCCGGGTCGTCGTCCAGCTGGAGGGGCTTGCCCGCTCCCGGCAGGTTGTCGAACTCGCCCCGCTCCTGCGCCTCCCGGATCTGCCGGTCGATCCACGATTCGTACTGCACCCTGCCATCCTGCTACTTCCCGTGCGGATCGAGGTGGTTCAGGGTCGCGACCACCTGCTCGTAGTCGCCGCGGGCCTCGCCGTAGCGCAGGAACTTCACGCGCTCGACCTGCAGTTCCCGGACGTCCGGGTCGCGTTCGAGAAGCTGCATCACCTCGTCGGCGAAGTCGTCCACGGGCATCGCGAACGGGCTCTTCGACTGGCCCGGCAGCAGCTCGGTGGCCACCGACGGCGGCTCCAGCTCCACCACCCGCACCGAGGTGTCAGCCAGCTGGAGCCGCAGCGACTCACTGAGCAGGTGGATGCCGGCCTTGCTGGCGTTGTAGCTGGGCGTGGCGGCCAGCGGGGCGAAGGCGAGCCCGGACGAGACCGTCATGATCGTGGCGTCCGGCCGGTCCCTAAGCTGCTCGATGAACGCGGCCACCAGCCGGATCGTGCCCAGGAGGTTTGTGGTCACGACCGCTTCGGCGGACGCGAGGAAGCCGTCCGGCGTGTGCCAGTCCTCCACGCGCATGATGCCGGCCATCGTGACCAGCACGTTGAGGTCAGGGTGGCGAGCGATCACCTCGCGCGCTGCCTCGGCGATGCTGTCCGGGTCGGTGGTGTCGATGCGGACGGCGGCCAGGCCGGGATTCCCGGCCACGATTCGCTCGAGCTCGGCGGACCGGCGTCCGCCGATGACGACGGTATTGCCGCGATCGGCCAGGCGGGTGGCGAGAGCGAGCCCGAGGCCACCGGTGCCGCCGGGGATGAAGATGGTGTTTCCGCTGATCTGCATGCCATCAGCGTCGGTCGCGCCCGCAGAGGGGAGAAGGCACCGTCGAGCCTGGGATCGCTGATCCCTGTTTCCGGGCGCCGCGACGGCGGATGATGGACGCCGTGGACCGACCAGCGCTCGCCGCCTTCCTGCGGCGGCACCGCGAGAGCCTCCGTCCGTCCGACGTGGGGCTGCCGGCGGGCGCGCGCCGACGCACCGTGGGCCTGCGCCGCGAAGAGGTGGCCCTGCTGGCGGCGATGTCGTCGGACTACTACGCCCGGCTGGAGCAGGGACGGGGGCCGCAGCCGAGCGCGCAATTGCTCGCGGCCCTTGCCCGCGCGCTGCGGCTCAGCGACCACGAGCGCGACTACCTCTACCGAGTCGCCGGTCACCAGGCGCCTGACCGGACCAGCGGCCTCCCGCACGTTGCCCCGGCCCTGCTGCGCGTGCTGGACCGCCTCGACGACACCCCCGCGCTGGTGATCTCCAGCATCGGCGAGACGCTCGTCGCCAACCCGCTCGCCGTCGCACTGCTGGGCGACCACAGCTCGCTCACCGGGCTCGAGCGCACGGAGGCGTACCGCTGGTTCACCAGGCCGCGGACCGAGCGGCTGCGCTACCCCGAGGAGGATCGGGACCGGCACAGCAGAGCGCTGGTGGCCAACCTTCGCGCCGAGGCGGGGGCCGCCGGACCTTCGTCACGCGCAGCAGAGCTCGTCCGCGAACTCCAGCGGCGCAGCGCGGAGTTCGCCGAGCTGTGGGAGCGTCAGGAGGTCGCCCGCCGCTTCGAGGACCACAAAGTGCTCATCCACCCCGAGTTGGGCCGCCTCGAGCTCGACTGCCAGGTGCTCTACACCGAGGACCGGTCCCAGGCGCTGCTCGTGCTCACCGCCACGCCCCGGTCGGAGGCTGCGGAAAAGCTGCAGCTGCTCCGGGTGCTGGGGACGGAGGAGTTCGCGAAGCCCTGACGCCCACGGCCTGAAAGGTCAGGCCTGCGCCGCCCGGTCCAGGCCAGCCCTCAGATCCTCGACCAGGTCGGCCGCGTCCTCGACACCGAGGCTGAGCCGGAGCAGGCCGTCCGTGATGCCGGCGGCGGCGCGCACCTCCGGCGGCATCGACGCGTGGGTCATGGACGCGGAGTGCGAGACCAGCGACTCCACTCCGCCGAGGCTCTCGGCCAGGCAGAAGCACTCCAGCCCGTCCACCAGCGCCTGCACCGCTGCCTCGCTGCCCACGTCGAAGGTCACGATCGCGCCGAAGCCGTCCATCTGCCGGACGGCGAGTTCGTGCTGCGGGTGGGTGGCCAGCCCCGGGTAGTGGACGGCGCGGACGGCCGGGTGCGAGGCGAGGAGCTCCGCGACGGCGGCGGCGTTGGCCTGGGCGGCCGCCATCCGCAGGTGCAGCGTCCGCAGCCCGCGCAGCGCGAGGTAGGCGTCCAGCGCGCCCCCGGTGACGCCGAGGGTGTTCGCCCACCAGGACAGTTCGGCGGCCACGTCCTCGGACGCCGCGACGATCGCGCCCGCGACCACGTCGCTGTGCCCGTTGAGGTACTTGGTCGCGGAGTGCACCACGACGTCCACCCCGAACTCCAGCGGCCGCTGCACGGCGGGGCTGGCGAAGGTGTTGTCGGCGACGACCAGCGCGTCGGCGGCGTGTGCTGCCCGGCTCACCGCAGCGAGGTCGGTGATCCGCAGCAGCGGGTTGGAGGGTGTCTCCAGCCAGACCAGGTCGACGCCGTCGACGACGTCGTCCAGCGCGAGGCCGGGATCGCTGAAGTCGGCCAGCCGCAGCTGCAGCCGTCCCGTGCGGGCGAGGGCGTCGAAGAGTCGCCACGAGCCGCCGTACGCGTCGAAAGGAGCCAACAGGGTGCCGCCCGGAGGCAGGAGCGCCAGCACCACCGCAGTGATCGCCCCCATGCCGGACGCGGTGACCTCGCCAGCGACCCCGCCCTCAAGCTCGGCGATCGCGGCGGCGAGAGTCGACCGGGTGGGGTTGCCTGCGCGGCTGTAGTCGTACGCACCGGGTTCACCGAAGCGCGGGAACGCGTACGTCGTCGACATGAACACCGGCGGCACCACTGCGCCGTGGACGGGATCGGTGGCGATCCCCGCCCGCACTGCCCTGGTTCGCGGGTGTTGCTCGCTCATGCGGGGCCCCCGCGGAGTTGTTCGGAGGAGCGCAGCGGAGGAGAAGAACTCCGTGGGGTGCTCATGCGGGGCCCCCGCGGAGTTGTTCGGAGGAGCGCAGCGGAGGAGAAGAACTCCGTGGGGTGCTCATGCCCGCAGACCTTACCAAGCCGCACTTGCGGCACCGCGCGTGCTCTGGTGCTGGGCTGCCGGGCAAGGTAGCGTCCGGACTATGAAGATCGAGGACATCATCCGCAAGAAGGGCGCGGACGTGGTCACCATCGCCCCCGCCGCGACCATTGCCGAGCTGGTCGACCTCCTCGGAAAGAACAACATCGGTGCTGTCGTGGTAAGCGAGGACGGCGCCACGATCGCGGGAATCGTGAGCGAGCGGGACGTCGTCCGGCACCTCGCCACTGAAGGCGCGGACGTGCTCACCGAGCAGGTCTCGGCGATCATGACCGCTGAGGTCAAGACGTGCGACGCCGAGGAGACCCTCGAGGCGGTCGGCCACACCATGACCTACTCGCGCATCCGTCACCTGCCCGTCGTCAAGGACGGCAAGCTCGCCGCGATCGTGTCCATCGGCGACGTGGTCAAGTACCGGATCGACCAACTGACCGACGAGCGCAACCACCTGCTCGAGTACCTGCACGCCTGAGCGCCTCAGGTAGCTGAGCTTCCACGACGGCTGAGCTCCGAAGATGGCTGATCTCCGAAGATGGCTGAGCTCCGACGATGGCTGAGCCTGACGAAGCCCCGGGCGTGATGGCCGACCCGGCCCCGGCAGAGGCCGCGCTCACGGCGGCGGGCCTCACCTACCGGGTCGTCCGGCACCGTCCCGCGCGCTCGCTCGCAGAGGCGGCCGCGTTGCGCGGGATCAGCCCGGCAGACATCGTCAAGACCCTCGTCGTCCGCCGCGGCGAGGACGACTTCCTGTTCGTCCTGGTGCCCGGCGACCGCGAGATCGCCTGGCCGAAACTGCGGGCCCACCTCGGCGTGAACCGGTTGTCGATGCCGGACGCCGCCACCGCCTTCGCTGCCACCGGCTACGAGCGCGGCACGATCACCCCCTTCGGCTCGCGCACCGCCTGGCCGGTCGTCGCGGACGCCAGCATCGCCGGCCGCACGATCTCCCTCGGCGCCGGCGAGCACGGCGCGACCGTCCTGCTGGACGCGGACGCCGCCCTCGCCGCCCTGGACGCCGACGTCGCCGACGTCACGGACCCAGCCGCCTGACCCACCCCCGTCCCACCCGTCCCGCGCCCCACCCGTCCCCCTTCTCGCAAACGCTGCCGAAATTCGTCCGCGCTGCCGAAATTTCGGGAGCTTCTGCGAGTTTCGGCAGCGTTTGTACGGGGGGCCGGCGAGGTGGTGGGCGGTCGGGGACGGGAGAGAGATCGGCTGTCGGTGGGGCGCGGCATGCTGGATGGCATGACCCACCTCGCTCACATCGTCCCGCCGTATCTGCTGCAGCACCTGGCGGAGAGCTCGCACCCGCTCGCGGAGTTCGCGCGCGCCACGCTCGACGCCGATGCCGAGAAGCGACGAGCCAGAAGGTCCGCTCGGCCCCACACCGTGCGCGCACCGAGCGCAACGGGCACACCCGCGCCGTCCCGCGAGGTCTACGACGCCCACAACACCGAGACGTTGCCCGGCACATCGGTGCGGACCGAGGGCGCGCCCGCCACGGGCGATCCGGCCGTGGACGAGGCCTACGACGGCTTCGGTGCCACCTGGAACCTGTACGACAAGGTCTACGGCCGCAACTCGATCGACGGCGCGGGCATGCGCCTGCTCGGCACCGTCCACTACGGGCAGGGCTACCAGAACGCCTTCTGGAACGGCGAGCGCATGGTCTTCGGCGACGGGGACGGGGAGATCTTCGGACGGTTCACCGCCAGTCTCGACGTGATCGGCCACGAACTCACCCACGGCGTCACCGAGCACACCGCCAACCTCACGTACCAGGGCCAGTCGGGCGCCCTGAACGAGTCGATCTCGGACGTCTTCGGCTCGCTGGTCGCCCAGTACGCAGCCGGCCAGACCGCGGCCCAGGCCGACTGGTTGATCGGCGCCGACCTGCTGCTGCCGGGTGTGAAGGGCGTGGCGCTGCGCAGCATGCTGCACCCCGGCACCGCCTACGACGACCCTCGGCTGGGCAAGGACCCGCAGCCGGCCGATATGAGCGGCTACGTGCAGACCAGCGACGACAACGGCGGCGTCCACTACAACTCGGGCATCCCCAACCGGGCGTTCGCCCTCACCGCCACCACGATCGGTGGCCACGCGTGGGAGAAGGCCGGCTGGATCTGGTACGACGTGCTCACCGGCTCCGCCATCACGGCAGACTGCGACTTCGCCACCTTCGCCGACCTCACCGCCGCTGCCGCCGTGGCCCGGTTCGGGGACGGGGCGGAGGCCGCGGCCGTCCGCTCGGCATGGAGCACGGTCGGCGTGGGTGGGGACGCAACGACGACCCCGCCCGGAGAGGCCGGGATCGACCCCGACGCCCAGCTGCTCGTGCGGCGCACCGGCGGCTTCGCCGGCATCACCCGCGAGCGCCGGACCAGCCTCGCTGAACTGCCGAAGCCCGACCAGCAGGCCTGGGCCGGGCTGCTCGCCGGCGAGACGCTGCCGAGGCTCGCTGCGGCCAGCGAACCCCAGCCGGACGCGTTCTGCTACGGCGTGACCTGCCACGCCGCCGATATCGACGTGCAACTCGCCGAGCACGACCTGCCCGCCCACGTGCGGTCGTTGTTCGAGCGCACGCTGCAGGACGGGTAGCCGGGCCGCACCGATCCGTTCCCCACGACACGAAGGAGGTCATCGTGAGAAGGCTGCAACTGGTCGAGTTCGTCTCTGTGGACGGGGTCATGCAGGGGCTGGCGAACCCCGACGGCGAGTTCTCCTATCCCGGCTGGGGGCGGGACTACCCCGTCCAGCCACCGCCCCAGGAGGGGGCAACCAGCGCCTTCCTGTTCGGACGGCGGACGTTCGAGGAACTGTCGCAGTTCTGGCCCACTCAGCCGGACGACAATCCGATGGCGGCCAGCCTCAACCGGACGCAGAAGTACGTGGTGAGCAACACCCTCGCGGCTCCGGCATGGCAACCGACCGCTGTCATCTCCGGTGACGTGGCGGCAGCCGTGACCGAGCTGAAGGCAGAGGGTGAGGGTTCGATCGTCGTGTTGGGCAGTGGCCGGCTCGCGCGCTTCCTGCTCGCAGCCGGGCTCGTGGACGGGCTGACCCTGTTCGTCCATCCGCTCCTGCTGGGCACCGGCGCCCGGCTCTTCGGCGACCTTCCCGGGCTCCGGCGGCTGCACCTGGAGTCGTCGGCCACTTCGGAGTTGGGCACCCTGGTGCTGACCTACCGCGTCGACCGCTGAGATCCACGGGACGGTCGGGATCCGGAGCTCGGCGTCGCTAGCCTTTCCGCCGTGCCCGACCAACCCGCGCTGCGCCCTGCGGTCATGATGGTGGCGGCCGCCGTCCTGTTCGGCACCACCGGGACGGCCCAGGCGTTCGGACCGCCCGGGGCGAACCCACTCAGCGTCGGGGCTGTGCGCCAGGTCATCGGCGGCGGCCTGCTCGCGCTGGTAGGGCTGGTCTGGTGGCTGCGACACCAGGGCCTGCGTCGGCCGCGCTGGTCGGGCAACATCGGCTGGGTCCTCCTCGGCGGAGCCTGCGTGATGGCGTTCCAGGCGACGTTCTTCTTCGGCACCCGGGCCAACGGCGTGGCGGTGGGCACGGTGCTCGCCCTCGGCTCGAGCCCGCTGTTCGCCGGCCTGTTCGACGCCTGGCGCGGGCAACGGCCATCGCGGCGCTGGGCGTTCGCCACCGCCCTGGCGGTGGCGGGCATCGTCCTGTTGTCGGGGATGGTCGGTCAGGGTGCGTCGCTGCAGCCGCTGGGACTGCTCGCCTCCCTGGTGGCGGGGGCCTCGTACGCGGGCTACGCGGTGGCCGCGGCCCACCTCGTCCAGCGTGGCGTCGGCGCGCTCCCTGCGACGGCTGCCGTGATCGGCACCAGCGGACTGATCGGGGCGGCGGTCCTGCCGTTCACGGACAACTCGTGGCTGGCCCAGCCGCGTGGCCTTGCCGTTGCCTTGTGGCTGGGTGCGGTCACCGTCGTGGTCTCCTATCTCCTGATGGGCTCCGCGCTGCGGCATCTCGCCGCGTCCACCGCGATCACCCTGGGGCTCGCCGAGCCGACGACCGCGGCACTGCTGGGCCTGCTGGTGCTCCACGAAACCCTCGCGCCACTCCAGATTTTGGGCATCGTCACGGTCCTCGCCGGCGTGGTCGTCGCGGGAACATCATCGACACGCTCGGTCGTTGAACCAGCAGGCTGACCACGAACACCAGGAGCGAGAGATGCCGACCTTCACGACCACCCTGTTCCAGTCCGGCAACAACGTCGGCATCGAGGTACCGCCCGACGTGGTCGAGAGCTTCGGCGCCGGCAAGCGGGTGCCCGTCCAGGTCACTATCGCCGGCTACAGCTACGCCTCCACGATCGCGGTCATGGGCGGCCGCTACCTGATTCCGCTGGCGACGGCCCATCGCCGCGTCGCGGGCGTGGCCGGCGGCGAGACGCACGAGGTGACCCTCGTCCACGACACCTCTGCGCGGGACACGCCGGTGCCGGACGATCTGGCCGAGTCGCTGGCCGCCGCCGGGGTTCGTGCGGCCTTCGACGCCCTGGCTCCTTCGCACCGCAAGGAGCATGTCCGCTCGGTCACCGAGGCGAAGGCCGAGGCGACCAGGCAGCGCCGGATCGCGAAGGTCATCGAGGCGCTCTCCTGACTCCTCCTTGTCGAGTCGACCCAGGGCCGACGCCCACGGGCTAGAACATCAGGTAGAGGCGAAGCTGGTCGTCCCTGAACGCCCGGAACCCGAGGCGGCCGTACCAGGCCGCAACCTCCGGGTTCTTGGCATCCACCAGCAGGGCCCTCCCACCGACCTGGCTCGCGGCGGCCCGGGCGCGTTCGGCAGCATCGGCGACCAAGGCACGACCAAGCCCGTGTCGCTGATGGCGGCGATCGACGCCCAGGCGAGCCAACAGCAACGCGGGAACCTGTTCGGGCGCATTCCGGTCGAGCATCCCTCCAGCCTCGCCGCGCTGAGCGGACACCGGAGCGAGCGCGTAGAACCCGGCGAGCATTCCGTCGTCGAACACCCCCCAGGCGACCGCATCACCGCTGGAAAGCGATCGGGTTGCTCGCGTGCGCAACCAAAGGTTCATCTCCTCGATACCGCAGTCGAACTGGTGGAGGTCGTCGTTCGGTCGCAAGCGCCGGGGCGCGGAGAAGGTCACCGATCAGCGACCCAGGGCCGCGGCACCATACGCAGGGTCTCCCAACTGCCCTGGTGATCCTCGGGGTGCTCAAGCGCTTCGACGAAGTCATTCCAGGCCTGTGTCGACAGGACAAAGCGTCGAGTGGCCTCAACGTCGCGGCGAGCATCGGCCAACGACTGGGTACGGATGTACTCACTGACCGTCCGGTTGGTGAGCGCAGCGGCCTCTACCAACAGGGCGCGCTCATCTTCCGTGGTACGGATGTCGATGCGGGCAGTTCGCCGCGAGGTGTCAGGCACGTTCATGGAACGAGTGTACACACGTTGTCCGGACAGCACGGGTGCCCTCGGACCAGCGGCGCGATTCGCACGGTAGAGGTGCTGAGCGCGCGCAAATCGATCCACTGAGGACGTCCACCGCGCAGATCGGTGCGCCCTGTCCTCGCGCGAGGTCACTCGGAGCCCCGCCGGACCCGCGAGGCAACGAGCGACGAACCCGAACGATCGATGGTCTGAGCCGGACGTTCAGTTGTCCGTGGAACTGCCCACCAGCGGAGGCTCGCTCGACCAGGGAAAAGCGATCCACTCGTCCGTCCGCTTCCACACGTAATCGCACTTGACCACCGACTGCGACTTCTCGTAGAGCACGGCCGTGCGGGTCTCCGCGACGTGTGCGGCGCAGAAGTCGCGCACCATCCGCAGGGTCTCGCCGGTGTCGGCCACGTCGTCGACGATCAGGACCTTCTTGGCAGACAGGTCCACAGCGGCCGGCACCGGCGGCAGCAGCACGGGCAGCGGCAGCCGGGTGTCCACGCCGGTGTAGAACTCGACGTTGATGATGTGCAGGTTCTTGATCCCCATGGCGTAGCTCAGCGCACCCGCGGGCAGCATCCCGCCGCGCGTGATCGACATGATCAGGTCGGGCTGGAAGCCGGAGTCCACCACCTGCTGGGCGAGTTCGCGGGACGCCCTCCCGAACGTCTCCCAGGTGAGTACTTCGCGGACCGGTTCGCTCATGGGCACATCCTTCCAGAAGCGGGACGGAGGTCTCGACTCCTCGCCAAGCCCAGGGCGGGCCGGCCAGCGATGGGGTTCAATAGCTGCATGCTCGCCGTTGTCATCACGCTCCGCGGCCGCGTCCAGGGCGTCGGCTTTCGCTGGTGGGCGATGGGCGAGGCCCGCTACCTGAACCTCGCCGGCTACGCCGAGAACCTGGCCGACGGTTCGGTCGAGGTCCGCGCGCAGGGCGACGACGAGGCCGTAGGGAGGATGATCCGGCTGGTGCTGGAGAACCCCACCACCACCGCGCGGCCGGGCCGGGTCGACGACTACGACATCTCGTGGGTGGACGTCATCCCTGGGGCGAAGGCGTTCGGCTACCGCTGAGCGGTGAGGAAGCCTCGGTCCGAGCCTTCGGGACGGGTGCGACCACAGGCAGCGGCCCGCTCGATCCGGCTGTGCACCTGTGGCGTCCAGCCGTCCCGTCCGCGGTCGGGTAGAGGAGCACCACCACGCCGAGGGCGGTCTTCGACACGCCTCCGGAGACTCCGTCACGCCCGGGACGCCACCGCCACCGCCAGCGGGACGAGGCTGAGCCCGACCAGCACGACGTTCAGCCAGAGGTGGTCGCGCAGCACGGCGAGGAACTCCCGGATCACCGCGCTGGGCCAGTAGTAGCGCGCGGTCGGCGCGCCGACGGCATAGCCGGCCAGCCCGTGCCTGCGCATCAGCAGCGCGGCGCGGAACGCGTGGAAGCTGCTGGTCACCACTGCGATCGGCCCGCCGATTCCCGCCGACGCCAGCAGTTCGGCGGTGAAGGCGAGGTTCTCGTCCGTGTTCCGTGAGCGGTTCTCCACGCCGACGAGTTCGCGCGGCAGGCCGTCCGCCACCAGGAAGTCGGCCATCGCCTCGGCCTCGGCCACCGGCTCGTCCGGCCCGCGCCCACCGGACGTGATCAGAACGCGCGGCGGCGCGCCGGCGGCGCTCAGTCTGTCGAAGACCTGCCGTCCCCTGTGCAGCCGGGACGCCAGCAGCGGCGGCACCTCTCCGTCGATCAGCCCGGACCCGAGGACGACCACCGCGGCGACCCGACCGCCCTGCCGCGCCATCAGCGCGGGATAGAGGCTGCCGTAGAGCAGGAACGCGGTGAACGCGAACCCCAGGTAGCCGGCCGGGAAGCCCAGCAGGAGCAGCCAGGTGAACGCCGCCACCGAGTGGGCGACCACCACGCCCACGACCAGCCCGGTGTAGGCCAGCAGCACCAGCCCGAGCACGAGGGAGAGTACGCGGGAGAGAGCGAAGCCCTCCCGCCGCACGTTGGTCACGCCGGTCACGACCAGGAAGCCGGCGAACCCCACCACGGTCACGAGGAACATCAGGATGACCGCCAGCAGCACGAGCGCGCCCGCGAGCTCGTCCACGCTGGACGCCCACCCGCTGATCGCCCCGACGATCGTGGTGCCCAGCCAGAACAACGCGAACAGCAGGTAGAGCCCCGTGCGGAACTTGCGCGGGTCGAGCCGGTAGCTGACCAGGAAGACCGCGACCGGCAGCAGCTCGGTCAGCAGCACGATACGACCCTGCTCACTGCCCGACGGTGGTGTCGTTGAACGGCATGTACGGCGCGATCTGCGGGAACACCCAGTTGAAGAGCACCGCGACCACGGCCAGGAACAGCACGAGCGCCTCGACCACCTTCAGCGGCTTCGGCCCCGGCAGCAGCCGCCAGAGGTGCCCATAGAACGACATCAGGACACCTTCAATACGTCGGCGGGCACGCCGTCGGCGTGCGGATAGGTGGCCTCCAGCGTCGCGTGCACGATGTAGCGCTGCCTCGCACTGAACTCGGGGTGGCAACTGGTCATGGTCAGGATCTTCTCTGTGGGCTCGGCGCCCGGCTGGTTCGGCACCGGCAGCACGACGGAAACCTGCGTCGGCGGGACGATCTCGTGGCTGCTCACCCGGTACACATACCAGGTGTCCTTCGTCTCGACGAGCACCACGTCGCCGTTGGCCAGCTCAGCAATCCGGTTGAACGGCTTGCCGTAGGTCGTGCGGTGGCCGGCCATCGCGAAGTTGCCGATCTCGCCCGGCATCGCCGTGCCGGTGTAGTGCCCGATGCCGCGGGCGAGGACGTCTCTCGTGGTGCCCTCGTACAGCGGGCGGGCGAACTTCTCGCCGAACCTCGGGATGCGGACGATCGCGAAGGCGTCCCCTAGCTTCACGTGCTTGGGCTGCACCCACTGGGGGTTGTCGAAGTCGGTCTGGAGCGTGCCGACCACCCGAGCGGCGTCGGCGTCAGAGACCACGTCCGTCCACCACAGCTGCCAGCCCACGAACAGCAGCAGCACGACGCCGAGGGTCACCAGCAATTCCCCGAGCAGGCCAGCGACTGCGCGAACGCCCCGCATACCGCCTCCCCGCTCGATCGCTCCCGGCTCACCGCCAGGCTGGGCCAAGGCTATCCGACCGCCCCGAACGCCACCTGCGGCCCGGCCCCGCCGCGACCGGACGGCCCTCGTCAAGTCCCTCTGGATAGTCATAGGGTTCCCACAGGGAACTGCCAGCGGTTCCTCACGCGCCACTGAGAGAGTTGCACCATGGCCATCACTGCACGAAGCGGACAGGAAGCACTCACTCGACCGGACGGCACCGCGATTCGAGTCCTCACCGTCGATGACGAGACCAGCCTCACCGAGTTGCTCAGCATGGCGCTGCGCTACGAGGGCTGGGAGGTGTCGACCGCTGCGTCCGGCCTGGCCGCGGTCAAGACCGCACGCGAGGTGCGTCCGGACGCGATCGTGCTCGACATGATGCTGCCGGACTTCGATGGCCTGGAGGTGATGCGGCGGATCCGCGCGGAGCAGCCGGACGTGCCGGTGATCTTCCTCACCGCCAAGGACGCCCTGGACGATCGCATCGGCGGCCTCACCGCCGGCGGCGACGACTATGTGACCAAGCCGTTCAGCCTCGAAGAGCTCGTGGCCCGGCTGCGGGCACTGCTGCGCCGCTCGGGGGCGGCCACCCTGCGCAACGAGTCGCAGTTGGTCGTCGGCGACCTGACCCTGGACGAGGACAGCCACGAGGTGACCCGCGGCGGCCAGATCATCAACCTGACCGCTACCGAGTTCGAACTGCTGCGCTACCTCATGCGCAACCCGCGCAGGGTGCTGAGCAAGGCCCAGATCCTCGACCGCGTGTGGAACTACGACTTCGGCGGCCAGGCGAACGTCGTCGAGCTGTACATCTCGTACCTGCGGAAGAAGATCGACGCCGGCCGGGCCCCGATGATCCACACCATGCGGGGCGCGGGCTACGTGCTCAAGCCGGCGGCCGAATGACGCTGCCCGCCCTGCCAGACGCACCGCACCCCTCGCCGATGGGCAAGGGGACGCTGAGCCGTCAGCTGGTCCTGCGCACAACCGCGCTGGTCGCCCTCGTCACGGTGGGGCTGAGCATGTTCACCGCGCTGGCGATCTTCCAGATCCTTCAGCAGCAGCTGGACGCCCGGCTCCAGGTGGCGGCCACCCGCCCGAGCGGCCGGTACGGCGGCGGCCAGACCGGCACGGCTCCCGGCGACCTCGCGGGCACGGGCCTGATCCGCTTCGACTACGACACCGACTCCGGCCGGTGGGTGCAGACCAGCCCTTCCGACGCGCTGAGCACCTCGGCCCAGGAGTCGATCGAGGACATCCAGTTCGGGCGTGACGCGGTGACGGTCCGGGTGTCCGGCATGGGGCCGTACCGGTTCCTCCTGCAACAGCGCGTCAACGGTGCCACCCTCGTCGGCCTCCCGTACTCCGAGGTCACCGGCCCGATGGTCAGCCTGCTGATCATGGCGGGCCTGCTCACGGGAGGGGCCATCCTGATCTCCTACGTCGCCGCGCGCCGGGTCGTCGAGCGGAGCCTGCGTCCGCTCACCCGGTTGGCCGCGACGGCCACCCAGGTCTCGAACCTGCCGCTGGAGAGCGGCGAGGGGCACGTGCCGATCCGGGTGGCGCCGGCGGACGCGAACCCTGCGTCCGAGGTGGGCAGAGTGGGGCTCGCGTTCAACCACATGCTCGACCACGTCGAGAACGCCCTCGCCGTCCGGCACCAGAGCGAGACGAAGGTGCGCCAGTTCGTCGCCGACGCCTCCCACGAGCTGCGCAACCCGCTCGCGTCCATTCGCGGCTACGCCGAGCTGACCCGGCGCAGCAGCGAGGAACTGCCCGGGGACGCCGCCCACGCCCTGGGCAGGATCGAGGCCGAGTCGGAGCGGATGTCGGCCCTCGTCCAGGACCTCCTGCTGCTGGCCCGGCTCGATTCCGAGCCGACGCTCGACATCCAGCCGACCGACGTCACCGAGATCGTCCTGAACGCCGTCAGCGATGCGCGGGCGGCCAGCACCGACCACACCTGGACGCTGCACCTGCCCGATGACGTGATCCAGGCCATGGCCGATCCGCACGGGGTGCACCAGGTCGTGGCCAACCTGCTGGCGAACGCCAGGACGCACACCCCGCCCGGCACGCGGGTGGAGACCGCCTTGCGCGCGGAGGACGGCTGGGCGGTGATCTCCGTCACCGACAACGGGCCCGGCGTGCCACAGGAGATCCAGGAGACGGTCTTCGAGCGGTTCACCAGGGCCGATGTCAGCCGCGTCCGGCAGGCCGGCGGCTCGTCCACCGGCCTCGGTCTTGCCATCGTCTCCGCCCTCATCAACGCTCACGGGGGCCAGGTGTCCCTCGACAGCCACCCGGGCAGCACCACCTTCTCGATCCGCATCCCCCTGGCCTGAGCCCGCGGGACGCGGTCCCGTCCGCCACTCGCCCGGCTCACAACAGGCTCACAGGATCACCCGATGGTCGGCTCAGCCGGAGCGGGTTTCCTCAATGCATGACCCTGATCGAGACCCAGGTGCCCCCCGCAACCGGTGGGCACGCGGACGCGAAACCGACGCGCCGCTATTACGCCTACGTCGACGACCGCCCCGACTGGGTGGTCCGGGGCAGCGTGATCGGACTGCTGATCGCGACGGCCTTCCTCTACATCTGGGGCCTGTCTGCCTCCGGGTATGCCAACTCCTTCTACTCCGCCGCCGCACAGGCCGGCTCGACGAACTGGGAGGCCTGGTTCTTCGGCTCCCTGGACGGCGGGAACAGCATCACCGTCGACAAGCCGCCGGCCGCGATCTGGCTGATGGCGCTGTCCGTCCGGCTGTTCGGACTGAGCTCCTGGAGCATCCTCGTCCCTGAGGCGCTGCTCGGTGTGGCCAGCGTCGGCGTCCTGTACGCGACCGTCCGCCGCTCGCTGCTGAACTGGGGCCCTTCGTCAGGCTCAGGGATCACTGGGACCGGCGCGACCCACCCGCTGACCGCCCGTGGCGCCCACTGGGCAGCGCTCGTCGGCGCGGTCGTCTTCGCGCTCACCCCTGTCGCCACGCTGATGTTCCGGTTCAACAACCCCGACGCCCTGCTGGTCTTCACGATGGTGCTCGCGAGCTACTTCACCGTCCGGGCCACCGAGCACGCCGGACGCGGCTGGCTGGCGCTGGCCGGCGTCGCGATCGGCTTCGGATTCCTCACCAAGATGCTGCAGGCCTTCCTGGTGCTGCCCGCCCTGGTGGTGGCCTACTGGATCGCAGCCCCCGCGTCCTGGAAGAAGAAGGTCGTCGACCTGCTCGTCGCGTTCGTCGCGATGGTCGCGTCCTTCGGCTGGTACGTCGCCGCCGTGGAGCTGACGCCCGCGTCCCTGCGCCCCTACATCGGTGGCTCGCAGAACAACTCCCTGCTCGAACTGATCATCAGCTACAACGGCCTCGGCCGGATCACCGGCAACGAGGTGGGTTCGGTGACCGGTGGCGGAGGTGGCGGCCAGGGCGGCATGTGGGGCTCAACCGGCATCCTGAGGATGTTCGAGGGCGTGTCGGGCGGCATGGTCTCCTGGCTGATCCCCGCCGCGCTCGTCCTCGGGGTCGGTGCGCTCGGCTACGCGTTCGCGCACCGGCGGCTCGCGCCGTCCACCGGTGCGGACGGACGCCGTCAGCAGACCCCCAGCCAGGCCCTCGCGGGCGGCGTCATCAGCTGGCTGGGCTGGCTGGTCGTCACCGCACTCGTGTTCAGCTTCATGGCGGGCATCTACCACGACTACTACACGGTGGCGCTGGCTCCGGCCATCGGCGGCGCGGTCGGCATCGGCGGCGCGGCCCTGTGGGCCAACCGCGGACGGCTCGTCGCACGACTGTTGCTGGCCCTCACCAGCATCGGGACCGGCGTATGGGCGCTCGTCCTGCTGCAGCAGGCCGGCTCCTGGTACACGATCCTCGGCTGGACGGCGCTCGGCGTCGGCACGGCCGCCGGCCTCGCCCTGGTCTGGGTGCACCGGCTGCCCCGGCTGATCGCCGGCATCGTGCTCGGCGCGGCGATCGCGGCCGGCCTGGCCGGTCCGTACGCCTACTCGGTCAACACCGCGGCGACCGCCCACACCGGCTCGATCGTCACCGCAGGTCCGGTGTCCAGCTTCGGTGGCGGACGCGGCGGAGGCCCCGGCGGGGGCGGCGGCTTCGACGGCGGACGCGGCGGTGGCTTCGGCGGCGGCATGCCGCAGGGCCAGGCGCCCGGCCAGACGTCGAACGGCTCCACGTCCACCGGCTCGACGTCGCGGGGCGGCCCGGGCGGGGGCGACGGCGGCATGGGTGGCATGGGCGGCCTGCTGAACGGCGCGTCGACGTCCACCGAGCTGGAGAACCTGCTCGCGACGGACGCCGCGTCCTACACCTGGGTGGCAGCGACCGTCGGCTCGCAGAACGCGGCCACCTACCAGCTCGCCACCGGCGATGCGGTGATGGCGATCGGCGGCTTCAACGGCTCCGACCCGTCCCCCACCCTCGAGGAGTTCACGGCCGACGTGGCGGCGGGGAAGATCCACTACTTCATCGCCAACAGCGTCGGCGCGAGCAACGGCGGCTCCGACGTGGCCAGCCAGATCAGCGCCTGGGTGGAGGAGAACTACACCGCCACCACCGTGGGCAACGCGACCGTCTACGACCTGACCCAGAGCAAGTGAGGTGAGCACAGTGAGCACCCTTCCGATGCCCGTCACCGACGGCCGTCCGGCCACCCGCACCGCGCTGGTGGATGTGATCGTCCCCGTCTACAACGAGGAGGCCGACCTGGCCGCCTCCGTGCTCCGGCTCGAGTCCTACCTCACGGAGAGCTTCCCCTACGACTACCGGATCGTGATCGCCGACAACGCGTCGACGGACGGCACGTGGTCGATCGCCCAGCGGCTGGCCGCCCGGCACCGGGCGGTGTGGGCCGTCCATCTGGACGCGAAGGGTCGCGGCCGGGCGCTGCGCCAGGTCTGGCTCGCCTCGGACGCGGACGTGGTCGCCTACATGGACGTGGACCTGTCCACCGACCTGAAGGCGCTGCTGCCCCTGGTGGCGCCGCTGGTGTCGGGCCACTCCGACCTCGCGATCGGGACGCGGCTGGCCCGGAGTTCCCGGGTCGCCCGCGGCCCCAAGCGCGAGTTCATCTCCCGCACCTACAACCTGATCCTGCGCGCGAGCCTCGGGGCGTCCTTCTCGGACGCGCAGTGCGGCTTCAAGGCCATTCGCCGGGATGTCGCCCAGCAGTTGCTGCCGCTGGTCGAGGACAACAACTGGTTCTTCGACACCGAGTTGCTGGTGCTGGCTCAGCGCGCCGGCCTCCGCATCCACGAGGTACCGGTCGACTGGGTGGACGATCCGGGCACCACCGTCGACATCGTGGCCACGGCCACCGAGGACCTGCGCGGCGTCTGGCGGCTGCTCAGAGGGTTCACCACGGGACGGATCCCCATCGCTCGCGTGCGGGCGGAACTCGCCAGGGACGACGTGCCGTCCAGCGTCCCGGGAGTGCCGTCCGGCTTGCTCGGTCAGCTGCTGCGCTTCGGTGCGGTCGGGGTGGCCAGCACGCTGGCGTACTTCGTGCTCTACCTGCTGCTGCGTCCGCTCGGCGCCCAGGCGGCGAACCTCGTCGCGCTGCTCGTCACGGCGGTGGCAAACACCGCAGCCAACCGGCGGCTCACCTTCGGGATCAGCGGACGCGAGGGAGCGCTCAAGCACCACCTAGGCGGCCTCGCGGCCTTCGGTGTGGCGCTGGGACTGACCAGCGGCTCGCTCTGGCTTCTCGACACTGTCTGGCCGGGCGCCGGACGCCTGGTCGAGGTCGCCGTCCTCGTCGTGGCCAACGCGGCGGCCACCCTCATGCGGTTCGTCGCCCTGCGCCTGCTGATGCACCGGCGCTGACTGTTCGGAGGAGGCAAGGAACAACAGTTCGTCGGCCTGCCGCGCAGAGTCGCGATCGACCCTCGAATCGTAGCCGGGACGCCACGACCGCTTGTGCGCGGGCTGGAACGCCAGCACGAGGAGCACCACGAGGGCCAGGGAGATCATCAATCCGGTCATGGCAGAAATTCTTCTATCAGAAGACTCCCGCCAGACAGTGTCTGAAAAGACACGCTACATAGGATTCCAGCCACTATGCTGGAGCCATGACCCTGCACCGCGTGAGCGTGATCCTCCTCGAGCCGGTCGCCGTGTTCGAGTTCGGCGTCGCCGTGGAGGTGTTCGGCATCGACCGCTCGGACGACGGCCTGGAGCCCTTCGACTTCCGGGTCTGCGGGGTGCGCCCCGGCGTTCCCATGGAGAGCAAACACCTCGACCCGTTCACGATCACGCCGCGGCACGGCCTGGACGCGGTGGCGGGCAGCGACCTCGTGATCGTCTCGGCCACGCTCGTCCGGGCCGATGAGGAGTACCCGCCCGAGGTGCTCGCGGCCCTCCGCGACGCCTATGACGAGGGCGCCACCGTGCTCAGCCTGTGCTCGGGCTCGTTCGTGCTCGGCGCCGCAGGGCTGCTGGACGGACGCCGCTGCACCACTCACTGGATGTACGCCAACGCCATGCGCCGGCGCTTCCCTTCCGCGACCGTCGACCCGTCCGTCCTGTTCGTCGAGGACGGCCGGATCGTCACCAGCGCGGGCACGGCGGCCGGCATCGACGCCTGCCTGCACCTCGTGCGCAAGGAACTGGGCGCGGCCGTGGCGACGAAGATCGCTCGGCGAATGGTCGTCCCGCCGCAGCGGGACGGTGGCCAGCAGCAGTTCGTCGAGACCCCGATCCCGGCCTGCGCGGCCGACAGCCTCGCGCCCGTGCTGGAGTGGGCGGCGTCCAACCTCCACGAGGAGCACACGGTCGCCAGCCTCAGCACCCGTGCCCTGATGAGCGAGCGCACGTTCGCCCGCCGGTTCCTCGCCGAGACCGGCACCACGCCGCACAAGTGGCTGAACCAACAGCGGATCCTCGCCGCCCGCAACCTCCTGGAGGAGAGCGACCTCCCCGTCGAGCAGGTCGCCGACCGGGTGGGCTTCAACTCGGCCGTCGTGCTGCGCGACCACTTCCGGCGGGTGACCGGACTCTCCCCCACCGTCTACCGCCAGCGCTTCACCACCGCCTCTTGAGGGCCACTTCTTTCCGTCGAGGGCCACCGCTCCTGTCGAGGGCCAGCGTCCGGGCAAGGGCTCTGGACGGGAAGGGTGGCTCTCGGCGCGGACGGGTGGCCCCTGGGGAGCGTTGGGTGCCGGATGGGGATAGGTTCGGGGGGTGAACCTGACTCCTGCCGAACTGGCCCGTTACGTCGACCACACGCTGCTCTCCCCCACCGCGACGGAGGCGGACGTGAACACGCTCGCCGCCGAGGCCGTGCGCCTCGGGACCTACTCGATTTGCGTCTCTCCCTCGATGCTGCCGATCACCGCGCCGCTCGGGGACGTGAAGGTCGCCACGGTCTGCGGCTTCCCCTCCGGCAAGCACACCGCGGCCACGAAGGCGGCGGAAGCAGCCGAGTCTGTCGCCTTCGGCGCGGACGAGGTGGACATGGTGATCGACCTCGGTCTGCTCAAGGCGGGACGCCCGGAGCTCACGCAGGCTGAGATCGCCGCGGTGCGGGCCTCCGTGCCGGCGCCGAAGGTGCTGAAGGTGATCATCGAGGCAGCGGCTCTGACCGACGAGGAGATCGTCGCGGCCTGCCACGCCGCGGAGGAGGCGGGCGCCGACTTCGTGAAGACCTCCACCGGCTTCCACCCGGCCGGCGGCGCGTCCGTCCACGCCGTCGAACTGATGGCGGCGACCGTCGGGGGACGGCTCGGCGTGAAGGCCTCCGGCGGCATCAGGGACTGGGCCACCGCCGTGGCGATGATCGAGGCCGGGGCCACCCGACTCGGCCTGTCCGGTACCGCCGCCGTGCTGGCCGGCGGGACGTCCGCAGGCTACTGAGCCGAGGGCCCCGGCTGGTCGAGCCTCTCGAAACCAGCTTGACGGGATGATCCCTGAGCTGACGGGATGATCCCTGAGCTTGACGGGGTGATCCCTGAGCTTGACGAAGGGTCAGCCAGCGGGCTTCGTCAGGCTCAGCCACCAACGAGGCTCACCCACCAACGAGGCTCAGCCGCCAATGAGGCTCACGCCAGACCCTGCTCCTTCAGCCAACGCCCGGCGACGTCGGTGACGTTGCCGCCGGCGGCGACCTGGGCCTGCAGCTCTACGAGCGCGGCCGTGGTCAGGGCCTGGGCGACAGCGTTGATCGCCAGCACGTGGTCGGGCTCGGCGTCGGTGAGCGCCTTGTTCACGAACACGACCCCGGGATCGAGGACCGCGATCTTCTCCACGTCGACGAGCTCGACGAGTCCGGACGCACCGGTGTACTCGGTACGACGGAAGGCGCCGAGCGCGGCCTGACCGGCGGTGAGCCGGGCGGCGCGTTGCACCGGATCCTCGACCTGGGCGACAGCGAACTTCGCGCCGTAGACCGTCCGCAGGCCCGGCACGCCGTCGGCGCGGGAGACCGCCAACGGGGGGACGACGGCGGTCTTGCCGCGCGACCACGAACCGATCCGGGCGAGGCTGGTGACGCCGGCCCTGGCCGTCGCTGCGGTGACCATCCAGACGAGCGTCCCGTCAACTCCTCGCATGTCGAGGACGCCGATCTCCGGCGCAACGAGCGTGGCGAGTTCGCCGAGCAGCTGGTCGGCCGCGGGCGGCTCGTCGTCCTGGCTCAGGGCCGACCAGACGGTGCCACCGAAGGCGGGCAGGGCCGAGAGGTCGCCGTGCCCGAGGGCCGCCTGCCAGTCCTTCCCGGCGTCGGCGGCCTTCGCGTCCCGTCCTTTCGCGGCGAGGGCGCCGACCAGCAGTTGGGCGATCATCCGGCCGGTCGGGGTGGCGTCGCTGCCGATGGAGAGCGGCGGCACTGAGGAGCTGGGCGTCGACGAGCCGCTGGCGACGGCGGCCGGCCGCGGCTCGGGTGCCGGCGGCACGCGGGCGCAGCCGGCAGCGATCAGGGCGGTCGTCCCGAGCAGGAATCCTCGTCTGTCCACGTCTGCCAGTTTCACCGACAGCCCGGACGACGCGGTCCGGGCCACGCCGGACGAGGCCAGATGCGTCACCCGTGCGGGGACTTGAACACTGGAAAGTTCTGTACCGATTGGCTATTCTTTTCCTTGGCCGTACTTCTCGGGGGGGAACAGGCGGCCGGGTCCGGGACAGCTACCCGGACGACAGGGGGACACACTGGCATTCCCGCAAGCGAGAGCGGATGAGGCCAATCGTCCTGACCAGAAGCCCGGCGGCTCGTGTCGCCGGGCTTCTTGTCGTGTGCACGCGGGTACGCGCGCCAGCCACTCCCAGGCTCTCCGCGCACGTGAAGTGAGCAAGGCATTCAGCAGCGTCCCTCCAGTGGGCAACACCGAGGTGCGGCGTGCCGAGCACGTAACGACCACACCATTCCAGCGCCCCCGAAGCTGGGCGACTTCTCAAATCTGAGAATCTGCTGCTAATCTTTCAGGAAGAGGCGTCCCCCAGTACAAGTACGCCCATCCACAACGGGCCCCCAGCTAGGGCTCTTCAGATGACTGACCTAGGCATCCAGAAACCTGGAGCCTCCCCCCGAACCTGGAGACTGCCTTGTTGAAGCAGTTGATCGCCAAGCTGAGTCTTGGCAGCATCACAACCCTCGCTGTCGTCGTGCCTCTCTCGCTGGGCGCAGTCCCAGTTCCCGCTCAGGCGGCCCCATCCTGGACCACGTCTGCCGTTGACAACTTCACGCGGAAGGTCAGCAAGTCGTGGGGTAAGGCGAAGAAGGGTGGCGCCTACTCCGTTTCGAGGTCGACAGGTGTGACCTACAAGGTGAGTGGCGGACGCGGAGTGGTGACCGGGCTGAAGGCCGGGAGGCACTTCACCGCTTCGCTGCCTGGCAGCTATGACGAGACGCTCTCGCAGACCGGACTCCTCGTCAGCAAGGGCCTCAGTTCCTCCCTTGATCTCTATCACTCTTTCCAGGTGCGTCGGAACTCCACCGGCACCAGTTTCTACGCCCTGACCTACCGCTCGGCCAAGGGCTCCAAGACGCTGGGAATCTCGCGGGTGACCAACGGTGTCAGCACCTGGCTCACCGGCGTCAAAGTCAACACAAGCCTGAGTTCCTCCAAGAAACTGTGGCTGGAGTACAGCGTGACGGGGACGTCGCCGGTTCAGATCAGCGCTCGCGTGTGGCGCACGGGCTCCAAGAAGCCCTCGAACTGGCAGGTCACCTATAGCGACTCGAGTTCGGCACGAATCACTGCTCCGGGCACGGTAGCGGTAGCCGACTACGTCGCAGCCACCAAGAAGCAGATCACCCTGAAGCATGACAACCTGCAGGTCAAGTCGAGGAAGGGCACGAAGACGTCGGTGGCCGACGTGCCGACTCCCACGCCTTCGCCGACGGCCAGCGCTTCTCCGACTGCCAGCGCTTCTCCGACCGCGAGTGCTTCTCCGACCGCGAGCGCTGCGCCAACGACGCCGGTAAATCCAGCACCCGGCAATCGGGGGACAACGCTCGGTTCTGCCGCGTACGCGGTGCCCTCCGGCGCGATCTATGTCTCATCGGCAGCAGGCAATGACAGTTCAGGCAACGGCACGATCAGCAAGCCGTACCGCACGGTTGCGACGGCTGTCGCCAAAGCCTCAACGGGCAGCACGATCGTCCTGCGGGCCGGCACCTACCACGAGCAGGTGACCGTTGACCGGGCGCTGACGATCCAGAGCTACCCGCGCGAAGTCGTCTGGTTCGACGGCTCAACCCAGCTGACGTCATGGACGAAGTCCGGTTCGACCTGGATCGCCTCCGGATGGACCGCAACCCATTCGCACACGATGGGTGGCGAGTACGCCCGCTACGTCGATTCGGACAACCCCATGGCGAACTATCCCGACATGGTCTTCGTCAATGGGACGCAGCTCAAGCAGGTTGCCTCGGCTTCCGCGGTGACGTCGGGCACCTTCTATGTCAACGAGTCGGCGGACAAGCTGGTCATCGGCTCCGACCCCACGGGCAAGGAAGTCCGTGCGAGTGACCTCGAGCAAGCCCTGAAGGTGACCGCGAAGGGCGTCACCCTGCAAGGCTTCGGCGTCCACCGCTACGCCACCCCGTACGAGGACCGTGGCGCGATCCTCAGCGATGCGGCCAATGGAGTGTTCCGTGACCTGGTGGTCTCGGACAACGCCACCATCGGCATCGCAGCCAGCAACTCCGGGAAGGTCCTTGATCATCTGCTCGTGGAGCGCAACGGCCTTCTCGGCATCGGCTCAGATCGGGGCGCCGGCCTGCGTGTGACCAACAACGTCGTACGTGGGAACAACTCCCAGGACTTCAAGACCGAACCGGTCGCCGGCGGAGTCAAGATCACCTCGGCCACCGGGGCGCTCGTGGCGAACAACGAGATCAGCGGGAGCGTCGACTCGAACGGCCTTTGGATCGAGGTCAAGAGCACTGGATCCACGGTGATCAACAACACGCTGACGGACAATGGCGCGGCACAGTTCGAGTACGAGATCTCCAAGGACGCCATCATCGCCAACAACGTGGCGACCGGCGGCGAGATGGGCATCCTTGTCTTCGACTCGGAGAACGTCCGGATCTTCAACAATCTGGTCGGCGGGCAGAGGCTCTTCGGCATGAAGGTTGCCCAGGACGAGCGGTATCAGACCCAGTCGGACTCGTCGTTCTCACTGAGGGCGAGGAACCTCACCTACAGCAACAACGTGTTCGGGTGCGGCAAGGCGTTCCAGTTCTATGCACTCGACGGAGTGACGGGCATCGCTGCTGACAAGATGAACATCACGATCAATGGCAACCTGTTCAGCAAGCGTGTTGTGACCGCCGATCCGACCATGGTGGCTTGGGGCAAGGGCGACAAGGTGACCCTTGAGCGGTATGAGACTCCTTCGAGCTTGGCGACCGCGAAGAACGCCTCCTGGAAGAACGCGCAGAACGCCAGTTGCGCACCGGTCAACAGCATGAACGGTGCGATCAGTAGTTCCCAAGGGGTTGCCGTCGGACTTCCCTCCGACATTGCAGCTGCCCTCGGCGTCAGCGCTGGGTACAAGAAAGTCGGCCTGATCGGCTGATCCTTTCGACCGGGCACGAGGGGTGAGGACACGAGTCCTCACCCCTCTTGGTCTCTGCCCGTTTCGAGTCCGATCAGGGCGCGGTCACCAGCAGGTTGTCCAGTCGGACGGTCACCGGAACCACTGTCACTGTGCCGCTGAGGTAGGTGTTGATACCGAAAGCACCCTCGGACTGCAACTCCGGCGCTGTATCCGTCTTCTTCAGTTGCGCGTTTGCCGGCTCGGAGGCGCCCTGCTTCCAGGCCTTCGCCTCCAGGGTCGTCGTTCCGTTGCCGCTCGCCACGAAGCGGACATCCATCACGTCGCCGGGTGAGAGGGTCAGGCCGCTCACCAGCGCGTCACCCAGACTGGTCGATGTCCCGTTGACCCGTTTGGTGAGATTCAGCCGCACGGTGCCGTCGCTGCTGATGCGGACGGTCATCCGGTAGTCGGACGTTCCCGCCTGGCGCACGATGAACGTGTTGTAGGTGCCGCCACCCGAGAAAGCCGTGTCCTGTGCAATCTGGGCGAACACGTTGACGTCCCGCGCCGAGACCGAGGCCAGGGACGCAGTACCGGAGGCCCCGGCGGAGGGCAGCTTGATCACCCCGGACGAGCCGTCGAGCGAGTAGTACGAAGGGTTGGCGTACGTCCACGTGCCACCGGTGTCAGCGTTCCCCCAACGTGTTGCAGTGCGGTTGAAACCATCCGCCACAATCGCGCTTCCCCCCACCGTCACTGCGTGGGTGACGGAATCGGAGGCACCGAGATTGTCGGTCACTGTCAGCTTCACGATGTAGGTGCCGGTTCCCACGTACTGGTGACTGGGCGATACACCGGAACCGGTGGATCCGTCGCCGTAGTCCCAGGCGTAGCTCGCGATCGAACCATCCGCATCGCTCGTGTCCGCGCCGTCGAAGGCAGCCGTCACCCCATTCGTTGAGGAGGAGAACGCCGCCTTGGGCTTGGCATTGACGACGGTGATCGACTTGCTCGCCGCAGCGCTGGTTGCACCCTCGTTGTCGGTGACGATCAACGTGACCACATAGGCACCGTCCGCTCCATAGGTGTGGACCGGCGAGGCATTCGTCGACGTGGTCCCGTCCCCGAAGTCCCAGGCATAGCTGGCTACGGTGCCGTCCGAGTCCGTCGACCCCGTTCCGTCGAAGCTGACCTTGAGGCCGTTCGCCGAACTGGCGATCACAGCCACTGGCTTGGCGTTCACGCGCACAGAGGCGGTCACCGTCTTGCTGACCGTCGCCGTGCCGCCGCGGTTGTCGGTCACAACCAGCTTGACTGTGTAGTCGCCCGCCGAGGTATAGGTGTGCTGCGGAGCGACTCCGGAACCGGTCGTGCCGTCGCCGAAGTCCCAGTTGTAGCTGGCGATCGTGCCGTCGGGATCCGCGGAGCCTGATGCGTCGAAGGACAACTGCAGCGCCTGGGCAGACCAGGTGAAGGCCGCGGTTGGCAACTGGTTGGGCGCGAGAACGCTGACCTGCTGACTCGTACTGGTCGCGCCTCCACGGTTGTCGGTAACGGTCAGCGTAACCATTCGCGTACCGGTGCCCGAATACGTGTGACTGGCCGTGACTCCACTGCCCGACGTCCCGTCCCCGAAGTCCCAGGCGTAAGAGACGATCTGCCCGTCGGGATCTGCGGACGCGGAGGCGTCGAGGTTCACCGTGAGGTCACTCTCCGAGTGCGCGAAGCTCGCCACAGGTAACTGGTTGGGCGGCTGCACAGACACTGCCTGGCTGGCCGTGGCGGAACCACCGCGGTTGTCGACCACCGTCAGAGTCACCGTGTAGGTTCCGGCCGACGCATAGGTGTGGGATGCCATCGCTCCAGTCACCGCTGCCGACCCATCGCCGAAGTCCCAGCTGTAGCTGGCGATCGTGCCATCGGGATCGTTCGAGCCGGCAGAGTCTGCGGCCACACTCAGCCCGTTCACCGTCGTCGTCACGGACGCGACAGGAAGCTGGTTCGGCATCAGCCCCGTCGAGCCGAGCGTGTAGTGGGCAGCCAACTGGGTCTGGCTGAGCACGACCGGATAGACCGCCACTTCATCGATCGTCGCACTGAGATAGCTGTTGGAGGGCGCGTTCGTCCAGCCATTCAGCCGGTCACCACCAATCCGCCAGATTCCCGCTGGTGTGTTGTGCGCTTCAGTCCAGGACGCGTTCGAAGCCACAAGTTGACCGTCCAGGTACAGCTTGGCCCCGTCGAGCCCGAGGGTTGCAGCCACGTGGTGCCACTTCCCATCGTTGTACTTGGCAGTGGAGTTGATCGTCCGATACACGCCCGGATAGATGCCGAAATAAACCCGACCGTCGTTCGAAAGATAGATCACCCGATCGTCATTGCCAGCAGAAGTGTTACCGGACAGAGCGGTTCCGAAGTCGATCACGGCGCCCCCCCGAGTGCTGGTGGTCTTGAACCAGGCTTCGGCCGTGAAGACATTGCTCGCCAGCTGGGTGGTCTGCGGAATGACCGTGCTGGTTGTGCTGGTCGTGGTGGGAGAGAAGGTGTAGGCGGTGTCAGTCGATCCACTGATCGCCCCGGCGGCTCCGCCAGCAACGAGGGCTCCCCTAGTGCCGTTCCACCCAGAGACAAGGTCGCCCGCGCTGGCAGCACTTCCCTCGTTCAGGCGCCAGTAGGACGACGGGTGGTCACCGAGCACCAACAGGTTGTAGGGGTTCAGGTCGGGCCCGGGCTGATAGGTGTATGAGACCGGGGTCGTCCACTGCGCGTTCCCGTCCGGATCGAGCACTCTGAGGGAGTAGTCGTAGGCCTGTCCACTCACCAGACCCGTGTCCACGAAGCTCAATTGTGGGATCTGGTAGAAGCGGGACGAGGCCTGGCCTTGGTAGACCTTCACCGAGTTCCGCCAGATCTGGTAGGTGAGCAGTTCGTTGTCGCGATCCCAGGTCGCGGGCCAGTTCACCAGTACCTGACCACCGCTCATCGCCGTGAACCTGAGCTTGTAGGTGCTCGTGTCCATCTCCGGACGCGTTGTCGACTTCGCCACGTTCGGGTAGGCGAACCGGACCAGGCCCTGTTGGCCAGTCCCGTTGACCTTGGTGAACTCGCCCCCGAAGACAACGTAGTTGCCGTCGCCGGTAACCTCCCACGGACCTTGGCTCAGCCCGGTGAATGTTCCGATGTTGAAGTCGGGAAAGAAATCGAGCATGTTGGGTCGCGGCTGGCCCTCGAAGTTGTAGTAGCCCATGTGCTCCCGGGCGATGGTGCCACCCACACTGTTGCTCCATGCGAGTCCGCGCCAATACACCCAGTTGGTGGGCTGGAGAAATCCGCCCACGTTCCCGCAGAAGTGGGCGTGGCCGGCCGTGTAGACCACTGAGTCCGTCGCGTACACGCTGTAGGTATCGCCATGACAGTCCTCGAGGTAGACCAGGTTTCCGTTCCAGTCACTCTTGAACATGCCCTCCAGGTTGCCGTCGGTGCGGTTGTAGGTGTAGCCGCCGCCGTAGAAGCCGTCGGACGTCGCGACCAACGACATGATCGACCCGTTGGTCGCGGCGTCCCTCACGATGCTGTTCACGGGCAGGGGAAGACTGGCGCCTGTGTCCGCGGTCACCATGGCGAGCCCGTAGCCGGGTGACCCTGAACCGTTGACGGTGGTGAAGTTGCCCCCGATGACGACCTTGGTGCCGTCGGGTGAGGTGACGACCGCTCTGGGATCGCCCCCGGCGACGATGGGGTTGAATGCCGTCGTCTGGGTGTTGGCCAGGAGGATGGATGCAGCTCCGTCGCGCGCCGCGCCGCCCACCGTCGTGAAGGAGCCCATCACGTAGATCCGGTCAGCCGTTGCGGTGATGCCGTTGACAGTTGCGTTGATGTTCGGCGCGAACGGCAGCAGCGCACCGGTCGTGGTGTTGAACGCGGCGACGCGATAGCGGCCGAACCCGTCCACGCTCGTGAACTGACCGGCGACGTACAACACGGACTTGTCCGGAGAGAGCGCCATCGCCTTGACCTGACCGTTGAGTGCCGGCGCGAACGTTGTGTCCAGCTCGCCAGTGACGAGGTTGTAGGCCATCAGGTTCGCCCGGGGAACCTCGCTGGAACTCCCGGCCGCCGTCCCGGCGGGCCTTGCGGCAGTGAAGCTGCCACCCACGAAGACCCGGTTCCCGACGATCGACTGGGCCCACACCACCCCGTTGATCTGGGCGGTAGGGAGGGCGGTCGCACCCGCAGTGACTGGCGTTCCCGACGCTGGCGCCGTATCGGCGACGGCGACCGGGGCATCGATCGCGCCCACCCAGCTCAAGGAAAGTACCATCGCTGCGAGGATGGCGATTCGTTTCACTCCGCTTCCCCGCCGAGCGGAATTGGTCATGCCAAAAGCTCTAGAGCTCATTGTCCTACCCCCCTGGCCGATCCCCCCGAATAGGCCTATCCGGAGTTTAGCGGCGCGACAACCGCGTGACTAGGCGAGGATTTGCCCATCCAGCCAGCCACCGGACGCTCGGCTCTACCGCTCGGCTACGCTTCCCTGGTGATGCTCGTACTGGATGCCGAGGGGGAATCCGGCTGTGCCCGCTGATCTGCTGGCTGCTCGATCGCGGGACGAAGCTTGAGTACCGAAGACGTTCGCGACAGCGTGCCGGGCCCATCGACCGCGAAGTCGGGCGTGTGGTCGAAGATCGCTTCTGCCGCAACGGTGAAGGTCGTGGTGATGGGCTTCGCCGGACTCATCGGCATGTTCACATCCCGACTCATCATCGCCCACTTCGGCGTGGCGGCGTTCGGTCAGTACGGCTTGTTGACCACACTGCCCACGCTTCTGCCGTTCGCCGACCTCGGCATCGCCGCGGTCGTGATCAACGCCATCGCCGAATCGCACGATCCACAGCGCGATGAGAAGGTGACGGCGACCATAACGACCGCCTTCCGCATCCTCCTCGGCTCCGGATTGGTGATCGCGGCCATCGCGGCTGTCTTGACTTTCGCCGATGCCTGGCCGGCGCTGCTGGGACGGGGGGGCCTGCTGCCGGGAGCGGAACTCGTGCCGTTCATCTGTATGGCGATCTTTGGGCTCGCGCTCCCGCTCAGCGTTGGGCCGAGGGTGATGGTGGGGCTCGGCCGCAACACCACACAGATCGCTACGACGGCGATCGCTGCGCCCTTCAACATCGTCGCGGTTGCCATCCTCGCCGCGCTCATCCCCACGGCGGGCAACTACCTCGCCGTCATCACCTACGTCTCCGCCGCGCTGGTCTCCGTCGTATGCCTTGGACTGGCCGCGCGGGCGATCTCACCGCAGATCGGAGTGGCGGCGACGCGCATCCCCTTCCGGCGCCGCCATCCCGGGGTCAGAGCCGCGCATCTGGCATGGCCGATGCTGGCGCAGATGCTGGCACTACCTGTCGCCATGCAGACGGACCGCCTGCTGCTCAGCCATTTGACCAGCGGAGACGAACTGGCCCAGTACAACCTGGCCAGTCAGCTGTTCAACATCATCATCCAGACGGTCGCCGCGGCCGGCGTGGCACTGTGGCCCGTGTTCGCGAAGGCTCGAAGCCAGCAGCAGGTGGTCTCTCCGGCGCGGCCGACCGTCATCTTCCTCGGACTCGGGCTGGCCGGAGGCCTCGCAATGGCACTCTGCTCGCCCTGGCTGGTCGGATTCGTAGGCAGCGGCAAGATCGAGCTCAGTCAGCCGCTGATCTGGGGCTATGTCGTGTTCGCAACACTCCAGGCAGCCAAGTATCCCGCGGGCATGTACATGACCGATCACAGGGGACTGCGGTTCCAGGTGCTGCCGATCTTCATCATGGTTCCACTCAACCTCGGTCTGTCCTGGTGGCTGATCTACCTGGTCGGGGCAGGAGGACCGATCATCGGCTCGGCCATCAGCGTGCTGATCTGCCAGGTGATACCCAACCTCTACTACGTGCGGCGCGACCTCGACCGGCGCCGCGCGGAGCAGGTGGCCGAGACTCCCGAGGTGGGCGGCGAGTCCACACCGGCATGATTTGCGGAAGCAGTCCTATTTCGGTGCGTTGCCCTTGAAGACCAGCACCGGAGACTCAGTCGGCAGGGCGACGTTGACAGTGACCGGCGACCGGCGGCTCACCGGCACGGTGAACAGGTAGACCCCCGACGCGCTGGCACCCGGTTTCAACTCCCCGGTCATGGGTCTCGCCGGCGCACCGGTCATCTCGCCACCGGGCGCCTGCTTCGAGTCATAGACGGTGACCAGCAGGTGTTGAGTGTCGAGAGGCCGTTTGGAGTTGTTGAGCACTTTCACGGTCACTGCGAGCGCCGGTCCCGACACCTCCCCGGGAATCTTGGCTTTCGCCTCGACCGCCTTGAGTCCGACCACCCGCACCACGACCTTTCCGGTCGAGGCCGGCTTGTCCAGGTCGACCGGCGACTTCGTGGACTCCCTCGGACTCGGGACGGTGGCAGTCGAGTCACCGGGAATCGGCGCCGTCGCGACCACCGTCGGTGTGGGCACCGAACTGGACGACGTGGAGCCCGGTGAGGCCGGACCCCCGTTGGCTGCCGTGCAACCGCTCAGGGCAGCCAACGAGAGGACACCGGCCGTGAGCATTCGCCAACCCAAGGCTTCCTCCTAAGCAACCACACGAAGATCATCGACCCTCAGCACTACCGGAACTGTAGTCGCTGTCGCGCTGAGGTAATCGATGAAGCCGAAGCTGCCGGCAACCTGCAGCTCAGCCGCGGTGTCCGTACGGCTGATCTGAGCTGACGCCGGCTCGGTCGTGCCGTCCTTCCACACCTTGCCTTGCAGGGTCGTCGTCCCGCTTCCAGAGACCGTGAACTTCACCCGCAAGGTATCGCCGGCCGCATAGGTGAGACCGGAGACCTTCACGTCGCCAAGGTTCGTGGTCGCGCCACTGACCCGCTTCGTGAGGTTCAGCCGAACCGTGTTGTCTGCGGCGAAGGTCACCGTGAACCGGTAGTCGTTGGTGCCGTTGCGTCGAACCAGGACCGTGTGCTGTACGCCACCGCCCGTGGCCACGGCGTCCGCCTTCAGGCTGAAAGTGGTGGTCGTGTTCAGACCGCTCACACCGTCCAGGTTCGCCGACCCCTGCGCACCAGCGGTCGGCAGGGTGATCACACCGACGCTCCCGTTGGTGCTGTAGTAGCTCGCGTTGCTGTAGGTCCAGCTACCACCAGTATCTGCCGTACCCCACCGTGTCACCGTGCGACCGAAGTCGTCCGCGACGATGGTGGCCGAGACCGTCACGGTCTTGGTGACCGTATCCGACCCGCCGGCGTTGTCGGTGACCACGAGTTTGATCGTCTTGTCGCCACCGGACGCATAGGTATGCGAGTCGGTCTTGCCAGTACCGGTCGTGCCATCGCCGTAGTCCCACGCGTAGGACGCGATCGTCCCATCGGAATCCGAGGAGTCCGAGGCGTCCACGGAGACCTTCAGGCCGGTCGGAGTCGCGGTGAACGACGCTGTCGGCTTGTTGTTGGTCACCGCCACCGTCTGCACGGATGGCTCGGACTGCGCCCCGGCATCGTCCGTGACGATCAGGGTGATCGTCTTGGTCCCCGCAGAGGCATAGGTGTGCGAGTCGGTCTTGCCGGTACTGGTCGTGCCGTCGCCGTAGTCCCACGCGTAGGAGGCAACAGTGCCATCGACGTCCGCCGAATCACCGGCGTTTACCGACACCTTCAGGCCGTTCGACGTTTCCGTGAACGACGCCGTCGGCTTCGCGTTCACAACCGTCACCTGCTCGGAGGCCGCCGCCGAGGTCGCCCCGCCGTTGTCCGTGACGATCAGGGTGACCGTCTTCACGCCGTCCGAGGCATAGGTGTGCGAGTTGGTCTTTCCGGTCGCCGTTGTGCCGTCGCCGTAGTCCCAGGCATAGGACGCAATCGTCCCGTCGGGATCCGCGGAACCGCTCGCGTCGACCGACACCTTGCGCCCGGTGGCCGAAACCGTGAACGAGGCGGTCGGTTTGGCGTTGACCGTCACCGAGTGCATCACCGTGTTCGGCGCACCGAGGTTGTCCTTCACGGTCAGGGTCACGTCGTACGTGCCTCCGGTCGTGTAGACGTGCGACGTCGTCTCCCCTGTGCCGGTCTGTCCGTCACCGAAGTTCCACGAGTAGCTGGCGATCGTGCCGTCCGGATCCGAGGAGCCGGAGCCGACGAAGCTCGCCGACAACCCATCCGTGGTGGACGTGAAGACAGCGGTCGGCGACTGATTGACGATCGGCACCGTGACGCTAACGTCGTGGCTCACCTGGGTGGTACCGCCCTGATCATCGGTCACGGTGAGCGTGACGTGGTACGTACCGGACTGGCTGTAGCCGTGCTGCGGCGAGACACCTGAACCGGTCACACCGTCACCGAAAGCCCAGCTGTAGCCGCTCACCGAGCCGTCGCTGTCCGATGCCGTCGCGGAGAAGGAGCAGGTGGCGTCCGTGCAGCTCGACGTGAAGTCGGCCGACGGCAGCGCGTTGTGACTCGCTCCGGACGCCCGGTAGTGACTACGCACCTGCTCAAGGCTGAGCACCTTGCCGTAGACCGCCGCTTCGTCGATCAGGCCGGGGAAGTACGCCTGGGATCCGTCCCACGCGTTGTCGCCGCCGACCCGCCAGTACCCGGCGTACTCCTGGGCTGCCGGATTGGCGTTGGTGCCAACGAGCGCCCCATCGACGTAGAGCTTCATGCCGTCAGGACCCTGGGTGGCCACAACGTGGTGCCAGGCGTTGTCGTTGTAGCTCGCCGTGCTGGTCGCAACATTCTCGACACCGGTCCAGGTGCCGAAGTTGAGCCGCCCGTCCGGAGTCATGTAGACGTGCCGGTCGTAGCTGCCCGACAATCCGGACTGCGCTGCCCCGAACCCGATGATCTTGCCGCCGACGGTCGAGGTCGTCTTGAACCACGCCTCGGTGCTGTACACGGTCGGATTCGTGAACTGGTCCTCTGAGCCGACACTCGCGTCCGTGCCGTTGAACAGGACGGCGGAACCGACCGTACTGACCGGTGACGACTGCGACCGTGTCACACCTCCGAAGTAGGCCCCGTCATGTGCGTGCGGCGACGCGTCCTCGGCCGTCGCGCCAGTGTCGTTCAGGCGCCAGTAGATGACCGGGTCGTCGTTGTAGACGGCTGCGCCGAGATCGTCGGTCGGAGCCGGCTTGGCCGACTTCACATGCACCGACTTGGTCACGCTCGACACGCCACCGGCATCGTCGGTGGCCGTCAACGTGATCGAGTACGTGCCGTCAGCGGAGAAGGAGTGGCTGGCGATCTGGCCGCTACCTGTTCCGCCATCACCGAAGGTCCAGCTGTACGCCTGAACCGTGCCGTCGACGTCGGCGCTGGCGCCACCGTCGACCTGGCAGGTCAGTCCGGTGCAGTCAACGCTGAAGTCGGCCGTCGGGCTCACGTTCGTGGCTGCGGCAGAGGCCCGGTAGTGGCTCCGGATCTGCGCGAGGGTGAGCACATGGTCGTAGACCGCCACCTCGTCGATCGTTCCAGCGAAGTACGGGTTGCCCGCCCAAGAGGTGTCACCACCCACCCGCCAGTAGCCGGTGTAGGCCTGGGCCGCGGAGTTGGCGTTCGTGCCCACTCTCTGGCCGTCCACGGTGAGCGTCATGCCGTCCGAACCCAGGGTGGCCACCACGTGGTGCCAAGCGCCGTCGTTGTAGGTCCCGCTGGTGGTGATGACGTTGGCCTGTCCGGTCCAGACGCCGTAGTTCAGGTGGCCACTCGGATCGAGGTAGACATGGCGGTCGTAGTTGGACGACGTCCCCGTCTGGTTGTTCCCGAAGCCGATGATCTTGCCGCCCGAGGTGGTCGTGGTCTTGAACCAGGCCTCCTCCGAGTACACCTCCGGGTCGCTGTAGGCACCCGCGGACGAGACCAGATCGTCGACCCCGTCGAAGCTCGCGGCCGACCCCGGCGCGACGGTGGAGCTCACGCCCTGCGTGACGCCGTTGTAGTAGGTGCCGGTCGTCTCGTTCCCGGAGCTGTCGGCGGCTGTGGAGTTGCCGTCAGCCAGCCGCCAGAAGAATGTCGGCGCGTCCGTGTTGACCGCAACACTGTAGGCGTCGGTCGGCAGAGGTGTGGTGTTCAGGGTCCGGCCGCTCGCGGTGTAGTGGGCGCGCACTTGGTCGCGGGTCAGGGCAACCGGGTAGACCGCCACCTCGTCGATCGCCCCGGCCAGGTAGCTGCTGGCGGGCTGGTTGGGCCAGCCCCCGAGGCTGTCGCCTCCCACTCGCCAGTACCCCTTGTAGTCCTGGCCGCTCGTGGTGTCGGTGCGGGCTCCCACCTGCAGCCCGTCCACCCAGAGCTTCATGCCGGCCGATGACAGTGACGCCACCATCTGGTGCCAGGCGCCATCGTTGTACGTCCCGGAGCTGGACACTGTGCGCACGCCGTTGGGGTAGACGCCGAAGATCACGTGCCCCGCGTTGTCGAGGTAGACGTGTCGGTCGTAGCTGCCGCTGGAACCCGTCTTGGAGTCACCGAAGCCGACGATCTTCCCACC
This sequence comes from Propionicimonas sp., assembly GCA_036770475.1. Classification (GTDB taxonomy): domain Bacteria; phylum Actinomycetota; class Actinomycetes; order Propionibacteriales; family Propionibacteriaceae; genus Propionicimonas. Next base: position 83,021 of record DAIPJC010000002.1, on the reverse strand, counting down.
CGAGGTCGACGTCGTCTTGAACCACGCCTCGACAGTGAACTCGTTGGTGCCCGTCTCCTGCACGGAGCTCCCGCTCGTACCCGTTGAGCCGTCGAAAGCCGTCGCGGGATCTGTGTCAGAGTTGATGGCTCCTGCGGTGTCTGCAGCAACGGTGCCCGCGCTGGTCAGATCGGACGTGCCCGCGTAGTCGGGCCAAACGCCCGCGGCGCCCATGCGCCAGTAGTGGCTCGGCCCGTCAGCGAGTACCTGCGTCTGGTAGGCACTCACCGAAGAGGGGACGGTGATCGAGACCCAGGAACTGGTCACGGCATTCCCACTCGGATCTGTGGCGCGCACTCGATAGCGATAGCTCTGCCCCGGCACGACCGTGGTGTCGTCATAGGACTGCGACGGCAGGTTCCAGAAGGTGGAGTCCGCGTTCGCGCTGGCGATCGGATTCGTGATGCCCTCGCGATACACGTCGTACTTGAGCGTCAGGTCATCGCGGTCCCAGTTGCTGGGCCACTTGACGCGCACCTTGTTGGGAGTGATCGCAAGTAGCGACGGCAGGAATGATGTTCCGCTGAGCTGAGGGCCCTGCTTGTTGGTGGCGAGACTGGGAATCGCGAAGCGTGCGAGGCCCTGTTGCCCGGTCCCGTTGACGGTCGGGAACTCGCCGCCCATGACCAGGTACTCACTCGTGCTGGACAGGGTCCACCCACCTTGGGTCATGCCCGTGTACGTCCCCGAGGCCACGTTAGGGAACCAGTTGGTCAGGGACGGGGCGGGGTTCCCGTAGAAGTCAGGGTAGCCCTGCGAATCGTGGGCCACGGTGCCGGTGGCATTCAGCGTGAACCCGTCGGCTCGCTGCCAGAAGTTGCGGGGGTTGGTGTCGGGGAAACCGCCGATGTTCCCGCAGTAGTGATGGTGGGAGACCGCGTACACGGTCTGGCCGAGGCGCGCCGTTCCGTACGTGTCGCCGTGGCAGTCGGCAAGCCAGTTGATCGCACCGGTGTACGCATTGGCGGAGAAGAGACCCTCGAAGAAATGCGTGGGACCCCCGTACGCATAGCCGCCGCCGTAGACAGTTCCGTCGGAGTCAATGTTCAGGAACAGGATGGACGCCGTATCACCGTAGTTCTCCACCACCTGGTTGATCGGGAAGTCGTAGACCGAGCCATCTGCCGTGGAGATGGACGTGAGCCCGTTCACCTGCGCCCCGTTGACCGTGGCGAAGCTACCGCCGACGACAAGCCGCGAGTTGTCCGGCGTAAGGGCCAGTGCCTGCACCATGCCGTCGGCGACGGGCGCCCAGGAAAGGAGGGCGCCGTCAGACGGCCGGACGGCCGCAAGCCCGGCCCGGGCGACCGTACCCACCTTGTAGAACAGGCCGCCGACGTACACCGCGCTGGCCGTCACCTGAATGGAGTTGACGGAGGAGTTGAACGATGGCGCGAAGCTGGTCACCAGCTGACCCGTGGCCGTGTCGAATGCAGCGATCCGGTTACGGGTGACGCCGTTCACGGTGGTGAAGGATCCGCCGACGTAGAGCCGACTGCCGTCGGGTGAGGCGGCGAGGGTCTTCACCTTCGCGTTGAAGGTGGGCGCGAAGGAGTCGATCAGCAACCCGGTCCGGATGTTGAACGCCAGCAGGTTGGATCGCGCCACGGTGTTCACTCCCGCGGCTGAGCCTGCCGGCCGCGCATTGGTGAACTCACCGCCTGCGTAGACGATGTCTCCGATGATGAGCGTCTTCCACACCACGCCGTTGATCTGCACGGTGGGAAGCGAGTCCGCCGTGACGCCTGCCCGTGGTGTTGCCCCGAGACCTCCACCGTCATCGGCAGCCTGGGCCGGCGCAGCTGTCACCGCCAAACCGGCAAACATCAGGACCGCGCCAAGCATGACAGCGACAAGACCGCGAGAAAATGAGCGCAGAGAACTCCGAATATGCATGACTGGCCCCCCCGAACCTGAGCGCCTGATCCCCCTGTATTGCCAAGGCGCTGACACTTGTATACCTCACGAGCGCTGACGCAGCAAGAAGAGTTTCTGCGCGGTGGGCGCTCCGGAGCCTGTGTGATGGCGGTCTCGGGCCCGTCCAGGAAGGGCCGGACGAGCCGCAAATCGACGGCTGCGTGTCGCCATTGGCCCAACGAAAACAGCCTGGGCCCGCTCCTGTCGGAGCGGGCCCAGGCTGTTGGGTCGGATCAGCGGGTCACTGGGCCTTGAGCGCGGACTGCGCGGCGGCCAGGCGCGCGATCGGCACCCGGAACGGCGAGCAGGACACGTAGTTCAGGCCGACGCTGGAGCAGAACTCGATGGACGACGGGTCGCCACCGTGCTCGCCACAGATGCCCAGCTTGATGTCGGGACGGGTGGACTTGCCGAGCTCCACGGCCGTCTTCACCAGCTTGCCGACACCGTTCTGGTCGAGCCGGGCGAACGGGTCGTTCTCGTAGATCTTCGTCGCGTAGTAGGCGTCGAGGAACTTGCCCGCGTCGTCACGGCTGAAGCCGAACGTCATCTGGGTGAGGTCGTTGGTGCCGAAGGAGAAGAACTGTGCTTCCTTCGCAATCTCGTCGGCGGTGATGGCCGCGCGCGGGATCTCGATCATGGTGCCGACCAGGTAGTCGAGCTTCACGTCGGAGGAGGCGATGATCGCGTCCGCGGTGTCGGTGACGATCTTCTTGACGTACGCGAGCTCCTTCACCTCGCCCACGAGCGGAATCATGATCTCCGGCACGACGGTCCACTCGGGGTGGCGCTTCTGCACGTTGATCGCGGCCTCGATGATCGCCCGGGTCTGCATGGCGCCGATCTCGGGGTAGGTCACGTCGAGGCGGCAGCCACGGTGGCCCATCATCGGGTTGAACTCGTGCAGCGAGGAGATGACGGCCTTGAGCTCGTCCACCGTGATGCCCATGTCCGCGGCGAGCGCCTTGATGTCGTCCTCGTCGGTCGGCAGGAACTCGTGCAGCGGCGGGTCGAGCAGGCGGACGGTGACCGGGTAGCCCTCCATGGCCTCGTAGATGCCTTCGAAGTCACCGCGCTGCATCGGCAGCAGCTTGGCCAGGGCGACCTCACGCTGCTCGACGGTCTTGGAGACGATCATCTCGCGGATGGCCGCGATCCGGTCCGGCTCGAAGAACATGTGCTCGGTGCGGCACAGGCCGATGCCCTCGGCGCCGAACTCACGCGCCTGCTTGGCGTCCGTCGGGGTGTCGGCGTTGGTGCGGACCTTCATGGTGCGGATCGCGTCCGCCCACTCCATGATCCGGCCGAAGTAGCCACTGATCTCTGCCGGGACGGTGTCGATCTTCTCGCCGTACACGTTGCCGGTAGAACCGTCGAGGGAGATCCAGTCGTTCTCGGTGTAGGTGGTGCCGCCGAGGGTGAAGGAGGTGCCGTCCGCGCCGAAGGAGATGTCACCGAGGCCGGAAACGCAGCACGTGCCCATGCCGCGGGCGACCACGGCGGCGTGGGAGGTCATGCCGCCACGCGCCGTCAGGATGCCCTGGGCGTAGTGCATGCCCTCGATGTCCTCCGGGGTGGTCTCGAGCCGGACGAGAATGACCTTCTCCCCCGCCTTGCCGCGGGCGGCGGCGTCCTCTGCGGTGAAGGAGACCTTGCCGGTCGCCGCGCCCGGGGATGCGGGCAGGCCCTTGCCGATCGGGGCCGCCGCGCCGAGCTTGGCGGTGTCGAACTGCGGGTGCAGCAGGGCGTCGATCTGCTTGGGGTCAATCATGGCCACGGCCTTGTCCGTGGTGATCTTGCCCTCGTCGACGAGGTCGCAGGCGATCTTGAACGCCGCGGCCGCCGTGCGCTTGCCGTTGCGGGTCTGCAGCATGAAGAGCTTGCCATCCTCGATGGTGAACTCCATGTCCTGCATGTCGGCGTAGTGGTTCTCCAGCCGGCTGACGATGTCGGCGAACTGGGCGTAGACGGCAGGGTTCTCGTCCTTGAGCTGGTCGATGGTCTCCGGGGTGCGGATGCCGGCGACGACGTCCTCGCCCTGGGCGTTCATCAGGAACTCGCCGAACAGGCCCGCCTCGCCGGTGGCCGGGTTGCGGGAGAACGCCACGCCGGTGCCGGAGGTGTCGCCGGTGTTGCCGAACACCATCGACTGGACGTTGACCGCGGTCCCCCACGATGCCGGGATGTCGTTCATGCGGCGGTAGTAGACCGCGCGCGGGTTGTCCCAGGAGCGGAACACGGCCTTGATCGCGCCGAACAGCTGATCGACCGGATCAGAGGGGAAGTCCGTGCCGACCGCAGCCTTGTACTGGGCCTTGAACTCCTCTGCCAGTTCCTTCAGGTCGTCGGCGGTGAGCTCGGTGTCGAGAGCGACCCCACGGTCCTCCTTCATCGCATCGATCAGCTTCTCGAAGTGGGACTTGCCCACCTCCATGACGACGTCGGAGTACATCTGGATGAAGCGCCGGTAGGAGTCGTAGGCGAAGCGCGGGTTGTTGGTCTTCTCGGCGAACCGGGCGGCGACCTCGTCGTTCATGCCCAGGTTGAGGATGGTGTCCATCATGCCGGGCATCGAGGCCCGGGCGCCGGAGCGGACGGAGACCAGCAGCGGGTTGTCGAGGTCGCCGAACTTCTTGCCGATGCTCTGCTCGAGCTTGGCGACGTAGGAGAGGATCTCCGCCTTGATGTCGTCGTTGATCGTCTCACCGTCGGCGTAGTACTGGGTGCAGGCCTCGGTGGTGATGGTGAAGCCGGGCGGGACGGGCATGCCGAGGCCCGTCATCTCGGCCAGGTTGGCACCCTTGCCACCGAGCAGGTTCTTCATCGAGGCATCGCCCTCGCTGAACTCATACACGAACTTTTGATCAGTCATCGTGAGGTTGGATCTCCTTCAACGGGCTCCGCGTGGTGGCCGGTGTGGGTCCGAGATTGCTGTCGGCTCTGACTCCCCACGGCGACGGCGGAGCAAACCGACGCCCGGCGCATACGAGCCAACCGTACCGGTTCCGAACGAGAGGTTCACCCCGGGTCCGCGGTCGCTCGATAACTGGACGTTGACACTTTCCCGGCCACGCCCGGACGATGGCAGCATGCGTGCAGAGCGGGTGACCGGGCGGGTCTGCTACCACGGCGAGGGCCCGGTCTGGTGGGACCGCTGGCAGACGCTCCGGTTCGTCGACATGTTCGCCGGCGATGTCCTCACCCTGGACGGTGACCGCGTCACCCGGGCGCCGGTCGACTCGGCCGTCGCCGCGGTGATCCGGCCGCGCCTGGGCGGCGGTGCGATCGTGGCCAGGGAGCACGATCTGGCGATCAGCAACTTTGACGACCTCTCCGATTTGGCGGGATTCGTCACCGTCGACGCGGACGCGGCCATGCGCTGCAACGAGGGCGGCTGCGATCCCGACGGCGGTTTCTGGATCGGGACCCTGGCCTATGGCTTCCCAGAGGGTGCCGGCACGCTGTACCGACTCGACGCGGGGTCGCTGCGTCCGGCTGCGGTGGTCCAGGGCCTGGACATCAGCAACGGCCTCGGCTGGAGCCCGGATACGCAGACGATGTACCTCAACGACTCCGGCACCGGCACCACGTGGGCCTTCGACTACGACCCACTGGACGGGCCGAGCAACCGGAGGGTCTTCAGTCGCGAGGGGCCCGGGGCGCCGGACGGGCTCTGCGTCGACGCAGAGGGCGGGATCTGGACGGCCCGCTACAACGGCGGCTGCGTGCAGCGGCTCGACCCGTCCGGGCGGGTGGACGCCGTCGTCGAGGTGCCGGGCGTCTCCAAGGTGACCGCCTGCTGCTTCGGCGGCGCCGACCTGGACACGCTGTACATCACGACGACCAGGGAAGACCTTCCCGAGGACGCCGAACCTGACGCGGGCTCGCTGTACTGCGCCCGGCCGGGCGTGACGGGCGTCCCGGCGTACAGCTTCGCCGGCTGACCCCCCCTGCCAGCCCCCATGCTGACGCTATAGTTGTCGGACCTCGGGCTGGAGCGCTCGCAGGTGGGTCGCATCGGGGGGAGCGGCAGGCGAAGGTATTTTGCCGCGTGCGGAGGTGGAGAGGCGTGCAGACAGGTCGGAGCATTCTGATCGCGAATCCCTCGCCCGACGTCTACGGCTCCGACCTCCAGATGCTCGAGAGCCTCGACGCACTCGTCCGGGCTGGTTACCGGGTAGTGGTGGCAGTCCCGTCTGACGGCGCCCTCGTACCTCGGATCCGCGAGCGTGGCGGCGCGGTCGAGTTTGTCGACTTCCCTGTGCTCCGGCGCGCGAACCAGTCCGTCGGCGCCTTCCTCGCAATGGCCTGGGCCGCTGTGGTGGCCGTGCCGCGGCTGGTCGGCTACATCCGCCGGACCGCGCCCGCTGCGGTCTATGTGAACACTGTCACGCTGCCGTGGTGGCTGCTCGCTTCCCGACTGGCGGGGGTGCCCACCGTCTGCCATCTGCACGAGGCCGAGACGACCGATTCCGCGCTCGTTCGTCGCGCCCTGATCATGCCGCTACGACTGGCGCACCGGGTGATCGTGATCAGTCGGTCGACGATGGACGCCATGATCGAGGCCGACCGAGGCCTCGCGCACAAAGGCGAGCTGATCTACAACGGCGTCCCCCAGCCCCCGGTCGCACCCGTTCGCGCGCGCCGTGAGCCTCCGCTGCGGCTGATCTCCGTCGGAAGGCTGTCACCGCGCAAGGCGCCGCACCTCGCCCTCGAAGCGGTCGGCCGGTTACGCACTGAGGGCTACGACCTGGTCATCGAGCTCGCCGGCAGCGTCTTCCCCGGCTACGAGTGGTACGAGGCGCAACTGCGCGAGCGCGCGGAGCAGCCCGACCTCGCTGGCGCTGTGGAGTTCGGCGGCTACTGCTCACCGATCTGGGATCACCTGGCCGACGCCGACATCTGCGTCCAACCCTCCTTGCGTGAGCCGTTCGGCAACGCCGTCGTCGAAGCCCAGTACTCCCTGCGCCCGGTGGTCGCTACCCGCGCACTCGGCCACACCGAGAGCATCGCAGACGGGGAGACCGGACTGCTGGTTCCCGCGGAGGATGTGCCCGCGCTCGCCATTGCGATCGCCCGGCTCGTGGACGACCCGGAGCTGGCTGAGAGCATCGCCCAGCACGCGCGCAGCGAGGCGATCCGGCGCTTCTCCGTCGAGCGATACGGCAGCGAGGTGGTTGCACTCTTCGACCGCCTCCTCGGAACGGACGGGGGACGCTGATGCCGACCGTACGGATCCTCGGCACTCACGGCATCCCGGCCAACTACGGGGGCTTCGAGACTGCAGCGGAGAACGTCGCCCGCTTCCTTGTCGGCAGGGGATGGCGCGCCGTCGTGTATTGCCAGGTTCCGGAGACCTCCGACGGGAAGATCCAGGAGGACGTCTGGGAGGGTATCGAGCGCGTGCTGGTGCCGATCCGCAGGGACGGCTGGCTCGGCACCTCGCAGTTCGACCTGCTCACCATCAGGCACGCGCTGAAGCACCGGGACCTATGCCTCACTTTCGGCTACAACACTGCGGTCTTCAATGTCATGCAGAAGCTCGCGCGCATCCCCAACGTGATCAACATGGACGGAATCGAATGGTCTCGTGCACGGTGGGGGAAAGCCAGACAGGCGATCCTGTGGACGAACGAGCGCATCGCCTGCTGGATCGGGGACGAGCTCATCGCCGACCATCCCGAGATCCGGAACTATCTGCTCGGGCGGGCGCCCGCTCGCAAGATCACCACGATCACCTACGGGGCGCCGACGGTGCTGGACGCTTCCGCCAACGTGCCCGAGGCGCTCGGCCTTCAGCCCGGGAGTTACCTCACCCTGATCGCCCGCCCCATCCCCGAGAACTCAATCCTGGAGATCGTCAAGGGCTTCTCAGCCAGGCCGCGTCCGGCCGACCTGGCCATCCTGGGCACGTACCGTCCCGAGGAGGACGAGTACCACCGCGCAGTGATGTCGGCAGCATCTCCGCAAGTCCGTTTCCTTGGCGGGATCTATGAGCCGGAGCGGGTTCAGGCACTGCGCTTCCACAGCCGCGGCTACCTGCACGGGCACACAGTCGGGGGCACCAATCCATCCCTGGTCGAGGCGATGGGAGCCGGAAACCCCGTGATCGCCCACGACAACCCGTACAACCGGTGGGTGGCTGACTCCGCCGCTCTGTACTTCCGTACGGAAGAAGACGTCGACGCCGCAGTGACGCGGTTGACCGAGGACGACGCACTCGCCGCGCGGCTCGGCGAAGCTGCGCGCACCCGCCACGCCGAGGAGTTCACCTGGGAGCATGTCGCAGGCCAGTACGAGGCGCTGCTACGGAAAACGCTGGAACGCGCGGAACGCCGGGCCCCCGTCCGTGCCGCGACGACGGAAGGAACGAGGCAGCAATGATTCGAGTCGGAGTCGTCGGCCTGGGCAAGATGGGCATGTCGCACCTGTCGATCTTCCGTGCACATCCCGAAGTGGAGCTGGCGGGTGTGTGCGACTCCACCGGCTACCTGCTCTCCGTCCTCGGCAAGTACACCGGGGTATCCACCTACTCCGACCTGAACAGCATGCTGGCCGCCGAGCAGCTCGATGCCGTCGTGATCGCCACGCCGTCCGCGCTCCATGCGCCCATGGTTCGCACGGCGCTGGAGCGCGGCCTGCACGTCTTCTGCGAGAAGCCGTTCTGCCTCGATCCCGCCGACTCGCGTGCCCTTTCCGCTCTGGCCGCTGAGTCGAACCTGGTCACACAGGTGGGCTATCACTATCGGTTCGTCGGTGCCTTCCAGGAGATCAGACGACTCCTCGACGCCGGGGCCATCGGGAATGTCACCCTCGTCCTGGCCGAGGCGTACGGGCCCGTGGTGCTCAAGCCCCAGGGCGGCACCTGGCGGAGCAAGAAGCAACTCGGTGGTGGCAGCCTCTATGACTACGCAGCGCACCCCCTGAACTTGCTCAACTGGTACCTCGGCACGCCGACGGCGGTCGCCGGCACCGTGCTGCAGCCCGTGTTCTCCGCCGAGACCGACGACCAGGTTGCGGCGACGCTCCGCTTCCCTGGTGGCGCCACCGCGCAGCTCAGCGTGAACTGGAGCGACGAGTCCGAGCGGAAGATGTCCACGAAGATCACCCTCTGGGGCACTGAGGGACGCATTCACGCCGATCGACAGGAGATCCAGGTCTACCTCAGGGATGGGGCGCCCGCACCGGAGGGCTACCGCCACGGCTGGAACGTGAAGTACACGACCGAACTCACTGAGGAGGTGTGGTTCTACCTGCGGGGCGAGGAGTACAGCGCCCAGGTGGACGACTTCGTCAGGCGGGTCATGAACGCGCAAGTCGAGGGAGTGAACTCCTTCGCCGAAGCCACTGCTACGGACGTCTCGCTGGCGATGCTGGTCGCGGACGCCAACGGCGAGCCGACCGGGTCGCTGACGGCACCAGCGCCGCCGGGAAGGACCAGGAACCGCCTGCGCCGCCTGATCGGTCGCCGAGGGTAGAGAGGACACGAATGATGGACCGACTGCTGTTCGGTGACAACCAGTTCTTCGGCGTGAACCACATGTCCGAGGAGAAGGCCAGGGCCCAGGCGATCCGCTTCCAGGACATCGAGGCGATTCAGGCCGTGCTGGATGACGCCTACGACGAGGGCGTGCACACGTTCATGTGCACCACGCATGACCGGATCGCCCTGGTCGCCGACCATGTTCGTGCCAGTCCGGACCGGTACCCGGAGCAGAAGTTCTTCCCGTGCATGCCCTACGCACACAAGTACGCCAACGCGATGACCGAGGATGGCCCGATCGGAGCGGTCCGCCGCTTCCTGCCCGACGAAGGCTTCCTCGACGCGGCGATGCGAGGGGGGCGATCGCTGGCGAAAAAGGACATCGAGGGTGTCACTACCCTGCTCATCGATGCCGAGATGAAGATGTTCGAGGGCCTGCGGACGCCGGTCATCTTCCTGCAGAACGTGGTCGTCGATCTCCTGCTCGGAATGGGATTCCTCGACGCGTTCGCGATCTTCGCCCAACACGTGCGCACGCGCTACCAGGCCGAGCCCGGCTTCATCACGATGAACACGCCAATGCTGCTGGATGCGCTCGACACTGTAGGCATCGAGAACCCCACCATCTGCTCCAACATCAACAAGATCGGTTTTCGAATGAGCGGAGGCCTGGAGGGCTACCGCAACGCGCTGGAGAAGCGCCCGTTCCGCGCTGTCGCGATGTCCGTCTTCGCATCCGGCGCCATCCCTCCACGCGAAGCGATCGAGTGGGTGTGCGGACAACCGAACATCGAGTCGGTTGTGTTCGGCGCCTCATCGCGCAGCCACATCGCCGAGACCAAACGACTTGTCGACGAGTTCTGGTCCCGCCCAGCGACGATCCCACCGGCCACCGGCTCGTGAACGCCCTGGCCCGTGTTCTGAGCCCTCCCGGCAGTAGCGAGCGCGTCCGGCTGTACCAGAGCGTGCGGACGGCCCATCTCGAACGAGCGCATCAGCTGCCGCCCGCACGATTGATCTATGCCGAAAGGCGCTATGACTTCGAGGAGTCCCTGGCAGCTGGCCTCGATCTGGTGGACGGCCGCGGCTGGAGAGCGGCAAGAGACCTGTTCCTGAACCCGCCCCGCATTCTGGAGATCAACGAGCCCCTGATGCTGGAGAGCACCTTGTGGACCCTCGCTGGGGTGTTCGGAGCGCGGCTGCGGACACTACTCGGGCGATCCGTGGCCATCGTTACTTATGCCATCGAGAACCGCGACCCGCGACCCGACCCTCCGCGCCGAACGTGGAAGGCGCGGCTACGCCGGAGGCTCGAGTTGGCCGCAGCGCACGTCCTCGTGAGGCAGATCGACCGGATCGCCTACGGTACGGCCGCGGCGCGAGAACTGTATGAGGACTTCGGGGTGCCGAGCTTGATCGGGAGGCTGATCTGGGCGCTGCCGAAACCGCAGGCCGCCGGGGTTGCCCCGCGGCCGGTGGCGCTCTTCGCTTCGGCCTTCGCACTGCGCAAGGGGATCGACACACTGCTCACGGCATGGCCTGCGGTCGTCCGGGACTTGCCGGAGGCGCAGCTTGTTCTGATCGGCAAGGGGGCGGAACTCGAGCGGGTGCAGGACGCTGCCGCGTCGGACCCATCGCTCACTGTTCTGGTCGATCCGCCGCGTGGAGAGGTTCTTCGCTGGATGGAGAACTGCCGGGTTGTGGTCCTGCCCTCTCGGCCCACCGCCAGCTGGCGCGAACAGGTCGGCCTGCCGATCGTCGAAGGACTCTCCTACGGACGCACAATCGTCACCACAAGTGAAACAGGGCTGGCGCAGTGGCTCGCCGAGCACGGTCACCAGGTCATCAACCCCGATGATCCCGCTGCGCTCGCCGAGGCCCTCACCACGGCACTCCATGAGCCGCTGGATCCCGCGACGGTGGCGGGCGCCCTCCCGCCGGTCGACGGGCGTCTGGCCGCAGATGCCTGGATGTTTGGAGACGAGCCATGACCGAGCCAGTGCGCCCGCTCGACCGGCCAGTGACCATCGCCGTCCTGACCTTCCGCCGCGAGCGGCTCTTGCCGGACCTCGTTGAGCTGCTGACGCAGGAGCTGGCCTCGGCGGCGCCCCTGCCGGAGGGGTCGGGCATCCTGGTGGTGGACAACGATCCGGAGGCGTCGGCCCGCGCGGTTGTCGGAGAGCTCCCCGGGGTTCGCTACGCACATGAAGCCATTCCAGGGATCGCAGCCGCACGCCAGAGGACGCTCGACGAGGTGCCACCGCACCATCTACTCGTGTTCATCGATGACGACGAGGTCCCTGTCCTGGGCTGGCTGGGCCTGCTCCTGGACGCCTGGGCCACCCATGGTCGCCCGGCCGGAGTCGCTGGAAGGGTTGTGCCCCGATTCGAGGCGGTCCCGGAACCGTTCGTTGTCGACGGACGGTTTTTCGAGCGCACCCTCGCGCCCACTGGCACGGAAGTCCCCGCCGCCGGTGCCGGCAACCTTCTGCTCGACCTGGAGCAGATCCACAGACTGGGGCTCAGGTTCGATCCGAGCCTGGGCCTGCGGGGCGGCGAGGACACCTTGTTCACCCGCCAGCTCACGGCACGCGGCGGGCGACTGATCCGTTGCCGCGAAGCTGAGGCCTTCGACCTCGTACCAGCAGCACGGTCAACGAAACGATGGGTTCTGCGGCGTGCCTTCAGCCAGGCGGGAGCGACCACCATGGTCGCACTCGCCCTGGCGTCCGGCCCGTTGGGCCGGGTCCGCGCGCGTTCCCGGATCTTCATCGGCGGACTGCTCCGGATCCCGGCGGGTTGCGTGGTCTACCTGGAGAGCTGGGCGACGGGCTCCCGCTACCAGCGGGCGCGCGGGCCGTGGCTGGTGGCCAAGGGCGCAGGCCTGGTGGCCGGAAGCTTCGGTGTGGCTACCGAGGAGTACCGCCGGACTGGGAAGGCATGAGGATGCCCGGCTCCGCACAGTCAGTGATCCGACTCGGTCGGGCAGCGGCGCGACGTGCGGTGGGCGTGGCGCTGGCCCCCATTGGCTCGGTGGTTGCGGTTGCGACGCGCGCACCCCGGATCGTCCTCACTTTCGATGACGGGCCGGACGATGAGGTCACGCCCCGGATCCTGGACGTCCTGGAGGCCAGTGGGTCGTCGGCAACCTTCTTCGTCCTGATGACCCGCGTGCAGCGATCTCCGGATCTACTCACCGAGATCACCCGGCGGGGGAACGAGATCGGACTGCACGGAAGCGACCACCGTCGCCTGACAGCCTTGCCGCCGACCGAGGTCACTCGACGCGTCGAGGACGCCAGCAACGAGTTGCGCGCGCTCACCGGCCGCCGCGTGAGGTGGTTCCGCCCGCCGTACGGAGCACAGACCCTCGCGACGGCCCGCGCGATCAGGAAGGCGGGACTGACACCCGTGCTCTGGGGACCTTCGCTGTGGGACTGGAAGGACGTGCAGCCCGAAGAGCGCCGAATGCGCGCTTTGCGAGGTCTGCGCGCCGGCTCCATTGTGCTGGGGCATGATGGCATCGCCGGCCCGGCGGACGGGGACGAGGATGGCCGGCCACCGATGCTCGATCGTGCCCTCTGGCTTCGGGAGATGCTGGAGACGTACGCCGAGCTCGGCCTTGCGGGGCGGTCGCTGGGCGAGGTCGCGACCACGGGACGCCTGGTCCGTCGCGCACAGTTCGTACGTTGAGTCAGCCGGATCGCTCGAACCGAAGTATCTCGTGCAGGCTGCCCGACCATTCCGCGGTCTGCACGAACCCCTGGGCAGCGAAAGCCTGGCGGTCAGTCGCGAAATCCTCCGCGCCCAGCCGCCAGACGGCGAAGACCGTACTCGGCGCATCCTGCAACGCCAAGCGCAGTGGCATGCTTTCCCCGGCAAGGCTTGCGTCCTGTGCGGCCGGACGGACGAGCGTGATGTCCCGAAGCCCGCTGAAGTCCCGCGGATAGGCGATCGAGATCGTCCGCGTGGTCGGAGTGGGCGCGAAGTACACCCCGTCCCCGGTCGCGGCCTGCTCCCCCACCCATGCTGCGACCTCGGCCCAGTCCGAGCCGGCCTTCGCCCTCGGCGTGCGCTGGGAGACATAGACCGGGACGGCAAGAACAGCCACGAGGGCCAGCGCAACCAGTTCGCGGCGGCGACTTCCGAGGCTGGCCATGCCGACGGCGACGAGGACCGCCATCGGTGGCACGCAGAACCCGAAGTACCTGGGGTTGTACATGTTCCTGCCGACGACCGACCAGACCAGCACCAGGAGGGGGGGCACGAGCAGCCAGGGAACCAGCCACCAGAGGCCGTCCGCTGTACCTGCCGCATCGCTTCGGCGAATCGTCCGGACCACTGCGATGGCGACCAGTGCCCAACAGGCGATCGCAAGGCCGACGGACCCGGACTTCCAGGCGAGGTCGAGCACTCCACTGGACGAAGCTCCGGGCGTCTCGCCCAGGAAGGCCTGGTTGACCATGAACTGCCGCGCCCAGGCCAGGAGCCCAGGCTTCTGCTCACCAATCTGAGCCGACTGCCGCGAAGCCACCAGCCACACCGGCGACGCCAGACCGACGCCCACGACCGCGGCCACGAGCCACGGCGCCACCCGGGCGGGTGATCGCCGATACCGCCAGGCCAGCGGCATTGCGTGAGCGACAAGGAGGAACACCAGGTAGAGGTGCAGGGCGATCCCAACGGCCGCCAGCACTGCGTAGCACGCAAGCCAACGCCGCCTTCGGTCCTCCGTCCAGCGGACCACGAACAGCGTGAGGGCGATCGCCGTCAGCGTGCTGAACGCCCAGGACCGGCCTTCGACCCCCATCCAGGTCGTCCGTGGAAGGATCGCGAAGACGACGGCGGCCAAGGTTGCCGTGCGCGGTGGTACCCAGCGGCGGGCGAGACGGTGGACCAATACGGTGCACAGGGCGACAGCGAACGCGCTGGGCATCCGGAGCGACACCGCACCGAACGGGACGATGTCGAACCAGAATCCGATCAACAGGTAATAGAGCGCGTGCACCATGTCGATGTTCTGCACCAGAGCCCACAGCTGGGGCAGGCTGCGCGTCGACGCGGAGATGGTCGCACCTTCGTCCGCCCAGATGGACGGAATCCACGAGCCCGCCAGGGAAAGCGCAAGAGATCCTACGAACAGTCCGACTTCGAGCCGAGTGTCAGCGCCACCTGTGCGCCCGGTCATCATGCCCTCATGCCATCAAGTTCCGCTCTGAGCGGTGGCCCCTGCGCCTCCGGCAGTCGGTACCAGAGCAGCGGCAGCAACAGCGTGAGTACCGAGATCGACGAGTACCACGGCGAGAACCCCAGGTTCCACAGCGTCTGAGTGGTGCACATGAGAATCAGGGCGTCAGCGCCGCGGCGCGTAGGACCAAGCGCGATCGACTTGATGCAGTGCCAACCGATCACCAGACAGAGGGCGATTCCGGCCAGACCGAACGCGGTCCACAAGTCGCCGGCCATGGAGTGCAGCCTGAAGCCGTCACCGAACATGTAGTGATCCACGTAGCCGGAGTTTGGGTCATAGCCAACCGCTGCCATGCCCGACCGGGCGGCCTCAACGTCGGCCCAGGACGGCCGCACGCCGAGTCCGAAGCCCACGAATCGGTGTATGAAAAGGGCAATCGTGGCGCCCGCCTCAGGACGACCACCGAGGATGAGCGATCCGCCGCTCGTCAACACCTGCGCCTGGCTCTTGGCCTGGAGTTGCTCACCCAGGATGCCGTCCAGCAGCAACGACTGCAGAACGGCCTGGATCGTCCATGCCAGCAAGCCGAGAGAGAGCAGCACGCCGAAGACGTTCACCCGCATCCGGTTTCGATTGCTCCGGAGCATCCAGAACACGACCAGTAGGAGCGCTATCAGTTTCGATGCCAGGGAGGACCGCCCGCCGTCCACTACCGCGACACCCACGACGACGATCATCCCCACGAGGTCAGCAGTGAGGTTCCTGGCCACCGCGGCAATCGCGAGGATGAGGAGAGAGACGGGCAGGGCGTAGCCGAACCGCCACGGATTCGTCGAGTAGAGGTCCGAAGTCTGATTGACAAAGACGAGCATCCCCAGGCTGTAGGCCACCGCCACCCAGCCCGGTCCGAGACGCTTCATGGCCCAGTACAGCACCACCGCGGTTGCCGCGACGCCGAGGATCTCTACCGAATCCATCACCATCAGGGTTCTGTTCAAGCCGCGGAATTGCCCGCGAAAGGCTGCTAGCACGAGACCCGAGATGAGGCAGATCACCACGACGGCAAGGAGCGCGCGAACGGCCCGAACCCGCCACGCCACTGGCAGGACCACAGGCACCAGCGCAAACGCCAGCAGATAACCGATGGTGATCTGCTGGTAGAGGATGAGCCGAGACCCGATGATGAAGCAAGCGCCGAAGGCGGCCGCACGCTCGAACAATTCCCATTGGCTGGGCGATGAAGCAACCCCGGGTAGCGGGTTCACCTCAAGCTGAGTCATCCCCGAGCCTCTCCAACCGACTACGCCGAGCTTCGTGTCTCTTCTCGAGCGCCTCCGACGCGCCCCCGACACGTGACTCCACCCAGGCGGTTGCGCGACGACCCGGCCCGTAGAGCCATGCGGCCGGACCACGCCCGAGGATCGCCTTGAGCCCGAGAGCACCTGCCACGGCAATCATGGCAAGAATTGGCGTGCCGAACAGGTCATTGCCACTGATCGCCAACCCAGTCAGATGGATCGCTGAGACCCCGATCAGGATGATCGGCGTGTGAGCCACGTACACCGGCAGTGTGTTCTGGCCCAGGTACCGCAGGAATCTGAGCCGCCCGGCAAGCCTCGCGATCGAGAAGCCGGCGACCACGCCCAGGCAGCAATTCAGGAAGTACCACCCCGGAAGGCCCATGAACCCGAACGCGGCGGAGAGAACGGAGATCGCCGTCCAGACCACGAACACCGGAATCACCACCCACAATCTGAGTTCGGCGATGCGCGCGACCTGATCCTTGAGATGAAGCCCCAAGAGGAAGAAGAAGAAGAACTTGGCTGCGCCGGTGGGCCCGGTCGTCTGGGCGTACCACACCGTCAGGGCGACGACGGAGATCACACCCGACGCGGCAAGCTGGACCCACGTCGGCAGGGGCGTGATGAGTTTCGCAAGCAGGAAGAACAGTGCAAGCGCCCAGATGAACCAGAGTTCCAGCTGCGGCAGCACGGGGGCGAGCAGTAGCGAGCGGAGAGTGGACAACACACCCAGTCGCTTGCCGATGAACAGGTTGCCGAAGTAGAAGAACGCGGTGCCGATCACTTCCCATACCGCGAACACCCAGACCAGGAAGAACACCTTCCCGGTGACGAGGGCCTTCCAGCCGCCCGTCGTCCACTTCTTGGCGAACATGCCGGAAATAGTGAAAAAGACCGGCATCCGTAGCGTGGCGAGGCCCGCATTGAGCGTCTGCCAGCCCGTCGTGTCGACGCCAATCTCGGAGAGCCAACGCGCGGCGTGATACAGGGCGACGAGCAGGATTGCCAGGCCACGACCCGCGTCAACCCACTGCACTCTTGCCCGATCGGGCATGTCGCCTCCGTTCCGGGCCGTAAGTCACACCGCGCGAATCGCGAGGCGCCCCGATGGAGGTAGACCGTCGCCTCGGCGTGAACTCCCCCCTGTTCACCCAGCCAACTCGGCCAGATCATAGCTCAGCCCGCGAAGCACGCCGCAGCTCACCTCAGCCGGATGACACCTTCTGCCGCTGTCTGCGCTCGTGGCGGGCCAGCTTCAGTCCTTCCAGGAGGCCTCGGGCCGCGCTCAACAACACCTGCGGACGGTGCAGAAATTGCCACCGCCCACCCTGCAGAAGGATCTCCCAACTCACCGCGGGGGTGTGCCTCAGCCACGAACGCCAGTGCTGCACGTCGAGGTACTTGGCGCCGAACAATAGGCGGTTGCGTATGTTGTAGCGGTAGTAGGTGCCGGACTTGGCTTGGCCGGAGCGGGACAGCCCGGCCTGCTGGGTGCCCCCTTCGGCGTGGACAACGACCGCATCCTCAACCAACTCGAGCAGCAGACCGGATCGCTGCGCGCGGTAGCTGAGATCGACGTCTTCCCAGTACAGGAAGTAGTCGGTGACAAAGCCTCCGACGGCGTTCCAGGTCGCATCAGAGAGCGCGAGGCACGCGCCGCTGAGCCACGTGACCCGCTCGATCGACGGCACGGGCAATCGCCTTCTGATCGACCGGATCCGGCCGTCTGCGAGGTAGAGGTCGGAGCCTTGGGACCAGACGCTGCCATCCGGCCGGAGGACAGTCGGTGCGGCGACGACGCCCGGTTCAGAAGCCGCAGCGACGAGTCTGCCGAGGCTGTCCGCGTCGATCGTTGCGTCCGGGTTGAGGATCACCAGGCGATTCGCACCGGCGTCGAGCGCCACTTGCACACCTGCGTTCACTCCGGCGCCAAAGCCCACATTCGAGTCGTTGGCGACCAGTCGCCATCCCTCCTCACGGCACAGCGTCGTGATCGAGTCACGTTCACCGGTGCTGGAGAAGTTGTCGACCACCACGACCTCGACGGGGGTCTGACGCCGCAGTGGGACGAGGTTCGTCCGCAGGAGCGCAGTGCTGCCGTAGCTAACGGTGACGATCGCGGTCCGGGCGGCGATCGGCGCAGTCGGCTCAGTGACCACTTCGGCTCGCCTTGAACGCCGCCAGATGGGCACGTCCACAGTCCGCCCATTCCCGCCTCGACAAGTCAGGCCGCCCGTGGGCCGCGTCGGGAAGACTTCGCAGTGCGGCTGCGAGGGACTCGCTGTCGAGTTGGCCTGAATAGCGAATCACCCACTGGTCACCGACTTCTGCCGCGAGCGCGTCGTTCACCTCGTTGTGCTGCACGAGTACCGGCCGGTCCAGTGACAGCGCTGCGAGGACAGCACCGGAGTTGTGCATCTCTGGATACGGAAGGACCAAGAGCTGGGACGTGCGGACGACCTGGACCAGTTCCTCATCCGACAGGAAGTGCAACTCGAAGGTGACGCGCGCGTCTCCGTCCGCGATTTCACGAAGTTCCGCGGCGAGTTCCTGCGTCGACGGGTTTCCGGCGACTCGTAGCGAGACGTCGCCTGGCAACTCGCGGAACGCTCGGATGAGCGTGTCGACGCCCTTGTAGCGCCGGATCAGGCCGAAGTAGCCCAACTGGCCGTCTTTCGCCTCCGGTTTGGAGTACTGCGCAAACCAGTCGCGGTAGTGACCATGAGGGACAAGGGTCGATCCCTGCCCCGCAGGCACCGGGGTCGCTTCGTTGAGGACGATCGAATGGACCGTGAGTCGTTCCATCCCGCCGAGCAGCAGGTTCTGGATCCGCGACATGCCCGACGGGCGATGCAGGTTGTGCTGCGTGCGGACGACGGGCGTCCGCGTGATCCACAACCGCGCGAGGAACAAGGTGAACAGGGACTCCCTGACGATCCGTCCGGCCACCGAGTTGGCCGAGATCAGTATCTCGGGCCAGTGAGCGTGGAACACGTCGAGGCGACCGAGTAGCGCACGCCGCCAGGAGAACACCCGGATATCGAGACCGCGCACGTCACGGAGGCTCGCCAGCAGCATGCAGATGTACGGATTGGTCGTCGGCCTTGGCTCGTGGAAGGACTCCATCACGACCAGGTTCTCGCTACGGGTCACAAGGCAGGCACCTCCATGATCACGACGCGGCCTCGTCCGGGAGCGCCGACGGCCGCCCTATCGTAACCGGGTCTGTCACGCGGACCACCGACCGGGTGCCGTCCTATGCGACGGAGACATCGCTGAAGGAGACCTTGCCTGCACGGGCGCCACACCCGACGTGAACGTAGCCTCCGCGCCAGCGCAGGTCTCTGGCGACAACGACGGCTGAGTCGACCTCCAGTGTGATCTTGTCGGCGCTCACGCGAACGACGAGATCTACCCAGGAGCCGGGCTTGGGGGGATCACCGGGCGCGAGGGCGAGGACAGCCGCCCCGGCGGGTGCGTTCTCCTCGATCCTCAACTCCCCTCTGAGCGACCACACCGCGCGATAGCCGCTACCGAATCCGACCGCCGGATTCGCGTCATCCTGGGTGCACACAACGACCATCGCCGCCGCATCGTCACTCGTCCTGGGTGCCGCCACCTGGGCCTTGACGTGGAGTTCCCAGGTCGAATAGGACATCTCGCCCAGATCGCCCAGGGTCACGAAAGCCGGCTTGCCCAGGCCACCGATGGTGATCGATCCCGCTCCTTCGGACCAGTCGATGGCGTATGTGTCCGAGTAAGGGTCCAGCGTGAGCAGCCCCGGTTCGATCCCCTGCGACCAGTCGGGCGCAGTCAAGGGCTTGACGACCCCGCCGGTGTAGCCCGAGCAGGTCGAGACGAACCCCGAGACGCCGCGGGAATAGTAGTAGGCAACTTCCGAGCGGCGGTGCGTTGAGTACGCCCAGACCGTCGGGCAGGCTTGTCTGGCGCGCGCCAACAGGTCGTCCTCGAGCAGCGCCCCTGACACACGATTGGGCAGGATCAGCGCGTCGTTTTCCCCGGTGAGCTGGAGCCTGGCCTTGTCGAAGTTGTCCTGGGTCAGGTCCTCTCCGGAGCCGAGGTAGCCGAAGAGCGGCAGGCCCCGCTTGCGACCCTGATCCAGAGAACTACTACCGATCGTCGCCTTGACCATGACCGCGTCCAGCAGCTTGTGCGCCTCCAGCATCTCCATCATCGGCTCGAACGCCTTGCCGTCCTTGGCCTCGATGCACAGGACGGCTCGACCAGCCACTGCCTCCAGGACGGCTTCCAGCCGCGGCACCGGCGGCATCCCTTCACCGCTCCACCGCGGCCCGAGTCGCGGCACCCGGATCCGCGCCGAGTCAATCTGCGCCGACGTCAGGTCGGCAACCTTGCCCGCCATGGTGGTGGTGCGGTCCATCGTCAGGTCGTGCATGCAGAACAGTTCACCGTCAGCGCTTCTCACCACGGAGACCTCGATCGCCGGTGACCACTCGACCGCCTGCACATATCCGGGAAGGGAATGCTCGGGAATCACAGCACCGGCGCCGCGATGGCCCACGAAGTACGGGGCTGGGCGCGTTCTTGCCCAAGCCTTGAAGGTCATGGGTTGGGCAGCGTTGCTGGCCGACCACCACGCGTACCCGCCGGCCGCAAGGCCTATAGCCCCCAGCCCTCCCCCGATCAGGACGGCACGCCGCGATACGCTACCCACGCCGACAGCCTAACCAGTCCACGGAGACCACCAGCTCATGACAAACGCCGGAAGGCCGCCCATCATCGAGTCCTACCACCGGCTCCAAGCGGCCCAGAAGTCCTCCAAGGGTGCACCGCTCTACTCGGTGCTGGTCAACCGCCGGCTTGGCCGCGCGCTCGCGGCGGTCGCACACCGGCTCGGGCTCACACCAAACACCGTGTCGGTGATCAGCGCGGCATTCACCTACTCGGGCATTGTCCTGCTGTTCGTAGCGGAGCCCACCTTGGCGGTGTCCCTCGTGGTGTGCGGCCTGTTGGTGATCGGGTACGCGCTCGATGCCGCCGACGGACAACTCGCCCGCCTGCGAGGCGGCGGCACGCTTTCGGGTGAGTGGCTCGACCACGTGGTGGACTCGGGGAAGATCGCGAGCCTGCACCTCGGTGTTCTCGTCATGATCCACAACTGGTACGGGGTTCCGGAGGTCTGGCTCGCGGTCCCCATCGTGTTCACGGTGGTCACGGTCGTGCACTTCTTCGGGATGTTGCTCACGGAGTTGCTCATCCGTCCGCTGACCCGCCAAGGATCCGCCGAGCCCGAAAGAGGCGCCAGCAAGATCGTCGCGGCGCTCAAGCTGCCCACGGACTACGGCGTCCTCTGCCTGGCCTTCGCCACCGCGCACTTCCCGAGCGTGTTTCTGTGGATCTACCTTTTGCTGGCCGTCGGATCCACGGGCTATACGCTGCTGGTCCTGCCTGTCTGGTACCGAAGAGTGCGCCGGTTCGATACCGGAGCCCAGAAATCGGAGCAGGCCGGATGAGCGACGAGTTCAGAATCCTGTTCGTCTGCGCGGCGAACCACTGCCGATCACCGATGGCCGAATACCTGCTCAGACAACAGGCCATGGAAGCGGATGTGCCATGGCTCATCGGGTCGGCCGGCACAGAGGCGCTCCCCGATCAGCCGGTTCATCCGCTCGTCGCGGAACTGCTGGCTGCGCGGGGACTCGATACGTCCTCATTCCGTTCCCGAGCCCTAAGTCCTGAGCTCCTCACGCAGCAGAACCTCGTTCTCACAATGACTGACTCATTACGCAGCGAAGTCATCCAGGCGGAGCCCCGGGTGGCGTCCCGAACCTTCACGCTGCGCCAACTCAGTCACCTGCTCCTCGCCGCCACGCCGGCGGCCGAAGCAGCCAGCCACCAGCGGGGGCCCGATCTGCTGCGGAGGGCTCAGCGGGGACGCACGCTCACCCAGCCGCTGCAGGATGACCGCGACATCGCCGACCCGATGGGACGCCCTCTAGCGGCCTTCGAACAGTGCCTCGCGGACCTGGATTCGGCGCTCTGGCCATTTCTGAATTGAGTCGAGCCGTATCGGGCGCAAGCTACAGTTCATTCAGATAACACGTCCACCGAAGCCGACGCGAGGAGACACATGGACCTTCGGACTTATGTGCAGGTGCTGCGCAAGAGTCTGGTGTGGATCGTCCTGGCAAGTCTGTTGGGGCTCGGAGCGGGAGGTCTTGCGTACGCGGTCACGCCGCCGCTGTACGCCTCCGTGACCCAGTTCTACGTCAGCACCCCGCTTCCGGAAGGGGCGAACGCCCAGTCCGCAGGACAGTTCGCGCAGGCTCGGGTGAGTTCATACATCAGGCTGCTCACCAGTGAGGAACTGGCCCGCCGGATCATCGCCAGCGCCAAGCTCGACCTCACGCCGGCTGAAGTCGCCAGCCGAATCAACGCCGAGGGCGACCCCAACACCGTCATCGTCACCGCGACCGTGAGCGACAACAACGCCCAACGCTCCCTCGCGATTGCGAAGGGCCTTGCCGCGACATTCGGCCCCATGGTCGACGAGCTCGACAACCAGGGCCGTCAGTCTGAGGTCGTGGTGATCAACACGGTCTCCGGGCCTACCCTGCTGCCTCAGCCGGTTTCACCGAGCCTGCGCGTGAACCTGCTGATCGGCTTCGCCGCTGGTCTTGTCCTGAGCCTGATCGCCGTCCTGCTCAGGGAGTTGCTCGACGTCACCATCAGATCAGTGGCTGTGGCGCAGAACGTTGCTCAGTCGCCTGTGCTCGGCACGATTCCGTTCGAGGCGACAGCCCGGAGGGAACCATTGCTGGTCGGCGAGGGGGCCATGTCGGTACGGGGCGAGGCGTTCCGTAAGCTCCGCACGAACCTGCGATTCGTGGACGCCACCCGTCCGGCAAAGGTGATCCTCGTCACGTCGTCCGTGCCGCAAGAGGGGAAGTCCGCAGTGTCGGCCAACCTTGCGCTCTCCCTGGTGGAGACGAAGGAACGGGTGCTGGTCGTGGACGCAGACATGCGCAAGCCGCAACTCGCCAGTTCTTTCGACATCGAGGGGACGGTCGGCCTTTCGAACGTGCTCGCCGGCCAGGTAGAGCCCGAGGACGCCATCCAGGCGTGGGGCGACGAAGGCCTGTCGATTCTGCCGTCCGGGTCGATTCCTCCGAATCCGTCGGAGCTCCTCGGGTCGGAGCGGATGAAGGACCTGATCGCTTACCTGGGTGAGAAATACGACCACATCATCATCGACAGCCCCCCAGTGGTGCCTGTGACGGACGCAGCGGTCGCCTCTGCCCATGTGGACGCAGTACTGGTCGTCGTGCGGTTCGGCAAGACCCCGCGTAGCGTGGTCACGCACGCCCTGAGCGCTCTCCGCGCGGTGCGCGCGCCGGTGGTCGGCGTTGTCCTGAACATGACCAGAACGGTCAAGGGGAGCGATTCCTACTACGGGCACAACCACTACTACCGCATCGATCCCGCCACACCCCAGCCGAACCGGGCACCCGGCAAGTGGTCTCGACGCTTCGCCGCCCGCACACCGGTGTTGGGCCGACCGAATGGAGCGGCCCTCCACGTGCCGCCGCAGTCGCCTTCGGAGACCGAAACGGACAGCTCCGGCGATTCGGGGCCCGATCCGGCCGATCCCCGCGTGGAGACGGCGAACCGTGCTGAGGACCAGATGCCTCAGGACGGGCTGTTCGACGACAGCGACATCGATGCGGCTTTGTCTGATGAACTCGTGGAGGTCATCGACGAGCCCGAGCCCGAGCCCGACGAGACGGTTGCACGGACGGCCGACGACCCCGATGACGACCCTGTGCTCGTCATGAGTTCCGGGAACGCACGTCCGTGGCGAAAGCCCCGCGCTCGCGTGCGCTAGGTGGCTGGGACCTCGGCAGGCAAGATGGGGCGCACCGTCCTCTTCACCACTCGGCGAGGACGCGGCGCAACTCGGTGGACGAGGTGTGCAAGGTATACGGGAAGTACTGGACCCGCGCACCGACGGTCGCCAGTTCGCATTCCAGTCGTTTTCCCTTCGGTGTGCCGCGCCAGTCGTCACCCTTGAACAACAGGTCGAAATGCACGTTCTGCCATACCTCGACCTTGTTGGCGGAGTGGTCGACAATCGCCTGATCGACAATGCCGATGGCTTCGACGATCGCGAGCCGTTCCTCGAACGGAATGATCGGGTACTTGTTCTTCATCGCGAAGAGCGCGTCGTCGGTGACCACTCCCGCGACCAGCCAGTCGCAGTACTCCCTCGCCCGCTTGAGGATGTTCAGGTGCCCGATGTGGAACATGTCCCATGCACCAGGGACGTACCCCACCACACCCCGGTCCTCGTGAATTGCGTTCATGCCGAGCCTCCCCCCAAAGTCCGCGACGAGCCCTACTCGGACCCATCGCGATCGGCACATGATGAACGGTCCCCCAACCGTCCGACCATTCGAGTATCCCGCGTCCGACCGAGACTGCCAAGCCCGGCAAAGGATCGGCAACAGGAGGCTCCGGTCACGGCAGTTGGGAAGTTAGCGAAATTGCGCAGATCCGGAAGACGCCAGAAGCCTCAGTTCAGCGACTCTCCACCAAATGTCTCAGATAGGCCCCGTAGCCGGACTTCGCGAGCGCGTCGGATCGAGCGAGCAACTCCTCGTCGGTGAGGAAGCCGCGCCGCCATGCCGCCTCCTCCGGACAACCGACCTGCAGACCCTGCCGCGCCTGGATGGTCCGGACGAAGTTGCTGGCGTCGTTCAGTGAGTCGAACGTCCCGGTGTCCAGCCAGGCCGAACCGCGCGGCAGGATCGAGACCTGCAACTGGCCGCGCTCCAGATAGACCCGGTTCAGGTCCGTGATCTCGTACTCGCCGCGAGCGGACGGAGTCAGCCCCGCCGCGATCTCGCACACCTGCTCGTCGTAGAAGTAGAGCCCTGGCACGGCATAGTGCGATTTCGGCTTCGCCGGCTTCTCCTCGATCGAGACCGCACGCCCGTCCGCGTCCACCTCCACGACGCCGTAGGCCGTGGGGTCGGCGACCCAGTAGCCGAACACCGCCGCCCCGTCCACGTCCGACAGCCGCCGCAGCTGTGAGCCCACACCCTGGCCATAGAAGACGTTGTCGCCAAGGATCAGACAGGCCTTCTCCCCGCTGATGAAGTCGGCCCCGATCGTGAACGCCTGCGCGAGTCCGTTCGGCTCCGGCTGCGTCGCGTACTCGATCCGCAGGCCGAACTGGCTGCCGTCGCCAAGGAGACGCGTGAACTCGTCCTGCTCATGGGGAGTGGTGATCACCAGCACCTCGCGCATGCCGGCGAGAATCAGCGTGGTCAGCGGGTAGTAGATCATCGGCTTGTCGTAGACCGGCACCAGCTGCTTGCTGGTGGCCATCGTGATCGGATGGAGTCTCGTGCCGGAGCCGCCGGCGAGGATGATCCCGCGCATGGCCCGTAGTCTCGCACGGCCCGCAACGCCTCGCGTAGGATCGCCGGGCATGGGGGGAATGCTTGTCACCGGCGGCGCCGGCTTCATCGGAACGAACTTCGTGCGCCTCGCGCTCGATCTGGGCCAGGATCGGGTGACCGTGCTGGACGCGCTCACCTACGCGGGCAGCCGTGCCTCGCTGGCCGGGCTCGACCCGTCCCGGTTCACCTTCGTCGAGGGTTCAGTCTGTGACGGAGGGCTCGTTGACCGCCTGGTCGCGGACCACGACGTCGTCGTCCACTTCGCCGCCGAGTCACACAACGACAACTCGCTGCGGGACCCTTCCCCGTTCATCCAGACGAACCTCGTGGGCACCTACACCCTGCTGGAAGCCGTCCGGAAGCATGGCAAGCGGTACCACCACATCTCCACCGATGAGGTCTACGGCGACCTCGAGCTGGACGACCCGCAGCGATTCACCGAGGCCACGCCCTACAACCCGTCCAGCCCGTACTCCTCCACCAAGGCCGGCTCCGACCTGCTGGTGCGCGCCTGGGTGCGCTCGTTCGGCGTCCAGGGGACGATCAGCAACTGCTCGAACAACTACGGGCCGTACCAGCACATCGAGAAGTTCATCCCGCGCCAGATCACCAATGTGATCGACGGCGTTCGGCCCAAGCTGTACGGCGCGGGGCTGAACGTGCGGGACTGGATCCACGTCACCGACCACAACCGGGCCGTACTGCGCATCCTGGAGGCCGGACGGATCGGCGAGACCTATCTCATCGGCGCCGATGGCGAGAAGGACAACAAGAGCGTCATCGAGCTGATCCTCGAACTCATGGGGCAGCCGAAGGACGCCTACGACCACGTCAACGACCGACCCGGGCACGACCTGCGCTACGCGATCGACTCCACCAAGTTGCGCACCGAGTTGGGTTGGGCGCCCACCTATCGCGACTTCGAGTCGGGCCTGGCCGCGACCATCGACTGGTACCGGGCGAACGAGGCCTGGTGGCGTCCGATGAAGCAGGCGACCGAGGCGAAGTACTCGGCGGCGGGCCAGTGAGCGACGCCGAGGCGAGCGGGCTTCGTCAGGCTCAGCCAACACAACATCCGGCTCAGCCAGCACAACGAAGCGCCGAGCTCGCCGTCCGCACGACCGCGGTCCCCGGCCTGCTGGTGCTGGACCTTCCCCTGCACGGCGACGATCGGGGCTGGTTCAAGGAGAACTGGCAACGGGCGAAGATGACCGCGCTCGGGTTGCCCGACTTCAGGCCTGTGCAGCACAGCGTGGCGCACAACACCGCCGTCGGCGTCACGCGCGGCTTCCATGCCGAGCCCTGGGACAAACTCGTCTCCGTCGCCTCCGGACGCGTGTTCGGGGCATGGGTCGACCTGCGCGAGGGGCCCGGCTTCGGCCAACTGGTGACGGTCGAGCTCGGGCCGGAGACCGCCGTATTCGTCCCGCGCGGGGTGGCCAACAGCTACCAGACCCTCGAGCCAGAGACGGTCTACTCCTATCTCGTCAACGAGCACTGGAGCCCGGACGCCCGCAGCGAGTACACCTACCTGAACCTCGCCGACGAGACCGTCGCCGTCGACTGGCCGATTTCGCTGTCCGAGGCCACGATCTCGGCGGCCGACGCCGCACATCCCCGACTACAGGACGTCCGTCCGATGCCACCGCTGCGCACCGTGATCGTCGGCGCCAACGGTCAGCTGGGCCGGGCGTTGCGGGCGCTGTTGCCGAACGCCGAGTTGCTCGACCTGCCGGACTTCGACTGCACGGACGCCGCCGCGGTCGAGGCCTACCCGTGGCGGGGCGTGGGGACGATCATCAACGCCGCCGCCTACACCGCCGTGGACGCCGCCGAGACCGCCGAGGGACGCCGGGCCTGCTGGGCGGCCAACGTGACCGGCGTGGGCAACCTCTGCCGGGTCGCCGCCGCGCACCGCGCGACACTCGTCCACGTCTCCAGCGACTATGTCTTCGACGGCACCGCCGAGTTCCACACCGAGGACGAGCCGTTCAGCCCCCTGGGCGTCTACGGCCAGACCAAGGCCGCCGGCGATGCGCTGGTCGGCCAGTTGGCCCGCCACTATCTCGTCCGGACCAGCTGGGTGATCGGGGACGGAAGGAACTTCGTCCGCACGATGGCCGACCTCGCCGCGAAGGGTGTGTCCCCCAGCGTCGTCGACGACCAGTTCGGACGGCTCACGTTCACCACCGACCTCGCCGCCGGCATCGTCCATTTGGTCTCGTCCGGCGCCGCGTTCGGCACCTACAACCTGACCGGCGACGGGCCCGTTCAGTCGTGGTGCGACATCGCCAGAGATGTGTTCCGACTTCGCGGACGGCCCGAAGGGGACGTCACGGGCTTGTCCACCGAGCAGTACTCGGCGGACAAGCTCACCGCACCGCGACCGCAGCACAGCGCGCTCAGCCTCGACCGGATCAAGGCGGCTGGGTTCGCTCCCGCCAACTCGGCCGAGCGGCTCGTGGCGTACCTCGCCGACATCTCCTGACACCCTCCTGCCATCCGGGGTGGTCGTACTTCTGCGTGATACCGGGGATTGGCAGTCGCGGTGTTCTCTGGCAGACTGACGCTTGGTCGACAAACCGCTTGGGGGAGTAGGCGTCGACCCGGCCGCGCGGGGGGCGAGGCCGTGGGGGAATTTCTGGTCTGAGCCGGGGGGATCATGACCACCTTTACCGACTATCTTGACGCGCTCGCGACAAATGCGGGTTCGAAAGGTCGTGCGCGCAGGCACTGGGGGCTTTCTCACGTCGCACAGCGGCTCCTGCTCGTCGCGGCGGACCTTGTCGTCCTCGTCATCGCTGCAGTGATCGCCCTGCAGGCGCGCGGGCTGTTGCCGTTCGACCGCAGCGATCCAAACGGCGTGATCCTGTTCAGCCTGCCGGTCGTCGGTGCCGTCTGGCTGACGCTGACCAACGCCTTCGGCGCATACCAGCTACGGCATCAGCGGGCCGGCGCGACGGAGTACAAGCGGGTCGTGATGGCGTCGTTCACGACCGCCGGGATGGTCGGCATCACCAGCTACCTGTTCAAGGCCGAGTTCCCGCGCGGGCTGTACATCCTGCTTTTCACGGTAGGCACGGTGGGGCTGATCACGGCGCGGTTCGTGCGTCGGCAGGTGATGCACACCGTGCACCGGAAGGGCGCCCTGTTGACTCCGGTGATCGTCGCCGGCGAGAGCGGGCACGTGGACGCCATCGCGAAGGTGCTGCGCCGGGAGAGCTGGCTCGGTTACCGCGTCGTCGGTGCCGTGACGAGCAACCGCGTCGAGCAAACGCCGAGCGGTTTGCCGGTACTGGGTTCGATGGCAGACACCGTGTCGGTGATCGACGAGCACGACATCGCAACGGTGATCTTCGCTGAGGGCTCCTTTGCCAGCCCGGCCGACTTCCGGCGGATGGCATGGGAACTGGAGGAGCAGGACATCCAGATGATCGTCGTGCCGGCTCTCACGGACATCAGCGCCCAGCGCCTCGACGTCCGTCCGGTCGCGGGCCTGCCGCTGGTTGACGTCGACCGTCCGCAGGCGATCGAGGCGGCGCGCTGGATCAAGCGCACCGGCGACGTGATCGGCTCGGCGTTCCTCCTGCTGCTCGTCGCCCCGGTGATGGGCCTCGTTGCTCTCGCGATCAAGCTTGAGGACGGGGGCCCGGTCATGTTCCGGCAGACTCGGGTCGGCCTGAAGGGGCAGACTTTCGACTGCCTGAAGTTCCGCAGTATGTGTGTCGACGCGGAGGCTCGCCTGGCCGCTCTTGCGGCTCAGAACGAGGGCGCCGGCCCACTGTTCAAGATGACTCACGACCCGCGGATCACGCGGGTGGGCCGGTTCATCCGCCGGTTCTCCCTCGATGAACTTCCGCAGTTGTGGAACGCCCTCCGCGGCGACATGAGCCTGGTAGGACCCCGCCCGGCACTGCCCACGGAGGTAGCTCAGTACGACTCCGATGCCCGACGGCGGCTAGACGTACGTCCGGGTCTGACGGGCCTGTGGCAGGTCTCGGGACGCTCCAACCTCTCCTGGGACGACACGGTCCGCCTGGACCTCTACTACGTCGACAACTGGTCGATGGTGCAGGACCTGATGATCCTGGCCAAGACCGCCCGGGCTGTCGTCGGCTCGTCGGGAGCCTACTGAGCAAACCGGTGGCGTCGGCGCAAATCCCCCCCGGCGCCACCGGTCCTTAACCGGCAGGCCGGTGAGGCCATCCGGTGAGTTCGGCCCTGATCGTCACGCGGGCGCGAGGGTCAGGTCCAGGATCAGATCCTGCTTCAGCGGGGTGGTGACCGTCACGGTGTCACCCGCAGCTGAGACCGGGACCGTCGTTCCGGTGGTCCGGAACGAGGCTGCCGAGTTGGCGGCCTTCCAGCCGTCCGGCAACCGGACAGTCACCGTGGCCTGGGTATCCGAGAGGTCGGCTTGCTTCACGAGCAGCAGCCGGTAATGCCTGGTGTCCGCTGTGGCCGCGTCTGCAGGGGCCGCGTCAGGCACCGACGCTTTCAGCATCACGGTCGTGGACGCACCCAGGTCGAGCCGGAAATAGTGCCCGAAGGTGGGCAGCCCGGTCGCGTCGTCGAGACTTTCGAAGGTGCTGCCCCCGGACGCCAGGCGAGTGCCGGGCAGCCGGTGGACGCGGACGTAGTCAGCCAGCCACTGTTGGGGGAGGCCCGGTTGTCTTTGCGAGCTCTTGCGATAGCCGAGTTCGAGAGTGGTGTCAGCGCTGCCGTCGGACTTCAGGTCCACCGTGTAGGCGAGGCTCTTGCTGACCCCGAAGTTCGCCTTGCTCGGCTTGATCACGCCGTTGCTGACCGCGACGAGGTCGGTCGTACCTTGCGGCGGCGCGATCGCCCCTGACCAGCCCGTACCCACCATCGCCGCCTGCGCGGTAGGGTCCGAGAGGAAGATCTGGACGTGCTTCTCGTTGGCCGCCTTCGCGAGCGCATCCAGGGTCGGCTGGACCTTGTCGGCGGGCAGGTTGCCCACCCGTTGGAACAGCTCGTCAACGAGCGAGACGATCGCGAGCTTCCGCCCTTTCCGGTCGGACTGGCCGCTCAGTTCGTACTGGACCACGGTATTCAGCACTTCCATCGCGTTCTTCGCCGTGATCGGCGTCGATGACTGTGGCACGGTGATCGGCCCGTACACCGTCAGCAGGTCCTCCAGCAGCGGGATATCGACAGCGACAACACCGTCGACCTGGGGCTGCCGCAGGTTTTGCCAGAACTTCAGCATCATCGTCGCGCTGGTCGGGAAGTCCATCCACCAGTTGGTGTTGCGGAAATAGAAGTGCTTGTAGTTGACCTGACCGCCCGCGGGGAGTGGCTCGTTCAGCGTGTCCTTCGGCAGGGTGTAGACGTCCGCGAACTTGTCCAGGACGAAGCCGTCCGGTCCGAACTGCAGCAGCCCGAACGTGCCCATGAACCCACCCGTGGGTCGTAGTTCCGAGCTGTTCTGCGCGACGACCAGGAACTGGTGTTGCCGGGAGAACAGATACCGCTCCAGGTCGAGCAACGACTGGCTGCGGTCGAGGACAGGCTGCAGCGGGTCAATCACTGAGCGCAACTGAGTGACCGCGTCGGCCAGCTGCGGCAGGAGTCCGTCGGTCGTGAGACCATCCGAGCGTTGTGCGACTACCACGAGCGAGGCCAGAGCTGAGTCCAGATGGGGCCGCGCGAGCCTCAACAACTGGCTGAGCCGGTCGTCCCCGGTCACGGATGCGGCGCCGTTGAGCAACTCGGCCGCCTGGGCACCCGCGGCGGAGCCCTCCCGGCCGATGGTGGCCAGGTCGTCCGCTGCGGCCAGCTGGCGGCCGAGCCACGGAAAGCCATGCAGCCACTCGGGGCCCAGCAGATCGCGGGCGCGCCCGAACTCGTCCTGCGCCTTCGTGAACGAGGCGAGCGCAGTGGCATTGTCCTTCGCCTGGAGACTCTTCAGCCCAGCTGATGCGTCCGCCCTGCCCGCTCGGGCCAGGCTCTCGAACTGCTTGGCCTGGAGGAAGGCGAAGATGCCGCCTGCGACCAGGACCACCAGCACGGCGGCAACCGCGATCCACACCCCCCTGCGCTTCACGTCGGCAACGATAGCGGGGGAGGGAAACTCAGCCCCTTCGTCAGGCTCAGGGAGCAGGTGCGGGAGTCTCGGCAGGCTCGACCAGCGGTTCCGCCCGATCCAGGTTCGCTACGGTTTCCCCATGCCCCGAATCGCACCGTTCCCGGCCATCCGCTACGCGGCAGGCACCGACCTGCAGAAGGTGATCGCGCCTCCCTACGACGTGCTGTCGGACGCTGACGTCAGGGCACTCGCCGCACTCGATGCGCACAACATCGTCCACGTCGACGTGCCGACCGGCGGCGACGACCGCTACGAACGAGCCGCCCGCACACTGTCCGAGTGGCTGGACGAGGGCGTCCTGGTCCGCGATGAGCAGCCCTCGCTGACCATCTACCGGATGGCTTTCACCGACGCCACCGGCACCTCGCGCACCATCGTGGGGGTGCTGTGCGGACTGGAGGTCGTCGACCTCGACGCCGGCGGCGTGCTGCCCCACGAGCGCACCACGCCCAAGGCCGTCACCGACCGGCTCGACCTGACCAGGGCCACCGCCACCAACCTCTCCCCGGTCTGGGGCCTTTCGCTCGCATCCGGTCTGACCGCTGCCTTGGCCGAGCCCGGTGAGCCTGTCGGCGAGATGGCGGCCGACGGCGTCGTCCACACTGTCGAGCGGATCACCGACCCGGACCGGATCG
Organism: Propionicimonas sp.; assembly: GCA_036770475.1. Classification (GTDB taxonomy): domain Bacteria; phylum Actinomycetota; class Actinomycetes; order Propionibacteriales; family Propionibacteriaceae; genus Propionicimonas. The sequence goes on along the minus strand of DAIPJC010000002.1, from coordinate 50,900 downwards.
CCGCCATCACCGCCATCCTCGCCGCCGACGACGTCCTGATCGCGGACGGGCACCACCGCTACTCCATCTCCCGCACCTACCGCGACGAGGTGCGCGCGGCGACCGGGCGCACCGACACGGACGCGGAGTTCACCCTCACCTTCGTCAACGAACTCGTCGCCGACCAGCTCAGCATCGAGGCGATCCACCGGTTCTACACCGGGACCACGATCGAACAGCTGCGCACCGAGCTCGCCGGCTGCTTCGACCTCGAGTCGGCCGCCGCGCCCACACCGGCCACGCTGGCCGAAATGGTCGAACGCGGACGCCTCGTGCTGCTCTCCCCCGACGGCTCGGCCGAGTGGCTCGTGCCCAAGCCGGGCGCCTTCGACGGCGTCCGGGCGCTGGACGGGGCCTACCTCGAGCACGCCCTCGCCGGATCCTCCGCAGAAGTGGGCTACCAGCACGGACTGGACGAAATGCTCGCGCTCGTGGCCGGGGCTTCGTCAGGCTCAGCCAACATCGCGGCGGGCATCCTGATCCGTCCGACGTCGCTGGCCGAGATCGAGCGCACCGCGCGGGAGGGCCTCCTGATGCCGCCGAAGTCCACCTTCTTCACGCCCAAGCTCCGCACCGGACTGGTGATCCGGCCCACTGAGCCCCTGCCGTAATCGGGGTCGGGTCGAGGTCGGCTGCCCTTCGTGACGGTCGCAGAGCGACCTCCTCAGGGACCGTCCTCAGCAACCGTGGAGCGACCTCCTCAGGGACCCGTCCTCAGCAACCGCGGAGCGACCTCCTCAGGGACCCGTCTACCGCGACCGCGGAGCGACCTTCCTCAGGGACCCGTCTACCGCAGCTGTGGAGCGATTCCTCAGGGAGCGGTAGGGAGGTCTCGACCCTGGACAGGCTCGGGGCAGGCCGAGCTCGACCAGCCGTTGGTGGCGTCCGTGACGAGCAGGGAAGGGCGCGCTAACCTGCAGGAATGCCCGAAACTACGTTCCCCGGCGTGGAGGTCCGCCACCGCGGCGAACATTACGCGGTCCTCGACGCCGGCGCCCAGGTCCTCGCATGGACGCCGCCCGGCCAGAACCCGGTGCTGTGGCTCAGCCCGCTCGCCGTCTTCGAACCGGGCGTCGCCGTCCGCGGAGGCGTGCCGGTGGTGTTCCCATGGTTCGGCGCCGGGCTCACCGGCAACCGACAACCCGCGCACGGCTTCGCTCGCACGGCGGAGTGGCGCCGCACCTCTGTGGTGAACGAGCTCGCCGCGTCCGGACGCCTGGAGGTGCGGCACAGCCTGGACGCCGACGGCTTCGACAGCGCGCCCTTTGCCGCGGAACTGGCCGCGTCCTTCAGCCCCGAGCGGCTCGAGGTCTCTCTGAGCGTGACGAACACCGGCACCGACACCTTCACCTACGAGGAGGCGCTGCACACCTACCTCGCGGTGAACAACATCGCGGCCGTGAGCGTGTCCGGCTTCGACGGCTGTCCCTACCTCGACCGGTCCGCCGGCGCCGGACCCGACGAGGTCGTGCAGTCCGGCGACATCCGCTTCGAGGGTGAGGTCGACCGGGTCTTCAGCCACACCGGCAACGCGGTCGTGAGCGACCCCGCCTGGGGCCGCAGCATCCACGTCGGCAAGGCGGGCTCCGCCAACACCGTCGTCTGGAACCCGGGCCCGGCGAAGGGCCAGGCGCTGGCCGACGTCGGCCCGAACTGGCCGCGCTTCGTGTGCGTCGAGGCCGGAAACGTCCGGGACGCAGCCGTCCACCTCGCCCCTGGTGAACAGCACATCCTGACCCAGTCCGTCCACTTGTCCTGACGTTGCCCGAGCCGACGCGACTGGTCACGGGAGGTCCCCGGAATCGGTAGCCTGACCATGTTGAACCCCAGCGCCGAGGAGAGGTCATGGCATCCCGCATCGAGAACCCGGACTTTCGCAAGAAGGTCACGACCGCCGATGAGGCGGCCCGGCTGATCAAGCACGGCATGAACGTGGGCTTCTCAGGCTTCACCGGAGCCGGATATCCCAAGGAAGTGCCGGTCGCGCTCGCCGCCCAGATCAAGGCTGCCCACGATCGTGGCGAGGAATTCATGATCGGGATGTGGACGGGCGCGTCCACCGCTCCCGAACTGGACGGAGCCCTCGCGGAGGTGGACGGCGTCAGCTTCCGCACCCCGTACCAGTCCGACCCGATCATGCGGGCCAAGATCAACGCCGGCATCTCCGAGTACTCCGACATCCACCTCTCCCACCTCGCCCCGATGGTGTGGGAGGGCTTCCTCGGCAAGCTGGACATGGCCGTGGTCGAGGTCACCGCGATCGCAGAGGACGGCGAACTCGTCCCGTCCTCTTCGGTGGGCAACAACAAGACCTACCTGCAGGAGGCCGACCAGATCATCCTCGAGGTGAACTCCTGGCAGAGCCGCGACCTGGAGGGCATGCACGACATCTACTACCGCGCCGCGCTGCCCCCGAACCGGCTGCCGGTGCCGCTGACCCACCCCGGTGACCGGATCGGCCAGCGCAACTTCCGCGTCGATCCGAAGAAGGTCGTGGCGATCATCGAGACCGACGACGCCGACCGGAACACCCCGTTCAAGCCGCTGGACGACGACTCCCGCGCGATCGCGGGGCACCTGCTGGACTTCCTCGCCAACGAGGTGAAGCAGCACCGGCTGCCGAAGAACCTGCTGCCGCTGCAGTCGGGCGTGGGCAACATCGCCAACGCCGTGCTCGCCGGCCTGCTGGAGGGCCCGTTCGACTACCTGACCTCCTACACCGAGGTGATCCAGGACGGCATGGTCGACCTGCTCGACTCCGGCAAGATGACCATCGCGTCCGCGACCGCGTTCTCACTCAGTCCCGAGTACGCGGAGAAGATGAACGACCATGCCAGGGACTACCGCAACAAGATCATCCTGCGCCCACAGGAGATCTCGAACCACCCCGAGATGATCCGCCGGCTCGGCGTGATCGCCTGCAACGGCATGATCGAGGCCGACATCTACGGCAACGTGAACTCCACCCACATCATGGGCTCCAAGATGCAGAACGGCATCGGCGGTTCCGCGGACTTCACCCGCAACGCCTACATCTCGGCATTCGTCACCCCGTCCACCGCGAAGGGTGGGGCGATCTCCGCGATCGTGCCGATGGTCTCCCACCACGACCACACCGAGCACGACGTGCAGGTGATCATCACCGAGCAGGGCCTCGCCGACCTGCGTGGGCTCTCCCCCAAGCAGCGGGCGAAGCGGATCATCGAGAACTGCGCGCACCCGGACTACCGTCCGATGCTGCAGGAGTACTACGACCACGCGCTGAAGGTCGCCAACGGCCTGCACACGCCGCACGACCTGCGCCAGGCGCACAGCTGGCACGTCCGGTTCCTCGAGACCGGGACGATGCAGGCCTGATCGCTCGCCACGATCCCTGAGGAGGTCGCGAGGAACGAGCGACCATCACGAAGGGGCAGACCGCCGACCGGATCTGCGCAATCGATTCAGTTTCAGCCCCTTTTCGGGCCGCAACCGTCATCGAGTGCGCGATTCCGGTCAGTACCCTCGCAGCCGGAGCACGTCACGGACGACCCGCACGACATAGTCGGCGTCGTCGAGGTGCTCCCAAGTGAACCGGATCACTAGATAGTCGGCGGCCGTGTAGGCGTTCTGAGCCTCACGGTCCCGGCGAAACTGGCCGGGCCGCTCGTGCGTTTCGCGTCCGTCGACCTCGATGATCACGCGCGCCGCACGGAAGCGGGCGTCCGGATGGAAGATGCATCCGCCGATCTCGAGAGGACGATTGGCGATCCAGTCGCGGAATCCGGCCTCCCGCAGGATGCGGTGCAACCGCAGTTCCGCATACGACCACGGATTGTCTTCGCACGCGGCGATCGCGCGCATTCTCTCCACGTGGCCACGTGAACCGGCCAAGGCGCTCGTGGCAAGAGCGAGGTCCTCAAAGGTCGCCAGACGGAGTCGGAGCATCTCGCAGGCGGCGCGACCGTCGTCCAGCGCCGCCAGTTCCGCGGCAGCGTACGCCGGGGTGACCGTACGCACTCCCGCGACCTCCCTCACGAAGTCGGGCGGCACGTTCCGGCGCACCACCACAACGCCGCGACGCGACCGGAGGGTGGGGTGAACGAGCTTCACAACCGGTCCTGCGAGTGACGGCAGCCACAGGCTGGCCGCCGACGAGCCGTGAATGACGCCGAACGGCGCCGACCAGTGGCTCACGGCTCGTAGCCAGGTGAGCTGGGACGGGTCGTCGCGGGCGACGAACACTCCCGGAAGGGGGTTGGCGAGCCGTCCCTCGCGGAACAGGCGCCGCATCGTTGTGCCCAGCGCCGGATGGGTGCGGGCAGTGATCACGCCCTGGTCGGCCAGGACTGCCTCAATCGTGGGATGCACAACCTGCAGCTTCGGCAGCCGCAACGTCTGATGCTCACCCATCCACAGCCTCGTCGCGGCGCCAAGGCCGCTGTGGACGACGTCGCCCACGCCACAGCCCGACCGGATTCGCACACTCGATCGCCGTCAGAGCCCGCAGAGGCGTTCCAGCGCGATCGAGTGTGCGAATCCGGTCATTGGCTAGTTGGAGCCTGTCGAGACCACCCGGCAAACTCAACCGGCGGGTGAGATCAGAACCCCGCCACCTTGATCGGCTTCAGCGAGGTCGTGGTCGTGCCGTCACCGAGTTGCCCGGTGCTGTTGTAGCCCCAGCACTTCACGGCCTTCTTCGCCGTGAGCGCGCAGGTGTGCACCTCACCGAGGCTGACCTTGGTCGTCTTGTCGAGGTTGTAGACAGCGACCGGCACCAGCGAGTTGGTGGTCGAGTTGTCCCCGAGCGCGCCATAGCCGTTGTACCCCCAGCACTTCACCTTGCCCTTGGTCGTCACCGCGCAGGTGTGCACGTAGGACGGCTTCACCGAGGCCACCTTCTTGCTGAGCCCCGACACGGTCACGGGCTTGCTCGAACTGGTCGTCGTGTTGTTGCCCAGCTGGCCGTTGCCGTTGTAGCCCCAGCACTTCGCCGCACCCTTCTTGTTCACCGCACAGGTGGTGTAGTAGCCGGCGGACACGGACTTGGCCTTGCTGGTCAGCCCGTACACCGTCACCGGCTTGGGCGAGTTCGCCGTGGTGTTGTTACCCAGCTCGCCGTAGCCGTTGTAGCCCCAGCACACGACCTTGCCCTTTGTCGTCAGCGCGCAGGCGTGGAGCCCGCCCGTGGTGATCGACTTCACCTTGCCCAGCCCGTACACCGCCACGGGCACGGGCGAGTTGGTGGTGGTGTTGTCGCCCAGCTGGCCGTAGGCGTTGAAGCCCCAGCACCACACCTTGCTCTTCGTGCTCAGGGCGCAGGTGAACTCGTAGCCACCGGAGACCGCCTTGACCTTCCCGATCCCGGTGACAGCCACCGGCTTGTTCGAGTTGGTCGTGGTGCCGTCACCCAACTCGCCGTAGGCGTTGAAGCCCCAGCACCACACCTTGCCCTTGGTCGTCAGGGCGCAGGAGTGGTAGAGCCCGGACGTGACCGACTTCACGCCCGTGTTCAGGCCGTAGACCCCTACCGGGGTGGACGAGGTCGTGGTGGTGTTGTCCCCCAGCATGCCGTAGGCGTTGTAGCCCCAGCAGATCGCGGCGTGCTTCGTGGTCACCGCGCAGGTGTGGATCCAGCCGGCCGACACTGAACTGGCCTTGTAGGTCGGCGACGCGGCGATCGTGACCTCGCCGGACTTCACCGTCGCCGTCGACGCCACCGTGACGTGGCCGGGATCGGGCACAGGCGTCGGCCCCTGGGCGAGCGCGGTGTCCGGCACAGCCGAGGCGACTCCGAGCACCAGAACGACGGACGCGAGCACGCGCGTCCAGGATGTACAGCTGAGCATTCGAGACTCCCCTCACGAATCGGCCCCCAGCGGGCGATCCTTCTCCTCGTGGGAGTTCCGGCGGCAGGTGGTGAGCGTCCGCACTCCTACGCATGCCGGTGGCCCTTCGTCAGGCTCAGGGACCGTTCGTCAGGCTCAAGGCCCTTCGTCAGGCTCAGGGACCGTTCGTCAGGCTCAGGGCCCTTCGTCAGGCTCAGGGAGCAGCAGAGCCTGGAGTTCCGCGACGGTGTCGACCAGGACGTCCGGCTCGGCTGCCTCGAGGATGGCGCGGGACGCGGCGCCCCAGGTCACGGCGATCGCGGTCATGCCGGCCGCCTTCGCGGCCAGGACGTCGACGGCGGCGTCACCGACATAGGCCGCCTGCTCCGGGCGCCCGCCGACCTTCGCTACGGCCAGCAGCAGCGGCTCAGGGTTCGGCTTGTGGGCGGCCGTGTCCTCCATGGCGACGGTGACGTCGATCAGGCCCTCGAGACCGGCGTGCCTCAGGGTGTTCTCCGCCGGCGTCCGCCCCTTCGAGGTGGCTATCCCGATCACCACACCCGCGACGTGCAGTGCTCTCAGGAGCCTGGGCGTCCCCGGGAAGTCCTCCAGCAGTTCGGGGAGGTGCGCAGCATTCCAGGCCCGGTAGCTGTCGACCAGTTCCTGCGCCCTTTCCGGGTGCCGCGAGCCGAACGTGGAGTAGAGCGTCTGGCCGATCCAGCTCCTGGCGTCCTCGACCGAGGGGCGTTCCCCCAAGACATCCACCATGGCGTGCTCGTAGGACGCGATAATGAGCGGGATGGTGTTGACCACGGTCCCGTCCAGGTCGAAGACGACGAACGGCCAGCGTGGTGTAGACACGTCGGGAGAGGATACGCCGCCGCGACAGGAAGGAACGCAGGTGACCATCCAGGCGCACCGGCCACGGGGCCGGCGCCCCGGCCGGACCGATACCCGCGCCGCGATCCAGGCGGCCGCGCTGACTCTGTTCTCCGAGATGGGCTACGAGAAGGTGTCGCTGCGCGCGATCGCCCGCGCGGCCGACGTGGACCCCGCCCTGATCCACCACTACTTCGAGAACAAGGCCGACCTGTTCGCCCGCTCGGTGCTGGACCTGCCCCTGGACGCGGACGCGATCGTCCGGCAGATCCTGGACGGGCCGGTCGAGGGCATCGGCGAGCGGACGATCGCCGCGTTCCTGGACGCGTGGGACCGCCCCGGGGCCGGCAACCGGTTCACGGCTATGCTGCGCGCGGCCGTCACCGACCCGAACGCCCGGCGTCCGCTGAGCGAGTTCCTCGTCCGCGAGGTGCTGGGGAAGGTGGCGGAGTCACTGGGTCACACCAACGCGCGGTTCCGGGCCCAGCTCGGCGTGAGCCTCGTCCTCGGGCTCGCCCTCAGCCGGGACATCCTCGAGCTGCCTGCGCTGGTCAAGGCCCGCAACCCGGTGCTGGCGAAAGCGCTCGGCCGGGCCATGCAGGCGCACCTCGTCGATCCGTGGTGACGTACGCTGGACGGCTCAGGAGGTGACATGACCACAGACCGTCCGCCCACGCTCGCCGAACCGGCGGAGCCGGCCTCATCCGTGAGCTCTGAGCCATCCTCCCCCATGCTCCCTGAGCCTGACGAAGGGCACCTGGCAGCTTCTTCAAGCTCAGCCATCGCGACGCTCGAGGCGCCGCCGGTGCCGGTGATCGGCGTCCCGGACGACCCACGGACGGGCGAGCCGCGGCGCCCGCGCACGGTGGTGCTCGCGTCCGTACTCAGCTTCCTGGCCGTCGCGAACGTGACCGCCGGGCTGCTGAAGGTCTACTGGGACGCCGTGCCCAAGGAGAACTTCGCCAACGCCTCCTGGCTGATGGGCCAGTTCGTCACGGAGCCCGGCTCGCTGGGCCGCGTCCTGCTGGCCGTGGCCGTCACCGTGATCGCGTTGGCGATCGCCGTCCCGTTGGCCGTCACCGGCTACTACGCGTGGACGGGCTACCGGTGGACGCGGATCAGCGGGCTGATCGGCGCCGTCCTCAGCTTCGGCGCGCTCACGCTGAACGTGTACGCCTGGCCGGCGATCGCCTGGGCCGTCGCGGGCGCCGTCCTGCTGTGGACGCCACCTGCGTCCCGGTACTTCCTCGCCTGGCAGGCGCGGCGCCACCCGGAGCAGGTGTTCGCCCCGCCGACGACCAACGTCTACTACGGCCCGCTGCCCCGCTACCGCACCGACTGAACGAAAAGGGGACGGTTCCTTTTCCGTTCACTTATCCACAGGGACGGTCAACCCGAGAGTCCGGCCTCGATGTTGAGGATGTTCCCGTCCGGATCCTCGAACCAGGCAGCTCGTTGCTGATCACCCATCGAAGCAACACCGTCGTCCCAGGTGATGCCGTCCATCTCGAACGTCTGGAACGTCACCCCCTTCGCACGCAACGCGGCCACCTCCGCGTCGAAGGCGTCCGGACGCACCTGTAGCGACAGGGCCGTCGCCTTGTTCGTCCCGGCGTAGGAGGACTGGTAGACGAGGAACCAGCCCGAGCCGGATGGGTACCTCACTTCGCCCGGGCCGTCCCCCTTCGGCGCGTACCCGAGCACCCCTTCGTAGAAGTTGCGGGCCCGCTGCAGGTCTTGCACAGCCAGCGTCGGCACCGCTTCGTAGTCGGCGAGCATGTCACCTCCCACGCCGGACGGGCGACCGTCGCCCGAACGGCATCTCATGCTATGGCTGGCGCCGGTCGCGTCCCATGGACCCTCTTGCGTACGCCTGTGGATAACTGAATGGAAAAGGAACCGTCCCCTTTTCGTTCAGGGTCTCGACAGGCTCGACCAGCCGGATCCGGAGTCTCCACCAGCCGTGGGTCTCGACCAGCGGGTTTTCGTTCAGGGCTCCAGGGGGAGCAGGAGGGCGCCGGCGTGGGGCGGGAGGACGACGGACGAGCCGACCAGGCGGGCGCCGGACGGGGACGCCCAGCGCAACTGGTGGCGTCCGCCGAGCTCCACGAGGGCGTCCTCCTCGCCGAAGTTCACCGCGACCGCGAGACCGGCGCGGCGCATCAGGAACCAGCGGGCCTCCTCGTCGACCTGGCAGGACGTCCGGGTCAGCACCGGGTTCGTCAGCTCGGCGTAGGTGCGCCGCAGCGAGATGAGCTCGCGATAGGCGTCCAGGACCACTTTGTGCCGTCCCTCGTCCAGTTCCGACCAGTCCAGCCGGGCAGAGGTGAACGTCGCCACGTCCAGGGGATCGGGCACCGTCTCGGGATCCCACCCCATCCGCGAGAACTCCTCCAGCCGTCCCTGCGTCACGGCGGTGCCCAGATCGGGCTCCGGGTGACCGGAGAAGAACGGGAACGGCGTGCTGGCCGCCCACTCCTCGCCCATGAACAGCATGGGCGTGAACGGCGACGTCAGCGTGAGCAGCGCCGCGCAGGTCAGCTGGTCGTCGTCCAGCTTCTCGGCCGGACGGTCACCGCGCGCCCGATTGCCCACCTGGTCGTGGTTGGAAGCGCAGACCAGCAGCCGCCACCCCGGGGTCGTCTCCGGCAGCGGCGCGCCGTGGTCGCGGCCCCGGAAGCTCGAGTGCGTTCCGTCGTGGAAGAATCCGCGCTCGCACACCTTCGCCAGCGCAGAGAGCGGGGCGAAGTCGGCGTAGTAGCCCTCCGTCTCGCCGGTCAGCGCCACGTGCAGCGCGTGGTGGAAGTCGTCGCTCCACTGCGCGTCCACGCCGTAGCCGCCCGCCTCACGCGGGCTGACCAGCCGCGGATCGTTCTGGTCGGACTCCGCGATCAGCGTGAGCGGACGCCGCAGGTGCGCGGACAGGTCGGACGCGATCAGCCCCAGCTCCTCGAGGATGTGCACCGGCGATTCGTCCACCAGCGCGTGCACGGCGTCCAGGCGCAGGGCGTCCACGTGCATGTCCACGAACCAGTGCCGCAGGTTCTCCCCGATCAGCCGGCGCACCTCGAGACTGTCGTCGCCGTCGAGGTTGATCCGGGTGCCCCAGCCGCTCTCGGTTTCGTCACGCTCGACCGACGGGGTGCGCAGGTACGGACCGAACCGCGGCAGGTAGTTCCCGCTCGGCCCGAGGTGGTTGTACACCACGTCCTGCACGACCGCCAGCCCGTGGGCGTGGCAGGCGTCCACGAACCGGCGGTAGGCGTCCGGCCCGCCATAGGGCTCGTGGACGGCGAACCACCCCACCCCGTCGTAGCCCCACCCGCGGTCGCCGTTGAAGGCGTTCACCGGCATCAGCTCGACGAAGTCGACGCCGAGGTCGACCAGGTGCGGCAGCCGGGCGATCGCCGAGTCCAGCGTCCCCTCGGGCGTGAACGTGCCGATGTGCAACTCGTAGACGACCGAGCCGGCCAGCTGACGTCCCGTCCAGCCCTGGTCGTGCCAGGCGAAGGAGGCCGGGTCGAACGTGCGGGACAGCCCGTGCACGCCGTAGGGCTGCCAGCGGCTGCGCGGATCGGGCAGCGGCGTGGGGTCGTCGTCCACCAGGTAGCCGTAGTCGGCGCGGCCCAGCGGCTCCGGCTCAGCCGGCGTCCACCAGCCGTCCGGGGCCTTCGTCATCGCCACCACGCGGTCGCCCGCCAGCAGCCGGACGCGCTCGGGCAAGGGCGCCCACACGTCGAAGCGGCCACGCTCCCCCGCCCGACGCTCCTCGCGGACGAGCAGCGCCACCGGGTACTGCGCGAACAGGTCGGCCAGCAGCGCAGAGCCGCGCTCGTCCGCGCTGACCCGTCGGCCGGACACCAGGTCGCGCCACCGTCCCTCTGGCAGCGGGATCCACGTGCCCCGCCACCCGCCGGACGCCGCCAGCCCCACCGGCAGCCGGGTCGCCAGTGCGATCGCGCCACCCCGGTCGAAGCCGACCAGATGGCCGGCCGCAGGGCCCTCCGCTGACACCGGCACGTAGGTGGTGAACAGCTCCGGGTGGTCACGGCGCAGCGTGAGCGCCTGATGGCACAGCAGCAACTTCGCCGCGCCGTCGTCGTCCAGCGCGTCCGACAAGGCCGGACGGGCGCCCGTCCGGATCTCGGCCAGCAGCTTCGCCCTGGCTCCGAAGTCGACCGGACGCCGGTTGTCCGGGTCGACCAGGCTCAACTCCCACAGCTCGCTGCCCTGGTACAGATCGGGCAGGCCAGGAACGGTCAGGTCGAGCAGTTTGGCGGCGAGGTCGTTGCTGCGGCCCGGGGCCACGACGACGTCCAGCACCCGCTGCAGGACGGCGGCCACCGCCGGATTGTCGAAGGCGGCGTCCACGCAGGCCTGGATAGCGCCTTCATAGCCGGCGTCCGGCGCGATCCAGCTGGTGTGCTCTCCGGCCTCGCGCATGGCCTTCTCCGCGTAGGCGTGCAGCCGCTCGCGCTCGGCTGGCCATGCCCCGATGATCGCCTGCCAGAGCAGGTTGCCGAAGCCGGCGTCCGGGACTCCGACGAGCGCGAACAGCTCGGCCAGCGCCTCCGCCCACAGCTCAGGCACCTCGGCGAGCACGCTGATCCGGGCCCGGACGCCCTCGCTGCGCTTGGTGTCGTGGGTGGTGCCCGCGCTCATCGCTGTCGGCCATTCCAGGTGGCGGGTCAGCATCAACTCGTGGAACTCGTCCACGCCCACCGAGAACAGGCTGGGGTCGCCACCGACCTCGTTCAGGGACGTCAGCCGCGCCCAGCGGTAGAACGCGCCGTCCTCCACCCCCTTGGCCATCACCATGCCCGAGGTCTGCTGGAAGCGCTGCGCAGGCGCGGACGCGCCGTCGGCCAGCACCGGGTAGAGCACGTCCAGCACGCCGCCGAGATCGGGACGGTGCTCCCACGCGAAGCCGAACGCCCGGTCGAGGTGCTCGCGACCTTCCGGGAGGTAGGAGCGGTAGACCTCGAAATCGGCCAGCACCTCTGCGATCGCCTGCGCGAACCGCTCCTCGTCCGGCTCGTCGCCCGGGTCGAGTCCCGCGATCACCTCGCGGGCGATCCGGCGTACCTCGGAGTTCAGGATGCCGTTCGCCACGGCGAGCTTGCCGTCTCGGACGAGCCGCCGCCAGTCGACCTCGTGGCCGCGCAGCCGGTCCTCCAGCTCGGTCAGCCGGGTCTCCCCCGCCGGGTCGACGAGTACCCGGTCGATCAGCGCCATCGCGTCGTAGCCGGTGGTGCCGGCCGTGGCCCAGGTGGACGGCAGCTCCTCCAGCACCGCGCGTTCGGCGTCGCCCTCCCGGATCGACAGGATCTTCTCCACCCAGACCGGCACTCCCCCGGTCATCGCGGCGAGGTCGTCGAGGTACCGGCCCGGGTCGCGCAGCCCGTCCGGGTGGTCGACACGCAGGCCGTCGACCAGGCCCTCTTCGAACCACCGCCGGATCTCCGCGTGCGACTTCGCGAACCACTCCGGATCCTCCACCCGGATCGCGACCAGCGTGTTGATCGCGAAGAACCGGCGGTAGTTCAGGTCGCGATCGGCGTCCCGCCAACTGACCAGCTGGTAGTGCTGCCTGGCGTGCACGGCGTTCGGGTCCTCGTCGCCGCCGCGCGCGGAGTCGGGCGCGAGCGGGAAGCGCTGGTCGTGGTAGTGCAGTTCGCCACCGAGCACCTGCAGGTGGTCGATCCCTGTGCTCCCTGAGCCTGACGAAGGGTCAGGCAGCAGGTCGTCGTCCCCCACCACCGGGATGCGCAGCTTGCCGCCGCCCGCGGCCCAGTCGATGTCGAACGCGGACGCGTAGGGCGAGTCCGGCCCGTGGGTGAGCACGTGCCACCACCACTCGTTCTCCCACGGCCGCGCCACGCCGACGTGGTTCGGCACGATGTCGACCAGGACACCCATGCCCAGCCGCCGTGCCTCCGTGGCCAGCGCGGCCAGCCCGGACGCCCGGCCGCGGGACGGGTCGATCGCGCGGTGGTCGGACACGTCGTAGCCGTGCTCGCTGCCCGACTCGGACGCCAGCAGCGGCGAGAGGTAGACCCAGTCGACGCCCAGCTCGTGGAGGTAGCCGAGCGTGCGCGCGGCGGCGACCAGGTCGAAGTCCTCGGTGATCTGGAGCCGGTAGGTGCTGGCGGGGGGACGTCGCATCGTCATCGGCTCAGGCACCCTCCGGCTCTCCGGACGCCCCTGCGTCGTCCTCGGACTTTCGCGCCGCGCCGGCGCTCTCGTTCGCCGCGGCCGCGGCCTGGCCCGTCATCACGGCCACCGACGCGGCGGCCGACAGCTGCGGCTCCGGTGCGACGTCGACGTGCTGCATCAGCACCAGCACGCTGTGCCCGGCCAGCTCCCGTCCGGAACCGGCCGGAAGCGGCGAAGAGGCCATCACGTCCGCCGCCGTGTCGACGGCCACGTCCCACGCCTCGGCGTACTCGTCGGAGGGCAGGGTCAGCTGGACGGGATCCGTGCCGCCGTTGAAGTAGAGCAGCGCGTGCAGGTCGGTGATGTGGTTCCCGGTGGCGTCGGTGCTGGGGATGCCGTGGCCGTTGAGGTACATGCCGAGCGCACGGGCGCCGTCCGCAGTCCAGTCCCCGTCCTCCATCGGCCGGCCGTCCGGGTGCAGCCAGACGATGTCGTTCAGTCGCTGCTCGTCGCCGGTGCGCACGGCGGTGCCGGTGAAGAACCGCTTGCGCCGGAAGATCGGGTGCTCGGCGCGCAGCCGCGCCACCGTGGCGGTGAACTCCATCAGCGGGGCGTCCACGGCGTCCCAGTGCACCCAGGAGATCGCGGAGTCCTGGGCGTACGTGTTGTTGTCGCCGTTCTGGGTGCGGCCCAGCTCGTCGCCGTGCAGCAGCATCGGGACGCCCTGGCTGAGCAGCAGCGTGGTGAGGAAGTTGCGCTGCTCGCGGGCGCGGGCGGCGAGGATCTCCGGGTCGTCGGTCGGGCCTTCCGCCCCGTGGTTCCAGGAGCGGTTGAAGCTCTCGCCGTCGTTGTTGTCCTCGCCGTTGGCCTCGTTGTGCTTCTCGTTGTAGGCGACGAGGTCGGCGAGCGTGAAGCCATCGTGGGCGGTGACGAAGTTGACGCTGGCGAAGGGCCGGCGTCCGGAGTGCTCGTAGAGGTCGGCCGAGCCGGCGATCCGGGCCGCGAACTCGCCGAGGTTCGGCTCGCCCCGCCAGAAGTCGCGGACGGCGTCGCGGAACTTCCCGTTCCACTCGCTCCACTGGGGCGGGAAGTTCCCTACCTGGTAGCCGCCCGGGCCGACGTCCCACGGCTCGGCGATCAGCTTCACCTGGCTGATCACCGGGTCCTGCTGGACGAGCTCGAAGAAGGCGGCCAGCCGGTTCACGTCGTAGAACTCGCGGGCCAGCGCGGCGGCCAGGTCGAAGCGGAAGCCGTCCACGTGCATCTCCAGCACCCAGTACCGCAGCGAGTCCATGATCAGCTGCAGCGAGTGCGGGTGGCCGACGTTGAGCGAGTTCCCGGTGCCGGTGTAGTCCATGTAGTACTGCTTCTGATCATCGACGAGCCGGTAGTACGCCGGGTTGTCGATGCCCTTGAAGCTGAGCGTGGGGCCGAGCTGGTTGCCCTCGGCGGTGTGGTTGTAGACCACGTCGAGGATCACCTCGATGCCGGCGTCGTGCAGGGTCTTCACCATGCCCTTGAACTCCTGCACCTGGCCGCCCGCGTCCTTCACGGACGAGTAGTCGGCGTGCGGGGCGAAGAAGCCGATGGTGTTGTAGCCCCAGTAGTTGCGCAGGCCGCGCTCGAGCAGGTGCGAGTCGTGGATGAACTGGTGTACCGGCATCAGTTCGACCGCCGTCACGCCCAGGTCCTGCAGGTGCTTGACCACCGTCGGCTGGGCCAGACCGGCGTAGGTGCCGCGCAGTTCCTCCGGCACGTCGGGGTTCAGCTCGGTGAGCCCTTTCACGTGGGCTTCGTAGATGAGCGACTCGTTGTACGGGATGTCGAGCGGACGGTCCCCGCCCCAGTCGAAGAAGGGGTTGATCACGACGGAGAACATCATCTTGTCCGCGGAGTCGTCGTCGTTGCGGGAGTTCTCGTCCCCGAAGTTGTAGGCGAACAGCGACTGACCCCAGTCGATCTGACCTTCGGTGGCCTTCGCGTAGGGGTCGAGCAGGAGCTTGTGGGGGTTGCAGCGCAGGCCGTTGGGCGGATCGTAGGGACCGTGGACGCGGTAGCCGTAGCGCTGCCCCGGGTCGATCTGCGGCAGATAGCAGTGCCAGACGTAGGCGTCCACCTCGGTGACCTCGACCCGGGTCTCGTTGTGCACCTCGTCGAAGAGACACAGTTCGACGCGCTCGGCCACCTCGCTGAAGATCGCGAAGTTCGTACCTCGTCCGTCATAGGTCGCGCCCAGTGGGAACGGCGATCCCGGCCAGACCTGCATGTGGTTTCCCTCCTGTCGTCTGGTTGTCGCCAGACTAGCCACCCTCCCGGACCCACGTCAGTGGCCGCCGGTGCCGTACGGTTGGCCCGTGGCGGCGACCAGCGAGATCATCCGGACCATCGGGCAGGCGATCATCGACGCTCTCCGGCCGAGCCGAGCCGGCTCCCGGCGGCGGAGCGGGAGTACCCCGTCCAGGACCGGCGGAAACCGGACGGCGTCCGGCTATCCCGGCGACTTCCACGGACGCGCGACGCTCAGCTACGACCCCCACCCGGGAAACACCGCCGACCCGGGCGAGGTGGTCTGGACGTGGGTGCCGTACGAGGAGGACCACAGTCAGGGCAAGGACCGTCCGGCCCTCGTCATCGGACGGGACGGACGCTGGCTGCTCGCGCTGCCGATGACCAGCAAGGACCACGACCGCGACGCCGCGCAGGAGGCCGGCGAGGGCCGTTACTGGGTGGAGATCGGAAGGGGCGGGTGGGATCGCGAGGGCAGGGTGAGCGAGGTGCGCGTGAACCGGATCATCCGGGTCGACCCCGACCACGTCCGGCGGATCTCCGAGCGGGTCAGCCGGGATGTGTTCGAGCGCGTCGCGGCGGGAGTTCGTCGGCACTGGTGAGACCCGGCTTTCAGGACCCCGACTCGATGTGCGCAGTAAACAACCTCAGAGAAGACCAAACGGCACCTGAGCACCTTCTCCCGCGCACATCGCGTCGCCCGGCGTCGACACGCGACCGGGCATGGGCTCAGAAGGTCACCCGCGCAGCGGCCAGTTGATCGGCCAGTGGCTGCGGGACGGAGTCGAGCAGCCGAGGGTCGGTGCGTCGCCCCGAGAGCAGGCGCAGGAACTCCGTCGCATCGATCTCGGCCACAACGTCGGACGTGTCCCTTCCCGGCGCTGCTCCGAGGCGCCAGCTCCCTCCGCCGGGCCCGGTGAGGCTCAGGACAGCGTCCGGCCCGTTCCAGGCCCGGCCGAGGTCGCGGACGACCTGGGCCACGACCTCGCTGTCCGATGCGTCAGGCTCCTCCGGTGTCCCGACGGCCCGGGCGATGTCGCGGCGGTGCATCCAGCAGTCACGCGGCAGGACGATGTCGGCGAGATCGCCGAAGGTCGCATCCCGTGGGAGCTGGGCGACGCCTGCCAACGGCAGGGGACGCGCCCACGCCGGAGGCACGGCCCGCGGTGCGTCCCGGCGGAGTGCGTCGAGGAGCTGTGCCGTCGTCCAGTCGCGACGGGTCCACAACGCCGCCTCGTTGGTGCCGTCGAGGAAGCTGCGCCCCCGGAAGCGCCGCAGCCAGGTGGCGACCAGTCCCAGGTAGGCGAGCGGGTTTCGGGCATAGACCAGTTCACCGGCGATGTGCGCGGCGATGTCCCGAACCCGCCATGGGTGGCACTCGGTCACGACGAGCCACTGCTCCGGCTCGAGCTGCTCGAGTTGCCGTACCAGTGCCGTCCGCTGGGCGAGCGCCACCTCGGCCGCACGGGCCCGCGCCGTGGCCGGGAGGTCTGCCGCTCTCGTCACACTCTCCATCCGGACCTCCACTCCTCGCCGGCGCCGGGTCCAGAGGACCGGCTCACGTCACAGGTAACACCCGAGCCAACCCTGCGTCCATCCCCATCACCTCGGTCAGGCGGGTTCGGCCCCGCCAGGGTCCGCCGTTGCCTAGCATGAGCACATGGACGAACCGAGCGACCGCGTCGACGAGCTGCGCGAGCAGGCCACGCAGGTGCGCGTGCGCGCCATCGAGACCAACCGAGGGCTGATCGACGAACTCTCGGGCATTTGGCACGAACTGAACGAGCTCGCCAACGGCCGCGCGGACGTGCGCCGGACCTGCGAGCACATCGCTGCAGACATCGCCCGCCTCGAGAAGCTCGCCCTCGCCCTCGACACCGAGTGGGCCGCCGAGGCCAAGTCGCACAAGTAGGACTGCGGTCCCACCGCGATCGTCCGGCTGGGTGTCCGCAGCAGGAGGACGCAAAAGTGTCCCTCGGGCGGCCTCCGGCGGGAGTACCCTGAAGGGGAAGTTCCACCTTGCGGAGGGAAGCCGGTGAGAGTCCGGCACTGACGCGCAACCGTGAGCCGTCCCTGGACGGCGAGTCGGGATACGACGCTTGGTGGTTTGGCCCTGACCCGCTGTCGCGCACGCACGGGAGGCGGCGAGAACCGTCATCCGAGCAGCAGCAGAAGGATGACGACGATGACCGTTCCCGACTGGCTCAGCCAGACGCTCGAGGAGACCAGATTCCCCCTCCAACCTGTCGAGGCCGAGACGACCGCGCCTCCCGGGGACATCGCGCGCGTGGTGCCCGCGGTCGTCCGTCCGTTCTCCGCGGACGAGCTGGACTCCGCGTGGCTGGACTGGTCCGCCTACTCCCCGATGCTCGCCGACGTGGTGCTCGTACTCGCCCGTTCCGGTCTGCGCTGGGGCGAGGCCTGCGCGCTCACCGTGGACGACGCGGATGCAGAGACACTCACGATCGACAAATCCGCCGGCAAGGACGGCCGAGTGCGATCCTTCCTGGCCAGCCGCGTCCGGCAGGTGCCGGTCGCCGCGCGCATTCGTCCGATCGTCGAGCGGCTGGTGGCCGGGCGCGACGAGGACGAACTCCTGCTCACCACCAGCCTCGGCGAACCGCTGCACCGGACGGCCGTCCTGCGTCGCCTGAATTGGTCGGAGACCGGACGCGGCCGCCGCCTGCACGACCTGCGGCACACGGCCGCCCACCTGTGGCTGGCCGAGGGCGCAGACCCCGCCGACGTCCGAAGTTGGCTGGGCTGAGCCCACCGCGCTCCGTCGTCCCGGACCACGTCCGGGATGACGATGTGCCCCGACGGCGGCCCTTCGTGACGCGCTCCCTCGTCCCTCGGAAGCGCTCCTCAGGGACCGTTTGGCTGTCCCTCGCTCAGTTCAGCGGACGTTCAGGCCGCCGACCAGGACGCAGCGGCGCCGGCGGGCGAAACTGCGGGCGGAGGTGAGCCCCTCACCGGTCGGGCCGGCGATCGTGAACGTGCAGTAGCCCTCGCCGCCGATGCCGATGCCGGCGTAGGACGGTCCGTTCTTCACGAAGATCGTGGTCTGGATGCGCTTGGCCAGCTTCGTCAGGGCGTTCACGTCCGAGGAGTGCATGATCGCCGTGTGCCGGTTGCCGTGTTCGGCTATCACCGCCATGTCCATGGCCTCGTCCAGGGTCTTCGCCCGCACGATCGGCAGCACGGGCATCATCAGCTCGACCCGCACGAACGGATGCTCGAACGGCACCTCTGCGATGATCAGCCGGACGCCGGCCGGCGGCTCGATCCCGATCGCGCGCAGGATCGCGGACGCGTCCTTGCCCACCCAGTCGGTGACCGGGTGCCGCCCGTCCACCACGAGCGCCGCCAGCTTCGCGATCTCGGCCGGATCACGCAGCTCGTAGGCACCATGCTTGAGCATCTCGAACTTGAGCAGGTCGGCGATGCACTCCAGCGCGATCACCTCCTTCTCCGCCGTGCAGGGGAGGTTGTTGTCGAAGCTGGCGCCGTCCACGATGTCCTTGGCGGCCTTCTCGACGTTCGCGGACGCGTCGACCAGCGCCGGCGGGTTGCCCGCGCCCGCGCCGATCGCCTTCTTGCCGCTGGACAGCACGGCCTTGACGATGCCCGGGCCGCCGGTCGCCACCAGCAGCCGCACGAGCTTGTGCTGCATCATCGCGTTCGTGTTCTCGATGGACGGCTCTGCCACGGTCACCACCAGGTTCGGCGGCGCGCCCGCCGCGACCAGCGCCTCGTTGATCTTGCGGATCAGCCAGTGCGTCACGGTCGTCGCCCGAGGGTGCGGGCTGAACACCACGGCGTTGCCCGCGGCCAGCATGCCGATCGCGTTGTTGATCACGGTCTCGGTGGGGTTCGTGGTCGGGGTGATCGCCCCGATCACGCCGAACGGGGAGATCTCGATGGTGGTCAGGCCGTCGTCGCCGGACCAGGCCTCGGTGATCAGGTCCTCTGTTCCCGGGGTGAGTTCGGCCGCGTACCGGTTCTTGGCGATCTTGTCCGGAACGTTGCCCATGCCGGTCTCCTCGACCGCCCCGCGGGCCATGTACTCGAGGTGCTCCGGCACCAGCGCCACGTCCCGGACCGCCTTCACGAAGCGCGCCCGGTCCTTCATCGAGCAGTCGAGGTAGGCGCGCCACGCGGTGTCGGCGGCGACGATTGCCGAGTCCATGTCGGGGAAGATGCCATCGCTCGTCGTCGCGGTGCGTCCGGCCACCTCCCGGACGACCTGCTCGACGACCTTGCGGACGACCTCTGGGCTGATGCTGCTCATATCCTTCTCGCTTCCTGGGTCAAGATGCGCTCGTGAGTGCGTGCGTGACGATCTGGACGTCCTGTGCGACGGTGCCGCCGGAGACGCCGATGCCACCGACGATCCGGCCGTCCACGAAGACGGGCAGCCCGCCTCCGAAGACGACCACGCGGCCTGCGTTGGTGTTCTGGATGCCGTGCAGGTCGCCGGACGGCGTGGACGCGTCCTTGAGCGCGGCGGTCGGCAGCTTGAACGCCGCGGACGTGTACGCCTTGTTCGTCGCGATGTCGATACTGCCCAGCAGCGAGTCGGCCATGCGGTGCAGCAACATCAGGTTTCCCCCGACGTCGACGCCGGCGAACACGATCGGGACGCCCAGTTCGTGCGCCTTCGTCTCGGCCGCCTCCGCCATCCGCTTGAGGGCGGGCAGGTCGTAGGCGTGGAGGTTGGCTGAGCTTGACGAAGTGCTGGCTGAGCTTGACGAAGTGCTGGCTGAGCCTGACGAAGTGCTGGCTGAGCCTGACGAAGTGCTGGCTGAGCTTGACGAAGCCCCTTCGTCAGGCTCAGGCCCTTCGTCAGGCTCAGGGACCGTTTGGCCGAGCGCTTTCGCCACGGCCGCGCGGACCAGGCCCTCGACCCGGGAGAGATCGTAGAGATGCTCGGTCAGCCGGGCCAGCGCGTAGAGGGTGTCGGAGAGCCGGTTCAGGTACTTGATGAGCTCCGGACGGACCTCGTGCGTCTCGGCCATCGTCAGGACGCGGCGCTCGGCGCGGCGGGTCACCGTCCGGGCCTTGTGGAGGGCAGCTGAGGGCACATCGCGTCCGGGGACGACGAACGCGCGCTGCGGGCCGGTCACCTCCAGGCACATGTCGATCAGGCCTTCGAGGTCGGTCACGTCCGCGGCGCTGATCGTGTTGTCGAGGATCGCGCGGCCCTTCGCGTCACTGGCCAGCTCTGCCGCCAGCACGAACAGCCGTTGCTGGATGCCGTGCAGGGTCGCCCGCACGGACTCGTCCTGCGCTGCGGCCTTGGCCTCACCGATCGCGGCGTTGGCCTCGTCGACGGTGCCGTATGCCTCCACCGCCGGGTCCTGCTTGGGCACGCGCGAGCCACCGAACAGGCCCGTGGAGCCTGCGTCGCCGGTGCGCGTGTAGACGTTGGGCATTACGCGCCGCCGATCTCCACCGAGTCGACAATGCCGACGATGGTCGCGTCGATGGGCGAGTCCGGACGGGCGGAGACCCGCGCCGAGCTGCCGCCGGTGACGATCACGGTCGCGCCCACACCGGCGCCGACGGTGTCCACCGCGACCTGCGGCATGCCGATGTACTCGTCCTCGACGCCGATCCGCTGGACCACCAGCAGCTTGAACCCGACGAGCCGCTCGTCCTTGCTGGTCGAGACGACCGTGCCACGCACTTTGGCCAGGAACATGTCACACCTCCCGTGAGATCCGGATCGATCGGGCCGACGCCGCGTCCCGCGCGGCAGCGGTCACCATGGCCTTCGCGCCGATCCGCAGTTCGACGCCGGCCGGCAGTTGCTGCACCACCTGCTGGCTGATCAGGCTGCGCGGGCAGGGGACCGCTTCCTTTGATCCCTGAGCCTGACGAAGGGCCGCTGTCGACCGATGCTGGGGACTGTCCCTCTCGTCCGCGGTGGCCACGGACGCCACGTCCGCGGCCAGTTCGGCGACGACACCGGCCACCGACGTGCCCAGCGCGGCGACCAGCGGGGCCCGACGCTCGGCATCCCTGCGCTCCCACGCGGCCAGCGCCGTCCGGCAGAGGAACCGCGACTCGGTCAGTCTGACGCCGAACGAGGCCAGCGCGGCCAGGTTGCCGCGGAGCCGGTCGGCGTAACCCGGCGGCATGTGTGGGAACCAGGACTGCTTGGCCCGTCCGTCCGGGCAGATCGCCGTCCGTGAGGCGACGACCAGCCGGTTGCTCATGATGAACTCACTGAACAGGTTGCTGGCCAGGCAGTCGGCGATGCCGTGCGCGACCTTCGCCGCGATGTTGGACGTCAGCGTGGGCGCGATCAGCATGTCGTGCTCCTCGACCATGCGCTTCGAGACGTCCCGCATGCCCAGCGAGCGGATCAGGTCCTGGTCGAGGATGCGCTGCGCGCTCGGCGTCTGGATGTAGTCCAGCTGCGCGCCCTCGGCGATGAGCATGTCCAGCTCTCCGATCGCGTCCTCGAAACCCAGCAGGCCGCCGGTGAACACCACCAGCGCTCGCCGCGGCGCGGGAGCCATCGTTTCGAGGATGGCTGCGCGGATGATCGCCTTCAGCTCAGCCTCGGTCATCGGTCCTCCTTACGGCGCGAGGCGGCCCTTCGTGACGCCGGTTCGTTCCTCACCGGCTCCTCAGGGACCGAGTGGGGGTGGCGCGATTTCCTCACCGGCTCCTCAGGGATCGAGTGGGAGTGGCGCGATTTCCTCACCGGCTCCTCAGGGACCGTGTGCATCGGGACGCCGAGCGGCGTCACGAACAGCGGCTCGATCGGACGGACGACCGGACGGCCGAGGCGGGTGGCGAACACGTCCGGAGCGTTGGGGAAGGAACTCGAGCCGCCGACGAGGTACACCATCGGCACGTCGTGGCCGACCAGCGCCGCCTCGGCGATCGACGCCATCTTCTCCAGCGTGGGGCGGATCACGCCGAGCACGTCGTCCCGCCGGGCCGGGTCCTTCTTCATCTCCTCGGCCTCGTCGTAGCCGATCCGGTAGGCGCCGGCCAGCACGAGGGTCATGTGGTGGCCTCCGGTGGCCTCGTCGACGCTGGTCAGCACCTCACCGCCGGACAGGATCGAGACGCCAGTGGTGCCGTGGCCGACGTCGATCACGCAGCCGTCCGTGATGCCGAGCACGCGGGCTGCCGCGACCGGCTCGTCCACGACCTCGTCGGCGTCCATCCCCGCCGCCCCGACCACGTTGCGGAACACCCGGATGTCGCCCTCGCTGATCCCCGGCGGGATCGAGATGGAGGCTTTCGTGAAGCGGCGGCCCAGCCGCTGTTCGACGTCTCCGGCGAGCCGGCGGACGGCGGTGGTCGCGCCCGCCCAGTCCACGACCACGCCGTCGCGGACCACGGTCGAGTGCATCCAGCCGCCGGCCACCGGACGGTTGAGGGCGTCCACCACCGACACGACGATGTTCGCCGTGCCCAGGTCGATGCCCAGCCGCGGCTCGCCGAGAGGCTCGTCCACTGCTCCCGTGCGCACGAGTTCAGCGAAGCGGCGGATCGCCGCCTCGGGTGCTTCGAGGTTCCGGATGGCCGGTGCCATGGTCGCCGTCACTCCTTGATGAGCTTTCCGTAATCGCCATCACGCAGACCGAGGGCGTTCGCCTCGTCGGTGTCGAGGTGGATCTCCGGCACCCAGTCGTCCTTGATGCGGATGATGAAGTTGTCCAGCACACCGCCGCGTTCGCCGCAGAACTCGACCCTGACCAGGTCCTGGTCGGCAAGCCCGAGCGCGGAGGCGTGGCTCGGGCCCATGTGGATGTGCCGGGCAGCCACCATCACGCCGTGCGGGACGTGGATCCTCCCGCGCGGCCCCTCGATGTCGATCGGACCGGCCTCGTCCAGACGTCCGGACTGGGTGATCGGGGCGTCGATGCCCAGCGCGATGCAGTCGGTGCGACTCAGCTCCACCTGCGTCTTCGCCCGACACGGCCCCATCAACCGGAGCTTCGGGAACGCGCCCCGAGGCCCCGAGATCGAGACGGTCTGCTCCGCGGCGAAGTCGCTCGGCTGGCGGACCCTCCGGTACACCGTCAGCTCGTCGAGGCCGAACAGCGTCGCCAGGTCTTCCCTGGAGAGGTGCGCGTGGCGGTTCGACACCCCCACGACGATGCGCAGCTGCAGGCGGCTGATCACCATGCGGGTCACCTCCTCGACGAGTTGACGGGTGTCCGGAGCGGTCATGTCAGGCCTTCTTGGGCAGCAATTGCTCCACGTCGGCGTGCGGCCTCGGGATCACGTGCTTGCTGACGACCTCTTCGCCCACCTGAGCTGCTGCGGCCGCACCGGCGTCCACCGCGGCCTTGACCGCGCCGACATCGCCGCGCACCATCACGGTGACCAGCCCTGCGCCGACCTTCTGGTAGCCGATCAGGACGACGTTGGCCGCCTTGACCATCGCGTCCGCCGCTTCGACGGCGCCCACGTAGCCCTTGGTCTCGACGAGACCCAGCGCTTCACTCATGGCACTTCCTCTCTGTTACTTGGTACGGGACGGGTTTGCTGGCTTGCGTGGCCGGGACGTCCGCGGCTTGGGCGGGGCCACTTCGCTCGTCGGCCCTTCGTCAGGCTCAGGGAGCACTGTGGTGGCTGAGCTTGACGAAGCCCCCTCGTCAGGCTCAGGGAGCACTGTGATGGCTGAGCTTGACGAAGCCCCCTCGTCAGGCTCGACGACCGGTTGCGGCTCTGCGACCGGCTTCGGCTCCAGGCCCACCGTTCCCTCGGTGAGCACCACGGGCTCCAGCTGGTCGCTGGGCCGCGGGATCACGGACGTGGCGAACACCTTCGAGACCCGGGACGCGGCGGCGCGGGCCGCGGCGACCGCGGACTGGACCGCGGACACCTGGCCCTCGATCTTGACCGCGACCATGCCCATGCCGTCGGTGGTCTCGTAGCCGATCAGCTTCACGTCCGCGGTCTTCAAGGCGACATCCGCGGCCTCGACCGCGGCGGGCAGGCCGAGCACCTCGATGGTGCCGAGGCTCGGGTTGGGCATGGCGTGCTCCTTCACACTGTCGTGGGGTCGGTCAATGGCATTCGTTTGACGAGACGGGCGGCGTTGGCGCCGGCCGCCCGGTCGCTGGCGTCCCCGCGGTTCAGGTTCTCGACCAGGTAGGGACGGGCCTCAGGCAGCTTCTCCGTGGTGATCACCACGAAGTCGAGGCTGACCCCGATACCGATCCCGAGCCGCGATTCCAGGCTCGCCTCGTGGGCGAGCACCAGGGGGTTCTGCTCGGTGTGGCGGGTCACCTCGACCGGGACGCCCTCCTCCTCGATGCCGTGCAGCACCTCGGCGATCCTGGTGTCGGGGATGCCCTCGTTGAGCCGCAGCCGGATGGTGGGGCGATCGGCGTTCATCGGGGGCCCCCGCGGAGTTGTTCGGGGGAGCGTAGCGGAGGAGAAGAACTCCGTGGGGTCGTCATCGCTGTGCCTCCCAGGCGAGAACGAGCCCGGTGGCGACAGCGTTGCGTGGCCCTTCGCTGCCCCGGATGTTCGCCCGTCCGGCCACCACGCGGTACTCGCCCAGCGCTCTGGTGACCAGCTGCGGGATCTCGAAGTCCAGCGCGGAACCACCGACCAGCACCACGTGGGCGATGTCGCGGACGTTGCTGGTCGGGCTGACCGCAGCCAGGGCGCGCAGGGCGTTGGTGACGAACACCCGCTCCTTGGCGTGGATCCGCACCTGCCGGATCACCTCCAGCGGCTGGCGCAGCGGCAGCGGGATCATCCCCTCCGGGTGCAGCACCACCGTCCGGGCGAAGACGTGCGGCGGCAGCGGCTCGTCGAAGAACTCGACGGTGCCGTCCTCGTGCCGGATGTTGAACAGGGTCTCCACCCTGGCCAGTGGGTAGCGCTTGACGTTCTCCGCGTCCTCTGGGCTCTCCAGGCCGAGTTCGGACTGGATCAACAGCGTGACCATGTTGCCCGCGCCGGCCAGGTGGATGGAGCGCGCGGCCCCGTCCGCCTTCAGGACGGACGCATCGGTCGAGCCTGCGCCCATGTCGAGGATCGCGATCGGGACAGACGTGCCCGGGGTGGTCAGCGCGCCGAGGACGGCCATCTCCGCCTCAACCCCGCCGACCTCGACCGGGACGCCGAACTGCGCGGTCATGTCGTGCGCGATCCGCTGCATCTGCAGGTGGTCGGCCTTCACCATCGCGGCGATGCCGACGGCCGCCTCCAGCGAGAACTCGCCGGCCAGGCCGCCGGTCACCTTCTGCGGCACCTGGGTGTCGACGGCGAGCAGGTCGGTGACCTCGATCCCGGACGGGTCGCGGTCGGTGAGCCGGCCCATCACCACGCGGACCTTCTCCATCATCCCGCCGACGTTGGTGCCCGGCTCGCCCTTGATGTTCTGCACGCAACCGACCGAGCCGGCCACCCGCATGATCTCCTCCGCGCCGCGGTCGACATCGACCTCCGCGGTCCGGTCGCCGATGAACTGCAGCGATCCGGCCGGGATCCGGCGTTCGGTGACGTCACCCTTGGGCGTCTTGATCACCACGGCCGACCGGTTGCCGACCAGCGAGCGGGCCATCGGCACGACGGACGCGGTCTCGTCCGGGCTGAGGCCGAACAGGGTCGCGATGCCGTAGGGGTTGGCCAGGGTCTCGATGATCCGTCCGACCTCGGCCACCTCGATCGCGGCCAGCATTCCGATCGGCACCTTGTCGATCAGCGCCACCTCGTCGACGATCGGAATCTTTCGCGCGAGGCGGTTGTGCACGAGCACCCCGTCGTCGCGCTGCAGGATCGCGCCGCTGATCTCGACCCGGGTGGCTGCGGCGTTGACCCGGGCGGCCACGTCCTCGAAGCCGTAGGACTTGTCCACCACCACGATCCAGGCCTTGCCGGGGGTGGCATGGTCGAGGTCGCCGATCCGGACGGTCGTCCCGACGCCGATCCCCAGGCCGCCCGGCGTGGTCGGGTTGTGCCCGATCATCGTCGACTCGGTGATGATCGTCTCCGAGATCGTCTCCATCGCGACGTCGCCGATCACGGGCGCCGCCTCGTTGATCCGGATCAGGTCCAGGTCGCCGATCTTCCGTCCGGCGGCATCCAGCGCGACGGTGAGGGCCCGGAAGACTCCCTGCGTGTTCTGCGAGGTGCCCTTGATCCCGGTCGTGGGCACGATCGAGGACGCGAGGAACACCGGGGTGGCGCCCGTGGAGATCTCCGCGAGCGCCACCTCGGTGGTCGCGTTCCCGATGTCGATACCGGCGATCAGGGCCATGTGGTCAGGACTTCCTTCTCTGTGCGGGGGCTTCGTCAGGCTCAGCCAGCATGGTGAGTGCTCCCTGAGCTTGACGAAGGGTCGGGCTTCGGGGCTTCGTCAAGCTCAGCCATCATCCGCGGGGGCTTCGTCAGGCTCAGTCAGCATGTGCTCCCTGAGCCTGACGAAGGGTCACTCGGCCTTGAGCCGGCCGCGCTTCTCGTAGACGTCCGCCGCTTCCTTGATGAAGGACGCGCTGACCGTGCAGCCGTAGTCGTGCTCCAGCTTGTCCGCGATGCCGTACAGCTCGGCCTTGGTCGAGCGGTACGGACGCAGCGCGTTGTAGACGCTGAGCAGCTCGGCGTCCGGCACCTTGATCAGCTCTGCGGCCCGCCGCATGTTGCGGGCGAGGGTGTCGCGTCCGACGGACTCGGCCACCTGGGCCTGCATCTCGAGGGTCTCCGGAGCGATCCGGAAGTCCTCTGCGGTGAGCTGTCCCGAGATCACCTTGTCGAGGCTGAAGTCGCCGAGCACCTTGCCGGTGGCCGCCTTGATCTGGCCGGGCATCTTCTCGCCCAGCGGGTAGCTGGACGCGTCCACCCGTCCGCCCACGGCGGCCGGCTTCTTGGCGAACGACACCTGGTCCTTGCCGAGGTTCGCCATCACCTCGGCCATGATCTGGCGGATCAGTTCTTCGGATTCCATCGCCGTTCTCCTACCGGTACTCGACCCGAAGGGTCTGCGTCTTCTTGTTCGGGTCGCAGAGCTGGGTCTCCTTGATGTGCCACAGCGCCGCGATGGCCTGGTACTTCGGCCTGGCCATCTGGTCATTGCGGACCGGGACCGGCGACGGCGACTCACCCTTGGCGTACTTCGCCGCGTTGGAGCCGATCGCGCGGAACGTCTCCAGGTCGACCAGCGGTGCCTGGGAGAACAGCTCCAGGTTCGACAGCGGCGGCAGGTCCTTCTGGTGGATCACCGTCGTGCCGCGGGACTGGATGCCGATCCCGATGCCCGAACCGGACAGCTTCGCCGCCTCGTGGGCGATGAAGCCGACGTCCGCGGTGCGGAACACGCGGATGAACCGGTACGACAGTCCCTGCTCCTCGATGCCAGCGCACACCTCGCGCAGGACGTCACCGTGGTCGACGTCGATGATCGTGTGGGTCATCCGGCCACCGAAGCCGGGTGCCAGGGCGATCACGACCTCGCGCGGGTTGGTGCCGCGCTCTGCCGGACCGGCCTCGCTGATCTGCAGCGAGCCGGCTGCGGAACTCACGCTCGGCGCGGTCGCGACGGCCGTGGCCGTCCCGCCGGAGCCACTGGTGAACTCCTTGATGACCTCTTCGATGATGCTGCGCAGTGTCTTCTCGTCCATCTCCACTCCTCAGACGTTCTCTGGGCTGATCGCCTGGCGGATGGTCTTCAGCTGCTCCCAGCGCTCGTCGGAGATCTGGTAGCCGGTCTGCGGCCCGCGGTAGTCGTTGGGCTGGTTGACCGCGCTGATCACCTCGAAGTCCTTGGTCAGGATCGCCGCGGTGTGCAGGTAGTCACCGGCCACGCGCTGCTTGAGCATCCCGAAGACCGCGGCCGCGACGTCGTCGAAGCCGGCCTTCGCCAGGGCCTTGACGATGTCGACACCGGTCAGGCCCCGCTTCATCAGGTCCTCGGTGGCCTTCAGGTCCTCCACCACGTTGCGGTTCGGCATGTCCTGCGAACCGCGGGCGTAGGTGGCCGCCTCGACCTCCGCGTCCGTGACCTCGGTGAGGCCGAGCTCGCGGAACAGCGCCTGAAGCACCCGCGCCGCCTTGTTGCGGACCCGGACGACGTCCTCCTCGAGCACCGGCACCAGGCCACCGTCGACCTTGAGGTCGCGCTGGATGATCAGCCAGTCGTCGAAGTCGTCGGCGTCCCAGTTGGAGCCGGCGAACATGTTGTCGTAGTTCGGGGTGGCCGAGTAGCCGGAGCAGATGAAGTCCGTGCCGGGCACGAACTGCATCAGCGACCGGGCGACGCGGCGCAGGTCGGAGTGGGTGAACGTCTGGTCGTTGGACGAGGCGCACTCCAGGTCGAGGGCCATGGCGATCAGGTTCTCGGCCAGGATCGCCCGGATGCCCTGGGGCACGGCGGCCGGGACGCCCACGCAGGACACCGAGCCGTTCTGGATGCCCTGGGAGCCGGCAGCCTTGGTGATGTACAGGCAGCGGGACTCCAGGTAGAGCATCGACTTGCCCTCGGCGTAGCCCATCTGGACCTCGGAGCCGGTGCCGGAGGTGAACCGCATCTTCAGGCCACGCGAGGCGTAGCAGGAAGCGAGGAACGCCTTCGACCACGGGGTGTCGTCACCGTCCATGAACACGGCTTCGGTGCCGTACACGGAGACCGTCTCGGCGTAGGCGGTGAAGCCCCGCATGCCGAGTTCGAGCTCCGTGGCCTCCTCGACCGCGCACTGGGTGAGGATGCCCGGACGCCCCACCTGCGCGCCCACCATCAGCGCGATGGCGTTGAACGGCGCGTACCGGACGATGCCGACCGTGGTCTCCAACTCGGCGAAGCCGCGCAGGGCTGCCTCGGCCGCGTCGGCGGCGATCTGGACCGGGTGGTCCTTCAGGTTCGTGACGTGGGCCTGGTTGGCCGGAGACTTCCGGGCCCGCATCTTGGTGACGGCCATCATCATCTCGAGGACGGTCATCTTGCTGACGACCTCGGTGATCTTGGCCGGGGTCATGGCGGTGGTCAGGGCGACCACCTCGGCCCGCGGCACGTTGATGTCGCACAGCTTCCTGGCCAGCTCGAGGGAGTCCATCTTGCAGACGGCCTCGGCGTTCTCCAGCTTGATGCCGTAGTCGGCGATGAACGTGTCGATCATGTCGAAGTCGGCTCGCTGCTTGCCGTCCAGCTCGCAGACCTTGCCACCCTCGATGCGGATCGACGGCTTCGGGTCGCTCGGGCTGCTCATGGCGATCAGGCCGACCTCAGGCCACTCGGTGACGAACCCGTCCTGGTTGACCGGACGTGCGTCGAGTGCCTCGAATCGCTTGCTCTTCACGAAGTTGCCTCGTCTCAGATGTACGGAGTGGTGACGGACTCCGGGTACGCGCCCATCGAGCCCAGCAGGCCGCGGCCGACCTCACGCGCGGCGATGATCGCCTGACGCACCGCACCGGAATCACCGGTGAAGAAGGAGATGACCTCGTTGGAGTAGCTGGTGCCGTCGGCGGGGCTCGCGTAGCCGATCACATCGATCGTGGACGCCTTCACCGCGGTGTCGGCCAGGACCACGCCGATCGCCGCGGGGGCGCCGACGGTGATGCCGAAGGCCTTGCCGAGCGGGGCGCCGAACGCCTTGTTCAGGGCGTGGGACGCGCGAGCGGTGTACTGGAACTCCAGGTGACCCGCGTCGTTGGCGTACACGTCGCCGAAGGTGCGCTCGATCTCGTCGAGGGTGACCTCGACCGCACGACGGGCGTCGGAGACGTCCTGGGCGCCGAAGATGATCAACGAGCCGTGGCCCGCTCCACCCTTGGTGTCCCGCGGCAACTCGATCGTCACGATCTCGGTGTTGGTCGCCTTCACAGCCTCATCGGCGGCGAAGATCTGCGGGCCGGCACCGGTGCGATCACCGATGATGCCGATCGACTTGTACTTCGGATCGATCTTCATCAGGGCGTGGATCTGCGGGTCGACGTTGGCGATGACCAGGCCGATCGTGTCGCCGATCGCGCTGCAGCCGACGAATTCTGTGCTCGCCGGACGGGCGCCGCCGGTGGTCGCGGGCGCGGCCGGGGCCGGCTTGCCGTCGATCTTCTTCATGACGGCGTTCATGATCTGGTCGACCAGTTCTTCACTTGCCATCAGGGTTCACTTCCTCACTTCTCCGCCGACGGGAGGATCTTCTCCACGTCGGTGTGCGGACGCGGGATCACATGGACGGAGACGAGCTCGCCCACGTTCTGGGCGGCGACGGCACCGGCGTCCGTGGCTGCCTTGACGGCGCCGACATCGCCACGAACCAGCACGGTGACCAGACCCGAGCCCACCCGCTGGCTTCCGATCAGGACTACGTTGGCCGACTTGACCATGGCGTCAGCGGCTTCAACGGCGGCGACGAAACCCTTCGTCTCCACCATTCCGAGGGCTTCTTGCATTCCAGACTCCTCCGTTGGGTCGGTGGGCCGCCCACGCCATTGCGACGGCGGCATTTCGTTGTGAGGTTAGGTCCGGACCCGGGGCAATAAACGCACCTGGAAGCGTCGGTTTCGGGCACCTTGGAGCACAGGAACGCGACCAGAAAGTGCAAGCCCGGCGACCGTTTCGTGCAACTGTGCACAAGACCGACCGGGTGGTTGACACCCCCGTCCACCGCACCGACGATGGGCCTGTTCAGCACCCTTGTGGACCAGGTCGGGGACGGTTCCGAACCCGGTCCACCGGCGGCTGCGCAGAGAGGCGGGGATGTCGGAGAAGCAGCGCATCATCCAGGAGTTCGTCCCGGGCAAGCAGGTCACGCTCGCCCACGTGGTGGCGAACCCCGACGCGCGCCTCTACCCGAAGGTCGGGCTGGCCCAGCAGGCCGGCGCCATCGGGGTGATGACGATCACGCCGAGCGAGGCGGCGATCATCGCGGCCGATGTCGCAACCAAGGCCGCCAACGTCGAGCTGGGCTTCGTGGACCGGTTCTCCGGATCGCTGGTCGTGCTCGGCCGGCTCACCGACGTCGAGTCCGCCGTCCAGAACGTGGTGGCGGTGCTCTGTGACGAACTCGGCTTCGCCCGTCCGCCGCTCACCCGGACGTGAAGCGGATCCTCCTGGTCGGCGGCGTCGGCTGCGGGAAGACCACGCTGCTGCAGCGCCTCCACGGCAGTGACTTCAGCTACGCCAAGACCGAGACCATCTACACCGACGGCTCAGTCGTGGACACACCGGGGGAGTACCTCGAGCTGCCGTGGTTCAAGCACGCGCTCCGCCTGGCGTCCTTCGAGGTGGAGCTGGTGGTGCTGCTCGCGTCCGCGACGGTGGGCGAGGCGAGGTTTCCGCCCGGCTTCACCACGTTCTTCATGCCGCCCTCGATCGGCGTGGTGACGAAGACCGACATCGCGACCGAGGCCGAGGTCACAACCGCGTCCAGCCACCTGCGCCTCGCCGGAGCGACCGAGCTGTACGAGGTCTCCGCCCTCACCGGTCAGGGCATGGACGCCCTCGCCGCCCGCCTGGCCTGAACCCGTTCAGACGACGCGGCGTAGGAGGCCGGCGAGGTCGGCCTCGGTGACTTCCACCGGGTTGCCGGACGTGCAGAAGTCCTTCAGCGCGGTGGCGGCCAGCGCAGGGACGGCGGCACGGAACTCCTCGGCGTCCACGCCGGCGTCGGTGATGGACGCGGGCAGGTCCAGGGTCCAGCGCAGCTGCTCGATCCAGTCGATCAGCGC
Source organism: Propionicimonas sp. (assembly GCA_036770475.1). GTDB lineage: Bacteria > Actinomycetota > Actinomycetes > Propionibacteriales > Propionibacteriaceae > Propionicimonas. Next base: position 19,080 of record DAIPJC010000002.1, on the reverse strand, counting down.
CAGCACCACATTGCGGTCGCTGGACGCCGAGAGTCCCACCGCCCGCGCCAGCGTGACATAGCGGCGTCCCACGCCCGAGATGCCGCCGTAGCCGAAGCCGAGATCGCCGGCGTTGAAGGCGATCACGTGCGGCAGCAGGATGCCGTTGAGGCGGCCGTGGGCGACCTTGAACGACCCGCCGATCGCGTGGGACAGGCCGTGCACGATACCCAGGCCCGAGTTCTGGAACGCGATCCCCGCCATGGTGGCCCCGGTGTGCTGGTGCTCGCGCGCCTTCAGGTCGGCGTTGCTGCGGTAGCTGCGGACGAGGTAGGTGTCGGCGATCCGCAGGGCTTTCTCCGCGAGGGCATCGGAGAAGTCGTTGTGGCCGACCGCGACGTAGGCCTCGATGGCGTGGCTGACCGCGTCCATGCCGGAGTCGGCGACCAGCCGTGGCGGGGCGGTGCGGACCGCGTCCGGGTCGAGGATCGCCATCTCGGGAAGCATGTCCGCCGAGGTCAGCGGCAGCTTCGCGTGGGTGACCGGGTCGGTCACGACCGCGAAGGACGTCACCTCCGACCCCGTCCCGCTCGTGGTGGGGATGACGATCAACCCCGCGGTCAGAGGATGGCCCTGCTCGAGGGCGAGCTTGCGCACGGCCTTGGCCGTGTCGATCGGCGACCCGCCGCCGAGCGCGACGATCGCGTCCGGCTCGAAGGCGAGGAAGGCCCGCAGGCCCTCGGTGACCGCATGGACGTCAGGGTTCGGCTGCACCTGGTCGAAGACCTCGACGATCGCCTTCCGCAGCTCGGCCAGCACCTGGTTCATCAGCTCGGTGGTCGCCATGAACGCGTCGGTGACCACCAGGACCCGCTTGCCCTGAAGGGTGTCGAGGGCCTTCAGCGAGTCAGGCCCGTAGCAGAGGGTGGTGGTGAGTTGGAAGCGAAACACCGGCCGGTCTCCCGTCACGCGCAGAGAACTGACGCCGGTACTCACTCGGAGACATCCCGGTGTGCGCCCGGAAGACCCTCGAGAAGTAGTTGACCTGGTTGAAGTCCAGTTCAGCCGCGATCTTCTGCACCGGCATCTGCGTGGAAGCTAGCATCAGCTGGGCGCGGGAGACCCGCCAGGCGGTCACATACGACACGAATGTGTAGCCGGTGACCGATTTGAACAACTTCGACAGGTGACCGGGCGACCAGTGCGTGGCTGCGGCCGCCTCGGTGAGCGAGAGCCCCCGATTCGGGTGCCGGGCGATGTCGTTGAGCAGGTCGCGCAGGTCGCGGCGCCGGTGCGGACGGGACCGCACGATCTCGTCCAGCAGCATGCCCAGCAGTCGCTCGACGTAGAGCTGCGTCTGGTACCGGTTCACGGACGCCGTCCTGCGTTCGCGCTGGCGCTGCACGACCTGGGACAGGTGCGGCACCAGCCGCGGCGCGCAGTCCCTGGTGGTGTCGAGGACGGCGTCCTCCAGCGTCGCGATGTGCTCGCGCACGTCACCGGGACGGGCGAACGCCTCGTCGAGCAGCCGGGTGGCCTCCGCGAACGCGCTGGCCAGATCCTCCGCGTCCATGGCCTCGCGCAGCACGCCGTGCCCCTCGGTCAGGACCGAAGGTTCGTCCTCCGCTTCCACCGGACGGCGGTACGGCACCAGGGCGAGCACGGGCAGCTTCGGCTTGGGTGCGGGCGGCGGTGGCCCGGCGTGCTTCGGCGGACGCACGCCCTCGATCCCCAGGCTGAGCCCGAGCAGGGTCTTCGCCGCCGCAGCGATCCGGTGCAGGTTCGACATCGGCACCTGCTGGTAGAGCTCGGTCAGCTGCGCGTCCCCGCGCCAGGAGGAGCCGCTGGTGAGGTAGTCCGGCTGCTCGGCCTCAGGGACCCGCACCTGGCCGCACAGGATCGCACCGACGTAGGTGTCTCCGTCGGTCACCGGCACCGAGAAGTCCACCAGGCCAGAGTGACAGCGGTACGCCTGCGGCGACCCCTCGATCAGCGACTGCAGTCCGCCGTGCGCGTCGCAGCCGTGGCACAACTTGTTCCGCAACGGGTCGGCTCGCATCTGCTGGCAGAAGTCCGTGAAGGCACAGGCAGGTGTCACCGGGATGCCCCGGGTGTCGACCGCGACGGTCGCGAGGCCGGTCGCCTCAGAGAAGTCCTCAAGTACTTTGTGGAGCTGGTCGAGATCCAGCACCGCCCCAATCCCAAGCTCAGCCATTGACGCCTCCGGTTTGGATCGCAGCCGAGCCTAGTCCTCGCTGCGCGCCCGGTGAAGAGCCCCCGGTCTGTCCCGAGAAGGGGCGTTGCGCGCTCAGCGGATTCTGCGGACGCCATTCCCGCGCAACGCATTCGAGGTGTCCACCGGGTCGTTCCGGCTCCTATTAGGCCGGGTGAAGTAGCCTTTTCCCGTCCGCCTCGGCGTGCTCGAACCGGCGCCATTTCCCCCTCAAGGTGCGATCCGTGACGATTCTCGCGACGCCGGTGCCCGGCACCCGGGAGCCCGTTATCGCGCGCGCCGCCCGCCTCTGGGACGAGCTCCACTCCCCGGTCGTCGGACGCCGCGTCGCAGGCACCGTACCCGTCGCCGTCGTGGCCGGGCTGGTCTCGCTGCTGGCGTCCGCCTGGTTCGTCCCCTCGGGTTTGAGCCTCGCCTACGGGGACGCGCTGAGTCACCTGACCATCGCCCGGCGGCTGTTCGACACCATGACGAACCCCGGCCTCGCCCAGCTCGGGACGGTCTGGTTGCCGGTGCCGCACCTCCTCCTCTCCCCGTTCGTCCTGTCGCTGCAGGCCTGGCAGAGCGGCTGGGGCGCGGCCCTGCTCGGCGCCGGCTGCCTGTCGGCCACCGCCGCGGGCTGCTACCGGACCGCGGCCCGCTGGGGGCTCGGCCTGACCGCGCGGCTGGTGGTCGTCGCGGTCGTGGTGCTCAACCCGGCGATGCTGTACCTGCACTCGACGGCGCTCACCGAACCCGTGCTGATCGCGGGGATTGCCGGAACACTCGCCGGTCTCTCCAACTGGGCCACCAAGAGCCGCCGGCTCAGTCCGGGCGAAGTCGCCGTGTTCGCCGGCCTCCCAGCCGCGATCGCGACCATGTCGCGCTACGAAGGCTGGGCGCTGGTGCTCGCCGGCTCGCTGTTCGTCGCGCTCGTCGCCTGGCTGAGGGACCGCAGCTTCTCCGCGGTCGTGACCTACCTCTTCGGCTTCGCCGTCGTCCCCGCCGCGACCATGCTGTGGTGGCTCGCCTACAACTGGGTCACGTTCCGCGACCCGCTCGCGTTCGTGTTCGGCCAGTACTCGGCCAGCGCGCTACAGGCCGACCTCGTCACCGCAGGGCTGACCACCAAGGGCGACCTGCCGGGCAGCCTCGCCACGCTGAACGTCGCCGTCGCCACCACGTCGGGGACGGGTGTCCTCGCCCTGGCCGGGCTCGCCCTGGTAGTGCTGGTGTTCACGGAACGGTCGCTGCGGCGCTGGCTGTTCCTCGCGATGACCGTCGTCACCTATGCCTTCATGGCGTTCAGCCTCTACGCGGGACAGGCCGTGATCTTCAACCCCGCCTCCTCGCAGACGACGGTCTGGAACAACCGCTACGGGATGGCGACCGTGCTGCCGCTCGCGCTGCTCATCGGGGTCGGCACCGACCTGGTCTCGGTGGGCATGGGCCGGGTCGCGCCGCGCCTGGCCAACGTCCGGCGGGCGATGCTGGCCGCACTGGTGGCGGTGGTGCTCGCCGGCCAGACGATCTGGCAGCTGGAGGACCCCGCCCAGCGCTCACTCGTCCTCGCCGAGGCCGCGACGCAGTACGAACTGAAGGACGGCGCCCGCTCTGCCGCCACCTGGCTGGGCACGCACTACGACGGTGGGCACATCCTCCTCGACGAGGGCGTGGCGGGAAACAACATCCTGCCGCTGGCCGGCATCCCGCTGCGCGAGTACTACCTGCGCTCCAACGACACCCTGTTCGCCGCGGCACTCGCCGACCCGGGCAGCCACGCGCGCTGGCTGTGGGTCTCCGACTCCGACTCGGACGCCGTCGGCGCGGCCATCGCCGAGATGCCCGACTCCGGCTCGCGCTACCGCCTGGCCTTCAGCGCCGCGGACGTCAAGATCTTCCGGGAGGTGGGCTGAGGTGACCGTGCAACCAGGCGAAGTGACCCTGCCGCTAGACGTTACGGTCCTGCCGCCCGACGACGCGACCGGCGTCCTGGACCCACTCGCCGCGAAGTGGTCTGAGATCTCGTTCGGACATCACCTGCTCACCCGCGGCCTGATCGACGCCGGCGCCCTGATGTGGGCCCGCGCCGAGCAGGAGGTCGAGGGCGGAGCGCTCGGCCGCCACCTGGTGACGCAGGGCGCCCTCACCGTCGACGCCCTCTACGCCGCGCTTGCCGACTACTGGGACGCGCCGCTGGTGGACCTGGCCGCCGAACCACCGGAACCAGGACTGCTGTCCGGCTCCGGCATGGAACCTGCCGAATGGCAGCGGTGGCTCCCCTGGCGGCAGGACGGCGACGTCCTGTGGGTGGCGACCTGCGTGCGTCCGAACGCGGCCCTCGCCGCGGAGGTAGGCCTGCGCTTCCCTGGCAGGATCCGGTTCCGCACGGCGACCGACGCGGCCATCCAGGCGTCCGTGCAGGAGCAGTTGCGCGCCGAGCACCTGTTCGAGATCGCCGAGGGGTTCGCGTCCCGGCGGCCGGAGTTCTCCGCCAAGCAGGGCCTCGCGACCTGGCAGAAGGTCGTCCCGACCGCGTTCGGCATCGTCAGCGTGCTCGGGTTGGTGCTCGACTGGCGGCTCACCCTGATCTGCCTGCTGACCCTGGCCAACGTCGCCTTCGCCGCGAACGGGTCGTTCAAGGTGATCTCCACGATCTTCCACCCGCTCACGTCCCTGCGGTCCCGCCGGATCGCCCGTGCCGAGCGCGCCGACCTGACCCGGCGCGGGCTGGACGCGGACGACCTGATGGCTCGGGCGATCGAGTTGCCCGTCTACACGATCCTGGTGCCCGTCTACCAGGAGGCGAACGTGATCGGCAAGATCATCGAGAACCTGGAGAACCTGCACTACCCCCGCTGGAAGCTGGATGTGCTGGTGCTGCTGGAGGAGGCAGACACCGAGACCATCGAGGCGGCCCGGGCGGCCAACCCGCCTCCGTACGTCCGGCTGCTGATCGTGCCGGACGGGCAGCCGCGCACCAAGCCCCGGGCGTGCAACTACGGCCTGCTCTTCGCACGCGGCGACCATGTGGTGATCTTCGACGCCGAGGACCGCCCCGATCCCGACCAGTTGCTCGACGTGCTCTCCTCGTTCCGGCACGACGCGGAGTTCCGGTCCCGCCACGCGCCCCCGTTGGCCTGCCTGCAGGCGGCGCTGAACTACTACAACGCCGACTACAACGTGCTCACGCGAATGTTCGCGATCGAGTACGCGCACTGGTTCGACTCGATGCTGCCCGGCATGGACTCCACCGACATCCCGATCCCGCTGGGCGGCACATCCAACCACTTCCTGCTGAAGGCACTGGTCGAGGTGGGCGGGTGGGATCCCTACAACGTCACCGAGGACGCCGACCTCGGGTTGCGCCTGGCCGCGTCGAAGTACCGCGTGGACGTGGTGAGGTCGACCACCTGGGAGGAGGCCTGCGCGAAGGTGGGGCCGTGGATCCGGCAACGCACCCGCTGGATCAAGGGCTACATCCTCACCGCGGCGGTGAACCTGCGTCGTCCGACCAGGTGGGCGCGGCGCAACGGCTGGCGCGGGCTGGTCACCATGGTGGGCCTGGTGCTGGGGACGCCCCTGGCCTTCCTGTTCTACCCGCTGATGCTCGGCTTCACCCTGTTCGCCTGGCTGATCGGCCCGGTGTTCCCGATCCCGCTGCCGGAGTGGCTGCTGGTCTTCGGCACCGTGAACATGCTCGGCCTCAACCTGCTGATGATCGTCGTGTCAGGCATCGCAGCCTGGCGCCGCTACAACTGGCGGATCGCGGTGTTCGCGGTCTTCGTGCCGATCTACTGGCTGCTGCACTCGTACGCGGCATGGCGTGCGGCGATCCAGGTCGGCCTCGACCCGCACAAGTGGGAGAAGACACCGCACGGCCTGACCGAGGAGTACGACGACGGCGTGATCGACACCGGCGGCCTGCCGCACTCGGCGTCCAGCTGACCCGCAGAGTCACAGACCCAACCACCGTCCTCCCGGACTCGATCCGGGATCTCGTGTGAGCGGCCGGACGCAGCCCACCCTCGCCGCAAGTGTCAGAGAATTCTCAGGCGCGGCGCGTGCGGTTCCCCGGACGGGTGACTACACTTTTCGTAGGTGTTATGCCTCTGGCAGGTCCTTTAGGGATAGGGGACATCCAGCCCCGCCTCCATCCAAGGCGGGGCTGAGCCGTTTCCGGAGGTCTTTCCTCACGTCCTCAGCGCGCAAGCGCCTCAGGCCGAGCAGCCGCACGACTCCCGCACCACCAGCGACGTGGGATAGGGCTGCGCATTGGCCGGCGTACCCAGCACCTCGGCGACGGCGTCAGCGGCCAGTTCCTCGAGCGGGATCCTGACCGTGGTCAGCGGCGGGACGGTGAACTCCGCCTCCGGCGAGCCGTCGAAGGAGGCCACGGCGATGTCGCCGGGGATGGCCCGGCCCGCCTGGTGCAGCCCGGCGATCAAGCCGATCGCCTGCTGGTCGGCGGCGACAAACACGGCGGTCACCTCCGGGTGCTCGGCGAGAGCTGCCGCGGCCTCGCGTCCGCCCGCGGCCGACCAGTGCACCCGGATCACGTGCTCGGTGGAGAGCCCCGCGTTCTCCAGCGCGTCGCGCCAGCCCCGCTCCCGGTCGTCCATCGGTCCGTCCGGGCGCTCGGGATGGTCGGAGCCGATCACCAGCGCCACGCTCCGGTGGCCGTGCACCTCCACCAGGTGCTGCACCGCCGCCCGCGCGCCGCCGTAGTAGTCGGGCCAGAGCGCCGTCCGGTCGGTGGGCACGGCGAGGCTCATCCGCACGAGCGGGACGTGGTGCCGCAGGGTCACCGCAACGGCTTCGGGCTCGGGAATGGTCGCTGTGACGATGCCTGCGACGAGGTGACCGGTGAGCGTCTCGACCAGCGCTTCGAGGTTTCCGGTCACCCCCTGGGCCAGCACGAGGTTCATCGAGCGCGCCCTGGCGGCGATCTCCATCGCCTGCGCCAGGGCCGCGAAGTAGGGGTTTCGGACGTCCGGGACGATCAGGCCGAGCAGGTCCGACCGGCCGGTGATCAGCGTCCGCGCGGCCGCATTGGGTCGGTAGCCGAGCTTCTCGATGGCGTCCAGGACCCGCGCGCGCGTGGCGTCCGCGACCCGCCGCGGCCCGTCGTTCACCACATAGCTGACCACGGCCGAACTCACCCCGGCCAGCCTGGCGACGTCGTCGCGCGTGGCGCCGCGCGACGGTCGTGCGTCACTGCTGGACATCCACCCCCCCTGGCTCAGTATCTGCCCAGCCTAAGGGAGCCGCGTCCGACAGCCGTCCCCGCACCAGCCTGAACGGAAAGGGGACGGTTCCTTTTCCGTTCACTTTTCCACAGCCGGCCAGCCAGGGCCGCTGAACCTGTGGATATCTGAATGAAAAAGGAACCGTCCCCTTTTCGTTCAGACGGCGTCGACCAGGTAGAGCACGGCGTGGTCGGGGTGGATCAGCGCCTCCATCAGGCCGGTCGCGGCGAGGGCGGAACCGGGCAGGACGACTCCGGTTTCCTCGCCCAACTGCCGCAGGCGGGGTTCTCCGCTGCTGGCGAGATCGGCGAGTTCGTGGGAGAAGTCCCGCTCGACGCCCCACCACTTCGGCGGGTGGATGCCGGACGGAACGCGTCCGACCAGGGCGGGCGCGACCCGGTAGCGGCGGGACGGGTCGAGGCCAGGGAACCGCAGCCGGCCCAGCAGGCTCGTGGTGTGAGTGGCGACGGACGCGAAGGAGTAGATCGCCCGGGACCGGTCGGGAGCGACCACCCCGGACGCCGCCAGTGCCGCGTCCGGAAAGTCGATCCGGACGAGGTCGCCGCCGAGCAACAGGTCGCGGTGCGACTTGTAGAACGCGATCCAGTCGGCCAGCTCGTCGATCTCGGCGGGCGTGGCCTTCCGGATGTCCCACTCGATGCCGAAGTGGCCGAAGACCGCGGTCGCCGCCCGGAAGTTCAGGTCGTGGGTGCGTCCGGTCGTGTGCGAGGTCCCGGACGCGATGTGCGAGCCCAGCATCTCCGGCGGCACCAGTTGGGTGGTCCAGCGCAGCATCTGCTGGCGCTCCAGCGGATCGATGCAGTCCGACACCCAGATCCGGTCCGCATGCTCCAGCACGCCAAGGTCGACCCGGGCACCGCCGGAGGAGCAGGACTCGATCTCGAGCCCCGGATGGGCGGCCTTCAACTCGTCCATCAGCCGATAGGTCGCCAGCGTCTGGGCGTGGACGCCGGGCCGCCCGTCCGGCCAGGTGCCGGCGTCGATCAGGTCCCGGTTGTGGTCCCACTTGAGGTAGCTGATCTCGTAGGAGTCCAGGATCGCCAGCATCGCGTCCCGGACATAGGCGTAGCACTCGTCAATGCCGAGGTTGAGCACCTGCTGATGGCGGGCGAGCACCGGCGCGCGCTCGCCGGTCGCCATGATCCACTCCGGGTGCGCCCGGGCGACATCGGAGTCCGGGTTGACCATTTCCGGCTCGAACCAGAGCCCGAACTGCATGCCCAGCTCGCGGACGCGGTCCACCAGCGGATGCAGTCCGTCCGGCCAGACCTCGGCGCTCACCGTCCAGTCGCCGAGGCCCGACCAGTCGTTGCGCCGCGAACCGAACCAGCCGTCGTCCAGGACGTACCGCTCGACCCCGATCGCCGCAGCCTTCTCGGCCAGTTCCCGCAGTGGCGGCAGCGAGTGGTCGAAGTACACCACCTCCCACACGTTGATCGTGACCGGACGGTCCGCTGCAGGGTGCTGCGGACGCGACCGCAGGTAGCGGTGGAACCGGCGAGCGACCTCGTCCAGGCCGCTGCCGTAGGAGCCGTACAGCCACGGCGAGGTGTACGACTCCCCCGCCGCCAGCTGGATCTCGCCCGGCAGCAGCAGTTCGCCGCCGCCCAGCACCTGCTCGCCGGTCGAGAGTCGCTCTGCGTAGTGGGTGTGATTGCCGGACCAGCCGACGTGGACGCCCCAGACCTCGCCCGCGCCGAAGCCGAATCCGGTCGTGCCGGCATGCAGGACGGTGGCCGCGTCCGCACCAGTGCGGCCCTTGCGTCCCTCGCGCACGTGGGCACCCATGGTGAACGCCTGCCGCTGCGGGACGCGCTCCTTGCCCCAGCGGCCGGCGAAGTCCATCAGCTCGGCGGCTACCGGCGGCACCGGATAGGCCAGCGTGAGGTCGTCCAGCTGGTAGCTGCCGGCGCCGGTGTTCGTCAGACCGGCCCGGCTCCGCAGCAGGCCGCCCGCGGTCAGTTCGATCGTGAGGATGAGTTCGAGGCCGGCGACCTCGTCGGTGGCGGTGACCTCGACCGCACCGACGCCGAGGGCGAGCAGGCTGGGCGCCGAGGGATCGGTAGTTGTCGCAGGGGGGTCGACAAGCTCGGCTTCGACAAGCTCGGCTTCGACAAGCTCAACCAGCCGAAGGTTGGTCGCGGTGAATCTCGGCGACCAGTCCCGGCCGGCCCGCGATCCGCTGAGGCCGGGACGGCCCACCCAGCCCGTGTGATGCTCGGGCAGGACCGCCACGCGGATGGGCTCGTCCACCAGGTTCGGGGCGATCGGGTGCACCCCGCCCAGCGCGAGCGCGGCCACGTCGGCGCGGGACAGCTCGCCGAGGTCAGCGCCCCAGTGGACGATGGCCGGCAGCCGGCCGGCAGTGAGGTCGAGGACGACCGATATGCCCTCGGCGCGCATCACCACATAGGCGTTCACGGAATCAGTCATCGGGCATTCCTCCTGGTCTGGCTCAGTTCGCGGGTGACCGCGTCGGTTCGATGCCGACGGCGGCGCAGCCGCACGAACGGCGCAGCACGAGGTCGGCCTGGAACTGCCGGTGCACGCCTCGCGCGGACTCCGGCTCCGCGAGCAGCCCAATGGCAGCGGCGGCGAGCTTCGGCAGCGGCTGCCGGGCGACGGTCAGGGACGGCCAGCAGAACTCCGACTCCTTGGTGCCGTCGAAGGCCGCCACCGCCACGTCCTCGGGGATCCGGACGCCGCGCTCGTGCAGGGCGCGGACGAGTCCGATCCCCTGCAGGTCGTTGCTGGCAAAGACGGCGTCCAGTTCGGGGTCGGCGTCCAGCAGTTGCCGTGCACCGGCATACCCGCCCTCCCGCGTCCAGGGAACTCGCGCGACCGCGCCTTCTGGCAGACCTGCTCCCTGCAACGCGCGCCGCCAGCCCTGTTCGCGCGGGTCGGGGTCGCCGAACCCGCCGTGGCCGATCAGCAGTCCGATCCGGTGCCGACCGTGCTCTGCCAGGTGGCTCACCAGCAGTTCCGCCGCGCCGGCGGCGTCCGTTCCGACCGTCCGCCGACCGAGCACTGGCCCCGGGCAGTCGATCAGGACGGTGGGGATGTCAGCGCTGCGGAACACCTCGCTGCGGTCGAAACGCGAACTCGACAGCAACAGGCCATCCACCTGGCGAGAGGCGAGGTCCGCGGCAATGGCACTCTCGGCCTCGGCATCCTGATACGAGTCGGCAATCAGGATCCGCTTCCCCCTGCGCGCAGCGGCCTTCACCAACTCTGCGGTGTACTCCACGAAGTACGGATTGAGACTGTCGGCCATCACCAGGCCGAAGAGTTCTGTCGTGCCGCGGCGCAGGGCGCGGGCACTCGCGTTGGGCCGGTAGTCCAGCAGCTTCATCGCCTCGCGCACCTTCGTCGCGGTGGCCGGCGCCACCGTCCGCGGGCCGTTGTTGACCACGTAGCTGACCACCGCCGTGCTCACCCCGGCGAGTTGCGCCACGTCCGCCCTGGTCGCGGGCGCGCGCCGCCTGGACGGTCGCCCGGCGGAACGCGCGACCGCGCCTTGACTGGCTTCAGCATGGGTGGGCACGGACACTCCTTCCTCAGCTTCGAGCGGAGAATCTACTCCAATAGATTCAAGCCTTGCATCATCACTTACCGCCTGGCAAGCGTGAGAGTTTGTTTTCGCGAAACCCTTGCGTTTCTCGAATCTACACGTGTAGCTTCTTCGCCAACAGCCCATCGACATCCCCGCCAGTGCAGGCGGGGCGTCCCGAAGAGGGGAACCGCGGTGAGTACCAGCACGACCGAAGCGGCCGGCGGCCGACTGAAGCAGAAGAACTCGAAAGCACCACTGCCCCGAAGGTTGGGTGGCCGCAGCGAGCTGCGGACAGCCCTGGTGTTCATCCTCCCGGCGCTGATCGGGTTCGGGGCCTTCTACCTCTACCCGACGATTCGCGGCTTCTACTTCAGCATGACCCAGTACAACATCCTGGGCACGCCGAAGTGGATCGGCTTCGACAACTTCACCAAGATCGGCAAGGACCCGCTGTTCTGGAACGCACTGGGCGTGACGATCGAGTACGTCATCCTGAACATCGGCTTCCAGACCGTGATCGCCATCCTGCTGGCCGTGCTCATGCAGCGCCTCACGCAGTCGACCTTCCTGCGGGGCGCCCTGCTGCTGCCGTGGCTGATCTCGAACGTCATCGCCGCGATGGTGTGGTTCTGGCTGCTGGACTACCAGATCGGCCTGGTCAACCAGTTCCTCGACTGGACGGGCGCGAGCAAGATCGCCTTCTTCGGCGACGAGTTCTGGGCGATCCCGACCATCGCGTTCGTGAACGTGTGGCGCCACATGGGATACACGGCGCTACTGGTGTTCGCAGGCATCCAGACCATCCCCAAATACGTCTACGAGGCCGCGGCGATCGACGGCAGTTCCGAGTGGAGTTCGTTCTGGCGGATCACGCTGCCACTGTTGCGTCCAGTGCTCGCGATGGTGCTGGTGATCACCGTCACCGGCTCATTCCAGGTGTTCGACACCGTGGCCGTGACCACCCGCGGCGGCCCCGTGAACGTCACCAGGGTGTTCCAGTACTACATCTACCAGAAGGCCTTCGGCGAGGGGCAGTTCGGCTATGCCAGCGCCCTGTCGGTGATCCTGTTCGTCATCCTCGGCCTGATGGCCGCCGTCCAGCTCCGCCTGCTCCGCGCCGGCGAATCCGATCTCGCGTGAGGAGTCCTGCCATGGCCACCGTCACCTCAGCTCGCGCGGACGCCGCCCGGCGTCAACGCCTCCGCAGCCTCACCCCGGGCCGGATCGGCGCCTGGATCGCGATGATCTTCTTCCTCGCGCTGTCGATCTTCCCGTTCCTGTGGATGCTGCGCACCGCGCTGTCGACCACGCGCTCGCTGGCCTCCGCCCCGGGCTCCCTGCTTCCCGTGGACTTCACCTGGGGTGCCTTCCAGCGGGTGCTGGGCCTGAGCACGCAGGCCCAGGCCATCGCGGAAGGCGGCTCCGGCGCCTCGGTGAACTTCTGGCTGTACCTGCGCAACTCGATCATCTACGCCGGCTCGGTGACGATCGGCCAGGTGTTCTTCTGCGCGATGGCTGCCTACGCCTTCGCCCGGCTGCGCTGGCCCGGACGCAACATCGTGTTCGGCATCTTCCTTGGGGCTCTACTGGTGCCGCCGATCTTCACCAGCCTGCCGAACTTCATCCTGGTGAAGAGCCTGGGTCTGCTGAACACCTTCCCTGGCATGATCCTGCCGACGTTCCTGATGACACCGTTCGCGATCTTCTTCCTGCGCCAGTTCTTCCTCGGGATCAACCGCGAGATCGAGGAGTCCGCGTCCCTGGATGGCGCCGGGCCGTGGCGTACCTTCTTCCGGATCATCCTGCCGATGAGCACCGCTCCGGTGACCACGCTGGCCATCCTGACGTTCATCAACACCTGGAACGACTACTTCTGGCCGCTGCTGGTCGGCAACTCCGAACAGACCAAGGTGCTCAACGTCGCCCTCGGCGTGTTCCGGACGCAGGCCCCGGGGGGCGCCCCGGACTGGGCCGGCCTGATGGCCGCCACGCTCGTGGCCGCGCTCCCGGTCCTGATCCTGTTCTTCGCTTTCGCCCGGAAAATCATCGACTCGATCGGCTACTCCGGCGTGAAGTAGCCCGTCCCCACCGCCCAGAACCACTGGTCGAGCTCATCGAGACCACCGGACAACAACCAGAAACCCAACCACGCAGTGCACAACGAAAGGTCACCCATCCATGTCCCGAAAGACCTGGCGGAAAGCCGGCGCAGCGCTCACAGCGGTCGCCGCGCTCGCCCTCTCCCTCACCGCCTGCAGCGGTGAGTCCGCTCCCGGTACGTCGGCCGATGCCGGTGGCGACGCCATCGACACCAGCAACGCGACCGGGACGGTCAACTACTTCCTGTGGGACAACAACCAGAAGCCGGTGTACCAGCAGTGCGCGGACGCGTTCCACGCCGCGAACCCGAACATCACCGTGAAGATCAGCCAGTACAGCTGGGACGACTACTGGCAGAACCTGACCACGGGCTTCGTGGCCGGCACCGCCCCCGACGTGTTTGCCAACCACCTGTCGAAGTACCCCGAGTTCGTCACCCAGGGCCAGCTGGTGCCGCTGGACGCCACCTTCGCCAAGGACGGCGTCAAGACCGACATCTACCAGAAGGGCCTGGCCGACTTGTGGGTGGGGCAGGACGGAAAGCGTTACGGCCTGCCGAAGGACTTCGACACGGTCGCGATCTTCTACAACAAGGCCCTGGTCAAGGCCGCAGGCTACGCCGACTCCGACCTGCAGCAGCTCAGCTGGAATCCCACCGACGGCGGGACCTACGAGAAGGTGATCGCCCACCTGACCGTCGACAAGAACGGCGTCCGGGGTGACCAGGCCGGCTTCGACAAGGACCACGTGAAGGTCTACGGCCTCGGCCTGGACGGTGTGCCAGACGGATACGGCCAGACGCAGTGGAGCATGTACACCGGCTCAATGGGCTGGACCCACACCGACAAGAACCCGTGGGGCTCCCACTACAACTACGACCAGCCCGCGTTCCAGAACACTATGACCTGGATGCGCTCGCTGATTGAGAAGGGCTACATGCCGACCCTCGAGTCCGTGACCGGGCAGAACTCGGGCGACATCTTCGGGGGCGGCAAGTACGCGATGATCACCAATGGCTCCTGGATGATCAACCAGATGTTCAGCTACAAGGGCGTCAGCGTCGGGCTGGCTCCCACGCCGCTCGGCCCGGACGGCAAGCGCTCCAGTATGTACAACGGCCTCGCCGACTCGATCTGGACCGGCTCGCAGAACAAACCGGCGGCAGCCAAGTGGGTCGAGTTCCTCGGCTCCGCGGCGTGCCAGGACATCGTGGGCAAGAGCGGCGTGGTCTTCCCGGCCATCCCGAGCGGCACGGACCTGGCCGGTGCGGCGTTCAAAGCCAAGGGCATCGACGTGGACTCGTCGTTCCTCGTCCACGTCAAGGACGGCACCACGTTCCTCTTCCCGATCACCGACCACGCCTCGGAGATCGGCAACATCATGACGCCTGCCATCGGAGCGGTACTCACCGGGAAGTCCCCGGCCAGTTCACTGACCGATGCGAACAACCAGGTGAACCAGTTGCTCGCCGGCTAGCCCGTCCCCTTTCCCGCTGAGAGCCTCCGTTCGCGTCGAGGGCCTGTGCTCGAGCACAGGCCCTCGACCGGAAGGGAGGCTCTCGGCGGTGTGGGGAGAGAGGAACCGCGATGCGGAGCAGGTTCGGGACGCGGCTCGCCGCGGCAGTGATCGCTGGGGCCGCGGTCGCGGTCCGTTGGCTGTTCGTCGACTTCGCCTCCGGCGACTACCGGACGTTTCTGTCGCACTGGTGGGCCTTTCTTGCGACGCACGGCCACCTCGCGGCGCTGCGCGACGACGCCTTCTCGAACTACAACACCCCCTACCTCGCGCTGCTGGCGCTGGCCACCTACCTGCCCGTGCCTGCCCTCGTCGCGATCAAGGCGATCTCCGTCCTCGGCGACCTGCTGCTGGCGATCGCCGGTTCACGGATCGTCGGCCACCTCCGGCCGGCCTCGGCCTGGGCACCGGTAGCGGCCTTCGGCATCGTGCTGTTCCTGCCCACGGTGGTGATGAACAGCGGCGTCTGGGCGCAGTGCGACTCGCTCTACGCCGCCGCCTGCCTCGGGTCCGTCCTGTTCCTGATCCGGGGACGGGCCGGGGCCGCGTCCGCCTGGTTCGGCGTGGCATTCGCGTTCAAGTTGCAGGCGGTCTTCCTCCTGCCCGTGCTGGTGACTGTCGTGGTCGTCAACCGGCATCGCGTCCGGTCGCTGCTCGCGGCGCCGGTGACCTTCCTCGCCTGTCTGGTGCCCGCTCTGCTGGCCGGACGCAGCCTGGTCAGCCAGCTGATGGTGTACCCGCTGCAGATCACTGACCCCTCGGGCATCGGCGGCACGGTCGGTGGCCGGCCGGCACCGGGTGGTCCCCCACCGGGCGCAGGCGGCGCGCCCGGTACCGGCGGCCCCGGCGCGAGCGGATTCACCCTCAACGACGGCCAGAGCTTCACCCACAACGCTCCCACCCCGTACGCATGGCTGCCGCCGGACGCGTCCGTGGCCTGGAAGTGGGCAGGGCTCGCTGTGACGGCCCTTGTCATCATCGGGTTCGGCGCGTGGCTGCTGGCGCGGCGCCGTCCGCTGGACGCCGGAGCGGTGCTCCTGGTCGCCGCGACCTCGACCCTTCTGGTGCCGCTGTTGCTGCCCGAGATGCACGAGCGCTACTTCTACCTGGCGGAAGTACTGCTGGCCCTCGCCGGGTTCGTCGACTGGCGTTGGGCCGGGCCGGCGGCGGGCATCCAGTTCGCGAGCACCACCACCTACCTGAGCTACCTCCTCGACCACTCGGTGTTCCCGCTGCGCGTCGCCGCCGTCGTGGCGCTCGCCGCCGGACTGGGTGCTGCGGCCCTCCTGGTGCTCGCGTTGAGGTCTGGCCAAACAGACCGTCGGGGAAGCCTGTCTACCCATGGTAGATCAGGAGATCAATCCCGGGTAGAATCAGGCCATGGCGATCAACATCAAAAGTGAACGCACGGTGGAGGCGGTACGCCGACTGGCCGCGCATCTCAATGTCAGCTACACGCGAGCCATCGAGGTGGCGGCCGAGCAGGCCCTGAGCACGCCTCGGCCATCGGCTGAAGCTGAGGCCCTCGCCCGGGTCAGCCGGATCGCGGCCGAATACCGTGCCCATCGCGATCAGGCGACCGCCGTGGACGCGAGTGCGAGCGAGTTGTACGACGCCGAGGGGTTGTACCGGTGATCGTGGACACCTCAGCCATCGTCGCCATTCTGAACGGCGAACCCGAGCAGGAGTCCCTGAGCCGCGCGTTGTTGCGCGATCCCGACCCGAAGCTGAGTGCTGCCACGGCGGTCGAGCTGTATGCGGTCGCGGACGGCCGTGGATCACCCGCCCAACGTAAGCGGATCGATGCCTTGCTGAAGACTCTTCGCGTCCGGATCGTCGCCTTCGACGAGGAGCAGGCGAGCATCGCAAGGGACGCCTACCGCGACTTCGGACGCGGTTCCGGCCACCCGGCGAAACTCAACCTGGGCGACTGCTTCAGCTATGCGCTGGCCGCGCAGACCGGCGAGCCTTTGCTCTTCGTCGGGGACGACTTCAGACACACCGATCTCGAGCAGGCCGCTCACTGACACAGGCCGATGGTCACCGCAGGCGTTCCAGGCCCTCGCGGAGCTGGGCGACCTCGTGCCAGACCGGCAGGCGGATCCTCGTCCGCTGGCCGCCGTGGGCGGAGAAGCTGGGGCCGGCGATCAGCTTCACCCCGCGCCGCTTGCCGTGCTCGACCAGCGCGAGCGCGTCCGTCCCTGTGTCCACCCAGAGCCCCGAGCCGCCGTCGATCGGGTCCCACCGCCAGTCCGGGTACACCTCGTGCAGTTGCTCCTCCGCGCTGACGAGGGACGCCGCCAGCATTTCCCTGCGCTCGCGCCGCGCGTCCGCCGTGCACCGGATCAGCTCGGCGCCGATCAGCTGATCGACGACGGAGCAACCCAGCTGCATGGCCTTCAGCAGCTCGGTGAGCGCGACCACCCTCGTCTCGGACGCCCGGATCCAGCCCACCCTGATGCCGCCCCAGAACAGCTTGGACGCCGTGCCGATCGAGAGCATCAGTTCCTCCTCGACGAGCGGAGCCAACCCGGGCGCCACCTCCGGGCCGTGCAGGGTGAGGTCGGCAGAACAGCGGTCCTCGATGGTGACGAGCCCGTGCTCGTTGATGATCCCCGCCAGCTCGCGCCGGGCGGCGGCGCCCATCGTCCGCCCGGTCGGATTGTGGATGCCGGTCTGGCAGTACAGCAGGCTCGGCCGGGCCTTCAGCGCGGCCCGTACCTGCTCGGGAACCAGCCCTCCCCCGTCCATCGGGATGCCGCGCAACTGTGCGTTCGCCTCGCGGGCCACCTCGAGAGCGCCGCGGTAGGTCGGTTCCTCGAACAGGACCAGGTCGCCCGCCCCGACCAGCGAACTGATCGCGAGCCAGGTCGCCTGCTGGGCGCCTGCGGTGACCAGCACCTGCTGCGGCACCGTGGGCAGCCCGTCCCTGGTCAGCTGCTCGGCGATCGCCTGGCGCAGCACCGGCAGGCCACTGGGAAAGTAGCCGTCCGTGGTCAGGTACGGGTCGAGCGTCCCCGCACCCGAACCGGCCATCGCCGCCAGCGCGATCCGCGAGCCGGGCAGCGCGCCGGTGGACAGGTCGATCAGGTCGGCGGGGGCCGCGGTGAACGAGAACAACCGGCCGCCGGAGCGGGTGTGCAGCTGACTGCGGTCCGAGCGGACGCGGGAACCGGAGCCCCGCACCGCGAGCAGGTAGCCACGCCCCTCGAGCGCGGCGTAGGCGGCCGTCACCGTCCCTCGCGACACCCCGATCGCGGCCGCGAGCACCCGCTGCGGCGGCAGCTGCACGCCGGCCGGCAGCAACCCGGCATCGATCAGCCCGACCAGGCCGTCCACGAGGTCGTCCACGAGGCCGGCCTTGCCGGTCGTCCAGCGACCGAGGAGATTACTGAGTTCGTCGGCGCCGACCGCAGGTTGTGGCATGGGTCCAGCCTGCCCTGTACACCGGGAGGAAGAAGCCAATCGAGTCGAATTGGCCCACCCCGGTCCGGCCCGCGCGGAATAGCGTGAGAGGAGCCGCACGAAGGAGTGAGCGATGGCCACTGTCGCCTTGCTGGGCACCCTCGACACCAAGAACGAGGAGTACGCCTGGCTGCTGGATCAGCTGCACAGCCTCGGCGTGGAGACCCTCGCGATCGACACCGGGTCCTTCTCCACCAGTCCGCTCGCGGACGTCAGTTCGGATGAGGTGATCACCGCAGCGGCCATGGATGCGGACGCCGTCCGGGCGCGGCGGGACCGCGGCGAGATGATGGGCGTGATGGGCGCCGGAGCCGCGACGATCGTCCGCGACCTGGCCGAGCAGGGACGCGTCCACGGCCTGCTCGCGATCGGGGGATCGGGAGGCTCGTCGGTCGCAGCCCCCGCCATGCAGGCCCTGCCGGTGGGGTTCCCGAAGCTGCTGGTCTCGACGATGGCGTCCGGGGACGTGAAGCCCTACGTCGGCGAGGTGGACACCACGCTGATGTACTCGGTCGTCGACGTCGCAGGGATCAACTCGATCTCCGTGATGGTGCTCGGCAACGCCGTCGCGGCCATCGCGGGCATGGCGAAGGCGTACGAGGCGCGGACGGCCCTTCGTGACGCGCGCTCGTCCCTCGCGCGCTCCTCAGGGGGCGGTGGCGAGGAGCACAAGCCGCTGGTCGGCGTCACGATGTTCGGCGTCACGACACCTGCCGCGAACGAGGCCCGCGAAGCGCTCACCGAACTCGGCTACGAAGTGCTGGTGTTCCACGCCACCGGCACCGGTGGACGCGCGATGGAGAAGCTGGTCGACTCCGGGCTGCTGGCCGGGGTCTGCGACCTCACCACCACAGAGTTGGCGGACGACCTCGTCGGCGGCGTGCTCTCCGCCGGACCGGACCGGCTCGAACTGGCCGGAGCGAAAGGCGTCCCGCAGGTGGTCAGCCTCGGCGCTCTCGACATGGTGAACTTCGGGCCGATGGACA
>DAIPJC010000094.1:0-5619 GCA_036770475.1 Propionicimonas sp. | reverse complement strand
TGTCGACCAGCTTCACGATCGTGTCGGGGATCTCGTAGCCGCCCAGCAGGATGATGCCGGTCAGCTGCGGGAACGACCCGGACGTGTGCGCCAGCAACAGGCCCGGCAGCATGTCCGAGCGGTCGCCGGGCATGATCACCGTCGACTCCGGGGTGAGCCGGCGGAGCACGTTCGGCAGCGTCATCGCCGCGACCAGGATGTCCTGGCTCTCCCGTTCCAGCAGGTCCGGGTTGCCCAGCACGAGGTTCGCCTCGACAGCGGCGAACTGCGCGCGGACGGTCGGTGCGGCGAGCAGCCGGTCGGCCGGCAGGGCGGCGGTCACCACACCAGGCAGCTTGGCCAGTTCGGTGCGGACGGCCGCCAGGTCGGCCGGGTCGACGTCCTCACTGGTGCCGCGCTCGACCGACGACACGCGGTTCGCGATCACCGCGATCACCTTCGCGTGATGAGCGGCGAACTCGGCCAGGCCACCCTCGGCCGCGGAGAGGACCTCCTCCGGCGTCCGGTTCTTGCCGGAAACCACCAGCACCACGGGCACGTTCAGGTTCGCCGCCACCCGGGCGTTGAACGTGAGCTCGGTCGGCGAGGTGGTCTCGGTGTAGTCGGAACCGAGGATCACCACCGACTCGTGGCGCTCCCTGATCTCGGCGTACTTCTCGACGAGGGTGTGCAGGGCCGCGTCCGCGTCGTCGTGGACGTCCTCGTAGGTGACCCCGACGGCCTCTTCGTAGGTCTGCTCGACCCCCGGCTGGCCGAGCAGGGTGTGCAGGATCGCGTCCTCCTGGCCGCTGCGGACGACCGGGCGGAACACGCCCACTGAGCTCACTGTGCGGGTCAGCGCCTCGATCATGCCGACGGCGACCATGGATTTGCCCGTCAGGCCTTCCGGTGCGGCCACGTAGATGCTGTTGCTCACGCAGGTCAGGCTATCGCCGCGCGCCCCGGGCTCCGAGCGGCGTCTGCGGAATCAGTCCCGGCGCAATCAGTCCCGGCGCGGTCACTGACGCGGGATGGACGCCTGGTACCTCGCGACGAACTCGCGCTTGGCATAGCCGGCGAGGCCGAAGGTGAGCCAGCCGTCCACCGCGGCGCCGACGCCGCCGCCGACCAGCGGGATCCGCCGCACGACGACGACCGCCAGGTGCTTGCCGCCGAGCCGGCCGGCGAGCGAGCCCATCACGCGCTCGCTGATCGTCCGCTCCAGGGTCGGGTCGAACATCGGGGCGGTCGCGATGGCCAGCGGAGATGTCGGCAGCTTGCCGTCCGACACCAGCCTGCGCACCTCGTCGTCGCCCAGCATGGCCAGCGTCAGCGCCGCCCGGACGCGGCGGTCGTCCACGTCGTAGCCGCGCAGGTGAGCGATCGAGCCGATCATGCGGACGCTGAGCACCGCCAGGCCTGCGATGTTGGCGGGCAGCCCGACCGGCAGCGTGAGCAGGCCTCCGACGCTGGTCACGAAGCCCTGCGCGGAGGCCATGCCCACGTGGTAGACGACGAGGGAGTCGATCGCGGCCTCGCGCTCGCCCTTCGACTGCAGGAAGCGGACCGCGGTCGCCTTCGCACCCGGGAACGCGGGGCTGCCGTCGATCGCGAAGTCGACAATGCTGCGGAGCAGGCCGCCGGCGACCTCAGGGGTGCGGGTGACCAACTGCTTGCCGAAATCGGACGCGGCGTTCGCCATCGGCGTTCCTCTCGTACGGACGCGTCCAGCCTAGGCGCGTCGGCCGGCGCCGTCGCCGGGGCCGATCCCCGATCCGACCCTGGTTCGACAGGCACCGCTGCGTGAACCATGACGCGATTCCGGGTGGCGATTGCCCGCCACCGCCTCAGCTCGGGCGTGGTGAGCAACTGGACCCGGAATTGCGTCACGAAGCGACTGATCAGTGCCGGCGGTCAACACGCAGGGCCCGTCAGGGACAGCTGGCAGAATCGGCACATGGCACGCCGCCCGGGCATCTTCGGGCCTGCGTCGAGCTGGCCGGCGCAGGACCTGATCGCGTTCTCGGCCGAGTTCGACGAGGCCCTGGTGGTCGCCGCCTACACCGAGGGTGTGTTCCCGATGCCGCTGCACTCGTCCGGCTTCGCGCAGATGGGTTGGTGGTCGCCCATGCAGCGGGGCGTCCTGCTGCTGGACGGCGTTCGCGTCACCCGGTCGCTGCGCAAGTCGGCCAGGCACTACACGACCACCGTCGACACTGCGTTCACCGATGTGCTCGACCGCTGTGCGGATCCGTCCCGGCCCTACGGCTGGATCGACGCGGATGTCCGCCGGGTGTACACCTCCCTGCACGCGACCGGCTACGTCCACTCGGTCGAGACCTGGGACGCCGAGGGCCGGCTGGTCGGCGGGCTCTACGGGGTGTCCCTGGGCGGGCTGTTCGCCGGCGAGTCGATGTTCCACGACCCCGACCACGGACGGGACGCGTCCAAGGTGGCCCTGCTCGCACTGGTGGAACTGCTGGCCGACGAGCATGCTGAGGAACGCGTGATCGACGTCCAGTGGCGGACGGACCACCTCGCCAGCCTCGGCGTGATCGAGGTCGAGCGGTACGAGTACCTGAGTCTGCTGGCGGAGACTCTCGCCGTCCCTGCGCCGGCCTGGCCGCAGCGAGAGGAGCCGGATGCCTGAGTTGCCAGAGGTCGAAGCCCTGCGCGGCTTCCTCACCGGCGCGTGCGTCGGCAAGGTCGTCGCCCGCACCGAACTGGTCGCCTTCGCCTGCCTGAAGACGTTCGAGGTGCCTCTGGTCGCACTGAACGGGCTCGAGGTGGACGGTGTCGAGCGGCGCGGCAAGTTCGTCTGCCTGTCGATCGGCGGGCTGTGGCTGGTGTTCCACCTGGCCAGAGGCGGCTGGCTGACCTGGAAGGACGCGATGCCGGAGAAGCCCGCCCGGCCGGGGAAGGGGCCGCTGGCGCTGCGGGTGGTGTTCGACGACGACTCGGGCTTCGACCTCACCGAGGCCGGCACCCAGAAACGGCTCGCTGTCTACGTCGTGAAGGCGCTGGACGACGTGCCCGGCATCGTCACCCTCGGTCCCGACCCGCTCGCGGAGGCGTTTACCCCGGACGTGCTGGCCGGCATTCTGGACAAGGCCGGACGCGCCCAGCTCAAGGGCGTCCTGCGCGACCAGCGGATCATCGCCGGCATCGGCAACGCCTATTCCGACGAGATCCTGCACGCCGCGAGGCTGAGCCCCTTCAAGCCGTCCAGCGGGCTGTCGGCGGGCGAGCGGGAGATCCTCTACGAGGCGATCCGCACCGAACTGGCGGACGCCGTCGCCCGCTCGGCCGGGCTCGCAGCCAAGGAGCTCAAGGGCGACAAGAAGCTGAACTTGCGCGTGCACGGCAAGACCGGGCAACCCTGCCCGGTGTGTGGCACGACGATCGCAGAGGTGTCCTTCGCCGACTCCTCCCTGCAGTACTGCCCCGGCTGCCAGACCGGCGGCAAGCCGCTGGCCGACCGCCGGCTCTCCCGCCTGCTGAAGTAGCCGCCCACAGTCGGTTCATCGAGCCCACAATCACGATCATCGAGCCCACAATCACGATCATCGAGTCCACAATCACGATCATCGAGCCTGTCGAGATGCCTACCTGGTCTCGACAAGCTCGACCAGCGGTTTGGTCCACCGCGGTTTGGTCCACGGGGGAACGGTTGCCCATGCCGCCGCCGGCGGTCGCGGCCCTAGGCTGAGCGCAGCCTCTGTGGGGGAGTGGCCATGGACGTCGAGATCGCCGAGGAACGCATCGTCGTACTCACCGACCGGTTCAGCCTCGACCATGCGGAGGGGCGAGCCTGGTCGCGGAGAGCGGAAGCCTTCGGCACCGTCGCCCGGCTCGGCGGCCTGCTGAACCGGTCGGGCTCCGAGGATTACGAGTGCGTCTACCGCGAACGTCGCCTGCAGCCGTTCTGGCGCCTGCACGCGACCGCCGTCGCGGCGTATGAGCGAAGGCGCGCCTACACGGTGGACGTGTCACCGAGCGTCCGCAGCGTGCAGATCGCCGGTGAGACGATCGCCGCCGAGGGTGGGCGGCTGCGGCTCTCCGGTCTCGAGTCGTGCCGGGACGAGTCCGCCCGCGAGCGCTTCTTCGACGGACTGACCCGCGCCGAGAGTCCCGCTCTGGCGGCCTACGTGACTTACCCCGGCGCTGTGACGGACGCCGACACCCTCGCCGAGACCGCACGGTCCGGGACGGTCGTGGTGCCGCCGGAGACCAAGGCCTCGATGCTGGTGCGGGAGGTCGTCTCAGCCGCCATCGGCAAGATCGACGCCGACCGGGTGCTGGAGGAACGGGTGACCGTCGACGTGGTCGACCTCGTCTACCGCCCGGTCTACGCGTTCCGCTATCGACATGCCGGCCGCGAGGCCGTCATGGAGTTCGACGGGCTGACCGGCGACATCCGTCCGGACGGTGCCACGTTCGAGCAGTATCTCGGCAAGATCCTCGAGCCCCGCTTCCTGCTGGACGTCGGCGTCGAGGCGGTCAACCTCTTCGTCCCCGGCACCCAGTTGGTGCAGATCGTCGTGGAGCAGGGCGCCAGGCAACTGGCGCAGCACCACCGGGACTCGTAGCCAAATGGTCCCTGAGCGTGACGAAGGGTCCCTGAGCGTGACGAATGGTCCCTGAGCTTGACGAAGGGTCCCTGAGCGTGACGAATGGTCCCTGAGCTTGACGAATGGTCCCTGAGCTTGACGAAGGGGCCTCAGCCCGGACAACTCGCTGACCCAACCACTGTCATCCCGGGTTCGAGCGTCGGGCTTCGTCAGGCTCGGCCAGCGCGAAGGAGCCCTTGATAACGGTCCGGTCTCGGGTCCGGGCAGGTAGGAATCCGTGGGGGACGAGCCGGTAGCCTGCTAGACGGAGTGAATTGGTCGGGGGCTGCGATGAAATCCGGGTTGCGCGCGGTGATTGCGCGGCTGCGCGCCGTCGTCTCCGCACCCTGGGCCAGGAACCACCGGCTCGGCCTCGCGCTGATCGTGGCCGGTTCGGTGCTCACCCTGGCCGTGGCGGCCTGCGGGCCCTCACCGGTCACCCTCACCCTCGGCCCACGGATCGACTATCTGCCGCCGTGGTACCTGCCCGCGGGCAGGATCAAACTCGGTGAATGGGTCGCCGTGCCCGCGCTGTGGCTGGCCCTGTGCCTGGGCGCGGTGGGCCTGTACGTGTGCTGGCGCGCGGTCAACTCGGGCTGGCGTCCGAACAACCGGCGGCTGTTCCTGCTGGGCTCGCTGCTCAGCGTCCTGACCAGCCTCGTCCCCGCGATGACGTCGGCCGACGTCCTGATGTACGCCGCCTACGGACGCCTGCAGGTGCTCGGCCTGAACCCCTACGACATCACCCCGGCCGAGATCTTCCGGCAGGAGTACGACCCGCTGCTGATCTGGACCGAGCGTCCATGGCAGGACACCCCCAGCGTCTACGGCCCGGTGGCGTCCGCGTCCCAGTGGCTGGCGGCGTGGCTCGGCAACGGCAATATGCACGACACCGTGTTCTGGCTGCAGATGTTCGCCCTGCTGCCCTTCCTCGTGATCGGAGCGCTGGCCGTCCTGCTCGCCCACGACGACCACAAGATCCAGACCCGGGCGATCCTGTTCACCGTCCTCAACCCGCTGATGATCTGGT
>DAIPJC010000037.1:0-33777 GCA_036770475.1 Propionicimonas sp. | reverse complement strand
CGGCGACGATCAGGACGGCGTAGCCGATCCACGCCGCCCACACCAGCGCGAACTGGACCAGCCCCATGCCGGCGCGGGCCAGCTCGCGGCCGTCCCGCTTCGCGGCCGCCATGCCGAGCTGGGCCAGGCCGAGGATGAGCAGCAGGGCGGCAGCGATCCAGAACGTGACCTGGTACAGCTGGTGCGCCGGGCCGTTCTCGGACAGGTCCGGGGTGAGGAGGGTGTCGACCCAGCCGAGCACCAGCCGCAGCACCCACAGCCCGGCGTTCCACACCGCGAGCATGCAGGCGGTCCAGCCGTCGACCACGATCTTGGCTGCGACCGACCCCATGGTCTCGAACGGGTTCGGCAGCGGAATCACCGGACCAGCTCCTGCTCGGGGCTGTCCCAGGTCAGCCAGCCAACCTCGACGGCGGCGTTCGAGCCGGGCCACGCCGACGGCGCCCCGGCGGGCGGGGCGCCCGGTGCGATCTGCCAACGATCATCGGACCACTGCAAGCGGGCGCAATGGCCCCAGCCCATCCGGTAGTCGGCCAGGATCGCGGCGTGGACATCAAGCAGGACACAGGCCAGCACCCAGTCCGGCCCGTCGATGCCCTTCACCAGGCCACCCGCCGGCCGCACCTCCACCGAGGTGGTGGTGTCCTTGGTCGAGGTCTGGTGGGCGCCGCGCAGGAACGCGGCCACGTTGGTCGCGTCGTCCCACTGCCCCAACGCGGGCCCGCCGGGCAGCACCCACGCCTGGTGGACCTGGCTCGTGTAGTCGACGTCCATCGCCTGGAGGACGGCGACGTCGATCGCGGCCAGCTGCGCGACCGCGCCCTCGGCGGTGTGCCCGTACACCTGGACGCCGGCGGGGCCACGTCCCTCGACCGCGTAGGGCAGGTGGATCGACGGTGCGGGGCTGAGCGCCGGGTCGGGCCGGGTGGCCGCGGCCGCATCCAGGCTGGGCATCGGGGCGGCGGCGATCCGGTCCCGGAGCGAGGCTGGCGACAGCGCACCCAACCCACCCCCAGGAGGTGCGCTGTCGCCAACGCTCACCGTCGGCCGGGCCGACTGAACGATCAGGATAGCCACCCCACCGAGCGCCGCGGCAGCCCCCAACGACACCGCTACGAGGGCCGCAAGGAGGCGGGAACGGGTCCACGGCTCGCCGGTGGTGGCGCGTTCTCGGCGGCGCGGCATCAGATGCACCCGTTGCCGACGATGCTGTCCAGGGTGCCCGGCCAGACCATGTAGCAGATCGCGGCGAGCACCACCACGCACAGCCCGACCACGCCGAACTTCGACGCCTGGTGCATCGAGAGCATCTTCCCGGCCGCGATCGCCCCGATCGACACCAGGCCGGCGATCACGAAGATCGCCAACACCCCCCACGCCACGTTGCCGGTGACCTGGTCCACGATCCCCTGCGCCCCCGGCGGCGCCTTCGGGCAGATCTTCAACGGGACAAGCAGCAGGTGGTCGGTGAGGGTCATGGCAGGAGTCCTTCCAGGATAGAGCGGGCCGCCCGCTGCAGCGGACGCGGGAACGGTTCGGTGGTGATCCCCGACATCGCCAGGCCGGCGCTGGCGGGGAGCAGGTGCAGGCGTCCGGCCTCACGGAGCTGGCGGGTGTGCGGGCCCAGGGCGTGGTCGACCGGCTTCGGCAAGGCTGCTGTCCCGGCGAGGACGGCCCAGCAGCGTTCCGGGTCGAACCGGGTCAGGCAGGCTTCGAGGCGGGCGACGCCAGGGATCGAGGCCCGCCCGACGAGGACGAGGTGGCGGCAGGTGCGGGCCAGCTCGCCGAGCCAACCGTCGGCGGCGAGCAGGTCGTCGGGTTCCCAGCCAGCATCGATCACGGCGGCCCGGCCGGGCTGCCCGGGAAGCGGTGGCGGCACCTGCTCGGGGCTGGTGGGGTTGTCGGTGCGGCGCTGGATGCCGGTGTCGTCTCGGCGTCCCTGCAGCCAGCCGTCGCCGGCGGGTCCGAGTTCGGCGGTGCTCGCCCCGGCGAGGCCGGAACGGGCGGCCGGGCCGCACTCCACCACCCGGCCGGACGCCGTGGCGGCGGCCAGGAGCAGAGCGACCGTGGAGGCGCCGACACCAGAGGCGCAGCCGATCACCAGGATCGGCGCCTCGCCCGGCGCCGGCCTCCAGCCACGACGGGGCGCGCCCGTGGTGTCGCTGGTCGGGTGCGGGCGGTGGAAGTCGCCGCGCTGGAGCGCGAGCCAGGCCTGCAGCAGTTCACCGATCGGCACCGGGCGGGTGGCGGTGCGGACGGCGGGGGTGACCTCGTCCATGTCGACTCCTCTCACCTATCCCTAGGCCAAACAAGTCGGCGATCAGGACGCGAGCGGGTCGAGAAGTTCGCTGAGTTCGTCCGCGTGCGCGGCAAGAGCGTCCAGGGCGCGACGGCCGCGGCGGCGGACACTGCGCGGCGTGATGCCCAGCCGCGGGCCCAGCAGGGTCGAGGTGCCGAACAACACCCGGCGGGGGCTGCGGTGCTTGGGGTCGGCGTGGGCGGCGTCGACCATGTCCAGCAGCAACACCCGGTCGGCCGGCTCGATCGTGCCGGATTCGACCCCCCAGTCCAGGACGCGCAGCAGCACCTCCCGGGAATCCAGGTGCTCGTTCGCCGGCTCGCCGGCCAGCCGCTCCAGCAGGACCGGCCACGGCGTGTCGTCCAGCTCGGGTTGTCTCGGCGCGCCGATGCCCGACTCGCGCAGCAGGCTGCGGCGCAGGCTCGCGCTCAGGGTGCCGGCGACCTGGCGGCTGTCGCGCCAGTTGAACCTCCGCACCTCGATCCACAACTGGGACGCGACGAACGCGTCGATGTCCGGGTCCAGGTCCGCGAGCTGCCGGGCGATCCGGCACGCCGCCGGCAGCATCGCCCACGCCAACACCTTCGCCGCGTCCACATCGTCCCCGCCGTCGATCGCGGCGAGGAACGCCAGCCTGTGCAGCGCCCGCCGCCCGTCGGCCCCAGCGCCCGGTCGCAGCCAGCCACGCACATCGGAACAGCCGACCCGGGCCATCGCGGCGCACTGTGCCGACCAGTCCAGCCAGCGGCCCTGCTGGATCGCCATCGCGGTCTCGTACGAGACGCCGAGAGCTGTCTCCACGCTCATCGCCGTGTCCTTCCAGTTGGAGTGGTGAATCCACTTCAACCGACCACGAGACCCTCCCCCCAGTTGTCCCCAGAACCCGCAGAAGCCACTTTCGATATCCACAGGCCCCCGGTGTTTCCCCTAGCCGCACCGTCCTCCCCCCAACCTCCCCCAACCTCCCCCCGATCACATCCGGCCAGCCCTCGACAGCGCCGAATCGGCAGGCCACAGTGACCCCGAGGAGCTGCGCACGCGTCGACTGTCGGCATCCCGTCACCGAACGGGAAGGGTGCCAACGAGCCGCAGGGCGAGGAGGATTACCGCTGTGGACAGCAACCAGTCGCGCGAGCGACTCCGCGCCGTGATCGCTGCCGGCGACAGCAGCACACTGGTCCGGCTCCTCGCCGGACAGGCGTGGCCGCCGGACAGCCTGCAACTGATCGGGGACGGGCTGATCGACGCCACCGCCGCAGGTGTGGACGGGGCGGCCGAGGAGGCGCGTCGGTGCGCCGCCGTCCTGCGGGAACGAGGCTGGGGCGGCGACGACCTCCTCGCCGACACGCTGCAGGCCGGCATCGGCGACCGGCCCCAGCCGGAGTTGCTGCCGGTGCCGGTCGACCTGGACCAGCTCGCCGCCGCCCTCGAAACCAGCCAGTGGAACAACCCCGGCAGACTCCAACTGGCCACCGGCGAGGTCTTGCCGCCACTCGACCCCGACTACGCCGACACCGACGACGAAGACGAGGAGGAGGACGGGAATTGGCTGCCGATCCACGGACAGGGATCACGAGCCGGATACCGCGACATGGAGCTCTTCATCGCTCACCTGGACGACCCGGCCATCGCCAACCGCCTCGACGCGGCAATCCACGGCCCGCGAGCGCTCCGACGATTCAAGACACCATCAGCAGCCAACCAGACCTGCTCAACGACTGGTCCGCGTTCAGCGAGGACCGTCAAGTCGGGCGTGCCCGGGCATGGCTGGCCGGCGAGGGCTACCTTCGAGCAGCCCCGAACAGCCCGACACTGACGACCAGTCCCGCAAGAATGGCGCGATCCTCCATCGGCAGCCCGCCTACAGCGCGATCGCCCGCGCAACTCGCGGCCCGAAGCGGGTGACTAGCTCGCGGGGATATCCATCGTGATGACTGCGGAGCGGTGTCGGGCCGCGCCCCTGGCGGTATGCCAAGGTTCCTCGAGTGTCACCCGCTTCCGCCGAGGTTTCGGAGTCGATCGGAATGACGAGGGGATCACGCCGAGGCCAGTTGGATGGCCTCCCAGGGTCCCTCGGGATGGAGGCAACAAGATGATCTCGCCAAGGCGCGCGCGCGATTCCTGGCCTCCTTCCGGCTCAGACCATCCCATCCCTGAATGAGGGCGTGAGCCGGTCCGATGTCGGCGGGTTCAGGTTGAGGGTCGGGCGTGATGTGCAGGTCGGTGGAGTTCACAACCACATCCGTCACACCAGCCACGGTGGCCTTCTTAATGCCCGCACCCGCGACCGCCGCCGCGTCGCAACCGCACTCCGTGAGCAATGACTCTCGGTAGACAGACAACCCATCCTCGCCTGGATCCGGCGCAAAAGCCGCGGACGACGGGTAAAGCACCCTCTGCGAGACCATGTCGTGGACAAGCAGGTTGGGGTCGAGTGGCACTCGACGGTGCGAGTCACTACCCACTGGAACTTGGCCTATGCCTGGTGCGCGGCCCACACGGCGTCGCTGATCCGACCGAGGCAGGCCAAAGCCTCGTTCGGAATGGCATCTTGCGCTGGCGCCAACTCGTAGTCCTCCGATGC
Organism: Propionicimonas sp.; assembly: GCA_036770475.1. Lineage (GTDB taxonomy): Bacteria > Actinomycetota > Actinomycetes > Propionibacteriales > Propionibacteriaceae > Propionicimonas. The sequence continues at coordinate 28,894 of DAIPJC010000037.1, read as the reverse complement.
ACCCAACGAGCTGAAGTAGAGCGCCAAGGTGCCGTCGTACTCGACGGAAAGCTCGATGTGATCCTCGCCCGCGTGCCATTCGATCTGCACGCCGCTCCCTGGCAACGGGAAGACCTGAGGGAAGACGCCCCCGTCGGGCCGCTCGATGTCGGTGGGCGCGCCCTCCCACATGGAAGCAAGGGCGCGTGCAGCAAGGTCGTGAACGTGCGCAGGCACCGGGAACGGCTGCTTGTCGATCCAGGTGAGCGCCTGCGAATAGGCCGGACCGCTTCTGCGCCTGCCAACAGCGTTGTGCTGCACCTTCGCCTCGCTTCGATCTCGTCCGCACGTCAGGGCGTCAGAGGTCTCGACCACGGGAGGATCAACGAGGCCACTCACGTCTTCTTGTGTCAGCGTCGTCAACTCAGTTCCCCCCATTCATCGTGCATCTTCTGTGTGGTCACCTGCTTGAACCGCTCCACAATATGCCTACGGGACGAATCTACTGCGTCCATCACCTGAGCCTGGTCTGTGACTTGTGTAAAGACCGAGAAGGCGATCCGGGTCGGCGCTGACTGCGAACTCTGGGCAACCGTGCGCCGCATCGCGGGTACCGAGGGGTTCTGCAACTCGATCCTCGCCTCTGTGTTGGCCGTCTGACCACCGTTGTCCTGATCGAACAGGAGAGTCGCACCCCAGCCCTCCAGAACCTCGTTCAGCGGATGGGGAGTCAGGTTCACATAGGTGACCTCGGTTTGGAAAACCCGAGGCTCGCGTCCGGCGACCGCGCAGACATCCCGCCATGCAGAGACAAAGCGCTCGCGTACTGCGGGGTAGCGCGGGTACTCCCGCCCAGCGCCAGTGCGCCAGTTGACAACAAGGCGGTCCGGCTGGACCTGCACCAGGAAGCCGCCGTCGGCGGCCATGAACCAAAGCCGCGTTGCCACCGGCGGGCCCAGCCTCACAAAGGCACCAGGGCCGCTATCTAGGTTGACGGGTGGCGGGAGTTCGGGCTGCTGCGTCACAGTTGGGTAGTCAGCACGCCACCGGTCGAACAGTGCGCCCGACAGGTAGGAACTGAGCCCGTCCACAGGGTCGAACGCGACCCCGATCAGGACCTCTGCAACCGGGGGATTGCTGAAGTTGACGGGGCCGTCCAGACCAAGTCCGTTCGCCACGGGACCACTGTAGTGGCCGCCTGCAGGTGCTAGCGGACGCCCCGGGCAATGGCGAGTCCACGCGGGGTCGTCAGCGACAGGAGCCAGAGCAAGACCCCGCGCTAACAGCGAGCGCCCCGCGTTGGTGGTCGACGGCTGCGTTGTACCCGTCACACCCCTCCCACATGCTCAGAACGTTGATCGGCAGCAGGCTCCATGTCGCGACGGTCGGGCCGCTCGAGCGGCTGCGCGTCTCGTGGTTCGCTAACTGGTATTCGCTTGGGCTGAGTCAGCCCAGCCACGAGCATCGACGAGACCGACCGTGCGAGCGCCGGGTTGGATCGGTCCGTCGGTGTCGCGGGTGTGCAGGACTTCTCTTATGGTCCTGCCGGCGCGGGCGGTGTCGCCTTCGGCTTGGGCGACGGCGGCGAGGTCGAGTTGGGGGGCTTCTTCGTCGGGTGCGACGGTGGCCGCGACGTCGGCGGCGAGGCGGGCCGTCTTGAGATCGGGGATCTGGAGGGCCATGGAGACGGCGAGGTGCGCGGTGTCGATGATGGCGACGAGCAGGTGTTGGTCGTCGCGGTCGGCGGCGAGCCAGATCCCGCCGCCGTCGTGAAGGTTCTTGTAGGGGCGCCCGGTGACGAGGGAGATGGCTTGTAGGTAGTCGGTGAGTCCGTCGGTGCCTCGGGTTTGGCCGCGGAGGCGGAGTCGGCGGAACAGGTCGGCGTCGCTGAGCAGGCTGTGGAGCTGGTATACGCCGTGGCCGTCGTGGAACAGCTGGGATCGGGTCGCGTCGGGCAGGTGCCGCTCGCCCGTCGTGGGGTCTTTGCCGAGCCATTGGCGTACGACGGCGAGGTCGCGTTGGAGGCGTGCCGGGGTGACGTCGAACGCGTTGCAGAACTCGACGGAGGTCGCGCCGTGGGGGCGGGTGGCAAGGTAGGCGACGAGTTCGGTGTAGTACGGCTTGCGTTTGGCGGCTTTGCCGGGGTCGCCGCCGGCGCCGACCCGGAGCCGGATCGGCCCGAGCACCGAGAGGCGGGGCCGGGTGCAGGTGTCGGAGAACCAGTCGGCCAGGTCGGCGTCGAGGGTGGGGTCGCTCTCCCGGATTAGCTCAACAGCGTGTTGGGGGATAGTGGGGGCGAGGACGGCGAGGTCTTCGCTTGTGGTGGCTGCGGTCTGGAGGACGTCGGTATCGGGTTGGGGAAGGTTCGTGGCGTGGGGGTCGCCGCCGTCGGGGTCGCGAGGCTCGGTGAGATCGGGGTTGAGGCGTCCGGCCCGGTCGACGTGTTGCCGCCAGCCGTCCTCGCCAGCGCTGGGCAGGGCGGTGTCGGCGAGTACCTCGGCGGCCTGGAGCAACTGTGCGCAGCCGCGGGCTTCGTCTCGGGTGATGCCGTTGGCGATCAGGTCGAGGCCGAGGGTCGGGATGCGGACCCGGCCGTCGGCGCCGACGGTGATCTCCATGCCCGGCGCGCCGGTGGTGGCGTTACCGGTGAGGAGGATGGCGGTGGCGGTGCGGCCGGGCTGGTCGTGGATGAGTTGGGCGAGTTGGTCGAGGTGTCCTGCCGTGTCGGTGGTGGTGATGAGGACGCGGTTGAGCCAGATCTCGTCGCCGGCGTGGGCGGCGCGGGCGGCGGGCAGGTCGTCCAGGTGGAGCCGGTTGAGCCGGTCGATGGTCTCGACGGCGGCGCCGATGGTGTCGTCGATGGCGTCGGGGCCTGGGTGGTGGTGGAGGCGGGTGGGGTCGAGGTCGGCGAGTTCGGGGTAGGCGCCGATCAGGTCGACCTGGACGTCGCGGGACCAGGGGGTGGTGGCGAGTTCGGCGGCGAGGTAGCGGGCGAGGTCGTCGGCGTAGTCGGGGTCGCCGCCGATCGTGGTGATGCCGGCGTGCTCGAGGTTGATCAGCCACCAACGGCCAGTGTCGTCGGCGCCGACGGTCGCCAGGTGGGGCCAGGGCGCGGGACTGTCGGGCTCGAGCGGCTCGACGTCTCGTGGGACGTCGGCGACATCGAGACTCCACACCGACCCGGAGACCCCGGTCGGTTGCCAGGGTTCGGGCAGGGTCGCGTCGTCGGCGAGGTGCAGCCTGATCCCGGCCGGGGTGGCGGCGACGGCGAGCAGGCCGGGCAGGGGCCCATCGAGGGTGGTGGCGAGGCGGCGGAGGGTTTCGTCGAGGAAGGTGAGCACGTCGCTGGCGGGTCCGCCCTGGTGGCGCAGGGTCTTCTCGACCGGGATGGTGTGCGGCGGTGGGGGTGCGGTGGCGTAGCCGGGGTGGCGGTGGTGGTGCTGGACGGCGCGGCGGCGCAGCACGACCAGCCACAGAGACCCGGCCAACAGCGCGCCCGCACCGGCGAGCCCGGTGAGCAGCCAGGCCGGCTGCGCGGACTCGTCCTCTGTCTCGGTGGCGGGCGCGGTCGGCACGGCTTCGGTGCTGGGTGCCGGGTTCGCGGCGGCCGGTGGGGAGGACGGCCCCGGGGTGTTGGTTGTCTCCGCCGGAACCTGGACGGCCGCGGGTGGACCTACTTCGGCGTGGTCGGGCCGGTGTTGTTTCCCGTTCGCCGGTTGGTGGTCGGGCTTGGTGGTGTGGCCGGTGGGGATGTTGAGTTTCCAGCCGATGTCGATGACGTCGGGGTCGGTGAGGTGTCGGCCGCCGGGTTGGCGGATGTGCCGGGAGGCTTTGAAGATGGCCGGGTAGCGGTGGGCGTCGCCGAGGTGGTCGAGGGCGATCTGGGAGAGGATGTCGCCCTTCTTCACCGTGTACCGCTCGAACGAGGGCTTGCCCGCTTCGGCGTGGCCGACCTGCGGGGCCCGGGGTGTCGTGGCGGGGTTGGGCGACGCGGGTGCTGCTTGGGCGACCGGTGGCGGTGTGGGTCCGAGGGTGGTGTTGGTGTTGACGAACAGGGTCAGGGAGGCGGCGATCAGGCCGCGGGCGAGGCCTTGGGGGATGGCGAGGCCGGGTAGCCGGGGCGGGTGGTGGTGGCGGAGGCGGGCGAGGATCTCGGCTGCAACGACGAAGACGAGCAGTGCCCACACGATCCAGCCGGCGACCTTGACCAGGGTGAGGAATACGGTGCCGTCGTCGGGCCGCAGCAGCGCAGACCAGATGCCTGCCGGGGTGGGCTCGAGGTGCGGGAGTCCGACCGGCCAGATGAGCACCAGCAGCACGGGCAGGCCGACGAGGAGCAGCACCAGCAGGAGGGTGGCGCCGAGTCCGGTGAGGAGTCGTCTCATGGTTAGCGTTCGCTTCCGTTGAGGGTTCGCACGAGCCGGGCGGTGGAGGTTCCGGTCACGGTGAGGGGCCCGATCCCGATGCTGGTCAGGAAGAGGGGCTGGTAGGTGGCGGTGGTGGTGATGGCGAGTTGGGTGCCGCCGGCACCGATGGTGACGGTGCCGGTCATGTCGGCGCCGGCGATGTAGGCCAGCGCTGCTTGGCGGGCCCGGACGGGGTTGGCGGTGATGGTCTTGGCGCCGGACAGGACGGTGTTCGGGTCGACTTGTTCGGCGGCGATTCGGGCGGCTTGGGCGGCGACGTCTGCGGCTCGTTGTTTGGCGGCGACTTGGCCGACGAGGTCGACCGAGATCCCGAGGATCAGGGTGAACGCGGCCACGATCAGCGCCGCCCAGATGCTGACCGAGCCTCGCTCGTCCCTGCGTTGCCGGCTCATGGGTGTCACCGTCTTTCGCGGTAGGTGTCGATCGGGCTGGTCATGGTGGCGGTGATGGTGAGCTGGCCGGGGATCGGCAGGCCGAGGTCGGTGGTGGGGACGCGGCAGGTCAGGGTGGCGGTGACGTTGGCCGGGGTGCCGGCGGGGGTGCGGAATCCGGTCAGGTCGAGGTCGAGGGTCGGGTTGGTGCAGGTGAGGTGCTGGTCGAGGCCGGTGCGCAGCGCGGTGTCCGCGGCGGCGCGTGCTTCGGTCTGGGTGCGGGCCAGCGACGCGGCACGGGCGGCGTCGGCCGCGACCCTCTGGACGGTCTGGTGGGCGAGCGCGACCCGTCCGCCGAACACGACGAGCAGGATCATCAGCACCACCGCGGGTCCGGCGACCACGGCCTCGATCGCCGCCGAACCCCGCTGGTCCCGCCGCCGTCTGGGGTGTGCCCGGGGGGTCATCGGGTGACCCGTTCGGTCTGCTGGACGGCCCGCTGGACGACCTGGGGCGTCCAGCCGGGGATGACGCTCAACGTGTTGCCGCTGACTTCCACGGTGATGGCGGTGGCGGTGCGTGCGCACGCGATGCGGGGTTGGGTGAGGACGTCGCCGAGGCTGGTGAGGAACGCGGCGGCGGCACGTTGGCAGTCCTCGGCGGTTCCGTGTTCGGCGGCGGCGGCGCGGGCGCCGGTGGTGGCGGCGGACATCGCTCCGGAGCGTCCGTAGAAGTACAGGCCGGCCTGCAGCCCGGTGAACGCGATGCCGAACAGCAGCGGCATGATCACGACCATTTGCACGCTTGCCGAGCCGCGCTCGCCCCGGACGGGGCGGGCACGCGAGCGGACGGCAGATCGGGTCATGGGCGGGTCAGCGGATCTTGGCGGCCTGGCTGGCGAGGTAGCCGTTGATGGCAGCCACGACGATGGCGACGAATGCAATGGCGGCGATTGCCCAGAGAGCCTGCTCGATGGTCGCCGAGCCGCGCTGGTCGTGCCGGCGGGTGGCGAGGCGGTGGCGGGTGGTGACGGTGAGGGCGTGGAAGTGGGCTGCCAGGAGTCGGGTGAGTTCGGTCATGACAGTGTCCTTTCAGGGGGTGATGAGTCGGAGCAGGGCCGGGACGAGGAGGATGGCCAGGAAGACGACGGCGGTGATGCTGGCGGGGATGAACATGCGTTCCCCGACCTCGTTCGCCACGGCGAGGTCGCGGGTGAGCAGGGCGTTGCGGGTGGCGGTCGAGCGGGCCCGCAGCGTGTCATAGACCGGTGCGCCTTCTTCGCCGCACAGCCGCATGATGTCGGCCAGGTCGTCCAGGTCGGCGACGTTGAGTTGGCCGGCGAGGTGGTGGAGGGCGTCCCAGGGTTGTTGCCAGTCGAGCCGGGACCGCAGGAGTTCCTCGCTGATCCGGCTGAACGCCCAGCTGTCCCCAACTTGGGCGGCGAGTTCCATGGCCTGCCGGGTGCCGGAGCCGCCGTGGCGTTCGAGGGCGACCAGGTCGGTGTAGGCGCCCAGGGCCCGGCTGACCCCGGCGCGGGCCTTCGCGGCGTCCTGGCGGACGTTGAGGTCGGGCAGGAACCAGCCGGCCACCACCCCGGCCAGGGTGACGATCACGGGGATCGTGATGGGCAGCGGGATGGTCCAGGAGACCAGCCAGGACAGCAGCGGCACCGCCAAAGCGGCCAGGCCGGCGAAGGCGAGCTTGTCGCTGTAGAACGAGGCCAGCGACTTGCGCAGCACCGCCAGGTCCGCGACTGGTTCGCGGACCCAGCCGGCGGGAAGGCGGCGCATCGCCCACAACCCGGCCCGCTCCCCACCGGCACCGCCTGTGACCACGGCGGGGGTGGTGGTGTGGTGGGGCGAGATGCGGTCGAGGGCGTCGGCGAGGTCGGGTTCGGCCGGGGCGGCCCACCACACGAAGACCGCGACACCAGCCATCACGAGCATGCCGGCCAGGATCAGCAGTTGCAGCGAGGTCACCGTCGCACCTCGATCCTCTGGGTGATGAACCGCTCCCCGGTGGGAGTGGCGGCCATGTGCTTCATCCACACCAGGCACGCGGCGTAGGCGCCGAGCAGGACCAGCAGGATGGCCTGGCCGAGCGGGGTGGCGTAGGGAGCGAGGAACTGTCCGGACAGGGCCAGCACCGCCAAGGCGCCGGCGGACAGGATGGTGACCCAGCGGGCGGTGGCACGCGGTTTGGCCCGGTCGGCCTCGATCTGGCGGCGGGCACGCACGTCGTCCGCGGTCGACTCCGCCAACCCGGTGAGGACCGCGGACAGGCCGGGGCCTCGTTTGCGGGAGCCCAGGATCAAGGCGGCGGCGACCAGGTCGCCGGTCGGGTCGTCCAGGTCGTCGGCGAAGGCCCGCAGCGCCTGCTCGGTCGGCCAGCGCGACCGCAGCCGGGCCACCAGGAGGGCGACCTGCGGACGCACCGCGTCCGGCGTCGAGCGGAGGCTGGCGATCAACGCCTGCTCCAGCCCCTGCCCGGCGGTCAGCACCCCGGACAGGTTCCGGGTCCACTCCGCGATCCCGTCCAGCCGGGCGATCCGTCCGGCCTCACCCGAGGTGGCCAGCAGCACCGGCAGGCCCAACACCACCGCGGGCAGCAGCACGACCAGCACAACCCAGCCGGTCAGCAACCCGGCCACCACACCAACCACAAGCCCGGCCAGGGCGGCGAGGCGGCGAGTCCGCGGGACGCCCCGCCACCACCGGCGGAACCGGCCCGGCGGCCGGACGGTCCTGGGTTCCGGTTCGGGGACCGGCCTGAGTCCGGCGACGATGCCGAGGATCCCGGCCACGATCAGGGCGCCGGACAGCCCGGCAAGGATCGGGTTCATGGTTGCCGCCGGGGGTGGGCGTCGGCCTCGGCCAGGAACGCGGTGTAGTCGAAGCCGTGGGCGAGGAGTTGGTCGAGGATGCGTCCCGGCGGCGGGGTGTCGGCGACCCCGATCCCGCCGGGTACGGCCCGGAAGATCGAGGTCAGGCTGTAGCGCTTGTTCTCCTCACCGGGTTCGACGGCGAGGATCTCCGCGACCCGGCGCACCTTGCGCGGCCCCACTGGTGTGGTGACGATCTCGCAGGTCATCTGGACGATGAAGTCGATCGTGTCGGCCAGCTTCGTCGCCGCGAGCTCCATGGTGACGTGCGGCCCGGCCTCCATCGCGCAGGTGATCAGCTTGCGCATCGTCGAGTAGGCATCAGCCGCATGGGTGGTCGACAGGGAGCCGGCGCCAGACTCCATTAGCTTGATCATGCTCCACACCTCGGGGCCGCGGATCTCGCCCAGGATCTGGCGGGACAGGGTGAACCGGAAGCTGTCGATCACCTGTTCCGGGGTGCGCCGCTCCCCCGAGGAACGGCCGGCGGTGGCGTGTTCGCCGGAGCCGGGTCGTTCCTCCCAGGCGTGCACGATGCGGTGCTGCTCGGTGAGTTCGTGGAGGAACAGTTCGTGTTCGGTCTCGAAGGTGCCGATCACCTCCCACGGGTCGATCTCGGCGCACAACGCCCGCACCAACGTGGTCTTGCCGTCGCCCTGCCCGCCGGAGACCACGATCGAACGGCGGGCCTTCACCGCGGCCGACAAGAACCCGGCCATCAGCGGCGACAAGGTGCCCCACTCGACCAGGTCGGCCAACGTGACCCGGCGGACCCGGTGCCGGCGAACCACCACCGACGGCCGCGCGGTGTCCCGGGCCGCGGCCAGCCGGGAGCCGTCCTCCAGCCGCAGATGCAAAGACGGCTGCGACGCCGAGAACGGGCGCGGGTTGTCGGCCCGGCCGGCCAGGAAGGAGAGGAAGTCGAGAAGTTCCTCGTCGCTATCGGCGACCGGCTCGGCCTCCACCAGAGTGCCGTCGGCCCGTTCGACGACCACCCGGTCGTAGCCGGTGATCATCACGTTCTCCACCTCCGGGTCGTCCAGCAACGGCTGCAACCGACCCAGCCGGAACAAGGCATCGAAGGTCGCCTCCGCCAACTGGCGGCGCTCCGCCAGGGTCCTAGCCTGGCCCCGCCGCACGACCGTGTCGGCGTCCTCACCGTCCAGGAGCCGCTCGATGATGGAGCGGCCCAACTCCTCCTGCTCGGCCCGCCCCATCGCCGGGTGCTCACCGAGCGCCTCGGTCAACGCCGTCGACGCTTCGCTGCGCAGCCGCGCGACCCTCGCCCAGTCCAATCCGCCGCTGCGGAGCCTGGGCAGGAGGGAGACCGGCACCTCGTCAGCCGGCACCAGCGAGGCCGGCACGCTCACCCGACGCAGCTCGACCGGCTCGGGCGCTTTAGCGGCGGGCTCAGCTGCCTCGGCGGCCGGTTCGGCGAGCCGGAACGTCGAGCGGACCCGGCCCGGCCGGGGGTGCCCGTTCGGACCAGTGGTGGTGGCGAACAGCGGGAGCCGCTGGGGATCGCCTTCGAAGTCTGCATCGGTCATGCCGGCGACCTCCCTTCGGTGTTCACGCCGACTCCGGCCAGCACGCTGCGGAACCGGACCGGTGCCCCGGCGTCGCCCGCCTTCGCGATCGCCTCGGCCAGCGCCCGCACCGAACGCACATAGCTCGACGCCTCGAACGCGTCTTGGCCGGCATCGCCGCGGCGGCCGACGCGCCGCCACCACGGCACGGGCGGAACCGATCGTCCGTGGGAGAACACACCCGCGTGGTCGGGGGCCCACTCCACCGCTCCGAGGACCGGCACACCCAGGGTCTTGGCGACCTCCCGCGCCGCGTAAGGTCGGGCCTCGCCGACCAGCACGATCCGGACCGCGTGGCCCGGCGCCTCCTCACCCGCCAGGGTGGTTGCCCACGACCTCGCGCCGGCCAGCCCCGGCAGATCACTGCGGGTCAGCAGCAGCACCACGTCCGCAGCGGCCACCAACGGCGCCGGCCAGCCCGGCAGGCCCAGCCGGCCCGCATCCACGATCACATCCGTCCCCGCCGAGCCCAGACCGCGCAGCACCTCCAACAGCGGCGGCCACAACACCCCCGCGCCCGCGGCCTGCTCATGCGACCGCAACCCGAACAACACCGACGCCCCAGAACCCTCCAGCCCGAACAACAACCGGGGCACCGCGTCGGCCAGCAGATCCGAACGCTGCGCGATCACCAGATCCACCAGGCCCGGCTGGTCCAGCTGGCCGCGGAAGTAGCCGGCCAACAACCCCGAACTCCCCGACGCATCGGCCTCCACCAACACCACCCGGCGCGACCAGTGCAGGGCCAGCGCCAACCCGGTCGTGGTCACCCCCGGCGAACCCGCCCCCGAACACAACGCCACCAGCATGGTTCAGCGCTCCCGCGAGTCCAGCACCAGAGCGACCTCACCGGTCGCCGCCCGGGCGGCGACCTCCGCCGCCCTCGAGGAGGGCACCAGCAGGTCCACCACCGTGGTCTGGCCATCCGCCGCCACGGTCGCCGACTGCACCACCGCGTCGATCGTCACCTGCGTCGCGGGCACCTCGCCCTGCGCCGCCGGGGTCTGGACCAGCCGCACCCGATCCCCCGCACGCAACGGCTCGGCCGGCAACTGACCCATCCCGAGCGCCACGCCAACCACCGAATCTCCGGTGCCCGGAGGCAACACGTCGGTCACCTCTGCCGGGCTCAGCAGCGTGCCGGAGGCGATGTCCGAGGCGGCGCGCTGGCCGACCAGGCCGGCGAGCTGGTCTGATCGGATCACCGGGACCGTCTCGTCGACGGTCACCCTGGTCACCGCCAGATCCTCGGCGGTGATCGTCGCGCCCCGCTCGATCGACGTGCGGGCCGCGACCACCTCCACCGAGGACGACGACAGCATCCAGACCCCGACCCCCAGCACCGCGCCGACCAGCACCAGGCCCACCGAAACCAGCACCATCAACGGTCGCCGCCGCAGCCGGCCCGACGGGTTGCCGTTGCCTGTCGGCTGGTGACCGTTCGGCTTGGTGGTCGTCTGTTGTGGGGATGTGATGGTCATCGGTTCACCTCCGGGGGTGGAGAGGTTCCAAACAGAGGGCGAGGAGCGTGGCCTCGCCCGGGGTCAGCGGTTCGTGATGATCACCTGGATCTCGCCGACTTCGAGCGTCCGCTCCTGGGACAGGTTCAGCGGGATCGCACCCGACCTGCCATAACCCGACCACCGCGCAACCCAGTGCGCCGTCGCCGTCACCGTGTACTCGCCCTGCTCGCGATAGGTGTAGCCGCACGTCGGGGACGGGTCCGCGCCCATCCCCTTGGCCCACGGGGTGCCCTTGCCGGTACAGCGAACCTGGTCGCCGTTGCCCATGTCCCAGGTCACCGCTTCGACCCGCGCTGTCAACGACACACCGCCGGCGCTGATCGTCGCCGGACCCCACGTCACCCGGCCCGGGTTGTCCACCCACAGCCAGGTCGGGATCCCGACAATCCCCATCGCACCGGCTCGCAGCGGGGTCCAGCCGATCTTGATCGGCTGCAGCTGCAGCCGCGCCAACAACATCCGGGCGATCGACTCCGCCGCCGCACCCGGATCCAGCCACATCCACATCAAGTCGCTGCGATCCCGGCACGTCACATGAACCCAGCCGGCGTGCGCGGCATCGTCCAACCCGAGATCCGCCAGGCTCGACCCGACCGGCGCAATCACACCCGCACCAAGACCCGCGCAGCTCGGAACGACCTTCTTCTTCGGCGCCGGGCCCGGATCACCCGGCGAAGGATCCGCCGGAGCGCCCGGATCGCCGATCTCGATGATGCACACGTCCGTCTGGTCATCGCAGCCCGGATCCTCAGCCCGCGCGGTGAGCACTGGCCCGCCGACGAACGCGACCAGTGCGGCGAGTAGGCCGATCAGAATCCTGCTCATGACGAACCACACTCACCCTTGGTCGGGGCAAGTCCGTAGACCCGGAAGGTCTTGTCGCCAGATCGCTTCTGAGCCGTGTACTGGCGAAGGAGGAACTGCGAGACCTGGTAGCCGAGCTCCTGCTCGCTGACCTCGTCACCGTTCTTGTCCAGGACCCGCGCCGGCGACTGATCGATGCAGCGGGTGATCACCACCTCGGTCCCGTAGCCGGTCTCCGAAGCGGAAGACGCGAGCGTGTGGAGCACAGTGTTCCCGGTGTCGTACCTGAACCCGCGCTTCTTCAGCGCGAGGTAGGAGGCGACGTTGGCCTTCACGACCGCCGGGCCGGCCCACTTCCCGAGGAGGGTCTTCATCTGTGCCTGGGTGAATGCGGCCGGGTTCGTGCCGATCTGATCGCTCGCGGCGCGGTAGCCGTCGACCGCGGCGATGGCGGCCGCCTGATCCGCACTCCAAGTGGGAGTGGGCGTGACCGACGGCGATTCCGAGGGTGCGGTGGCAGACGCGCTCGACGTCGGAGCGCCCGGAGAAGGAGGCGAACTTGCCGACGGCGCAGTGCAGCCCGACAGGAGCACGAACAATACGGATGCAGCGATGAGCGCTGGGGTTGGCGCAATGGCCGATCTCCTTCCCTATACCCTCCCTAGGCCAAAGAAGTTGGCGATCGGGACGCTGACGCGTCCATGAATTTCCAGAAACAGGGTTTCAGGGTAGGTCGATCGCTCCGGATCGGCTAGACCCGGCAGCAACTCTTCGGCCGCACAGAGCCGGACGTCGGCCATCTCCGCCGGACGCAGGTGAACCCCAGATCCGCATCAGGACTTCACTCCCGACGCGTCCCGATCGCCAACTTCCTTGGCCTAGGGAAGGTAGGCGAACCGCTCGCCAGATTCCCGAAGGGAGCAGCCAGATGAGTCTTCCCACCCCCGACAGGGCACACCTGCTCACCGTGGAGGAGGCCGCCGAGTGCCTCGGCATCGGCCGCACCAAGACCTACGAACTGATGATGGACGGCGCGCTTGCCTCCATCAAGATCGGCTCCCGGCGCCTCGTCGCCGTCAGTTCGGTCGCCGCTTACATCCGTGCGCAGCTCGGCCAGATCGAGGCACCCGAACCCCTCACCAAGGACACCGTGGAAGAACTCGTTGAGACCGGGCAGGTCCAGTCGATCACGCTCGGCAAGTACCTGTTCGTCTCCGTCGACTCCCTCGACGCCTACGTCCGGGGACAGCGGGACATCGCCTCATGAAGCGGTCCGCAAACGGACGCTCGTCGATCTATCAAGGAGAACGCGGCTACTGGCACGGACGCGTGACGGTTGGCGAGAAGGAGGACGGCACCCCCGACCGTCGACATGTCATGGCCAAGACCAAGGCCGAAGTCACGGCGAAGGTCAGGGCGCTCGAGAGGGATCGCGAGGATCACACCGTGACCAAGCCCGGCGAGCGCTGGACTGTTGAGGAGTGGCTCGAGCACTGGCTCGTGGACATCGCCAAGCCCTCGTTGCGCGAGAACTCCTGGGACGCCTATCGCTTCGCGGTCCGGGTTCACGCGATCCCGGCGATGGGCAAGCGGCGCTTGGACAAAGTGCGTCCCGACCACCTCAAGACGCTCTACAACAAGATGATTGCCTCTGGCCGTTCGCCCTCGACCGCCCATCAGGTGCACCGCACCCTGCACGCTGCCTTCGACCTGGCAGTCGAGTCCGGCTACATGCCCCGCAACCCCGCGACGCGCAAGATCGCGCCGAGGGTACGCAAACTCAAGATCAAGCCCTACGAGCCGGACGAGATCCGCAAGCTCATCGACACAGCCCTGGAGCAGTTCGGCGGCGTCCGCTGGATCATCGCCCTCTCCCTCGGCCTGCGACAAGGGGAACTCCTCGCCGTCCACTGGAGTGACGTCGACCTCGAGAAGGGTCTCATCACGGTCGAGCACAGCAGGCCACGACCGCGTTATCGACACGGCTGCAACCCACCCTGCGGGAAGAAGCATCCGGGCTGGTGCCCGGACAAGGTCCGCACCAACCCCGACCGCGGAGAGACCAAGTCCGACGCCTCACATCGCACAATCGGCCTGCCCGGCGAACTCACCCAGCTCATGCGCGCCCATCGCGCTCGGCAGCTGGAGGCCCAGGAGGAAGCAGGCGACCGGTGGGTCGACGGCGACTGGGTCTTCACCGACCTTCGTGGCCGACCGCTGAACAACAACAGCGAGTACCACCGCTGGAAGGCGCTGATCCAGGACGCCGGCGTCCGCGACGCTCGCCTCCACGACGCTCGCCACACAGCCGCCACCACCCTGCTCCTCCTCGGTGTCTCCGAGCGGGCCGTGATCGACATCATGGGCTGGTCCAGCGCGAAGATGACGATGGTCTACCAGCACATCACTGACAGCGTCCGCAAGGACGTCGCCGCCAAGGTCGGCAGCTTCATCTGGGGCACGCCCGCAGCAGAAACGAAGCCCTCACTCACTACCCGCAGGTCTGCCAGACGAACAGCCCCGGACAAGCCCGAACAGCCCAAATCGAACAGCCCGGACGACCCCTCCGCGGACTACAACTGAGACTAAAACTGAGACTAAAGCCCGAAACGCTCCTCCCGCGAAGCTCGCGGTCGGAGCGTTTCCCCTAGTCAAGTGGCGGAGGATACGAGATTCGAACTCGTGAGGGCGTGAACCCAACCCGCTTTCCAAGCGAGCGCCATAGGCCTCTAGGCGAATCCTCCGCCGAGAAGGATACCGGGTGAGCCGTGCCGAACTCCAACCGGGCGTCCGGCCTAGTCAGCGACCAGAAGGGCCGGAGAGTCAGCCGCCCGGGTGGTACGTCACCTGTGCTCCGTTCGCGTCGGTGTAGCTGATCGAGGCCAGCCCGCCGTCGAGCATGGAACCACCGGCCGTACGCTCCTGCCGGCTCGTCGCCACGAAGTACTTCCGGTCGCCAAGCGTGAACACCGTTGCGTCGCGACTGCTCGCCGTCCCCTTCCAGTGGAACGTCACCTTCGTCGCACCCACCGGCAGCGCCCCTACCGCCTCGTTCTGGTAGTACCGGGTGCCGTCACCCGCGCTCGCCCCTTCGAACGCCACCGCTCCCTCACCCTCCAGGTAGCCATCCACCCCGATCAGCTGCGAGGTGTGGAACGCGAATCCCCGTCCACCCGGATCCACGTAGAACACGCCCTCGGCCTTGGCCAGCCGTACCGTCCGGCTCGACACCGGACGTCCCTCGCTGTCATGGACGCGACCCTTCGAGTCGCCCCAGACGTATCCCGTCACCCGGCCGACATCCCCGGCATCCCGCGGGAACGCACGGACGAAGGCCACGTACTTGCCCTTGCGGCCCACCGTGTCCGCACTCACCCAGCCGAGTGACGGCTTCTGGGACAGCCACACGTCGAGCCAGTCGGCCCGCGTCGGCAGGAACCCTGCCAGCACGCCGGGCAAGATCTCCTCCGTGACCACGCCTTTCGCGGGCATCGCCACCATCCTGGTGGTCACCGTCCCACCCGCCGTCGTGCCGACGAACTGCACGGTGTGGTCGTCCACGACCCGGACGTCCACCTGCGTCGGCGTGTCCGGCGTGACCGGGGCAGCGCTCGGCGTGCGAGGTTCGTACTGATCGATGAGGCCGAAGCTGGCCACCATCGGATCACCGACGACGTCAGTGGGGGTGGGCGCCGGGCTGGCGGACACGGTCTGGGCGGGGTCCGGGACGCCAGACAGCACCCGGTTGGCCACCGCCACCCAGGCCAGCATGGCGAGCGCCACGACCGCTGCGATGCCTCCCACCGCGAGCCGGATCCGCCGGGAACGCAGCACCTGGTCGCCGTCCCGTACGACAGCCTCCAGGTCGAGGTCGGGCTCGATCGGCCCGGCCGCCTCCCACATGTCCGCCCGCAGGCGCTCCTCAAGGTCGTTCACCGCTCCCCTCCTTCCACGGTGGGGCTGTATTGGGCGCGGAGCGCGGCCAACCCGCGTGAACAGGCTGACTTCACCGTCCCTGGGCTGATCCCGAGCTGATCGGCGATCGCCGCCTCGGTCAGGTCGTCGAAGTACCGCAGCACGATCACCCTGCGCTGCGTCTCGGGCAGCGTGGCCAGCATCCGCACTACCTCGTCCCGATCATCGGACGCGGCCTCTGCGGCGTTCGGCTGCGCCCGGTCCACCCGATCGGTCGGGACGGCCGGCCGGCGGCGCCTGCGGTCGATGTCGAGATTGACCAGGATCCGCCGCGCGTACGCCAACGCCTCCTCGTGCCGGACGCGTCGCCACGCGACGTACGTCCTGACCATGGTCTCCTGCACCAGATCGGCCGCCAACTCCCGGTCTCCGGTGATCAGATACGCGGTCCGGGTCAGCGAGCGGGACGCCGACTGCGCGAACTCCGCGAACTCGACGCCCCTCGCCGGGGTGGGTGATCCGAACATCGAGCCTCTCTCCGCTGCGTTCTCCCCTCTCTACGCAGCGCCGCACGAAAAGGTTCCCACCCGACGCCGGACCGCGCCGACGTCACGCCGGCAAGCGCTTGGTGACCCTCTTTCCGGCCGCATCGGTGTACGTGATCGAGTGGACGACCTCTTCTGTCCCGTTCGGCATTCGCGCCGACGCCACGATCGCCAGCCGTCCCTCGAGCTCCGCCGACGCCCATTCGAGGCCCGCGCCCTTCGACACCAGCTTCGGGTTCGTCGCACCCTCCGGCAGGAGCAGTCCACCCACCGCCACGCCACCGCCCTCGCCTGCCCAGCCGAAGATGCTCTGCACCTGGTCGGTCTGCACATCGGTGCTGCCGGTGCCACCACCCTGCTGGAACGCCAGGACATTCAGGGCCTTGTCCAGGAAGAACGTACCCACCTGCTTCGACCCGGACAGCGTGATCGTCGCGCTCGGCACGACCTGGCCCAGGCTGTTGTGGAACACCCCGTCCGACCCCTTCCAGATGTATGCCTTGAGCCCCCCGTAGTTCCCCGCCTTGTCGGAGACCCGGTACACGGCGGTCGCATCGAGTCGGTCGAAGGTCCGATCGTCCGAGGAGTTCGCGCCGAAGACGTCCGACGACTTCTTGTCGATGTACTGGATCCACTCGACCCGGTGCGGCACAAACCCGACAAACAGGCGCGGCCCCAGCTGTGCCCACGCGAGTTGGTCGCCCTGGCTCGTCTTGTGCGCGGTGAAGTTGGTGCCGTCCTTCGCGACCACCCTGAGGTCGACCGTGTAGCTGCCGTCCGCTGCGATCGTCGCGGACACCCCGATGCTCTGCGCGTCGGCGCCCGACGGCAGCGACGCACCGTCAAGACCAAAGGTCACCGAGTCGGACGAGCCGGGTGTCGCAGCCATCGTCGCCGACGGCACGGGAGCCGGCGTCGCCAGCACCGGTGCGGTGCCGCGTCCGCTCTGGTGGCCGAGCCCTGCCCACCCGAGTCCGCCCGCGACAAGGGCGAACGCCGCGCCGACGGCGATCCTGCGCACCGTGCGGTTGCCCCGTGCGCGGTGACCGGACGCCAGCAGCGCGTCCGCATCGAACTCCGGATCAATGCCCTCCGTCGCATCCAGCAGATCGGCGCGCAGGCGCTCCTCGAGATCGTTCATCACAGTTCTCCTCCCACCGGGGTGTAGCGCGAGCGCAGCGTGGCCAGCCCGCGCGATGCGGCCGACTTCACCGCGCCGACGCTGATGCCGAGGTGATGCGCGACGTCCGCCTCGGTCAGGTCGTTGAAGTAGCGCAGCACGATCACCCGACGCTGCTGCGGGGGCAGGGACGCCAGCAGCCGGACGACCTCGTCCCGGTCGTCTACCCGCTCGTGCGCGTCCGTCGGATCGGGCTTCTCGATGGTCTCGGTCGGCGTGGCCGGACGTCGCCGCCAGCGGTCGATGTTGAGGTTCACCAGCGTGCGCCTTGCATACGCCGTGGCCTCGCCGTGCCGGACGCGGCGCCACGCGAGATAGGTGCGGACGAGGGCCTCCTGGACGAGCTCGTCCGCCAGTTCCCGGTCGCCCGTCAGCAGGTAGGCCGTCCGGGTCAGCGACGCGGACGCCGAACGCACGAACGCGGTGTACTCAGCGTCCCGGGTGGGGGTGGGCGATCCGAACATGGCGCCTCTCTCTTCGGCCTACACCATGACGTACGCACAGTGTGGTCAAAGGGTTGCCTGCCTTCCGGACATCATCACCGCTTCGGCCAGACCACCTGTTTCCCTTCCGCGTTGATGTAGCTCAGCGACCGGACCGGCTGGGTCGTCCGGGCGGACTCCGACACGATCACGTAGCCCGTCCGGCCCGCCAGTTCGACGGGGGTCCAGTGGGCGCCGGGCGCCAGGTCAATCCGCAGGTCGTGGGCGCCGGACGGCAGGACGTCCGCCAGCACCCACCTCGTCCTCTGGTCGACGCCGGACCGGTCGTAGAACTGCAGTCGCGGGTAGGCGTGCCACCCGGGCGAGTCCGGGTTGAGGGACGCGGAGGCTCCGTCCGAGAGTCGGTAGCCCATCAGGTTGAGCGTCGGGTCCAGGTACAGGGTGGCCTGTTGACCGGCCGCCTCCACCGTCGTCGAAGGGACGGCGTCGCCCAGGCTGTCGACCAGGGTCCCGTCCGCGGCCTGCCAGACGAAGCCGGCAAGGTCACTGGACTCTGCGGGCTTGTCGAAGACCACGAGCACCGCGGTCAGGTCAAGGGTGCCCGGGTGCATGGAGTTGGTGTACCGCAGATCCTCCCCCGGCTTCTTCATCGCCGGCGTCCACCAATCCGTACGGGCAGGCAGGAGCGCCACCGCCACCTGCGGCGACAGCTGCGACACCCACAATCCCCGATCGGCTTGCGTGGTGAACTGGGCGAGCAGGAGTCCGTCCGAGCGGCTGGTGGTGATGTCCACCTTCCAGCCCGTGGCAGCTGCGGTCACGTCGAGGGTGATCCTGTCGAAGTCGGTGCTTGAGGCGAGGCCCAGCCCGGTCACGTCGAAGTAGGCCGGGTTCTCGAGCCAGGCCGGGGACGTGACGGGAGCAGCCGGCACCACCGAGGGCGTCACCGACGGCCCCAGCGGAGCGCTCGCCATCGCGACACCTGCCCCGAGCAGAGTGACCGCCGCGGCACCCATGCTGTGGCGAATCGTCCGTGATCGTCGCGCCCGGCGTCCGGCACCGATCACCGCGTCGAGTTCGATGCCCAGGTCGAGCGGGACTGTTTCCACCAGCTCGGCCAGGTCGTCCCGCAGCCGCTCGTCCAGGTCGTTCATTCCCCTTCTCCTTCCCGTACCGACGCGTACCGCGCACGCAGCGCAGCGAGGCCGCGCGAAGTCGCCGACTTCACCGCACCCACGCTGATCCCGAGGCACGCAGCCACCTCCGCCTCGCTGAGGTCGTCCAGGTAGCGCAGCACGACCACGCAGCGCTGCTGCGGTGGCAGCGCCGCCAGCATCCGCACCAACTGATCGCGGTCGTCGACTACGGCCTGCGGGTCGCGGCGGTCGATCCCGTCCAGCGTCTCCGCCGGGATCGCGGGACGGGCACGCCAGCGGTCGATGCCGACGTTCACCAGCGCCCGCCGCGCGTAGGCCGTTGCCTCGCCGTCGCGCACCCGCGGCCAGGCGACGTACGTGCGAACCAGCGCCTCCTGGACGAGGTCGGCCGCCGTGTGCCGGTCCCCGGTGATCAGGTACGCGGTCCACGACAGGGACGGCGTCGCCGCGCGCACGAACTGCGCGAACTCGGCGTCCCTGGCCGAGGTGGGTCGACCGAACATGGGGGCCTTTCGACGGCGGGCTCACCCGTAGTACGTCCCGCGTGCCGGAAAGGTTGCCTGTGTCCTGCGAAATTGCACTCTCGACGCCGGAAACTCCCCTGGCACAGCGTCGAGGACGATCTGGCGCGCAATTCCGCAGGGCGTGCCACGCTGGACGCATGCGTGTCGCCCTCGCCCAGGTCGCCGCGTCCACCGAGCCATCGGAGAACCTGGCGCGCGTCCGGGAGTTCGCCACTGACGCCGCCTCTCGCGGCGCCGAACTCGTGGTGTTTCCCGAGGCAGCAATGTGCTCGTTCGCCCGTCCCCGTACCGAGGCCGCCGAGGCGTTCGACGGGCCGTGGGCGAACGGCGTCCGGGAGATTGCGGCCGAGCTGGGCGTCACCATTGTCGTGGGCATGTTCACCACGACAGGCACTCCGCGCGTCCGGAACACCCTGCTGGTCACCGGTGCCGTCGAGGCCCGCTACGACAAGCTGCACCTGTTCGATGCGCTGGGCTACGCCGAGTCCCGGCAGATCGAGGCGGGCGAGCAGGCCGTCACGATCGAGCTGGCCGGCCACACCATCGGGCTCGCCACCTGCTACGACGTCCGCTTCCCCGCGCTGTTCACCCATCTCGCCGGGCTGGGCGCCGAGCTGATCGTGCTGCCGTCCTCGTGGGCACCCGGGCCGGACAAGCTGCACCAGTGGCGCACCCTCGTCACCGCCCGCGCGATGGACTCCACCAGCTTCCTCGTCGCCGTCGACCAGTCGGTGCCCCCTGCGGCGACGGACGGACGCACGCCCACCGGCATCGGCCACTCCCTCGTCGTCGACCCGACCGGGAACGTGCTGCTCGAGCTCGGCGAGGCGGACGAGCTCGGCGTCGTCGACCTCGACCTGACGACGGTCGCAGACGTGAGGGAACGCCTACCGGTGCTGCGGCACGCGCGCAGCCTGTAGAGTTGCCAATGGTTCCCCGCGCGGCGGTACCTCGCCCAACTCCCCCAGGGTCGGAAGACAGCAAGGGTAAGTGAGCTCTTCCGGGTGCGCGGGGGCCGCTGCATTTCCGGCCCCGGCATCCGAAATGTCACTGGCTACCCGTAAGGTTCAACCCGTGGACGAGCGTGACGAAGACCTGTTCGACGAGGAGCCGCTTGACCTCTTCGACCAGGGCGGTCCCGACCTGTTCGGGCAGGAAGGGCCCGACCTCTTCGGCGCGGCCAGCGACTCTCCCGCCGTCGAGGACATTCCGGCGGACGCCGTCGATCCGACGGCCGAGGCACCTGCGAACCGGCGCTCGGAGGAGGAGGAGGTCACCGCGTCCCTGATGGAGGCGGTGAACGCCCGCCGCCTGCCGCACGAGCAGGTGTCGCGTCCGGAGACCCCGCTGGCGCTGTACCGCCGCTACCGTCCGGAGACCTTCGCCGAGGTGATCGGCCAGGAGCACGTGACCGAGCCGCTGCAGCGGGCGCTGACGAACAACCGGGTGAACCACGCCTACTTGTTCTCCGGTCCGCGGGGCTGCGGCAAGACCACCTCCGCCCGCATCCTCGCCCGTTGCCTGAACTGCGCGGAGGGTCCGACGCCCACGCCGTGCGGGGTCTGCCAGTCGTGCCGCGACCTGGCCCGGGGTGGTGCCGGCAGCATCGACGTGATCGAGATCGACGCGGCGTCCCACGGCGGAGTGGACGACGCCCGTGACCTGCGCGAGCGCGCGTTCTTCGCCCCCGTGCACAGCCGCTACAAGATCTACATCATCGACGAGGCGCACATGGTGACGCCGCAGGGCTTCAACGCCCTGCTCAAGGTCGTCGAGGAGCCGCCGCCGCACGTCCGGTTCGTGTTCGCCACCACCGAGCCCGACAAGGTGCTGGGCACGATCCGCTCCCGCACCCACCACTACCCGTTCCGGCTGGTGCCGCCGAAGACGCTGTCGGCCTACCTCGCCACGTTGTGCGACGCGGAGGGCATCGCCGTCGAGCCGGCCGTGCTGCCGCTGGTCGTCCGTGCCGGCGCCGGTTCGGTGCGTGACTCGCTGTCGGTGCTCGACCAGCTGCTCGGCGGCGCCGGGGAGGACGGGGTGAGCTACGCGCAGGCCACCGCCCTGCTCGGCTACACCCCCGACGCCCTGCTCGACGAGATCGTGGACGCCTTCGCCGCGGGCGACGCCCAGGGCGTCTTCGCCGCCGTCGACAAGGTGATCGAGGTCGGCCAGGATCCGCGCCGCTTCGCCGAGGACCTGCTCCGCCGCCTGCGCGACCTGATCATCGTCGCCGCCGTCCCCGAGGCGCTGACCAGTGGCCTCGTGGACGTCGCCGGGGACCAGGCCGAACGCCTCGCCGCCCAGGCCACGGCGATGGGCGCAGGCGAACTCACCCGCGCCGCCGAGGTGATCGCCGTCGGGCTCACCGAGATGCGCGGCACCACCGCCCCCCGGCTGCACCTCGAACTGATGTGCGCTCGCGTCCTGCTGCCCGGCGCCGACGTGGACGACCGCGGCCTGCACGCCCGCCTCGACCGCCTCGAGCGGAGGCTGAGCATGGGTGTGCCGACCGCGGCGGCCGAGCCGGCCCGGACGGTCGAGCCTGTCGAGACCTCGCCAGCGGTTTCGACCCTTCGACAGGCTCAGGACAGGCCGAGCTCAACCAGCCGAAAGGACGAGCCCGTAGACACCCCACCTTGGGACGTCGAGCCCGTCGAGACCCCGCCAGCGGTTTCGACCCTTCGACAGGCTCAGGACAGGCCAAGCTCAACCAGTCGAACGGTCGAGCCTGATGAACAGACGATGGCTGAGCTTGACGAAGCCCCGGCCGCCCTTCGTCAAGCTCAGGGAACAACCGGTGAGGCTCAGGGAACAACCGGTGAGGCTCAAGGAACAACCGGTGAGGCTCAGGGAACAACCGGTGAGGCTCAGGGAACAACCGGTGGGGCTCAAGGAACCGGTGGGCCTCAGGGAACAACGGGAGGCGCCGACAGGCTCGGCACGGCCGACGTCCGCCGCTTCTGGCCGCAGATCCTGGAGAACGTCAAGAACCGCCGCCGGTTCACGTGGATCCTGCTCAGCCAGAACGCGCAGGTGGTCGAGGTGCGCGAGGGCGTCCTCACGCTGGGGCTGTCGAACAGCGGCGCCCGCGACAGCTTCGGCCGTGGCGGCAGTCCCGACGTGCTGCGCGAGGCGGTCCTCGAGGTGCTCGGCGCGGCCCTGCACATCAACCCGATCGTGGACGCGTCCGCCGAACCGGCTCCGACCAGAACTGATCCGCCAGCGGCCGCTCCCCCGAGTTCACCGGCCAGCCCGCCGCGTTCCGCGGCGGCCGAGGCGGCGCGGGCGAACCTGCGTCCGACCCGTTCCCAGCCCACGCCCACCGAGCCAGAGCCGGAGGACGAGCCCAGCCGCGACGATGAGGTGGTCGAGGAGAACGCCTCGGCCGACGAGCTGATCATGAAGCACCTGGGCGCCGAACTCATCGCCGAGGACGACGACTGACCGACCCACCGCGACTACCATGAGGCAGCCAACCCAGAAATCGAGGAGCAACGATGTTCGATCCGGGCAGCATCGACCTGCAGGGCCTGATGGCCCAGGCACAGGCGATGCAGGACCAACTGGAGCAGGCCCAGGCGGCTCTGGCGCAGAAGACGGTGAAGGGCACCGCCGGCGGTGATCTGGTCGAGGCCACCGTCACCGGCACCGGTGAGCTCGTCGGCCTGGTGATCAAGCCGGAGGCGTGCGACCCGACCGACACCGAGACCCTCGCCGACCTCGTCGTCGCGGCCGTCCGTGACGCGAACCACCAGGCGATGGCCCTCGCCCAGGCCGCCATGCCGCCGATGCCCGAACTCGGGCTGTAGCCGTTCCCCGGTCCCTGAGGAGCACTCCCGAGGAACGAGGGAGGGCGTCACGAAGGGCCGCCAACCTGAAGGACGATCGTGTACGAAGGCCCGATCCAGGACCTGATCGACGAGCTGGGCAGGCTGCCCGGCATCGGGCCGAAGGGCGCCCAGCGGATCGCCTTCCACATCCTGCAGACCGACAAGGCGGACGTGGAACGCCTGGCGGCGACGCTGCGCGAGGTGACCGAGAAGGTGCGCTTCTGCGAGGTGTGCTTCAACATCTCCGAGGAGGAGACCTGCCGGATCTGTCGCGACGCGCGCCGCGACCGCACCGCGATCTGTGTGGTCGAGGAGTCCAAGGACGTGATGGCGATCGAGCGGACGCACGAGTTCCGCGGGCTCTACCACGTGCTCGGCGGCGCGATCAGCCCGATCGACGGCATCGGTCCGGCCGACCTGCGGATCAGCGAACTGTGCAAGCGGCTCGCCGACGGCACGGTCACCGAGGTCATCCTCGCCACCGACCCGAACCTGGAGGGGGAGGCGACGGCCACGTTCATCTCGCGGCTGCTGATCCCGATGGGCGTCACGGTCTCGCGGCTTGCCAGCGGCCTGCCGGTCGGCGGCGACCTGGAGTACGCGGACGAGGTCACGCTCGGCCGCGCCTTCCAGGGACGCCGCCAGCTGACCGCCTGAGGCCGAGGCGATGACCAGTTCCGCGACCACCGGCCGTCCCGCGCTTCCGTCCGCACCCCACCAGATCCGGCTGGTCGCCAGCGACCTGGACGGCACCCTGCTGGACCCCGATCAGCAGGTCAGCGACCGCACCGTCGCCACGATCGGCCGCGCGGTCGCCGCCGGCGTGTGGGTGATCGCCGCCACCGGACGCCAGGTCACCCAAGTCCCTGCCGCGGCGCTCACTAGCGGGATCACCCATGTCGTCGGCAGCAACGGGGCGACGGCGGTGGATCTGGCCAGCGGCGAGGTGTTCTTCGAGGAGTTCCTCGCCCCGGCGACCGCGGCCGACATCGTCGGGTACCTCACCGCAGAGGTCGAGGGCGTCCGGTTCTCCGCCGTCCGCGACCGGGGCCGCCGGCACGCCGCCGAGCCCGGCTATCTCGAGTTGCTGACGCCCCGCGAACTCCGGTTCTGGACGCTGGAGGCCGAGGATCTTGCCGACGTCGTGGCCCAGCCGACCCTCAAACTCACCGCGCGGCACCCGCGGCTCACCCCGGACGACCTGCTGGCAGTGCTGGACGCGTCCGGGCTGCCCGGCTTCCACGCCACGACGTCGGGCGCGCCCTTCCTCGAGATCACCGGCGCCGGCGTCACCAAGGCCGCCGGCGTCGCCCGGCTGTGCGGGCTGCTCGGGGTCGACGCCGCCGAGGTGCTCGCCGTCGGCGACGCGAAGAACGACCTCGAGCTCCTGCGCTGGGCGGGGATCGGCGTGGCGATGGGCAACGCCGTGCCCGAGACCATCGCCGCCGCCGACTGGGTGACCACCTCGAACGATGCGGACGGTGTCGCGCGAATCGTTGAGCGAGTACTCGCGGTCCGCTGACCCTTCGTCAAGCTCAGGGAACACAAGAACGAGCTCAGGGGAACACAAGAAGGACGTTCGGGGGAACACAAGAAGGAACGGCCCAGGGAGCAGATGCTGGCTGAGCTTGACGAAGCCCTGAGCTTGACGAAGCCCTGAGCTTGACGAAGCCCTGAGCTTGACGACGCCGCCCTTCGTCAAGCTCAGGGAACACAAGAACGAGCTCAGGGAACACAAGAACGAGCTCAGGGAGCGTGAGACAACGGCGGTCCCCCTCACGGTGACTACCGTCGCTCCCTGGGGCGCAGCACACTGGAATCAGGTCACCTGTGCGAACCTGAGAGGCACTTCACAGTGCCAGCACAGCTTGGGCGCGCACCATGGGTGGATCAGATGATCCAAGGAGGTTGGAGATGCGTCACTTCCCCGGTCCGGGAGGCGGCATGTACGGCGGTGGCGGCATGTTGTGGGGGTTCATGGGATTCATCGGCACGCTCGTCGTGCTGGCCCTCATCGCCCTGCTCGTCGTCGCGCTGGTCAAGAAGGCCAAGCGCAGGAAGTTCGGTCCCGGTGGACCTGGCCCGATGGGCTACCACCCGCACCACCGTCCGCCGATGCCCCCGGCCCTGCAGATCCTGGACGAACGGCTCGCCCGCGGCGAGATCGAGGTCGAGGACTACATGACCCGAAAGACGGCACTGTTGGGCAGCAACGGCCCCGTCCCGAACGAGTGGACGCCAGAGAAGCCCCCGTCCCAGCCCGAGGCACCCAAGCCTGAGGGCGACGACCCCGGCATCTAGGCAGTTCGCAGGCAACCGAAGCAGGCGACGGGCGCCACCTCCTCGCCGTCACCGCCTCGGCAAATCGGGCCCGGACGGGTTTCCCGTCCGGGTCCGTCCATGTCCGGCGACCCGCGCTCGCGGCCTCGTCCGGGACTCCTCGCTACAATGGCGCAGTCCGCAAGGCAGTGATGGGGCCATCACCCCGGAGCCGCCGGAAGAACAGAGCGCGTGCCCTGGACCGTTGGTCGAGCCAGTCGAGACCGGCCAGGGCGAGGCTCCCACTAGAACCGGCAGCGGACGGCAATGAAGTGGGGCCCTCACTCCGAAGGCCCAAGAAGGGTGGTACCGCGGGTCCGCGAGGGCTCGTCCCTTCGTCGATGGAAGAGACGACGAAGGACAGCCGAGATGACCACTGACGCCGCTGGAACTCCTCCGACCCCCGCAGGGGATCGCGGCATGCGCCGGGATGACGGTGGGAGGGCTCCGATGTATCGCCCTGTGCCGGCGATGCTCGACCTGCCGGCGATGGAGCGCGAGATCCTCGACTTCTGGGCCGCCAACGACACCTTCGCCGCCTCGCTCGCGCGCACCGCGTCCGGCAGGCCCTGGACGTTCTACGAGGGTCCGCCGACCGCCAACGGCATGCCCGGCACCCACCACATCGAGGCCCGGGTGTTCAAGGACGTGTTCCCGCGGTTCAAGACCATGCAGGGCTTCCGCGTCGACCGGCGGGCCGGCTGGGACTGCCACGGCCTGCCCGTCGAACTGGCTGTCGAGAAGGAGCTGGGCTTCAACGGCAAGCCCGACATCGAGGCCTACGGCGTGGAGGCGTTCAACGCGAAGTGCCGCGAGTCCGTCTCCCGGCACGTGGACGCGTTCACCGAACTCACCCACCGGATGGGCTACTGGGTGAACCTGGACGAGGCCTACTGGACGATGGATCCGAGCTTC
Source organism: Propionicimonas sp. (assembly GCA_036770475.1). Taxonomy (GTDB): domain Bacteria; phylum Actinomycetota; class Actinomycetes; order Propionibacteriales; family Propionibacteriaceae; genus Propionicimonas. The sequence goes on along the minus strand of DAIPJC010000037.1, from coordinate 2,492 downwards.
GTCGAGTCGGTCTGGTGGGCGCTGAAGCAGATCCACTCCAAGGGCCTGCTGGTCGAGGACTACCGGGTCGCGCCCTACTGCCCCCGCTGCGGCACCACCCTGAGCGACCACGAGCTCGCCCAGGGCTACGAGGACGTGAAGGAGGACTCGGTCTACGTCCGGTTCCCGCTCACGTCCGGCCCGCTGGCGGGCAAGGCATCCCTGCTGGTGTGGACGACCACGCCGTGGACGCTGGTGAGCAACACCGCGGCCGCCGTCCACCCCGACGTCACCTATGTCGTGGCCAGCAACGAGACCGAGTCGCTGGTGCTCGCCGAGGCGCTGGCGGAGAAGGTGCTGGGTGAGGGCTGGCGGCTCGGACAGACCTTCACCGGCAAGGAGATGGAGTTCTGGAGCTACGCCCGCCCGCTCGACCTGGTCGAGTTCCCGGACGTCATCGGCGGCACCCACCAGGTGCTGCTGGCCGACTTCGTGACCACCGAGGACGGCACCGGCGTCGTCCACGAGGCACCCGCCTTCGGCGAGGTCGACATGGAGCTGTGCCGCGCCTACGGGCTGCCGATGGTCAACCCGGTGCGGGCCGACGGCACCTTCGAACCCGACCTCGACCTCGTCGGGGGGCTGTTCTTCAAAACCGCCGACAAGGTGATCGTCGACAACCTCCTCCAGCGCGGCCTGATGTTCCGCGTGCAGCCCTACGAGCACTCCTACCCGCACTGCTGGCGCTGCCACACCCCGCTGCTGTACTACGCCCAGCCGTCCTGGTACATCCGCACGACGCAGATCAAGGACGCGCTGCTGCGCGAGAACAAGGCCACCAACTGGTACCCGGAGCACATCAAGTGGGGCCGCTACGGCGACTGGCTGAACAACAACATCGACTGGGCGCTGTCCCGCTCACGCTACTGGGGCACGCCGCTGCCGATCTGGCGCTGCCCGGCCGGCCACCAGACCTGCGTGGGTTCGCGCGCGGAACTGTCCGAACTGACCGGACGCGACTACGCCGACCTCGACCCGCACCGTCCGTTCGTCGACGAGGTGAGCTTCGCCTGCCCGAACTGCCAGCAGACCGCGCAGCGGGTTCCCGAGGTGATCGACGCCTGGTTCGACAGCGGCTCGATGCCGTTCGCCCAGTGGGGCTACCCGTGGGCCGAGGGTTCCGCGGACGAGTTCGGCGCCGCCTATCCCGCCGACTTCATCTGCGAGGCGATCGACCAGACCCGCGGCTGGTTCTACTCGCTGATGGCCGTCGGCACGCTGGTGTTCGACCAGTCCTCGTACAAGAACGTGCTCTGCCTGGGCCACATCCTGGCCGAGGACGGACGCAAGATGAGCAAGCACCTGGGCAACATCCTGGAGCCCATCCCGCTGATGGACGCCCAGGGCGCCGACGCGGTGCGCTGGTTCATGGCGGCCGGGGGTTCGCCCTGGGCCTCCCGCCGCGTAGGTCACCAGACGATCCAGGAGACCGTCCGCAAGGTGCTGATGACCTACCTCAACACCGTGTCCTTCCAGAGCCTGTACGCGCGGGCGAACGGGTGGACGCCGGCCCTCACGGTCCCTGAGGAGGCCGGCGAGGAACGAGCTGGCCGTCACGAAGGCGCCGCCCTGAGGAGCGGGCAGGTGAGGAACGAACCTGGCCTCGTCTCGAAGGGGTCGTCGGCCCTTCGTGACGCTTCGCTCGCAGGCTCACGAAGCTCCTCAGGGACCGCTGGCGGGGACCACGTCCTCGACCGCTGGCTCACGTCGGCCCGCAACGTGTTGGTGAAGCAGGTCACCGAGGCGCTGGAGGATTTCGACACCCAGCGCGCCGGGGCCCTGCTGGCGAGCTTCGTCGACGACCTGTCGAACTGGTACGTCCGCCGCTCCCGGCGCCGGTTCTGGGAGGGCGACCCGGGAGCGCTGCAGACCCTGCACGACACGATCGACGTCGTCACGCGGCTGATGGCCCCGCTGGTGCCGTTCATCACCGAACGGGTCTGGCAGGATCTCGTGGTCGCCACCAACCCGGACGCACCGGCCTCTGTGCATCTGGCCAGCTGGCCCGAGGTGGACGAGGCCGCGATCGACCCGACGCTGGACGAGGCCATGCAGCTCACCCGCCGGATCGTCGAGCTCGGGCGCTCCGCCCGCTCGGAGGCCAAGGTGAAGACCCGCCAGCCGCTGGGCCGGGCGCTGATCCCGTCCGCGGCGTTCGGGCTGCTGGACGCGGACCTCCGCGCGGAGGTCATGGCCGAGCTGAACGTCGAGCGGCTGGAGTCGTTCGCGTCCGCCGGTGACCTGGTCGACCACTCGGCCAAGGGCAACTTCCGCGCGCTGGGCAAGCGGTTCGGCAAGCAGACCCCGCTCGTGGCAGGCGCGATCGCGTCCGCAGACGCCGGGGTGCTGGCAGCCGACCTCGCCACGCACGGCAGGGCGTACGTCCTGGTCACCGAACTGGGCGAGGTGGAGGTGACGCCGGAGGAGGTGATCGTCTCCGAGCGTCCGCGCGA
>DAIPJC010000093.1:0-6040 GCA_036770475.1 Propionicimonas sp. | reverse complement strand
CGAGGATCTGATCCAGCAGGGCATCACGGTGAGCTGGACGGGAGGAAAGCAGTCCGCCGTGCCGACCCAACAGCTCGGTGGCGCGGACTACCTGCAGATCGCGCAGTGCTGGGGCGATGAACGTGGCAGCGGCGGCACCCGGCCCGACCGGACGACATGCCAGTACGGCGGCCTCAACGTTCTCGGCGCCACCCGATGGTCGAACCGGAACTCCGAGACCGAAGCGGCCTCGGAGGATGCGGACTACACCGCACCCGGCTCCGGCTGGTGGGAACCCCCGATGACCGCGATCCCGTTCAACTCGGCCACCGGCGAATCGATTGCCAGCGTGGTGGACGGGAAGCGGCTGGCCAACGCCCCAGACCTGGACAACAACGAGTTCTTCACCAAGTACACAACCAACGAGGTCTCCTGGGCGGGCTCGGACGCCGACGGGTCCGGCTCTGTGAGTTTCGAACTCCAGACCGTCCAGCAGTCACCGGGCCTGGGCTGCGGCACCCCGATCACCAGCGGTGGCACCACCACCGGGAGTTCGTGCTGGCTGGTGGTCATCCCTCGCGGCAGCACCGACGCGAGTGGCATCGGCATCACCCAGTCGGGGCTGCTCTGGGAGACCTGGAGACACCACGTCGCAGTCCGGCTCGACTTCAAGCCGGCCGGAGTGTCCTGCGCCATCGGAGCCAGTGAGCGCCAACTCTCCGGGAGCGAGTTGATCTCCTCTGCCATGGGTCAGTGGCAACCGAAGCTGTGCACCTCCACGAGCGGTGCGATCTACTCGCTGCTCACGGTGTCGGAGTCGGACGCGGCACTCGCCGCGAACGGCACGGCGGTCGCACCGATGGCCATCACGTCCCTTGCGCTCTCGGGCGAGGGAGTGACCGACAACCTCAGCTACGCGCCGATTGCCCTCACCGGGGTGTCGATCGGGTTCGCGATCGATCACAAGGCTCAGACCGACGGCGGCGTCCCCGAGTCGGTGAAAGAGAAGGATCGCCAGGCATTCGCCACGCTCAAGCTCACCCCGCGGTTGCTGGCGAAGCTGCTCACCGCCTCCTACACCGACGCGCTCCCGCAGGCAGCCGACACGTCGCACCTGAGCGGTGGCCGTAACCTCACCAAGGATCCCGACTTCCTCGCCATCAACGACCCCGAGTGGCGCTACATGGCCATCACTTCGGTCGGGGTGAGCGACGCCCTGGTGCCGCTCGGGCGCGCCGACGCGGCCCGGGCGGTCTGGACCTACATCCTCGCCGACGGCGACGCACGAGCGTTCCTGGACGGCAAGGCCGACCCGTGGGGGATGAAAGTCAACCCGTACTACTCGACGAACAAGAAGGTGAATCCGACCGGGACGCCGCTCAGCCTGCCCCGGGACGACTTTCCCAAGGCAGACCCGACCGAGTACCCCGGAACGCCGGCCTACGACAACGCCGACGTGGTGAATCTGGTCACCTGGCGGCCGTTCACCTCCAGCCTCGACGCCGGTGGCTACGACGTCCTGCGTGGGGACCCGCTCAAGCTCGGCGCATGGGATCTTCTCTCGATCCCGCCGAAATACGGCAAGGGCGACCGAGCGCTGGTCGGGCTTCAGGCCGTGATCGGGCTCACCGATACCTCGGCCGCAGCCAAGTACCAAGTGGCTCAGGCCGCGCTGCTCAACCCGGCCGGCACCTACGTCGCCCCGGATTCGGCGTCCCTCACCGCAGCCGCTTCGGCGATGACAAGGGACGCCGACCAGGACCAGGTGGTCGGCTTCGACCCGTCGTCAAGCGCGGCAAAGGCCGCCACCGGAGCGTACCCGTTGGCGATGCCGGTATATGCGGCGGTCAACCCGGCGATGAGCGATGCGGACGTGCGCCGGGACTACGCCAACTTCATCTCGTACGCGGCCGGCGATGGCCAGACGCCAGGCACGGCGGATGGCGAGTTGCCCGACGGCTACGCGCCGATCCCGACTGCCTGGCAGAAGCAGGCCAACACCGCCGCGGCGCGAATCAAGGCCGGGCCGAGCGCCACCCCTTCCGCTATCCCCACCGCGACAGCGAGCGCCTCCTCGACGATCGCAGCCTCCGGTTCGGGCGTGGACGCCGGCTCCGGTTCCGCGTCCGCCGGTCCCGCTGCCTCCGGAGCCCCGGCCGGATCGCTGAGCGGCACATCAACGCCGGCCGATCCCCCGCTCGGCCCGATCACCGCCGTCGTGCCGGCCACTGCGACACTCGGCCTCGTCGCTGCCCTCGGCGCGCCCTTGGTCTCCCGTCTGCGACGGAGACGCCCGTGACGACCGGTTCGTCACCCACACGCATCCGGGCGGGGGTCGCCTGGAAAACGAAGCCCCCGCCCGGAGGGGTCGCCGCAATCGGCGGTCGACCCGGTATCGCAAGGAAAGGATCTCACATGAAGATCACGAAGCCACTGATCCTCGGCGTGGTAGCAGGCCTGGCCCTGTCCACCGCGGCTGCGGTCACCCCGGCCTCCGCTGATCCGGTGTCCGGCAGCTACGTCGCTGTCGGCTCGGACACCCTCGAGGCGTCGATGGACGCTCTCGCCAACGGCACCAAGGCCACCGGCTCGACGGTGCGCATCAAGGCCAACGGTCTGGCCATCGCGAGCTACAACGCGTTCGGCTCGGCAAAGATCCAGACCAAGACCACCGGCCCCTACTTCACCCGTCCCGCCGGCTCGGGCAAGGGTGTCGAGGCGCTGATCGCCTCGATCCGCGGGACCGGCTTCCTCGGCACGGATGTCACCGGCCAGGTGGACATCGCCCGCTCCTCGAGCAGCGCAGGCAGCAACGCGAATGCCAACGGCAACCTGATCTACATCCCCTACGGCCGTGACGCGATCTCGTACGCCTACCTGCCGGTCAGCGGTCACGAGAGTGACCTGGCCAGCCTGACCACGGCCCAGCTCAAGGGCCTCTACGACGGCAGCATCACCACCATCGGCGGCACCACGGTGAACGTGATGATCCCGCAGAGCAGCTCGGGCACCAGGAAGACCTTCCTGGCCGACATCGGCGTCAGCACGGACTCAACGTGCGGCGTGTCCGCGTGTACCTCGGGGTCGGTCCCGGAGAATGACGCCAGCCAGCTCACCGTGCCGGGCAGCATCATTCCGTTCGCGACCTCCAACTGGATCGCCCAGGCCAACGGATACCAGGTGACCACCATTACCGGGGGCCAGCTGCTGGGCACCATCGACGGCAACGCGGCGGCCAACGGCTCCGCCCCCAACCTGGTCCCGAACCCGGCGTTCTACAGCACGAGCTACGGCCGCGACACCTTCCTGGTGGTGGAGTACGCCCGGATCAACCCCGCTGACCCCAAGTACGACGCCGTTCTCGCCGGCCTGGTTGACAGCACCGTGACAACCTCGCTGACCAACTTCACCGCGAATCCCACCCCGAGCCAGCCAGGCGCGGTCAAGAAGAAGTTCGGCTTCCTCGCACCGTCCACCACAACGCCGACCCGCGCCTACGCGTGGTGACCCGGCCATCCCCAAGAACGCACAGAGAGAGCAACTCATGAACAAGAGACTGTTCCGTACGGCGGCAGCTGTCGCTGTCGGCGGCCTGCTGATGGCGGCGGTCGCGCCGCTGTCGGCTTATGCCGCGTCGGTGCCCGACTACGACACCACCACGGACGCGCCGATCTACCTCATGGATGGCGCCACCTATGCCCAACTCACCCCCGGCGACCAGCTGGACTGGAACCCCGGCAACGGGATCATCCTGAGCGCCAACCCGGTTCCTGCCGACATGGGCGACTACACGTGGGCGACCTTCCCCTCGCAGGCCGATACCGGCGCCTCGAACTGGATCGGCTTCGTCTCGCTGCCCGGTCAGGAGCGGACCCCGATATCGTGGAAGCAGTTCGGCGACTTCAGCACCGTTGAGTCCGGCGCCTGGCTTACCTCGGTGTGGCCCGGCTACCTCGGCAACGGCGCCCCCGCCGCGGTCAAGGCCGCGGGCGGCACCTACAGCATGGGCATCGCCTACACCGACGGCACCGCGGTGGCCTCCGCCCATGTGATCAAGGCCTACTACACCACCATCACCGTGGACGCGGGCACCGGCACCTGGACCTTCTCCGGGCCGTCGACTCCCCCTGAGGTGACCGACGTGCACACCACGACCACCCTGACCGCCGCACCGACGTCGGTCGACGTCGGTGCAAAAACCACCCTGGCCGCGACGGTCACGGCCGAGAACTCGGCGCCAGTCAGCGGCAACGTCCAGTTCTACGAGGGCAGCAACCTGCTGGGTACGGTCGCGGCGAGCAACGGCGTGGCGACCAAGCAGGTCACCATCGGCACCGCGGGTGAGCACAGCTACACCGCCGCGTTCGTCGAGACCACGGTCGGCGAGAACAAGTTCCTTGCCTCCACCTCGGATGCGGTCACCGTGACCGGTGTCCAGGCCGACGTCACGCTGCCGCCGAACGCTCCCAGCGAGGGGGCCCTCAACGACAACTCGGCCCACGGCGCGACCGCGTCGCTCGCCGACACCATGGCCACGCTTGCCGTCGATGCCGCCAACAACGGTGCCACGGTCAACGTGTTCGCCTACTCCACGCCGACCTACCTCGGCCAGCTCACCGTCACCGATGGCAAGATCACCGTGGACGTCTCCGGGCTGCCGGCCGGCACCCACAAGCTGGCCATCGTCGACCCGGTCACGGGCGACGTACTGGCGTGGGCCTCCTTCACCAAGACGACCGACGCTGCCGAGCAGCGCATCACCAAGCAGATCAACGCCGAGGTCGCCACCAACTCCACGCCCTCCGACGGCGAGTTCTCGCTGACCAACCTCAGCGGCGACACCGTCACCCTGGACAACCCCACCCTGGTCAACGGCGAGTCCGTCTCGTCCGGTGAGCTGGGCGCCTTCAAGGTCACTGACCTGCGGGTCGCTTCCGCGCCAGGCTGGACCCTCCAGACCGACGTGGACGACTTCGTCATGGGTTCCACCACGATCGACAAGGCCCAACTCGGCATCGCGCCGAAGGTCGTCGACCAGGCGGGCACCGGCGCCACCGCTCCGACCATGGGCACCGCCCAGGTCTCCGGCAGCGCCAGCTACCCGTGGAACTTCGCCGAACTGGGCGCCGGGAACTACTCCGGCGTGACCAAGTACGACGCCGACCTGACCTTCACCGCGCCCGCGGGGTCGGCGGCCGGCACCTACTCCTCCACCCTCACCCTCACGCTGACCTCCAAGTGACCCACTCCGGGTGCGGCCGCGCGCCTCGTCCATGAGGCTCCGTGCGCCGCACCCGGCTGGTCAGCACCGCAGGACCCCGGTCGTCCGTGCCTGGCTCCGCGCCAGGCGCGGGCGACCATCCTCGGCTCCCGGGCCGCTTCCGCAGGAAGGACGCCATGACGACAAGCCGGCCTCGAAGGGCAGCGATCGCGGCGGCCAGCGCCCAGTTCGTGGTGGCCGCCGCGTCGCTGTCCAGCTGCGCCACGCCGTCCGCATGCACGGACGGGCCGATCTACCTGCTGGACAACACCACGACTGCCGCGATCCCATCCGGCACCCGACTCGACTGGGACGACCGGGATGGAGTCGTACTCAGCTCCACCCCTATCCCGGCCGAGCTCGGAGACGCCTCCTGGGCCACGTTCGCCCCTGCTGACGGCGCGTCCGACGTCGTTGCCTTCGTCGCGGCGCCGGGCGCGGAGCGCTCGCCCGGCGACTGGAAGCAGTGGGGCGACGCGGAGCCCATCAGCACCGGCGTGCTGCTCCCCTCGGTGTGGCCCGGCTACCTCGGCTACGGCAACCCGGCCGGAGTCAGGGCGGCCGGCGGCACCTACAGCATGGGCATCGCCTACACCGATGGCGCCGCGGTCGCCTCCGCCCACGTGCTGAGGGTCTACTACACCACCATCACCGTGGACGCCGGCGCCGGCACCTGGTCCGCCTCCGACCCCGCAACCTGCGCCGCGACACCCGGCCAGATCCACTCATGAACGCCGCCTCAGAACTCCGCTCGCCGACCGTTCATCCGGCGGTCACCCCGACCCACCGTCTCGTCGTTTG
>DAIPJC010000036.1:0-36708 GCA_036770475.1 Propionicimonas sp. | reverse complement strand
GACGGAACCAGAATCCGGCGGGCTGCCAATTACCCCATACCCCAAAGTCGGCCTTACGGGCCGAGTGGTGACTTTACTAGACCTCGCTCTCGCCACCAAACCGGACGCCGGGTGTCGTCGTCGCGACCCTCATCCGACGGGCGAGGACGATCGCCACCGCCGCGAACGCGGCGAACGCCGCCAGGCTCCACGCCAACTCAGCCCAGGTCGTGGTTGTCGCCGTCCTGGTTGCCACCATCGTCCCCGACAGTGCCGCCCAGCCGAACGCGATCACATTGTTCGCAACGTGTGCGGCGATCCCCGCCTCCAGGCCACCCGTCCGCACCACCAGCCATCCCGCCAGGACGCCGAACACGAACCGGTACAGGAATGCGGGCATGTCCTGCGTGCCGTGCATCAGCGCGAACACCGCCGCCGACCCCACCACGCCGAACCACGGGCTCTCCGGCGCCATCGTGTGGATGGCCTGAAGCAGGTAGCCGCGGAAGAAGTACTCCTCCGCCGCCGCCTGCAGCGGGGACGTGAGCACGATCGCCGCCAGGAATCCCCAGACGCCCGGCTCCGGCTGCACCATCCAGGGCTGCCCGATCCGCGACACCGCCCAGAACCCGCCCACGATCACCAGGGCGGCCACTCCCGACACGGCGGCATAGCGCCAGCGGAAGCCCGGCTGCACCGAGTGCAGCCACCGGGGGTGGAACCGGTGCACGAACAGCACCAGTCCCAGGCTGATCGGGATGAACACGGCCAGTCCGAGCTGGGTGGCCGCCATCCCGGACGGCTCCGAGAACGTGACCGTGAGCGGCGTCGCCCAGGCCAGCAGCTGCCCCGGCGACCCCGCCGCCAGCCAGAACAGGGCCATCACGCCGATCTGCACCCACGGCGCCAGGATGACGTACGTGATCAGGCCCAACATGCAGCCGCCGATGCCGAGCATGATCGTCCGCCAACGCGCCCGCAGCGGGTCGGCGACCATCAGCACCTCGGGGTAGGTGACACCGGGCTGAGGCTCATACTTCACGAACTCGGCGATCCGCGCCCGCAAAGCCTGCCCCAGGGCCGACACCTCAGGCTTCCTCGGCCACGACAGGATTCGTCAGCGTGCCGATCCCCGAGATCGTGACGCTCACCCGGTCGCCGGGAACCATCGGACCGACACCGGCAGGCGTCCCGGTGAGGATCACGTCACCGGGCAGCAACGTGGTGAAGGACGTCACATAGGCGACCAGCTCGGCGATGTCGTGCACCATCAGCGAGGTGTTCGCCGTCTGGACGGGCTCGTCGTTCAGGCTGGTGATCAGATCCAGCCGGCCCGCCTCGGCGAGGTCGACATGAGTCGCGATCCACGGCCCCAGCGGGCAGAAGCTGTCGTAGCTCTTCGCCCGCGTCCACTGCCCGTCCGCCTCCTGCAGGTCACGGCAGGTGACATCGTTGGCCACGGTGTAGCCGAAGATCACGTCGCCCGCCCGCTCGCGCGGCACCCGGCGGCAGATCCGTCCGATCACGACCGCGAGCTCGCCCTCATAGTGCAGATTGCTCGTCTCCGCCGGGTGGACGATCGGCTCGCCCGGTCCGATCACGGACGTGTTTGGCTTCATGAACACCAGCGGCGAGTCCGGGGCCTCGTTGCCCAGCTCCCTCGCGTGCTCGACGTAGTTGCGTCCCACGCCGATGATCTTGCTGCGCGGAATGACCGGCGCGACCAGCCGGACGTCCGCCAGCGGCAGCCGCTCGCCCGTGTAGTGGACGGCCCCCGCCAGTGGATCACCCGAGACCACCGCCACCGTCTCGGGGTTGGGCCCCTGGTCCTCGGCCAGTTCGACCACTCCGTAGGTCGGGTCGCCCTGGGCCACGAATCTGGCTACGCGCATGCCGCGGAGTCTACGACAGGCGACCGCTCACGCGACCACGTTGGACAGCGGCTCTCCCGCGGCGAAGCGGACCAGCTGGTCGTGGACCAGGCGGTGCATGCGTGGGTAGAACGCCGAGCTCTGGCCGCCGACGTGCGGGCTGATCAGCACACCGGGCGTGTGCCACAGCGGGTGGTCGGACGGCAGCGGTTCGGGGTCGGTCACGTCGAGGGCCGCCCGGATCCGGCCGGACGCGGTCGCGGCCACGAGGGCGTCCGTGTCGACCACCCTCCCCCGCGACACGTTGACCACCAGCGCCCCGTCCGGCAGCGCCGCGAGCTCGGCCGCGCCGATCAGGTGCTCGGTGTCCGGGGTGAGCGGCGTGACCACGAACACGACCTCGGCCGCGGGCAACAGCGTGAGCAGCTCCGTGATCGGGTGCACGGGGACCTCGCCGGTCCGGGCACGCCGGGCGACACGGGCCACCGAACCCACTTCGAACCCCGCGAGCCGCCGCTCGATGGCCTCCCCGATGCGTCCGTAGCCGACGATGAGGACGTGCCGGTCAGCCAGGGACGTCGCGAAGTCGTTGTCCCACGTCCCGGTGGTCATGTTGCGCGCGTGGTGGTCCAGGCGCCGGTTGCTCGCCAGCGCCAGCGCCACAGCCAGCTCGGCCGTGCTCGCGTCGTGGACACCGCTCGCATTGCACAACCGGACGTCGGGGGGCAGGTAGGGCAGGAAGTTGTCGTAACCGGCGCTGAGCAGCTGGATCACGCGCAGGCTCCGCATCTCCGCGACCCGGGCCATCACCACCTCCGCGGGGCGGATGTAGGGCGCCACCAGGAACTCCACCTCCGCGATCGAGGCGGGCCAGCTCCCGTCCGCGAGAAAGAAGTCGGCGACCAACCCCTCGGGCAGCGGGCCGAGCACCGCCTCCGCAGCGGCGAGGTCGGCGAACGGCAACCAGACACGATGTCCCATGCAGGCAGCCTATGACGGCGGCCCGTCGTCGCAGCCCGATCAGCACGGACTCCACGTCCGCGTCGATCTCCGCAGGGAGCGTCATCGCGCAGGCGAGCGCGGTCGACGGCCGGGCGACCACTAGGGTGCCGTCATGAGCACCTTCGACGCCGTTGAACTGATTCGCACCAAGCGCGACGGGGGGCGGCTCAGCGACGAGGCCATCGAATGGCTCATCCGCAACTACACCGACGGGGTGGTCGGCGACGAGCAGATGTCGGCGATGGCGATGGCGATCTTCTTCCGCGGTCTGGACGCCACCGAGCTGAGCCGCTGGACGAACGCCATGATCGCCACCGGGGAGCGGATGGACTTCTCCAGCCTCTCCCGTCCGACCGTCGACAAGCACTCCACCGGCGGCGTCGGAGACAAGATCACCCTCCCGCTCGCCCCGCTCGTGGCCGCCTGCGGCGCGGCCGTCCCCCAGCTCAGCGGGCGGGGCCTCGGGCACACCGGTGGCACGCTGGACAAGCTCGAGGCGATCCCTGGCTGGCGCGCGTCGCTGTCGAACGCCGAGATGCTCGCCCAACTGGAGTCGGTCGGTGCGGTGATCTGCGCTGCCGGGTCGGGTCTCGCCCCGGCGGACAAGAAGCTCTACGCGCTACGGGACGTCACCGGAACCGTCGAGTCGATCCCGATGATCTCCGCCTCGATCATGAGCAAGAAGATCGCGGAGGGCACCGCCTCGCTGGTGCTGGACGTGAAGACCGGGGCAGGCGCGTTCATGAAGACCTACGCCGACGCCAAGGCGCTGGCCCGGACCATGGTGGGCATCGGCACGGACGCCGGGGTCAACACCGTGGCCCTGATCACCGACATGGAGGCCCCGCTGGGCCGCAGCGCGGGCAACGGGCTCGAGGTCGCCGAGTCCGTCGAGGTGCTCGCCGGCGGCGGACCAGCGGACGTCGTCGAGCTCACGCTCGCCCTGGCCCGTGAGATGCTGGCCTGCGCGGGCATCGACACCGACCCGGCGGACGCCCTGGCCTCCGGCCGGGCGATGGACACCTGGAAGGCCATGATCCGCGCCCAGGACGGCGACCCCGACGCTCCCCTGGCGGTCGCCCGGCACACGGAGGATGTCCTCGCCGAGGCCAGCGGCCACCTCATCGCGATGGACGCCATGGCCGTCGGTCTGGCCGCCTGGCGACTCGGCGCCGGACGAGCCAAGCAGGGTGATCCCGTGCAGGCCGCCGCCGGCGTCACGTGGCACGCGTCCGTGGGCGACCAGGTGCGCGCGGGCCAGCCGCTGTTCACGCTGCACACGGACACGCCCGAGCGCATCGAGCACGCATTGCAGGCGCTGGAGGGCGCGGTGACCATCGGGGACGCACCCGTCGCGCGGCGTCCGCTCGTCCTGGAGCGAATCAGCGTCGACTGAGCGGTAGACGGTGGCCGAGCGGTAGATGGTGGCTGAGCTTGACGAAGCCGAGCGGTAGACGGTGGCTGAGCTTGACGAAGCCCCCCCGAGCGCCCTTCGTCAGGCTCAGGGAGCACGTGCGGTCAGGCTCAGGGAGCACGTGCGGTCAGGCGTCCACCGACTCCAGGGCCTCGTCCGGCCGAGCCACGGTCGAGTGGGTGAGACCCCATCGGTAACCGTCGTACAGGGCCTCCCACGAGGCCTCGATCACGTTGGTGCCCACGCCGACGGTCGTCCAGGTGAGTTCTCCGTCGGTCATGTCGATCAGGGTACGCACGATCGCGTCCGTGCCGTGGCCCTGGTCGAGGATGCGCACCTTGTAGTCGGTGAGCTCGAAGTAGTCCACCTGGGGGTAGGCCTGGATGAGCGCGGAGCGCAGGGCGACATCCAGCGCGTTCAGCGGACCGTGGCCGTCCCCGGCCAGGCTGTAGGTGACGCCCTTGGCCCGCACCTTCACCACCGCTTCCGAGTCGCCCTCTGGCTTGACCTCGTGGCCGGTGAGCACGCGCCAGCTGAGCACGTCGAAGAAGTCCTCGCCGAGGCCCAGCTCCTCGCGCAGCAGCAGTTCGAAGGACGCGTCGGCCGACTCGTAGGAGTAGCCGTCCATCTCCCGCTCCTTCACCTTGTCGGTGATCCGGGCGGCGAGCTCGCGATTCGACAGGTCATACCCCAGTTCGGAGCCCTTGAGCTGGATGTTCGCCCTCCCCGCCATGTCGGAGACGAGCATGCGCATGTCGTTGCCGACGAGGGTCGGGTCGATGTGCTGGTAGAGGTTCGCGTCCACCTTGATCGCGGATGCGTGCAGGCCCGCCTTGTGGGCGAACGCCGACGCCCCCACGTACGGCTGCCGGTTGTTCATCGGCACGTTGGTGACGGCGGCGATCGCGTGGCTGATCCGGGTGGCATCGGCCAGCGCGGACGGCGGCAGCAGCGGCCAGCCGTACTTGAGCTGCAGGTTGGCCACCACCGTGATCAGGTTCGCGTTGCCCGTCCGCTCGCCATGGCCGTTCATCGTCCCCTGGACGTGCATCACGCCGGCCTCCACCGCGGCCAGCGTGTTGGCTACCGCGCAACCGGTGTCGTTGTGGCAGTGGATGCCCAGATCGACCCCGATCTGGCCGGCCGCGGAGACGATGTCGCCCATCCACGACGGCAGCATGCCGCCGTTGGTGTCGCACAGGATGACCACCTCCGCGCCGGCCTCCGCCGCCGTGCGGACAACTTCAAGCGCGTACTCGGGGTTGGCGCGGTAGCCGTCGAAGAAGTGCTCACAGTCCACGAACACTCGCCGACCCTGGGCGACGAGGTGGCTCACGGTGTCGGCGATCATCGCGAGGTTCTCCGCCAGGGTGGTGTGCAGCGCGCGGTAGACGTGCTCGTCGTGGCTCTTGGCGACGAGGCAGACGATCTCGGTGGATGCGTCCAGCAGGGCCTGCACCTGCGGGTCGTCCGCCGCCCGGGCACCGACCTTCCTGGTCGCTCCGAACGCCACCAGCTTGGCGTTCTGCAGCCGCAGTTCACCGGCGGCCGCGCGGGCGAAGAACGCCGTGTCGTTGGGGTTCGCGCCCGGCCAGCCGCCCTCGATGAAGCCCACCCCGAGTTCGTCGAGGTAGCGGGCGATCTTCAGCTTGTCGCTGACGCTGAGCTGGAGGCCCTCCTGCTGCGCGCCGTCGCGCAGGGTGGTGTCGTAGACGTGAAACGCGTCCGGAGCAGCTGGGATCTGGGTCACCGGGCGAGTATGGGTGGCCGGTGCCACGTTACGGCCCGGTTTCACGGTCTGAGACTACGATCTCAGCATGGCCACCATCACGCGCCGCGGCGCAGAAGTCCACTCCGTCGGTGAACTCCCGGCGGTGGGTGCGAAGCTGCCCGCCTTCACCCTGACCGGCAGCGACATGACCGATTTCGACGCCAGCGTCATCGGCGGACGGCGGGTCGTGCTGAACATCTTTCCCAGCATCGACACCGGGACGTGCGCGATGAGCGTCCGCCGGTTCAACGAGCTGGCTGCCGGGCTGGAGAACACCGTGGTGCTGTGCGTCTCCGCCGATCTGCCCTACGCCCAGGCAAGGTTCTGTGGGGCGGAGGGCATCGAGAACGTCGTCACCGGCTCGTCGTTCCGCTCGGGCTTCGGCACCGACTACGGCGTCACGATGGTGGACGGGGGAATGCGCGGCCTGCTTTCCCGCGCGGTGGTGGTAGCCGACACCGACGGCACGATCCTGTACACCGAACAGGTGCCCGAGCTGAGCCACGAACCCGATTACGAGGCCGCGTTGTCCGCGCTCTCGTGAGATTCGTCGAACCTCCGGTGCGCTCAGCCCACGTCTGCTAGCGTCGCTGAAAAGCCCGGGTTTCGAACGAGACGATTCCGAGCATTCCAGGCTTCTGAGACCCCGCCTCGCCGCCACGACAGGATCCAGCTGATTCGGGTCTGTTCCACCAGTCGTTGCCATCGTGTCGATCCAGGAAACTCAGTAACAGCCAACCCCAGCTAGGAGACTGGAATGACGAAGAGACGATTCGGCGCGCTGTTCGCGCCCTGCGCGCTCGCGGTACTCACCGTGACCAGCACGGTCACTGTCCCTGCTCACGCGACGCCCACAGCGAGGCCCGCCATCATGCTGCCGGCAGATGCGACGCCGGGTTCCTGCGGTGGAACGGCTTCAGGCAGCACCGACTTCCGGGCGGTCCACTTCAACGTACTCGGATCCACATTCGGTAGTAACTGGAGCACGCGTCGCTCCGTGATCGTCAAACGACTGAAGCACGTGCTGAACAACGCTGACTCCGACTATGCCTCGATCTACGGCCTCACCGAGGTCACCAGCGGCGAAGCGACCTGGATCGCGCAGCAACTGGGATCGACCTACAAGGTCGCCGTTCACAACCGGCTCCAAGCCATCATCTACAACACCAACAGCTGGAGCGTCCAGGACACCGACAAGTACACATTCACCGATGGCAGCACCGCCTATCACGGCTTCGTCCACGCGCGGCTGAAGAACACCGATGGCGGCGCGCAGGTGAACGTGATCGAAACTCACCTGGTGCCGAACACGGTCTCAAATGCCGCCAGCAAGCGAGCCAGCCAGCTGAAGCAGATCGAGAGCACGGTCGGCTCCTGGAAGAATCCGGTCCTCATTCTCGGCGACATGAACTGGAAGCTCTCTGACGGCTTCGAGACCGCGGCAGGTTCGGGCTACTGCTCGATCCGCAAGTGGGCGGGCAGCTACTATCCGTCCAGCGCCAACGGGTATCGCACCGACGGCGGGTCGGAGGTTCCGAGCAGCAACAAGTACGGCAGTGGCGAGCCGATCATCGACTACGGCCTCGTGCACAACGGCATCACGATGCGCATCTACCGGGTGCTCCGCGGCACCTACGACAACGCGAAAGCCGGCTCGGACCACCACATGCTGACCCTTCAGCTGACCATCTAGGTGTACTGACCGAAAGGGTCAGATGACTCGGCGGAGCCAGCCGTGGGTGTCCTCGGCGCGGCCGTACTGGATGTCGAGGATCGCGTTGCGGATGGCGAGGGTCTGCGGCGAACCGTTCTCCGGCAGCCGCCACTCCCCCTGCACCGATTTGAAGGCGCTGATCGGCGTGACCACCGCAGCGGTGCCGCAGGAGAAGGCCTCGACCGTCGTGCCGTCGGCGATGCCGCCGAACAACTCGTCCGGCGTGACCCGGCGCTCCTCGGGGGTGAGGCCGAGATCGGCCGCCACGGTCAGGATCGAATCGCGGGTGATGCCCTCCAGGATCGTCCCGGTGAGCGCGGGGGTGACCAGCCGTCCGTCCGCGGTGACGAGGAAGACGTTCATGCCGCCCAGTTCCTCGACCCGGTCCTTGTCGGCCGCCTCGATGAACAGCACCTGCGAGCAGCCGTGGTCGTACCCTTCGTACTGGGCGATCAGGGACGCCGCGTAGTTACCGCCGCACTTCGCCGCGCCGGTGCCGCCCACTCCGGCTCGGGCCCAGCTGTCGGTGACCCAGATGTCCACCGGCTTCACCCCACCGGTGAAGTACGGCCCGGCCGGCGACGCGATCACGCTGTAGGTGACGGTCAGCGCAGCCCGGACGCCCAGGAACACCTCGGACGCGAACATGAACGGACGCAGGTAGAGGCTGCGCTCCCCTTCAGAGCCGGGCACCCAGCGTGCGTCCGCCTTCACCAGCTCCGCGACCGAGGTGACGAAGTCCTCCACCGGCAGCTCGGGCAGCATCAGCCGGGCAGCCGAACTCTGGAACCGGCGGGCGTTCGCCTCCGGCCGGAACAGGTGGATCGAGCCGTCCGCGTGCCGGTATGCCTTCAGTCCTTCGAAGACCTCCTGCGCGTAGTGCAGCACCGCGCTGGCCGGGTCGAGCTGGAAGGGACCGTACGGCTTGACCTCGTCCGCGCCCCAGCCGCCGTCCTTCGTCCACGTGGCGACCGCCATGTGGTCGGTGAAGTGGTCACCGAAGCCGGGATCCGCCAGAACCCGGGCGACGGCGTCGTCGGTAGCCGGGTCGGGGTTGCGGTGCAGAGCGAAGGTCAGCGGCATGAGCGCATGCTATCGCTCCGGTGAGACGCAGCCGTCCAGCAAGTGGTCGCCAAGTACTCTCGCGCTGGTGAGCGCAGCAGCCGTCGACAAGCCCGTCATCTCCGTCATCGCCGGCGACGGCATCGGCCCAGAGGTGGTGGCCGAAGGACTGAAAGTCCTCACCACGGTCGTGGGTGACGACGCCTTCACCTTCGTCCACCACGATCTCGGCGCCGAACGCTGGCAGCGCACCGGTGAGGTGCTGCCGGACACCGAACTCGACCAGCTCGCCGCGTCGCAGGCGATCATCCTCGGCGCGGTGGGCGCCGCGCCGGGGTCGAAGGCGATCCCGTCCGGCCTGCTGGAGCGCGGGCTGCTGCTGAAGCTGCGGTTCGCGTTCGACCACTACGTGAACCTGCGCCCGTCCACGCTGTACCCGGGCATCCCGACCCCGCTGGCCGAGTCGGTGACCAGCCGCGGCCCGATCGACTTCGTCGTGGTCCGCGAGGGCACCGAAGGCCTGTACTGCGGCAACGGCGGCGCGTTCCGGGCCGGGACGCCGCACGAGGTGGCCACGGAGGTCAGCATCAACACCGCGCACGGCGTCGAGCGGGTGATCCGGGACGCGTTCGCGCGGGCGGAGAAGCGGCGCAAGCACGTGACGATGGTGCACAAGCACAACGTGCTGGTGAACGCCGGCGGCCTGTGGAACCGGCTGTTCACCTCCGTCGCGGCCGAGCACCCGGACGTCACCACCGACTACCTGCACGTGGACGCGGCCACGATCTCCCTCGTCCAGGACCCGCAACGCTTCGACGTCATCGTGACCGACAACCTGTTCGGCGACATCCTCACTGACCTGGCCGCGGCCGTCACCGGCGGCATCGGCCTGGCCGCTTCGGCGAACATCAACCCGACCGGCGAGTTCCCGTCCATGTTCGAGCCCGTGCACGGCTCGGCTCCGGACATCGCCGGCCAGGGCATCGCCGACCCGACCGCGACGATCCTGTCGATGGCGCTGCTGCTCGACCACCTCGGCCGGTCCGAGGATGCGAAGCGGATCGAGGCCGCAGTCGACGCCGACATCGCCGAGCGGGGATCGTCGAAGCGGCCGACCTCGGTCGTCGGTGACGACATCGCAGCCCGGGTGCGCGGCTGACCGGAAACGGCGGCTGACCGGGGACGGTGGTTGACCAGAGTGCGGCGGTTGACCGGGGACGGTGGCTGAGCTTGACGAAGCCCGCCTGCGTCAGTGCGGCGTACTAGTCTGCTGGAAGCGGACGGAGACAGATGAGCGGGCCATACCACTACGAGCAGTACCAGCCACCGCAGGACAACCTGCCGGCGCCGGTCGCCTATGTGGCCGCGCCCCTCACCGACCAGCGTCCGATGAGCACGCCGGTCGTGGTGGTCGCCTGGGTGATCACCGTCCTGACCGGCCTGTACATGCTCCCGTGGGCGATCGCCGCCACGCGCGGCAAGGCCAACCAGTGGGCGGTGTTCACGGTGAGCCTCCTGCTCGGCTGGACGGTGGTCGGCTGGATCGTCGCGCTGGTGCTGGCCTGCACCGCGCACAGGCCCGTCCTCGGTGTGCCGATGGTGGGCTACGCGCCCGTGGCGGCGCTCCCGCCCAGGTCCGCGCCGGCGGGCTGGTACCCGAATCCCGGCGGCTCCGGCCGTCGGTACTGGGACGGCTACGAGTGGACGCAGCACTACGCCTGACGTCAACTCCTTGACACGTGACCTTTTGGTCACCTGTCGGCCGGGCATGGACGACCGCGGCGATGTGTTCAAAGCGCTGGCGGACCCGACCCGCCGGGCGATCCTCGACGCGTTGTTCTGCGTGGACGGACAGACGCTCACGCACTGTTCGCCATGGAGCCGCATATGTTCTTGTCCGCCGCTCGAGACGAATCTTCGACAATTATCGGCTTCCCGTACAGAAGTTCGGACGGAAATTCAACTGCGTATGTCAGAGACACGCACGCCGCACCTGAGCACAGGCGTCGTGGAATCGCGCGCTCTCAAGCAAGCGAACTACGCCGCCCTTAGGAATACATGCCCGTCAGTCACCGAGGTTGTGACGTCAACAGATGAAGAGAACCTGCCAATGCTTCGCGCGAATCGAGCACTTGGGGTCCGTGCCAGTGGCCACGACTGTCCATCTTCGGATCGGCATGGGGCAGCCCTAAGGCCAAGACCCGATTCGCCGAGGGTTCGCCTACGAGTTCTTGTTATGGACTGAGCAGTACATCGCCCCTGGGCCGGAGCCACCCGCGTGGCAGCTCCGGCCCAACGTCTCCAGACGGACCGAAATGAGCATGAATGAACCGAAGACTGTGGCTGTCGAATATGCCGGTCGGCGTGTGGCTGGGCGTGTCGGCTCTATCATCCCTGGGTGATTCCACGTGGTCTTTCTCACTTAATTGGGTGGCATCAGGCCTGGGCGGCACCTACGCCGGCACACTGAGCGCCGTGTACACAGGAATACTGTCGGGCTTCGTGATCTTCGGCGGCATCATTGCCGACAGAATCGGCCAGAAGAAGCTCATGCTGTATTCACTGACCGGTTCGGTTGCCGTGCTTGTCGGATTCGCTGGATTCCAGATCGGCGGAGCGAACCTGGCCGTGCTGCTGATAATTCGCGCCATCCTGAGTGCAGCTATAGCCGGTCTCCGGGCGCCGTCGCAGACAGTATTCATCCGCCAACTCGCACCGCCCGAAAGAGTCCCTCGGCTGATGTCCATCAACAGCTCTCTTCTACTAACCATGCGGCTTCTTGGGCCAGCCGCGGGTGGCGTGCTTATCGCACTCGCCGGGATCTCGGCCTCCGCTATGTTCAATGCCGCCTCATTCGTGATTGTAATCGCTGTGCTGCTTCGTATCCGCCCGTCGTATCCGCCACCTGTAGCGCTGAGAAGACGGAGTGGATGGAACGACCTCGTCGCCACGGTGGTCCAACTGCGTGGTCAATCCGAAATGGTGGCGATGCTGCTAGCTCTTTGCTGCGTCGCGGGCGCATTCCTACCGGTCACCTCGCTGTGCCTGCCGCTCTTGGCTCACGCACAAGGCTGGTCGCCATCACAAGGCAGCCTACTTGTCGTTGCTTCAAGCGGCGGAATGTTGTTGGTGAGTGGCGTCTTGGCGATTGTCGGACCGTATTTCCGACCTCGAGTTCCGATGGGGGCGGGAATTGCGACGACCACTTTCAGCCTGCTGGCAATGGCTATGGGTTCCAACTTGGCTATCGACATGGTAGCGTCGTTCTTTTCAGGCGTAGGTATCTGCTTGTTCACTCTGCACATGTCTCCGCTATTCGTGTTGAAGACGCCCGCGGACATGCAGTCGCGATTTGCCGGACTCCTAACCCTCGCCCAAATGCTCCCAACTTTCATCACTGCGCCCATTCTTGGAGTGATCAGTCAGCGCTTTTCGGCTGAACTTGCGCTCGTTGTGTCAGCCGCCGTCGGGATGGTGGGTCTTTTCCCGGTCGTGACTAGTGGCACACTCCGACATGCCACCTTGCCGATCTCGGAACGCTCGTCTGTATAGGCGGGCGGCCATGGTAGGAGCTCGCTTGGCAAAATCGATGTCGAGTCTGACGGTCGATCAGACCTTCTGGAGGAGAGGTGCCGCTCGTGAGTTCGTTCGGGGTTCGGGTCTAGCCCGGACGCTTCGGGTGACGACGATGAGCCTGGTTTGCGGAGTCATCACCCGCCGAGCCATCCACGCCGCGACAGCTTCGATGACGTCGGCAAGCTCGTCAACGCAGAGCTAGGCACGATGATCTCCGGCTGGCAGTGGCGCAGGCTGGCCGTCGCACGGTAGTCACTCAGGACAAGACGGGACGCCTGCCTGCTGGACTAACCGACCAATGTGCTCGATGCCCACGGTGACGACGCGCTTCCAGAAGGTCCGTTGCGACCCCGCCGGACAGCATCTGGCTGCGGCAACCCACCGCCCAGGTCTGCGAGGTAGCCGACCAGGCCATCGTGCTGGTCAGTGGCGGGCTCCAGCCCAACCACTGTCCCGATCGCCGACGACGAGGACGCCGAGCTGCTCCGCTCCGACCTCGCGGTCGATCCTCGACTGATCAGTCGGCGAGGCTGCCGAAGAGGTGGCGGCGCTCGCCAGTGACGCGTCCGGAGATCCACCAGGCGGCCTCGACCAACACCACCGCGACCAGACCCAGCCAGGCGCCAGTGCCCATCATCGCGGTATTGGACGGGTCCAGCTGCGGGTCGAGCCGGGCCAGGAATGGCCAGGCCTGCGTCCACGCGGCGATCCAGGACGGCAGCCAGAAGATCACCAGATAGGCAGCCAGCGCGCACAGCCCGATCATCAGCAGCTTCCACCACTGGTACGGACGCGCGGTGGCGATCATCACCCACGCGCCGCCGATCATCAGCGTCAACAGGGTCGCCGTGCTCGCCTGTTCGCCCGCCGCCGCGTCCGAGGCGGACGGGGGCAGCACCAGCAGGTAGGTCACGAACGTCGTCACCGCCACCACGACCCCCGACGGGATCGAGAAGCTCATCACGCGGCGCAGGAAGCCGGGACGCGCCCGCTCGGCGTTCGGTGCGAGCGCGAGGATCGAGGCCGGGATGCCGATCGTGAACCAACCCACGAACGAGATGTGGATCGGCACGAACGGGAACGGCAGCCGCCACAGCGCCACCAGCAGCGCCAGAATGATCGAGTACATCGTCTTGGTCAGGAAGAAGTTCGCGACCCGCTCGATGTTGCCGATCACCCGGCGTCCCTCGGCAACCACGTGCGGCAGGGTCGCGAAGCTGTCGTCCAGCAGCACCAGCTGGGCGACCGACCGGGTGGCCGCAGCTCCCGAACCCATGGCCACGCCGAGGTCGGAGTCCTTGATCGCCAGCACGTCGTTCACGCCGTCGCCGGTCATCGCCACGCTGTGACCCTTCGACTGCAGCGCAGCGACCATCTGGCGCTTCTGCTGCGGGGTCACCCGGCCGAACACGCCCGCGGCCTGCACGCGGTCGGCGAACTGGCCGGCGTCCTCGGGCAGGGTGCGAGCGTCCACAACCTCGCCGGCGTTCACGCCCAGGGAGTCGGTGACCGCACCCACCGAGGTCGCGTTGTCGCCGGAGATGACCTTCACGGTCACGTCCTGCTCGGCGAAGTACGCCAGCGTGTCCCGAGCCTCGGGGCGTACCTTCTGCTCCAGCACGACCAGGGCGCGGGGCCTGACCATCCCTGGCGCGTCGGGAGCGTCGACGGCCGCGCCGCTCTCCCCCAGCAGAAGGACGCGGCGTCCGGTCGAGCCGATGTGCTCGGCCCTGGTAGCCGCCTCGCTGCTCGGGGCCGCCAGCACATCGGGCGCGCCCAGCACCCAGTTGCCGTGGCCGGCGAAGGACATGCCCGACCACTTCTTCGCGGACGTGAACGGCGCCATCGCCGTCACTTCCCAGCCGGAACCGTCCAGCGCCAGCGCGTGGGCGAGCGCCTGCACCGACGCATTGGGACGCGGGTCCGCGTGCGCCAACTGGGCCAGCACCTCGCGCGCGTGGGACTCGTCCCCGTCCAGCACCTCCAGCTCGCCGAACTGCAGGCCGTTCTCGGTGAGCGTCCCGGTCTTGTCCGCACAGACCACGTCGACCCGGGCCAGACCCTCGATCGCCGGCAACTCCTGCACGAGGACGTTCCGCTGGCCCAGCCGCACCACCCCGACGGCGAACGCGAGCGAGGTGAGCAGCACCAGACCTTCGGGCACCATCGGCACCAGTGCGCCGGCCATCGAGAGCACCTTGTCCTGCCAGGTGCCGGCCTGGTTCCACTGCACCCAGACCGTCGCCAGTCCCACCGGGATGAGCAGCCAGGTGATCAGCCGCAGGATCTTGTTGATGCCCGTCTGCAGCTCTGACTTCACCAGGGAGAACTTGCTCGCCTCGATGGTCAGCCTGGCGGCGTACGAGTCGTGGCCGACCCGGGTAGCCCGGTACGCGCCGACGCCGGCCACCACGAAGCTGCCGGACATCAGCTCGTCGCCGGGCTGCTTGAGCAGCGGATCGGACTCGCCGGTGAGCAGCGACTCGTCCACCTCGAGGTAGGACGCCTCGACCACCTCGCCGTCCACGATCACCTGGTCGCCGGGTCCGATCTCGATCAGGTCGTCCTGGACGACCTCCTCACGCGCGACCTCGCGGGCCACGCCGTCCCGGCGGACCGTCGGCTTGCCCTCCCCCACCACGGCGAGGCTGTCCAGCGTCCGCTTGGCACGGAGCTCCTGGACGATGCCGATGCCGGAGTTGATGATGATCAGGAAGCCGAACAGGGCGTTCACGATCGAGCCGGTGGTCAGCACCATCACGAACAGCACCATCAGCAGGAAGTTGATCCTGGTGAAGACGTTCGCGCGGACGATATCCCAGGTGGTGCGGCCCGAGCGCGGCGGCAACTCGTTGGCCAGTCCACGGCGGACGCGGTCCTCGACCTCCGCGGAGGTCAGACCGGCTGCGGTGGGGGCGGCGATCGTCATGGCGCCCAGCTTGCCAGACCCCGCAACGCCTCTCCCAGCCCGGAGGGTAGGCCCGCGGGGTCTCGAAACCGCACCCGCGGGCCTCCGTCATCACAAACGCTCCCGAAAAGCGCAGAAGCTCCCGAAATTTCGGGAGCTTCTGGCTGTTTCGGGAGCGTCTGCGTCGGCTCAGCGGGCCGCGGTGCCCTCGACGTAGTCGTCGTCGTGGCTCTTCACCCAGGCCATCAGGCCGCGCAGCTTGCGTCCGGTCTCCTCGATCGGGTGCTGTTCGGCCTTCGCGCGCAGCGCCTTGAACTCCGGCGCGCCCGCGTCCTGGTCGTCGATGAAGCGCTTGGCGAAAGCCCCCGACTGGATGTCGGCGAGCACCTCGCGCATGCGCTCCTTGACGGAGGCGTCGATGATCCGCGGGCCGGAGACGTAGTCGCCGTACTCCGCGGTGTCAGAGACCGACCACCGCTGCTTGGCGATGCCGCCCTCGTACATCAGGTCGACGATCAGCTTCAGTTCGTGCAGGCACTCGAAGTAGGCGACCTCAGGCTGGTAGCCGGCCTCGGTGAGCACCTCGAACCCGCTCTGCACCAGCGCGGACATGCCGCCGCACAGCACCGACTGCTCACCGAACAGGTCGGTCTCGGTCTCCTCGGTGAACGTGGTCTTGATGCCGCCGGCCCGCAGCCCACCGATCGCCTTCGCATAGCTGAGCGCCAGCGGCCAGGCGTTTCCGGTCTCGTCCTTCTCGACCGCGACGATCACCGGGACGCCGCGTCCCTCGGAGTACTCGCGGCGCACGAGGTGGCCCGGGCCCTTCGGGGCGACCATGCAGACGTCCACACCGGCCGGCGGCTGGATGTAGCCGAAGCGGATGTTGAAGCCGTGCGCGAAGAACAGGGCGTCCCCGGGCACCAGGTTGGGCTCGATCGCCTCCTTGTAGAGGTGGCGCTGCACCTGATCGGGCGCGAGCACCATGATCAGGTCGGCCTCCTCGCAGGCCTGGGCCGGCGTGACGACCCGCAGGCCCTCGGCCTCGGCCTTCGCCCAGCTCTTCGAGCCCTCCCGCAGGCCGACCCGCACATCGACGCCCGAGTCGCGCAGGCTCAGCGCGTGCGCGTGGCCCTGGCTGCCGTAACCGATCACCGCGACGTTGCGACCCTGGATGATCGAAAGGTCGGCGTCGTCGTCGTAGAACATCTGTGCCATCTGGTTGTGCATCCTTACTTAGTTGGCCAGCCGTGCGGCCGGACGGGTCTTCTCGATCTTGGCACGATCGGACAGCGATCGGCTGCCCCTGGCCAGCGCCACCAGCCCGGACTGGACGAGTTCGCGCACGCCGTAGGGCTTGAGCATCTCCAACAGGGCTTCCAGTTTGTCAGGCGAACCGGTCGCCTCGATGGTCATGGAGTCGTTGTGGACGTCCACGGTCTTGCCGCGGAACAGCTGGACGATCTCGATGATCTGGCTGCGGGTGGCCGGGTCGGCCCTCACCTTGATCAGGACGAGCTCGCGGCGCACGGCGGCGGCGTCCTCGAGCTCGACGATCTTGAGCACCTCGACCAGCTTGTTCAGCTGCTTCACGATCTGCTCCAGCACGAGCTGGCTGTCCACCCCGACCTGGACGGTGATCCGGGAGAACTCGTCGTTCTCGGTCGGGCCGACCGCCAGCGACTCGATGTTGTACCCACGCCGGGCCAACAGGCCGGCGATCCGGGCGAGCACGCCGGGCTTGTTCTCCACCAGCACGCTGAGGGTGTGCGTGTTCACAGTTCCTCCTGCTCCCAGTCGGGCGCGAGGTCCCGAGCGATCTTGATGTCGTCGTTGCTGGTACCGGACGCGACCATGGGCCAGACCATCGCGTCCTTGTGCACCACGAACTCCACGACCACCGGACGGTCGTTGACGGCCATGGCCTCGTTGATCACGCGGTCCACATCCTCGACGGTCTCCGCCCGCAGGCCGAGCGCGCCCATCGCCTCGGCCAGCATCGGGAAGTCAGGCACCCGGTGCGACTCCAGGTTGGTGCTGGAGTAGCGCTCGTTGTAGAACAAGGTCTGCCACTGGCGCACCATGCCGAGACTGCGGTTGTTGATCACGGCGATCTTCACCGGGATCCCCTCCAGCGCACAGGTCACCAACTCCTGGTTCGTCATCTGGAAGCAGCCGTCGCCGTCGATCCCCCACACGACCTCGCCCGGACGGCCGACCTGGGCCCCCATCGCCGCGGGGACGCAATAGCCCATCGTGCCCGCGCCGCCGGAGTTCAGCCAGTGTCCCGGGCGTTCGTGCGGCAGCAAGTGCGCAGCCCACATCTGGTGCTGGCCGACGCCGGCGACGTACGTCGCGTCCGGGCCGGCGATCTCGCCGATCCGCTTGATCACGTACTCGGGGCTGAGCAGGCCCTCCTGCGTCGGTTCGGGCGCGAGGGAGTACCTCGTCCGCAGTCCGGCCAGGTAGCGGGCCCAGTCGCCGTAGTCGGGCAGTTCGGTGCCGCGCAGCAGCGTGTTCAGTTCGGCGATCACCTCCGAGAGGTGACCCACGATCGGAACATCCGCCACCCGGTTCTTGGAGATCTCGGCCGGGTCGATGTCCGCGTGGATCACCTTCGCCTCCGGCGCGAACGAGTCCAGCTTTCCCGTCACCCGGTCGTCGAAACGCGTGCCGAGCGCGATCAGCAGGTCGGACCGCTGCAGCGCGCCGACGGCGGCCACTGTGCCGTGCATGCCGGGCATGCCGAAGTTCAACTCGTGGCTGTCCGGGACCGCGCCGCGGGCCATCAGCGTGGTCACCACCGGGATCTTCGTGATCCGGACCAGCTCGGCCAGCGCGTCGGACGCCTGCGCCTTCACGACGCCACCGCCCACGTAGAGCACCGGGCGCTTCGCCTCCGCGATCAGCCGGACCGCCTCGCGCAGCTGCTTGCTGTGCGGCTTGGCCACCGGGTGGTAGCCGGGGAGGTCCAGCTCGTCCGGCCAGACGAACTCGGTCTTCGAGGCCAGCGCGTCCTTGGCGATATCCACGAGCACCGGTCCGGGACGCCCGGTCGCGGCCAGGTGGAAGGCTGCGGCGACGGCCTGCGGGATGTCCGCCGGATCGGTCACCAGGAAGCTGTGCTTGGTGATCGGGAACGTGATGCCCCGGATGTCGGCCTCCTGGAAGGCGTCCGTCCCGATGGCCCTGCTGGCCACCTGGCCGGTGATCGCGACCATCGGCACCGAGTCCATATAGGCGTTCGCGATCGAGGTGACGAGGTTGGTCGCGCCGGGACCCGACGTGGCCATGCACACCCCGACCCGCCCGGTGACCATGGCGTACCCCTCGGCCGCGTGTCCTGCGCCCTGCTCGTGGCGCACGAGGATGTGGCGGATCTTCGAGTCGTACAGCGGGTCGTAGGCGGGCAGGATCGAGCCGCCGGGGATGCCGAAGACAACCTCGACGCCCACCCGCTCCAGTGACTCCACCAGGGCCTGGGCCCCGGTCAGGATTGTCGGTGACTCCCCGGGCATCTCTACCTCTCTTCGTTGGTTGTTGGGTGTACGGACGCAGAAAAAAACCCCCGCTGCTGGCGCAGGCGAGGGAGCGTGTCGGTGGACGAGCTGTGGCTCAGCCGACACGCTGACTAACTACGAGGACGAGATTCCGCACGTCCCTAGGGTGAAGGCTGCGCGGCATGAATGTCAATACATGGGCAGTTCATTTCACATGCTGGGCGACCCTCAACCCGTGCCTTCGACTTCGGGGCCAATTCTGAGGGATTCTCAGTTCCGGTGTGGCATGTCGGCACATCGGTGGGTGAGCATGTCAATCAGCCAAGGACTGAAGGGACCCCCCGATGCTCATCAGCGCTGCGCCAGCGACTCTCGTGCGCGCCGCCGTCGCCACGACGGCCGCCGCGGCCGTGCTCGTCGGCCTCGGCAGTTCCAGCGAACCGGCCCACGCCGACACAGCCGTCGCACCCAAGAGCGGATCGGTCACGGTCGCCGGCGCCGGGTGGGGCCACGGGAAGGGGATGTCCCAGTGGGGCGCCTACGGCGCAGCCGTCAAAGGTCTCAGCTACTCCGAGATCCTCAGCTTCTACTACACCGGCACGAAGCTCGACAGCCTGGCGGACGGCAATACCGTCCGGGTCTGGATCAGCGGTGACACCGACAACGGGCTGCACTTCCGTCCGGTCAAGGGCCTGACCGTCACCGACTCCGCGGGCAAGAAGCTCACCCTGCCGTATGGATCGAAGTACACGAAGTGGCGGATCAGCCGTTCCGGCAGCAAGCGGGTGCTGTACTACCGCAACACCTCGGGCAAGTACGTGAAGTACACGACC
Source organism: Propionicimonas sp. (assembly GCA_036770475.1). Lineage (GTDB taxonomy): Bacteria > Actinomycetota > Actinomycetes > Propionibacteriales > Propionibacteriaceae > Propionicimonas. The sequence continues at coordinate 17,078 of DAIPJC010000036.1, read as the reverse complement.
AAGCTGAGCCCGACGAGGGTCTGGTACGTGGCGAACGCCTCCACCGGGACGGTCAAGCTCGCCATGCCGGACGGCTCCACCCGCACCTATCGCGGCAAGCTCGCCGCGCGGTTCTCCGGCGGCGGGATGAAGACTGTCGACTACGTCCCGATGGAGACCTACCTGCGCTCGGTGGTCCCGGCCGAGATGCCCGGGTCCTGGTCGGCCGAGGCGCTGAAGGCACAGGCCGTCGCGGCCCGGACCTATGCGGCGAAGTTGCGCTCCACCGTGAGCAGCAGCGCCATCTACGACCTGTGCGACACCTCCGCATGCCAGGTCTACAAGGGCACGTCGAGCGAGTACAGCGCCACCGACAAGGCGATCAGCGCCACGAAGAACAAGGTGGTCGAGTACAAGGGCACCTTGGCGCTGACGATGTTCTCGGCATCGAACGGCGGCTGGACGGCGCCCGGAGGGCCCGGTTACCCATACCTGGCGGCCAAGGCGGATCCGTACGACGGCGTGAAGCGCGACCAGTCCTGGTCCGTGACGTTGAGCGCGGCCAAGATCCAGAAGGCCTACTCCAGCATCGGCACCCTGCGGTCCGTGCAAGTCACTGACCGCGACGGTTACGGCACCTACGGCGGCCGCGTCGACGAACTGAAGATCACCGGCTCGAAGGGCTCGGTCACGGTCTCCGGGGCATCGTTCAAGAGCAAGTTCGGGCTCAAGGAGCGCCTGTTCAAGGTGACCGGAGGCACCATGCCGGCCACGACCGCGCCGACCGCGACGGCTACTGCCACCCCGACGCCCACGCCGACCGCCAACCCCAACCTCACCGGAGCCGTCCTGAAGGCGTACAACGCCCTCAGCAAAGCGGACGCGGCGACGCTCGGCGCACCCAAGTCAGGCGTCGTGACCACCTCGACCGGCACCTACGCTGACTTCGCGCTCGGCCGGATCACCTGCCCGACCGGAAAGGCCTGCGTCGTCAGCTTCGGCTGACCGTCCGGGCCTCAGTCGGTCGTGATCTGCCGGTAGACCCGGTCGAGGTCGATACCCGCCTCATGCACGAACAACTCCCGCACGCCCGGACGGTGAGCGAACCGCGGCACGACGTGGACGTGCAGGTGGAACACCTCCTGGCCCGCCGCGACGCCGGTGCTGCTGAGCAGGTTGAGCCCGTCGGCGGCCAGCTTGTCCACCAGCAGCCTTGAGGTCGCGCTGATCGCAGGAGCGATCTCGGTGAGCGCCTCGGGCTCGCCGAGCAGATCGTCCACGTGGCGACGGGGAATCACCAGGGTGTGCCCGACGTGCCACGGATTGATGTCGAGGAACGCGATCGCGTGATCGTCGGCGTAGACCTGCCTCGCCGGGATCTCGCCCGAGACGATCCTGCAGAACAGACAATCCATGGCGCTCAGCGTACGGGGAAACCGGCCGCGGCGAGGCCTGCCTTGACCTGGTCGATGCGCAGCGTCCCGTAGTGGAACACGCTGGCGGCCAGCACGGCGTCCGCCCCGGCCCGGGCGGCCTCGACGAAGTGCTCGACGGTCCCCGCACCACCGGACGCGATCACCGGGACGTCCACCACCGCCTTCACCGTCCTGATCAACTCGACGTCGAAGCCGTCGGTCGTGCCGTCCGCGTCCATCGAGTTCAGCAGCACCTCACCCGCGCCTCGGCCGACGGCCTCACGCACCCACGCGATGGCATCCAGCCCCGCGGACGTCCGGCCGCCGTGCGTGGTCACACCGAAGCCGGACGGACGGCCGGGCTCGCGCCGTGCGTCCAGGGAGAGCACGAGCACCTGGTTGCCGAACCGCTGGACGATCTCGTCGATGGCGGCGGGCCGGGTGATCGCGCCGGTGTTGATGCCCACCTTGTCCGCACCCGTGCGGAGCAACCGGTCCACATCCTCGACACCGCGCACTCCCCCGCCGACGCACAGCGGAATGAACACCGTCTCCGCGGTCTGCCGCACCACGTCATAGGTCGTCGCCCTGGCCTCGGCCGACGCGGAGATGTCCAGGAAGACGAGTTCGTCCGCACCCTGCTCTCCGTAGGCCGTCGCCAGTTCGACCGGGTCGCCGGCGTCCCGGAGGTTCAGGAAGTTCACGCCCTTGACCACCCGGCCGTCGTGGACGTCCAGACAGGGAATCACCCGGATGGCCAGCGTCATGGCGTCAGGCTACCGAACCGGCGGAGCTGGCCAGCATCAGCGTCACCACCACCACCACGACGACCGCCAGCCAGAACCACCACCGGCGCAGCTTCACGGCCAGCAGGACGAGGCTGAACGTCGTTGCGCCGATCACCAACCCGGTCGAGTCCATCAGTGAGCCTTGGCGAGCCGGAGCAGCGCGGCGGTCACGCCGCGCTGCTCGGGGGTGGGCGACGGCACGACGAGATCAGCGCGGGCAGCCGGGCCACGACGGGAAGAAGTCACAGAACTCCTGCGAGGTCATCCTCGCCGACGACGCGATGCCGACGAGGAGAGTCACGGCGGCCGCCACCGCCGCGACCCGAGTGGTCGCGAACCGGTGCCCCCTCGGTCTGCTGGTTTGCGACATGCTCCGACAATCTCATCCCACGACTTCACAACGGCCGTTCGTGCCACTGAATAGGCCCGATCGGGCGACCTTTGAACCCGAAGGTGCCCGATCGGGCGGACCCGGCTCGCAGAACGGGCCACTTTGCCGTCGACCCCCACGCGGGGTTGGATGGCTTCATGCGCCCCGGACGCACCCCCCGGCTGACCGCCAACGGCACGGTGGACATCGTGCTGGCCGCGCTCCTCGCCGTCCTGAGCATCGCCATGGGCTTCGTGGCCGGGGCACCGGCCGGCATCGCCCTCGACCTCGTGGCGTGCGCGCTGGCTGCGCTCACCGTCCGCTGGCCGCGTGCGGCGGGAGTAGCTCTGGGCGTCGTGCTCGCCCTCTACCTGGTCGCGCCCACGACGTGGGGGTTGATGGGCGAGTACGCACCACTGATCCCGGTCCTCGGCGCCGGGATGCGGGGGCAGCACCGCCAGCGCACGCTGATGGCCGTCGGCTACTGGCTGGTCCTCACCTGTGTGCAGGTCCGGGACTACGGAGTGAGCGCCAGGACCGTGCTGGCCAGCCTGCTCTGGGCCTCGCTGTTCGCGGTGATGTGGCTGATCGGCAGCGTGTTCACCGCGTACCTCTCGGCGCAGGCCCGGGCCCGCGCGGCAGCGCTGGCACAACAACGCCTGAACCTTGCCCGGGACCTCCACGACAGCCTGGCCCGGACACTCGTCCACCTGTCGCTGCACGCGCGCCGCGCGGCGGCAGCCGGCGACACCGGCGCCCTGGCCGAACTCGCGGACGGGCTCACCCTCGCCTCCGGAGAGCTCCGCTGGCTGCTGAGCGCCCTGCGGGACCCGGACGAGCAGCCGGCGATCGCCGCCGGCGGTTCACTGGCCATCACGTTGCAGCAGGTCATGGACGATCTCAGCGCGCACGACCACCCACTCACCGTGACGATCGACGGAGACATCGCGGGAGTGCCGGCTCGGATCGGGGACGTCGTCGCCCGCGTCGCCCTCGAGGCCGCGGCAAACATCGACAGGCATGCAGCCAAGGGCCGTCCGTGCACACTGGTGGCGAGCGTGGCAGACGGGGCCGTTGACCTCGCGTTCATCAACGAAGTAGCGCCCGGTGCCCCATCGCCCGGCTCAGGAACCCAGGCGATGGGGCTGGTGGGCGCGAGCGAGCGGCTCGCCGCCGTCGGCGGCATGCTGGAGACCAGAACGGAGGGCAGGCAGTGGATCACCCGGATCACCGTGCCGATGCTGGCCGAAGCGTGACCAGAGTCATGATCGTCGACGACGACCTCTTCGTGCGGACGATGCTCTCCGACATCCTCGGCTATGCGGAGGGGATCGAGGTGATCGGTACCTGGGAGGACGGCGCAGCGGCCGCACGCGCGGCGGCCGACGACCCGCCCGACGTGGCGCTGGTCGACATCGTGATGCCGCTGCTGGACGGGCCGGAGACGACGCGCCGGCTGCGAGCGGCCTCGCCGACGACCCAGGTCCTGGCGCTCACTTCCCTGGCCGATCCGCAGTGGGCGGCGGCCATGCTCGACGCCGGCGCCCTCGGCTTCCTCCCCAAGGACCTCGCCCTTCCCGCGATGGTCCACTCGATCCAGACGGCTCGCTACGGGGTGGCAGTCCTCGCCGGCGGCGCGTTCGGGCTGCTGGTCGGCCGTCAGGCGAAGCCAGAGCTGCCCATGTTGAGCGAGGCTGACATCCGGATCCTGGAGCTGGTGCTGGCCGGCCGGACCAACAACGAGATCGCCCGGCAGGTCTACCTCTCGCCGTCCACCGTCAAGCACCAGGTGTCGGCCCTCATGGAGAGGCTCGGGGCGACCAATCGGGTCACCCTGGCCATCCGGGCGCGGGAGCTCGGCATCGGCTGAAGCCGCGGCCGGTCCGGCCAGCTGCACGGACCGGTCCGGTGTGGTGGAGCGCTGGTCTCCACCAGCGCGCCTCGGCCCGCCACACCGGACCGGCTCGCCTGACGAGCCCCGACTTCCCGGTCCACTCCCTGACCGCAGGCGGGCCGCCACCTGGCGAGAGCCGCCTCCGCTCCCGCTCAGGCTCCCTGGACCGCCAGCAGGACGACGGCCACCAGCGTGTTGCACACCCAGATGGCGAATGCCGGCGGATCAATGTGCGTGTTGCCCCTGGCGAGGAACAGGTGGGCGAAGAGCTCACCGAGCAGGGCCGCGACAATGCCGAACCCGGCGCCGACGAGGAGGGCCGCAACGGCCGCGACCGGATTCCACCCTGCGGCCGTGATCGTCGACGCTCCGGCGAGGACCGGGTAGAACGAGACGGCGGCGAGGCCGGCGATGTTGGTCATGTGGTGGGTCACCGGTGTTCCCCAGCCCATGTTCAGGAACGCGATCGTGATGGCGGAGACCCCGAAGGCCAAGGTGTTCGCGCTGCCTGCGATCGACGGCAGGTGCGTTGCCAGCATCACCGAGACGCCCGCGGCGAGCAGGCCGGCGAGGCCGCCGAGGGCCAGCAACTGGGTCGGCTTCTCCTGGTAGCGGACCCAGCAGTTCTCGTCATTGGGCGACAGCTTCCCGCCGGTGGCGGCATACCGCTCCGGATTGAGCAATGAGCGGTTGCCGAACAGGTAGCGGGCCACCACGGCCGAGACGACGACCGTGAGCGCGACCGAGTCGGTGTGGGTGCCGAACCACGGGATGTGGGTGATGCCTTGCTGCACGAGGTAGCCGAGGCCGCCGAACAATGCGCCGACCACGAGCACATCGACCTTGCCGAGCTTGGCCAGGGGCGTGCCCACGTCACGACCGGTCTCCAGGTAACCCTTCTTGGCGGCATATCCGGCCGCCGCGACGCCTCCCGCGAAGGCCACGTGAGGCCCGACGAACGGACCGAAGGCCACGTAGCCGAAGAGCATCGAACTCATCTCGGGAGCGCCCGCAGCGCCGGCGCCCACTGCTGCGAGCAGCACGAACCCGACCAGGGCGAATGCGAAGTTGGCGCCCAGCGCTGCGCCGATGAAGCCACCACCCAGCGAGGCGATGAGCATGAACAGGAACTCCATGACAGGTCTCTTCCTTCAGAGTTGACGAAGGTTGTGCCTGACCTCGGGATGGATCTGTCGTGTCCGTGATGGGTTCGGGCCCGGTACCGGTTCAAGGCGCACGCGCGTGGTCCTTCCAGAAGCGATCACGCGACGATGCGTGTCTCACAACCGGATTGACCGTATCACTATTTAGTGGGCAAGGTTGCGTACTTGAGAACTTCAATCGCACAAATTAGTGATACTGCACGGATTCCCACAATCGGCCGCGGGCTGATCGAACCAGACGGCTGATCAGCCGTAGCCGAAACCCTGGACGACGGCGTCGCAGTGCGGGCACGTGCCGTCCGCGAGCTGGGTCACGGCCTCCTCGGGGATCTTGCCCCGTTCCACGTCCCGGAGGTAGCGGACGCCGTCCGACCCGAGACCGGCCACCCGGCACGCGCAGTGCGGGCACGTCCGGTCCACCGGAACGACGACCGTTGCTCCGGACTCGGCGAGGAGAACGCGCTCCGCCTCGCCGGTCGCCGCATCGATGACGACATCGTGGAAGTCAGCCAGCGAAGCGAACCTGTGCAGCGCCTTCTCGTGCCACTTGGAGTGGTCGACGAGCAACATCGATGCTCTCGCCGCGTTGACCATGGCGCGCTTCACCTCGGCAGCCTGCAAGCTCGAGTGGTAGCAGCCGGCGGCATCGACCGCGACGGCGCCGAGCAGTGCCACATCGGCCTGGATCGTGGCGAGCATCGATACAGCAGCGGCGCCGAACAGGGCCTCACAGACCGGGTCGTACTGTCCGCCGGTCACGATGAGTTCGACGGAGGCGTTCTGCCGCACCTCCGCGGCGACCAGCACTGAGTTGGTGATCACGGTCAGCGACGTGCCCGCGAGTTCCCGAATGGTGAGCAGCGCCGTGCTCGAGTCGTCCACGAGCACCGAACTCCCCGGCCGGATCCGCTCGGCCGCCGCGCGAGCGATGGCCAGCTTCGCCTCGGTTTCACGCTGCAGGCGCAGGGTGGTCGTGACGTCGCTGGACCGCGCCACATCGTCCGACACAATCCCCGGCTCCGGCCGGCTAATCAGGCCGGCGCGCTCGAGCGCTCCGACATCGCGATAGGCGGTCATCCGGGAGACGCCGGTCACCTGCGCCAGTTCCTCGATGCCGATGGAACCCCGCGAGGCCACGATGTCTGCGATTCGGCGTCTACGCTCCCGGACCGACTCGGCAGAAGCTCGTCCCGCACCGCTCACGGCCGCCTCCTTCGTCATGGATTGTAGCTCCGGGCGCCGCCGACGCCGGGCGCCCGAGCTCCGGTCAGTCCTCCAGCGGGGCGGCGTCCACCACGCCGCGACGGACACGGAAGACCAGCTCCTGACAGGTGGTGCGCAGCGGCCCGGGCCCGACGGCGTCGGCGAGCTGGCCGGCGGCGTCGACCACCTGGCGAGCCCAGCGGACGAAGTCGCCCGCGGTGAGCCCGGACAGGTACAGCACGTCGGCGAGGTCTGCGCCCGCCGTCCAGGCGTGGATGGCCTCGGCGAAGCCGATCTCCGGCTCATCGTGGCTGGGCAGGCGGTGGTCGCGCTCGGCCAGTGACACCTGACGCCAGATCGAACGCAGCCGGATCTGCGCGTCCTCCGAACGCCGATCAGGCATCCGGGACGGGTTGCGCCGGTCTCCACGGGCCTCGTAGACGAGGCTGGACACCACCGCAGCCAGTTGCGGCGCGGTGAGCCCGTCGAACACGCCGTCCCGGACGGCCTCCGCTGTCACCAGGTCCAGCTCGGAGTAGATCCGCGCCAGCATCCGGCCCTGCTCGGTCACCCGGTGGCCGCCGTCCGGGCTCAGGTAGCCCAGCGACTCCAGCACCGAGCACACCCGGTCGAAGCGGACGGCGATGGTATTCGTCCGCCGGTCGGCCTGGTGCTGGCGGGCCTCGGCGTCCCGCTCCAGCCGCAGCGCAGACTCGGCGTACCGCGCGTGCACCTCGCGATCGGGGCAGCCGTGGACGGGGTGCCTGCGCAACTCGGCGCGCAGCGTGGCGACCTCAGCCATCGTCTCGGCATCGGCGCCCGCGGGGTCCGGGAGTCCCGTCGACTCCAGCGGCCCGTGCTCGATGCGCGACAGCAGGGCCGCGGCGAGGTTGCGCCGGGACGCCGCCGAGCGCACGTCGAAGTGCTTGGGAACCTTCACCCGCGCGGCGACCACCGGCGGCACCGGGAAGTCGAGCGGCGTCAGGCGCTTGACCTGGCGATCGGCCGTGAGCACCACAGGCGACGGACCGTCGCGACCCGGTCCCGGATCGACGACGACGGCCCAACTGCGGTGCCGCTTGCCCGGGACGTCGATGACGTCGCCCGGACGCAGCGCGCGCAGTGCCTCGATCGCCTCGGCCCTCCGGTCCGCGCGGCGCCCCCTGGCCGCCTCGGCCTCGACCGCCGAGATCCGGGCGCGCAGCCGGAAGTACTCCTCGGCGTCACCGAGCTCGCAGGCCGCGGACGCCCAGTCCTCGGCGCTGCGAGCCTTGGCTGCGGCGATCGAGTGGGCGAGCCCCACCACCGAGCGGTCGGACTGGTACTGGGCGAACGACTGCTCGAGCAGGCCGCGAGCCCGCTCGCGTCCGACCGTCGCGACGAGGTTCACCGCCATGTTGTACGTGGGCTGGAACGATGACCGCAGCGGGTAGGTGCGCCGGGACGCCAGCCCGGCGACAGCCCTCGGATCGAGACCGGGCTGCCAGCACACGACGGCGTGGCCCTCCACGTCGATGCCGCGGCGCCCCGCGCGTCCGGTGAGCTGGGTGTACTCGCCGGCGGTGATGTCGGCGTGGGTCTCGCCGTTGTACTTCACGAGCTTCTCGAGTACGACGCTTCTGGCGGGCATGTTGATCCCCAGCGCAAGGGTCTCGGTGGCGAACACCACCTTGACCAGACCGGCGGCGAAGGCCTCCTCGACCATCTCCTTGAACGCGGGGAGTAGGCCGGCGTGATGCGCGGCGACCCCGTCCGTGAACGCCGCCAAGAAGCGGTCGTACTCGAGCGCTGCGAGATCGGACGGGCTGAGCCCTGCGGTGTGCCGCGCCGCGATCTCGGCCAGCGCGCGACGCTCCGAGCCGGTGGTCAGCCGCAACCCGGAGTTGGCGAGCTGCCCGACCGCCGTGTCGCAGCCCTGCCGGGAGAAGATGAAGTAGATCGCGGGCAGCAGGCCCTCTGCCGCCAGCCGCTCGACGGTCGCGTCCCGTCGCGGGACGAGGCGCCGGCTCGCGTCCAGCCGTTCCCTGGCCGCCGCGCCGCCGTAGCGTCCGGACCCGTAGGCGGTGGTGCGCCGGCCATTGCCCGAGCGTCCGCGCGGACGGCGGCTGTCGTCGCGCTGGCCCCGGGACTCCTCCTTCGCGATCCGCAGGAGTTCGGGGTTCACATCGTCAGCGGCGAACAGCTCCAGGAGCCGGCGTCCCACCATGACGTGCTGGTACAGCGGCACCGGACGGCGCTCGGTGACCACCACCTCCACCCCGCCGCGGACCTCGGACAGCCAGTCGCCGAACTCCTCGGCATTGCTCACGGTGGCCGACAGCGCCACCAGCTGGACGGACTCGGCCAGCGAGATGATCACCTCTTCCCAGACCGCGCCGCGGAACCGGTCGGCGAGGTAGTGCACCTCGTCCATCACCACGAACCCGAGGTTCGCCAGCGTCGGGGAACCTGCGTAGATCATGTTGCGCAGCACTTCGGTGGTCATCACCACCACCGGCGCGTCACCGTTGATCGTGGTGTCGCCCGTGAGCAAGCCCACCCGGTCCTCACCGTGACGGACACAGAGGTCGTGGTACTTCTGGTTGCTCAGCGCCTTGATCGGGGTGGTGTAGAAGCACTTGCGGCCGGTCTGGAGAGCGAGGAAGACAGCGAACTCCCCCACCACCGTCTTGCCCGCGCCGGTCGGCGCAGCCACCAGGACGCCGCGTCCGGCCGTGACGTGCTCGCACGCCGCGACCTGGTAGTCGTCCAGCGCGAACGGGTACTGCGCGCGGAAGGCCGTGAGTGTGTCCACGGTGCACCAACTTACGTGACCGGGTCGCGGCGTCGCGCCGGCTCAAGTCGTCGCCACGGCCTCAGGGACGAAAACGCTCAGCATGTCGGGCACGGCCTTCAGGTGCAGGGGGACGGGCCCGAGCTCCTCTCCGTCCGCCATGCCGTACAGGCCGTCACCGTCGACGACGACCTCGCGGGCGCGCAGGAGCTCCACCGCCGGGTCGTGGACGAACCCGCCGTCGAACATTCGCGGCAGCAGGCGCAACAAGGTGGCCCGGCTCACCGGGTGGATCAGGGTGAGGTCGAGCAGGCCGTCGGTGACCTCGGCGTCCGGGCAGCCGTGCATGCCCCCGCCGAAGACGCCCGCGTTGCCGACCGCGACGAACATCGCCGTCTGGGTCCTCGGCTCGCCGTCGATCGTCAGCCGGTACGGCAACGGCTCGAAGCGGCTCAGCTCGGCCAGCGCCGCCCACGTGTAGCTGAGCCGGCCGAAGTTCCAGCGCAGGTGGTTCGTGCGGTAGTTCACCCTGGCGTCGAAACCCGTGCTCACGATCGAGCCCACCCAGCGCCGCTCCGCGCCGTCCAGGAGCCGGCCGGTGGCCTCGAGCAGGTCCATCCGCAGGGTGTGGCCGGCCACGATTGTGCGGATCGCGCCGCTCAGGTCGTTGGGGACGCCGATTCCACGGCAGAAGTCGTTCCCCCGTCCGGCCGCCACCAGTCCCAGCGGGACGCCGGTGCCCGCGGCAGCGTTCAGGCCGAGGTGCATCATCCCGTCCCCACCCATCACGATCAGGGCGTCGCGCCGGTGTCCCTCGACCGCGGGACGGGCCTGCTCGACCGCCTCGATGCAGCGCAACCGGGCGTCGCTGAAGGACGTGGTCTGGTGGACGTGCAGGTTCGCGTCCGGCAGGCCGGAGACGAGCCCGGCCGTGAGCAGCGGCAGCAGGCGGCGGGCACGGCCGCGTCCGGCCGTCGGGTTCACCACCAGCGTCAGGGTGGGCCCGTCGTAGTGCAGCGCCAAGTCAGGCCTCCGCCGCCACGAGCGAGTTCGCCTTGCGCTTGTCGTGCATCCGGCAGACGACCTCGGCGATCAGGTAGAGGACCGTCATCGGGATGGCCAGGGCCAGCATCGAGAACGGGTCGGTGGACGGTGTGGCGGCGGCGCCGAACACGAAGATGCCGAAGACCACGTACGTGCGGACCTTGGCCAGCTGGGCTGCCTTCAGCACCCCGACGAGGTTCAGGCCGACCACGACCACGGGGATCAGGAAGCCCAGCCCGAACACGATCATCAGCTTCAGCGTGAGTTCGAGGAAGTCGCGCACGTCGATCAGGTTCATCACAGGGACGCTGGACGGGGTGAACGCAAGGAGCACCGAGATACCCTGCGGCATGATGTAGTAGCCGATCAGCACGCCCAGCAGGAACAGGGGAATCGCCGCGGACAGGAAGCCCAGCGCGTACCGCTTCTCCTTGGCCAGCAGGGCCGGGACGATGAACGCCCACAGCTGGTACAGCCACACCGGACTGGCCAGCACCAGGCCGGCCACCACGCACACCTTCATGGCCAGGATCAGCGGCGTGGTGACGCCCGAGATCACCGTGGTCGGGTCGAGGTTGGGGTTGCTCTCGGCGAGCATCTTCACGGCCAGGAGGTAGGGCCGCAGCATCACCTGGTACAGCGCGTCGTACCAGATCGCGGCCAGCAGGCTGGCCACGATGATCGCCAGCACGGAGACGATCAGGCGGTACCGCAACTCGCGCAGGTGGTCGCCGAGCGCCATCGTCCCGCCCGGTCCGCCCTTCGGCGGCCTGAGCCAGGCGAAGCGCCGTCGCTTGCCCTCGGCCATCTACGGTCTCAGGACTTGTCAGAGTCCGCGTCCGGGCTCGCCGGCGGACTCGGCTGGACGGGGGGCGTGGCCGGCGGCTCGGCAGGACTACTGCCCGAGCGTAGCGTGGCGGTCTCCTCCTTGAACTCCCGGATCGCCTTGCCCGCGTTCTTGCCGATTCCGGCCAACCGGGAGCCGCCGAACAGCAGCAGTGCGATCAGGGCGAGAATGACCCATTCCCAGCCGCCCAGACTCGGCATGGCGTTCTCCCATCGTGCGAAGTGCTCTGCGCAACCTTAGCTCTCCGGACGAGCCGGGAGTTCGGGCTGGATCCCGCCCAGTAGTTCGGCGAGTTCCTCGCCCCGCTTCGCGACCATTTCCAGCTCGGAGAACAGGTCCGACGCCTTGTGCCACAGCCAGATGCCGTAGCTGACCACCATGATCAGCCCCGCGAGGGCAATCCCGCCGAAGACCAGCACCCAGACCACGGGGAAACCCTACTCCGCGGCGTACGCGGCCAGCGCCTCCGCTGCCGCCTCCCCCGCCGCGGCGGCCGCCTCGGGTGGCGTGACGGCCAGCACGTCCCTGCCGAGGCGCAGCAACAGGGAACGCAGCCAGGCCGCGTCGGCGACCAGCAGGTCGACCTCGACCGAGTTCTCCTCCCGGCGCACGGCCCGGATCGGGTAGTACTCGGTGATCCACGCCGCCTCCGGCACGAGACGCAGGGTGACCTCGGCCGCGTCCGGGCGCTGTTCGAGCCAGCCGGGCCCGAACTCCGGCGGCTCGCCGATCTCCCCGGCCGGCTCCCCGGTCCGCAGGACGGCGCTGATCCGGTCCAGCCGGTAGGTGCGCCAGGCCGCCCGGTCCAGGCTCCACGCCTGCAGGTAGCCGAAGCCGTCCCGGACGATCAGCTTCGCCGGCGCCACCCGCGGTGCGGACGGCGCCAGGCCTGCGCCGGTGTACTCGAGCTCGACGAGCTCGCCCGCTTCGACCGCCTCGGCCAGCTGGGCGCGCACCTCCTCCGAGCCGCCGGCCACCGTCACGTGCGGTGTCGCCGTCCCCGAGCCGGTGGCGCGTTCGAGCTTGGCGAGCGCGGAGTCGATGCCCTCGGCCCGTTGCCCACCGGCGAGTTCCCGGACGGCCCGCAGCGCCACCACGAGGCTCATCGCCTCATCGGGCGTGAACCGCATCGGCCGGGACAGGTACTCGGCGTTGGTCAGCCGGATCCGTCCCGACTCGGCGACGGTCTCCATGTCGATCTCGATCAGGTCCCCCGGCATGCCGCCGGGCAGCCCGCAGTACCAGAGCACGTTGAGGTCTTCGAGCAGCTGCTGCGCCGACACCCCGAACACCGCCGCCGTCGCACCCAACTCGGCGTCCGGGTGGGACTGCAGATAGGGCACGAGGGCGAGCAGGCGGTTCACCTGGTCGGCGGACGTCATGACGCCCTCCCCGCCACCGCGCGCAACTCGGTGATGACCGCGCGCCGGATCCGCTGCGGGGCCAGCACCACCACGTCCGCGCCGTAGGCGCAGACCTCTCCGACGAGGTCGCCCGCGCGGGCGTAGCTCACCGCGAACGGCTCGTAGCCGACGGGCACCGGTTGTTCGGTCGTGACCGGACGCCCGCGCCGGCGCAACTCGGGCGCGCGTCCGGGCCGGAGGGCGAGCACTACTTCTGCGTCCGGCTGCCGCGGCTCGAGGCTGCCCCAGGCGGCGTCCAGGTCGATGTCCGGAACGGCGTAGCTGCCTGCCTTGCCGATCCGTTCCGCTGGCGCATCCACGCGAGCGACCTTGAACATGCGGGGTTCGGCCTTGTCGCGGTCGCGTCCGAGCAGATACCAGGCACCGCGCCGGTAGGTCATCGCCCACGGCTCCACCCGTCGGGGCTGCCCCTTGTAGCCGAAGCGGACCGGCGTCCGGTCGAGCGTGGCAGCCCAGATACTGGCGAACGCCGGCTCCCGGGCGCTCAGGGACGGGGACAGCGCGGCCAGCCGTCCCGGGTCCGGGTCGACGCCGGACGCGCGCAGCTTCGCCAGCGCGGTGACCGCCTGCTCGGCCTGCGTCGCGGACTCCCACACCGTTGCGGCGAGACCGAGGGCGGCCGTCTCGGCCGGGGTGAACTCGATGGCCGGGAGCTCGAAGTCCTTGCGCCGGATGCGGTAGCCGACCTCGTCGGGAAAGAGCGGGTTGTTGCTGCCGGTCTCCACCGGCACACCCATCGCTCGCAGTTCGTCCTTGTCCCGCTCGAAGGTGCGTTCGAACGCCACGTCCGACAGGTCGTGATAGCCCTCGACCACCTGCCTGATCTGGCTCTTTTCGATGAACCGGCGGGCCATGAGCAGGCAGATCGCCAGGTTCATGATCCGTTCGGACTTGCGCGGCGCCACGCCGGTGACGTTACCCGATCTGCTTGACTGAAAGGCGCATTGCCACAACGGTCCCTGAGGAGGCTCAGGCGAGGGACGAGCCTGAGTCGTCACGAAGGTCCGCCGTCGCACGGAAGGCAGGAGGTTCAGTGGCCGGACGATTCGCGCCCAGCCCCACCTCCGACCTGCACTTGGGCAACCTCCGCACGGCGCTGGTGGCGTGGCTGCTGGCCCGCTCGACCGGGCGCGGATTCCGGCTGCGGATCGAGGACCTCGACACCGTCCGGGTGGCCGCTGCGGGGGACGTCGCCCGCCGCCAGGTGGCCGACCTGGTCGCGCTCGGGCTGGACTTCGACGGCGAGGTGGTCTGGCAGTCCGCACGGCTGGACGCCTACCGCGACGCCGTGGCCGGGCTCGACACCTATCCCTGCTACTGCACGCGGCGGGAGATCGCCGAAGCCGCGTCCGCGCCGCACGGGGACGGGTACCGCCCCTATCCCGGCACCTGCCTGCGGCTGTCGGCGGCGCGGCGGGCGGAGTTGGAGGCGTCCCGGCGCCCGGCGCTGCGGGTGCGGGCGGACGGGGCGTCCAGCACCGTGCACGACCTGTGGGCGGGCGAGGTGACCGGTGTCGTGGACGACTTCGTCCTCGTCCGCAACGACGGGGTGCCGGCCTACAACCTCGCGGTGGTGGTCGACGACCTGGCGATGGATGTCGACCAGGTCTGCCGGGGGGACGACCTGCTGTCGTCATCGCCACGGCAGGCGTGGCTGGCGCGGGCGTTCGGTGGCACTCCCCCGGCGTACGCGCACGTCCCGCTGGCGGTGAACCGGGACGGCAAACGCCTGGCGAAGCGGGACGGCGCGGTCACCCTGGCCGAACTGGAGGCCGCGGGCGTGACACCGTCCGACGTGCGGTCGCGCCTGGCCGCGTCCCTGGACCTCGCCGAGCCCGGCGAATCGGTGACTGTGACGACGCTGCTCGACCGGTTCGACCCGGCCAAGCTGCCGCGCTCGCCCTGGGTTGTGGCCTGAAGCAGGCTGGGCCCACAGCTGGCCGAGCCACATGCTGGCTGAGCCTGACGAAGCCCGGCCGAGCTTGCTTGTGACGAAGCCCGGCCGAGCCTGCTAGTACTGAGCTCCGTCGAAGTGACGAAGCCCGCTACTCAGCCCCCGCCGCGGCGAACAGCACGTCCACGACGTAGACGACGGTGTCGCCCTTCTCGACGGGCGGGTTGTTGCTGCCGTTGGGGAAGCCGTCGGCAGGAGGCAGGACGAGCAGGACGCGCGAGCCGACCCGCTGGCCGACCAGGCCCGCCTGCCAGCCCGGAATCAGGCCGGAGACCTTCCCGCTGGTGGGTGTGGCGAAGCCGTCATCGATGAGCTTGCCGGTCTTCCAGGAGTAGCCGACGTAGCGGGCGGTGATGGTGTCGGTCTTGGCGACCTTGGGGCCGGTGCCCTGGATCAGCACGGCCACAGACATCTTGCTCGGCGCGCTGCCGGAGGGGATCGTCACCGCCGGCTTGTCCGCGGCAGAACCGCTGACCTTCGGCAGCCCCGCGGGCGGAGCGATGACCTTGCCGTCCGGCTGGGTGACGGAGACCGAGATGATGTCGACGACGAAGATCAGGGTGTCCCCGACCTGGTAGCCCTCGGGCCCGTTGTCGGGGCTGGCGTCGTAGGCGTCCTTGCCCGGCATGGCGATCAGCACGCGGCTGCCGGCCCGCTGGCCGGTCAGGCCCTCCTTGAAGCCGGTGATGACCTGCGCCAACGAGAAGGTGGCTGGTGTCTTGCCGCTGAACGACTCCTCGAACATCTTCCCGGTGCGGCCGTTGACCCCGTAGTAGTTCACGGTCACGATGCCGTCGCCGCTGGCCTTGTAACCGGAGCCCTGGACCAGCACCTTCGACCGGGTCTTGTCGATCCCGAACGGCGCCTTCACCGTGACCGTGGGCTTCTTGCCGAAATCGCCCTTCACGGTGATCCCAGTCAGGGAGGTCTGCGGCTTCACACTCGCGGTCGGCGTGGCGGACGCCGTGGGCGTGGCCGACGTCGAGGGGGTGGCGCTGACCGTCGGCGACGGTGTCGCGGACGGGCTTCCGCACGCGGCGAGCGCAAGCAGGCAAGCGACGACAGGGATCACACGGGCATGAGGCACCCGGAGAGGATACCGAACCCTGCTGTGCCCTTCGTGCCACCTCACCTGAGGGCCTCTGACCCTGCGGATCGGCTGGTCGAGCCCGTCGGGACCACCCCACCGGTTCCGGAGGAGGTTCGCGAGGAACGAGCGAGCCGTCACGAAGGGCCGCCGCTGTCGGCTGGTCGAGCCCGTCGAGACTCCGGCGACCCACCGAGCGAAGGCCAGCGGTCTGCGGCCCAGTCCGGCCAGGTCGACCAGCCCGAGGGCGGCTCGGGAATGGTCCCGCCTTCCAGTTCTGCGGCGTCGGGAACCTGGAACTGCGTCCGCCAGCTGTCGATGTCCGCCTCGGTCATCGGAAACGTGGTGTGCGGCGCGGATGCCTGGCGGCCTGCGATCCGGGCGCGCTGGGTGTCCTTGTCCACGGGCAGGTAGACCACCTGACAGGACGCCCCGACAGAGGCTGCGAGCCAGCGCAGCGCCGAACGCTCATCACGACCCCAGAGCCCGAAGTCGAGCACGACGTTGGTGCCGAGCTGCAGCGCCTGCAGCGCCACGGCGACGAGTCGTCCTTCCAGCAGGTCGCGCTTGCCTTCGGGCTGCGTATGGCCGAACAGGGAGATCATCCATTCGTCCGGGGTCAGGCGCAGCGCGCGGTGCGCCACGGCGAGCTCTCGGGCCCGAGTGGTCTTGCCCGCGCCCGGCAGCCCGACCATCAAGTAGAGCGTGGTGCCAACCGGTGGCTCAACGATTCGGGAAATGGAATGGCTTCGATGCAATGGACGGAAACGCTGCGACATTGACCTGCTCCTCGGATCACGGGACGACCCGGCAGCACGCGTATGGCGCGCGATCTGGCTGCCGGAGGGAGATTGATCCGGCGGTACTCCTGACGCCGACCTCTGCAGGGCAGGCAATGAGGCCGCGGTTGACGACAACCGCGATACCGCCGCTAAGCGGCGGTACGAATCTGCATGGCGAAGCAACCCACGCCGCCACGATAGCCCACGGTCACCCCCCGGGCTCAGGCGGCGTGGGGTGGGCCGGTGTCGCTGGTGTGGTCGGCCGTGCCCGATGGACCCGGATCGACAGCCGGACCAATGTCGCCGGGTGGCCTGTGTCGGGCGTGCCGGAGGGTTTTCCGGGTGGGGTCGAGCC
>DAIPJC010000035.1:42593-43126 GCA_036770475.1 Propionicimonas sp. | reverse complement strand
GGCTCGACCCCACCCGGAAAACCCTCCGGCACGCCCGACACAGGCCACCCGGCGAAGGCGAAAACGGCGCGTCCGGACAGGCGGGCGGAAGCGGGCCACCGGGCAACGCCGGCGATCCTGATCACTGCAGAACCGACACGCCTGGCACTGGTCCGCCCTGCGCCGCCTGACCCTCGGGTCTCTTGACCGTCCGACCCAGCCGATGGCAGGCGGCAGGCCACCCGGCCCGATCACGGGATCGGGGCACCGTGCCTGACCAAGCCCTGGAAGCCGTCCGTTCACCGTCATCCCTGGCCTCGACCCGGGATGACGTGAGTCACGCGGCAAGGCCGGATGCCGGGATCCCGGCATCCGGCGGGATGACAGGAACGGCAAGTCGCCGCCCCGCCAGTCGCCACCTCCCGCCCGTGGTCGCGCCCACCCCAAGTCGGACACGTGCGCTCGCTTCTCAGGGACCGGATCCCCCTGAGCGACTCGCTCCTCACCGCCCTTCGTGACGGTTCGCTCGTTCCTCGCGAACCTCCTCAGGAACC
>DAIPJC010000035.1:0-42493 GCA_036770475.1 Propionicimonas sp. | reverse complement strand
GCTAAGTGGGTGGCCGCTCATCCCTCACGAACCTCCTCAGGAACCGCTAAGTGGGTGGCCGCTCATCCCTCACGAACCTCCTCAGGAACCGCTAAGTGGGGGTAGCCGCCCACCCTCGCGCGCGCCTCCTCGGGGACGGTTGCCGCGCGGCCGCTCGTCCCTCAGGAAGCGGCAGACAGGTCTCGACAAGCTCGACCAACGACTCCTGGGGTATACAGACAGGTCTCGACAAGCTCGACCAACGACTCCTGGGGTATATCAGCCAGTTGCTCAACCGGCGAAGGTGTAGACCTGCTCCACCTCGTCGACGAAGCCGCCCATCAGGCGGCGTCCGATGCCGGCGAACAGCTCGGGGCTGCCGGTGGTGAGGAAGCGCAGCTGGGGCGTCCGGGGGTGGGGATGCAGCAGTCCCTGGTCGGTGAGCGTCGCGAAGACCTCCTTCGCGCATTCCTCGGCGGACGAGACCAGCGTCACATCGTCCCCGATCACGTACGAGATCACCCCCGCCAGCAGCGGGTAGTGCGTGCAGCCAAGGATCAGGGTGTCGATGCCGGCCTCGCGCAGCGGCAGCAGGTAGCCCCGCGCGGCGTCGAGCAGTTCCGGGCCACCGGTGATGCCGGCCTCCACGTACTCCACGAACAACGGGCACGGAGCGGTCACCAGTTCCACGCCCGGTACCGCAGCGAGGGCGTCGTCGTAGCTCGCGGAGGTCGCCGTCGCCTCGGTGCAGATCAGCCCGATGCGTCCACTACGACTCGCCCGGACGGCCCGGCGCGCGGCCGGCAGGATCACGTCGATTACCGGGAGGTCGTAGCGCTCGCGCGCATCCCGCAGCACGGCGGACGAGGCCGAGTTGCACGCGATGACCAGGGCTTTCACCCCCGACCCGGCCAGATAGTCGAGGCATTCGAGTGCGTACTCCCTGACCTCGGAGATCGACTTCGTACCGTACGGGGCTCGGGCGGTGTCGCCCAGATAGAGCATGTCCTCGTTCGGCAGCTGGTCAAGCAGCGCCCTGGCGACCGTCAGCCCGCCGAAACCCGAGTCGAAGACCCCGATGGGGGCGTCGAAGGCGGTCACGTGCACCGACTCTAGGCCGGAGGCAGACTGGACACCAATCAAGGAGGACGCGGATGAACCCGGAGCCGATCGACGTCACCAGGGTTGCCCTACGCACCCTGCGGCTGCTCGACGACGGACGCCGTGCGGTGAGCGACCAGTGGCGGCGCTGGACCACGCCCGACAAGCCGAGTGAGGAGCCGCCGTCCGACCGCCGGCAGCCTCCGGAGATCTGGTAGGGAGCATCGATGTGGTGGCCGGGTGTCGCCGCGGTCTCGACAGGCTCGACCAGCGATCTCGAGTTGGGGTGAGTTCGTCGCCCTTCGTGACGCCGCCGGGCTCGTTCCTCGCCCGTCGGCTCCTCAGGGACCGGTACAACGACTGCAGCCCCATACCTCGCCCGTCGGCTCCTCAGGGACCGGTTGGGCGCCGCTCAGGCGACGCGGCGGCTCAGCGTGAGCGTGACCAGACCGCGGTGCCCCGGCGTGGGAGCGGGTTGACTGCAACCGCCGGCGAAAGCGCAGCCACCGCAGCCGGACGGCGGGCAGCCGATGGCAATCTCTCGGGCCTCGATGCGCCCCGAGCGGACCAGGTGGTCGACGGCCGCTCGCACGACCGCCTCATCCAGCCCGATGTGGCGCGCCATCTCGCCGATGGTCGGCGTGCCGGCCTCGACCTCGGCGAGCACCAGGCTCAGCGGGCCCTTCGTCGAAGTCACCACGCTCGGTGTCGCCACGCTGCCGCTCACCAGAACAACCGTCCGATCTGGAACACCGCCACCGCCAGCACCCAGGCCGTGACCAACTGCAGGCCGATGCCGAACAACGTCCACCTCGGCCCGATCTCCCGCCACTGGGCGGCCAGCGTGGCGACACAGGGCGTGTAGGCCATCAGGAAGACCATGAACGCCAGCGCCGCCGGGATCGGGTGGCCCCCGGACGACTCAGTGAACGTCGCGAAGACCTTCGTCCCGAGATCACCCGGCTCGGAGGAGCTGTCCGGCTCCGCCACGGCGTAGGTCTGCGCCCAGGACGAGATCACCGCCTCCTTGGCGACGAAACCGACGACCAGCGTCGAGGAACTCTCCCAAGAGCCGAAGCCGGCCGGCTCGAACACCGGAGCGATCGCCTGGGCGGCCACGCCGTACACCGAGTCCTGCACCGGCACCTCCCCGAACGCCTCGCCGCCGTGCACCGGGATCGACTGCAGCAGCCATACCGCGACCACCGTCGCGACGATGATCCCGGAGGCGGTCTGCAGGAAGCCCTTCAGCCGCACCCAGGTCACGGACGCGGTGAGCCGCAGCGTCGGCACCTGGTACGCGGGCAGGTCGATCACCAGCGGCTCGACGGGCTCGTTCCGCCACAGCGTCCCGCGGAGCAGCAGGCCGACCAGCACGATGATCACGATCGATGCCACGTACATGCCGAACACCGCCGTGCCGGCGTACGGCCCGAAGAAGACCGCACCCATCATCACGAACACCGTCAGCCGTGCCGTGCACGACGTGAACGGCACCAGCAGCGCGGTGAGGATCCGCTGACTCGCCGACGGCAGAATGCGCGTCGCGCTGACCGCGGGGACGTTGCAGCCGTAACCCACGATCAGCGGCAGGAAGGCCCGTCCGGGCAGTCCGATCGTCCGCATCACCCGGTCGGTCACCACTGCGGCCCGCGCGAGGTAGCCCGAATCCTCCAGCAGTGCCAGCAGGATGAACATCAGCGTCATCAGGGGCACGAAGGTCAGCAGCATGCCGACGCCGGCGATGAGCCCGTTCACCAGGAGGCCGTCTACCCAGGTGTCGGCAAGGCCGAGTTGCGTGAGCAGCCAGGTCGCGCCGTCCGCGACCGGACCGGAGAACAGGCTGTCCAGGAAGTCCTGCAGCGGCGCCGCCACGACGGTGGTGACCTGGAAGACCGCCCACATCACGCCGAGGAAGATCAGCGGTCCCAGCACGGGGGCGGTCACCCAGCGGTCCACGCGATCGGACCAGGTCATCGACTGTTCGGCAGGCGCGGAGGTGCTCGCTTCGACGGCCTTCGCGATCCATGTGAAGCGGTCGTCGTCCCGTTCGAGACTGTCGCTGGTCGCCGGCACCGGACGCGCGGTGCGCGGCGACTGCTGCAGGGTGGCCCGGACGGTTCGCGCGAGCCGGTCCAGGCCGGTGCGGCGGCGCGGATCGATGCCGACGACCGGGCAACCGAGCGCCCGCGACAGCTTGGCCATCGAGATCCGGACGCCGCGCTTCTCCGCGATGTCGAGCATCGTCAGGGCGACGACGATCCGCGTCCCCCGCTCGCGCAGCTGAGCCACCAGATAGAGGCTGTTCACCAGGCGGGCCGCGTCGCAGGCGACGATCGCAAGGTCGGGACGCTCATCCTCCGGCCCGCCGACCAGGAGTTCGCGCGTGAGCGCCTCGTCCGGCGAATGCGGATCGAGCGAGTACGCACCCGGCAGGTCGATCAAGGTCATGTCGAGCCGCTGTTCGCTGGGGTCGCAGTCGCAGTCCTCGCAGGCGCAGGTGGCAGTCTCCTTCGTGGTCTTCCAGACGCCGCGCGAGACCTCGACCGTCGTACCGGGCCAGTTGCCCATGGTGACCCGGGCTCCGGTGAGCGCGTTGAACAGCGTGGACTTTCCGGTGTTGGGGGCGCCGACCAGGGCGACGACAGGGGCGTCCGCGCCCGCGCCCACTCCCCCGCCCGTCTGGCAGCAGGCCTTGGCTGACGGGGTCGGCAGGCTCGCCGCCAGCGTCTTCAGCTGATCGGCAACCTTCGGCGCCTCGGTGGCGGACATCACTTCACCACTTCCGCGCGCAGCTGCGCGAGAAGCTGAGAGCCCAGCGCGATCCGCGAGCCACCGACCAGGACGACGCGGCCGCCGCCGGCGGTCCGCTGCAGCAGCGAGAACCGCGTGCCGACCCGCAGGCCGAGGGACGACAATCGTTGCCGGGAACTGTCCGGAGCATCGGACTCGACCAGGGTCAGCTGGGTGTGCAACGGTGCGGCCGAGAGGTCCATGCCTACGTACATGTACGTAAGGCTAGCCTTATCTAATAACGCGCGCATCTTGTCTCGAAAAAAACCCACGATCCGGGGCGGTGACCGATCCGTTGCGGCCTTTCGTCAAGCTCAGGCAGCACACGGTGGCTGAGCCTGACGAAGCCCCTGGAATCTCATCCCGGGTCAGGCCCTGGATGACGGTGGGGAGTCAGCGGAGGCCGAGCAGGTTCTCGGTCAGGTAGGCGATCCACTCGTAGACGCGGTAGAGGTAGTTGCGCGGGTCGTCGTCGGGGAGCTGGTCCAGGTCGTCGGCGTCGTCGGCGGTCTCGATGCCCAGGCGCACGGCCAGGCTGAGCCGGACGGCGGTGAGCGTCTTCAGCCAGGCGTCCAGCTCGATCACGCGGACCTGCACGGGATGCCGGCCCGCTTCGCTGTCGCGCAGTGCGGAGAGCACGACCTCGGCCTGGTCGAGCCGGTCGGAGCGCTGCCTGGCCTGGGTCAGCCGGCGGAACTCGTCGGACGCGGCAGGGTCACCCGAGTAGGCGTCCGGAAACAGCCTGCGTATCACCGGATCGGAGTGGTCGAGCGGGTCGTCGCCGGACAGCTCGGCCTGCCACCGGGAGAACGAGTCGCCCTCGGCGAACTCCTCGCCGTCCGCCTCCAGCAACCCGGCGACCTGCTCGACCAGCGACTCCAGCACCGTGGCCTCGTAGTCGGTGAGCTTCACCTGGATGGACGGACCGCTCCGACGGAATTCCCGCGTCACGCCTGCTCCAGGGTGGCCCACAGGCCGTAGCCGTGCATGGCGTCCACATCAGTCTCCATCTGCTCCCTGCTACCCGTCGACACCACAGCCTTGCCGTTGTTGTGCACCTGCAGCATCAGGTCGGTCGCCTTCGCCTCGGGGTATCCGAAGTAGCTGGAGAACACGTGCGTGACGTACGTCATCAGGTTCACCGGGTCGTCCCAGACGATCGTCACCCATCCGGTCAGCGCGGACTCGGCCGGCCGCTCGGATACCGCGGTCGCCCCTCCCGGCTGGGCCGGCGCGCTCTCGCCTGTCACCCCGCCATTCTTACAGGAGTCGCGACGGGGAGTGGACGACGAACTGCGGGCAACAAGACCCGGACGGCACCCCCGCCACCCGTTAGTCTGGCCGCATGACCCTCCTGACGACGCCGTCGGGCGCGCCCGCGAGCACAGCCCTGCTGACCGACCACTACGAGTTGACCATGGCTCGGGCGGCACTGCGCTCCGGGACAGCGTTCCGCCGTGGTGTGTTCGAACTCTTCGCCCGCCGCCTGCCCGAGGGCCGGCGCTACGGCGTCGTCGCGGGCGTGGGGCGTGCGCTGGACGCGATCCAGGCGTTCCGCTTCGACGAGGAGACCCTGAACTACCTGCTCGAGCAGAACGTCATCGACACCGACCTCGCCGAGTGGCTCAGCCACTACAAGTTCAAGGGCAACGTGTGGGGCTACCCCGAGGGCGAGGTCTACTTCCCGGGTTCGCCGCTGTTGATCGTCGAGGGCACGTTCGCCGAGGCCTGCATCCTCGAGACGCTGCTGCTGAGCATCTACAACTACGACTGCGCGGTCGCCTCGGCCGCGTCCCGGATGACCGCGATGGCGGGCGAGCGTCCCTGTATCGAGATGGGCAGCCGTCGGACGAACGAGTACGCGGCCGTCGCCGCCGCCCGCGCCGCCTACATCGCCGGCTTCGCCTCCACCTCGAACCTGGAGGCGGGCCGCCACTACGGCATCCCGACCACCGGCACGGCCGCCCACTCCTTCACGCTCCTGCACGACAGCGAGGAGGACGCGTTCAAGGCCCAGCTGAAGACCCTGGGGAAGGGCACCACGCTCCTGGTGGACACCTATGACATCGAGGAAGCCGTACGCACCGGCGTCCGGCTCACCAAAGGCAAGCTCGGGGCGATCCGGCTCGACTCGGGCGATCTCGCCGAGCAGGCCGCCGACGTCCGTGCGCTGTTGGATTCCCTCGGTGCGACCAAGACCCGGATCATCGTCACCTCCGATCTCGACGAGCACCAGATCGCCGCCCTCCGCAGCGCACCTGTGGACGGCTACGGCGTGGGCACCTCGCTCGTGACGGGCTCGGGCGCACCGACCTGCGGCTTCGTCTACAAGCTCGTCGCGCGCGCCACCAGCGAGGCCAAGGACGCCGAACTGCTCCCGGTCGCGAAGAAGAGTATCGACAAGATCTCGGTCGGCGGACGCAAGTACGCCCTGCGCCGGCTCGGGCCGAACGGAAGGGCCGAGGCGGAGGTCGTCGGCATCGGTACCTGCCCGGAGAGCGACGGCAACGACCGTCCCCTGCTGGTCGAGTTGATGGCCAAGGGACGTCCGGTCGGGCGTGAGCCCCTCGAAGCGGCGCGCGAGCGGCACCGCAAGGCGCGGGCCGAGCTTCCCCTCGCCGCGCTGAAGATGAGCAAGGGCGAGCCCGCGCTGCCCACGATCCTGGTGGACGACGAGGGCGTGCTCACCGAGAACCCGTACGAGACAGTGAAGGCGGCCGCGAAATGAGGGCACTGATCGTCGTCGACGTGCAGAACGACTTCTGCGAGGGCGGCTCGCTGGCGGTGGCCGGTGGCGCCGCAGTGGCCGGACGGGTCGCCGAACTCCTGGGCGGCGACCACGGCTACGACCACGTGGTGGCCACCCGGGACCACCACATCAACCCGGGCGCGCACTTCTCCGATACGCCCGACTACGTCGACTCCTGGCCGGTGCACTGCGTGGCCGGGACGCCGGGCGCGGAACTGCATCCTGCGCTGGCCAACACCCACTTCGACGCCGTGTTCGACAAGGGCGAGTACGCCGCGGCCTACTCCGGCTTCGAGGGGGCGGCGGACGGGACGGCTCTCGCCGACTGGCTGGTGGACCACAAGGTGGCTTCGGTGGACGTCTGCGGGATCGCCACCGACTACTGCGTCCGCGCCACCGCCCTGGACGCGGTGCGGGACGGCTTCGGCACCCGCGTGCTGGTTGACCTGACCGCCGCCGTGGCTCCCGAGCGCCTGGACAGCACCCTGGCCGACTTCGACGACGCCGGCGTCGTGGTCGTGCCCGACAGCGCCGGCGCGGCATGAGCGAGCGGCAGGTCGCCTGGTCGGAGGGCACCTGGACACACGCCCCTGCCGCTGTCGAGGAGGAGGCCACCGGCCTCGCGGTGACCGCCGTCGAGGGGTCGGACGCGTGGCGGCACACCTCCTACGGCTTCGTCCACGACACCGAGCACGCCCTGCTGGCCCCGCTGGCGGTGGGTGAGGCGGTCGAGGTCACCCTGCAGACCAGGTTCACCGGCCAGTTCGACCAGGCCGGGGTGTTCGTCCGCGCCGACGACGAGCACTGGGTGAAGGCCGGGCTGGAGTTCGCCGACGGCGTGCTCAACCTAGGCGCTGTCGTCACCCTCGGCCGATCCGACTGGTCGGTGGCGCCGGTCGACTGGAACGGTCGCAGGGTCACGGTCCGCGTCAGCCGGGCCGAGGAGTCTCTGACCGTCCGGGCGAGGGTGGACGATGAGCCGTTCCGGCTCGTCCGGGTCGCGCCGTTCGTCGGCGGCGACGTGGCGGCAGGGCCGTTCCTGTGCGGGCCGACCCGCGCCGGGTTCACCGCCCGGTTCCTCGGCTGGCGAACCACGGCCGCGGACACGGCCTTGCACTGACCCCGCGCCCTCCCCCACCGCTGGTCGAGCCGATCGAGACCGGTCGCCCGCACCGCACCGGTGGTCGAAAGGGACAGTCCCCATCAACCACACCGTCATCCCGCCACGACACGTCATCCCGGGTCGACCCGGGATGACGTGTGGTCGATGAGAGTGGCCCCTCGGGCTCAGGCGGCGACCACCACCGGCTCGCGGGCGGGCTCCAGCGCGGCCTGCAGGATCTCGCGCACGTCGGAGACAATGTGCACCTGCAGGTCGGCGAGGATCTCGGCGGGGACGTCGTCCAGGTCGGGCTCGTTGCGCTGGGGCAGGTAGACCTCGGTGAGACCGGCCCGCTGGGCGGCCAGCAGCTTCTGCTTGACGCCGCCGATCGGCAACACCCGTCCGGTCAGTGACACCTCGCCGGTCATGCCGACTTCCGCCCGCACGTTGCGTCCGGTGAGCAGGGAGACCAGCGCCGTCGTCATCGTGACACCGGCGGACGGACCATCCTTCGGCACCGCGCCCGCGGGGACGTGCAGGTGCACGGGGTGCTCCAGCTGTTCGGGTGAGATCCCGTACTCGGCCGCGTGCGCCCGGACGTAGGACAGCCCGATCTGCGCGGACTCCTTCATCACCTCACCGAGTTGTCCGGTGATCGTCAGGGACGGTGTCGTGCCCGGCAGCAGAGAGGCCTCGATGAACAGCACGTCGCCACCCATCCCGGTCACGGCGAGCCCGGATGCCACGCCCGGCACGGCCGTGCGTTCACCCGACTCAGGCAGGAACCGCGGCCGTCCGATCAGGTCCTTCAGCGACCCCTCGTCGACCACGGCAGGCAGCTCGGAGATCGCGACCTTGCGGAACGCCTTCGCGAGCAGCCGCTCCATCGCCCGCACGCCCGCCTCGCGGGTGTAGTGCGCGGCGATCTCGCGCAGCGCGTCGTCGGTCACCGTGACCTCCTCGGGGGTGAGCGCGGTGCGCTCCAGCAGCCGCGGCACCAGGAAGTCCCGGGCGATGGCGACCTTGTCGTCCTCGGTGTAGCCGTCGATCGAGATCAGCTCCATTCGGTCGAACAGGGCCGGCGGAATGGTCTCCAGCACGTTGGCGGTCGCGATGAACAGCACGTCGGACAGGTCGAGGTCCAATTCGAGGTAGTGGTCGCGGAACGTGTGGTTCTGCGCGGGGTCGAGCACCTCGAGCAGCGCGGCCGCCGGGTCGCCGCGGTAGTCCGCGCCGACCTTGTCCACCTCGTCGAGCAGCACGACCGGGTTCATCGAGCCGGCCTCCTTGATCGCGCGGACGATTCGTCCGGGCAGGGCGCCCACGTAGGTGCGCCGGTGGCCGCGGATCTCCGCCTCGTCCCGGACACCGCCCAGCGACACCCGGACGAACTTCCGGCCCAGCGTGCGAGCCACCGACTCACCGAGCGAGGTCTTGCCGACGCCGGGCGGGCCGACGAGCAGGATGACCGCGCCGGAGCCGCGTCCGCCGACGACCTCCATGCCGCGCTGGGCGCGGCGGGCGCGGACGCCCAGGTACTCGACGATCCGCTCCTTCACCTCGTCGAGGCCGTGGTGGTCGGCGTCCAGCACCGCCCGGGCCGCCGCGAGATCGGTGGAGTCGTCGGTCTTCACGTGCCACGGCAGGTCGAGCACGGTGTCGAGCCAGGTGCGGATCCACCCGGTCTCCGGGTTCTGGTCGCTGGAGCGTTCGAGCTTGTCGACCTCGCGCAGCGCGGCTTCGCGGACGTGCTCGGGCAGGTCCGCGGCCTCGACGCGGGCGCGGTAGTCGTCGCTGCCCTCCGGTTCGCCTTCACCTAGTTCCTTGCGAATCGCCTTGAGCTGCTCGCGCAGCAGGAACTCGCGGTTGCGCTTCTCCACCGACTCGCGGACGTCGTCGCCGATCTTCTCGGTGACCTCGGTCTCGGCGAGGTGGTCGCGCGTCCACTCGATGAGCAGGTTCAGCCGCGCCTCCACCTCGGGCGTCTCGAGGAGCTGCCGCTTGCGCTCGTTGGAGAGGTACGGCGCCCAGCCGGCCGTGTCGGCCAGGGTGCTCGGGTCCTCGATCGCGCTGACGGTGTCGATCACCTGCCAGGCCTCGCGCCGCTGCAGGACGGCGACGACGAGGCGTCGGTACTCCTCGGCGAGCTCGCGCACCACGTCGGTGACCGGGGCGTCCTCTACGGGCTCGGCCTCCACCCAGAGGGCGGCGCCGGGACCGGTGACACCGCTGCCGATCCTCGCGCGGTCACCGGTGCGCAACACGGCTGCCTGTGCGCCGCCGCGTACCCGGCCGATCTGTTCGATCGTCGCGACGACGCCGAACGTTCCGTAGTGCCCGTCCAGGCGCGGGGCGGCCAGCAGTTCGCCGTCCGAAGAGGTCTGGGCCGCGTCGATAGCGGCCTTCGCCGCCTCGTCGAGCGGGATCGGGACGATCATCCCGGGCAGCAGGACGACATCGTCGAGGAAGAGAACAGGGAGTCGCTTGGTGGTCATGAAGGTCCTTCACAAGTTGAGTGCACCAGACTCAACCACCGGACGGCCACGATTGTTCCCGATCGATCTGCAGGAGACGCCCTGGTGGACCGGCGATCGGAATTGCGCAGTCGATCGCCGAGAGCGCCGACGGCCGGCGAGAGTTCGTCGTCGAGTGCGCAGATCCGGTCGTCCGGTTCTCGGCGCGGCTACACCACCAGCTCGGTGTCCGCGCGAGGCATGGCGATCGGCGTGCTGAACTCGTTCATGATGCTGGCCAGGCGGAACGCGCGCTCGTCGCGGTACAGCTTCTCCAGGCTGAGCGGCCTCCCGTCCGGACCGGACAACGGAATCCGCCAGTTCGGGTACTCCTTGTCCGTGCCAGGCTGGTTCTGCGTCCTGGAGTCGCCCACGGCATCGGTCAGCGCCGCGCAGAGCACCCGGGACGGCGTCGCCACCAGATACCGGTGCAGGGCCAGCACGATGTCCTCGGTGGCCGCCGGGTCCGCAGTGAGGAAGCCGCGCTGGCGCAGCGCCTCGACGAACGACTCCCGCTCGTGCCGCGCGGTCGCCAGTTCGTTCTCCAGCGACTCGGTGAGCAGGCCCAGTTCGTGCTGCAGCTTGATGTGCTCGCCCGCGAGATAGCCGGCGGTCGGCGGAAGGTCGTGCGTGGTCACGGACGCGAGGCAGTACTCCCGCCACGCCTCAGGGGCCAGCGGACGGCCGTCCCCTTCCCGCTCGAACCAGGCGATCGACGTGCCGAGAATCCCCCGCTGGCGCAGGTAGTCACGCACCCACGGCTCGACCACACCCAGGTCTTCGCCGACCACCAGCGCGCCGGCCCGGTGCGCCTCGAGCGCGAGAATGCCGACCATCGCCTCGTGGTTGTAGCGGACGTACGCGCCCTGGCCCGCAGCCATCCCGTCCGGGATCCACCACAACCGGAACAGGCCCATGATGTGGTCGACCCGGATGCCGCCGGAGTGCCGCAGGATGCCGGCGACCATGCTGCGGAACGGCGCGTACGACAGCTCGTCGAGCCGGTCGGGACGCCACGGCGCCTGCGCCCAGTCCTGGCCGGTCTGGTTGAAGTGGTCGGGCGGCGCGCCGACGCTGATCCCGTCCGCGAACAGGTTGCCGTACGTCCAGGCCTCCGCGCTCGCCGGGCCCACGCCGACCGCGAGGTCGTTCATGACACCGATCCGCATGCCGGCGTCCTTCGCCGCCGACTGGGCGGCCCGCAGCTGGTTGTCGGCCACCCACTGCAGCCAGGCGTAGAAGATGATCTGGTCGACGTGCTGCTCCGCGAACAGCGCCACCGTGGGCGACGACGGACGCCGCAACTCTGCGGGCCAGTCCCGCCAGTCCCCGCCGAACCGGGTGACCAGCGCCGACCAGGTGGCGAACTGGGTGAGGCTGCGCCCCTCACGGCGGAGGAAGTCGTTGAACGCCATCCGGCGCGCCGGCCGCAGCCCGTGCTCGTAGACCACCCGCAGCGCGTCGATCTTGGCCGCCCACACCTGGTCGCGGCAGATCAGCTGCTCACCTTCGAGCTCCTTGCGCAGCCGCGACTTGAGCTGGCCGATCCGGTTGCGCGCCTTCTCGTCCAGCTCCGCGTACTCGGGGATCTGCTCGGGACGGATGTAGAGCGGGTTGACGTACCGACGCGAGTGCGGCAGATACGGGGACGCCTCCAGCGGCGGCAGCGGCTGCGCGGCGTGCAGCGGGTTCACCAGCACGAAGTCCGCGAACTGCTGGGTGGCCGACCAGGTGGACAAGTCGGCGAGGTCCAGCAGGTCGCCGATGCCCCAGGAGTCCTCCGAGGTGATGCTGTACAGCTGCACGGCGTAGCCCCAGGTGCGCTTCTCCCCCATCGACGCGGGGAAGCCCAGGAACGCAGGGCTGACCACGAGCGTCGACTCGGTCTGGCCCGCTTCGGTGGTCGCCTGCAGCCGGTGATAGCCCAGCGGCAGGTCGGCGGGCAGCTCGAAAGCCGCGCGGCCGGTCAGGACGCCGTCCACCCAGCGGGGTGGTTCGTCGTCGGTGACCTGCTCGACGTCACGGAAGCCGCCCTCCTCCAGCCGCACAGCCAGCCGCACCCACGCGCCGTCCGGCACGTGCACGTGGACGGTCCTCGCGGCGCTCTGCTCCATCACAACGCAGGGCGGCAGGAGCCGCGTCCACGGACGCTGTCGCAGCGCCTCCAGCGCCGCGCGCGCATGCTCGGGGTCGGACGCGTCCACGTCCATCGCGGCGAGGATGGCGATCACGGTGGCGTCCGTGACCTCGGTGAGCCGGCCCTTCCAGTCCCAGAATTCAGTGGCGATGCCGAACGCTGCGGCGAGTTCGGCGAGGAACGGGTTGGACAGCGCCATGGCCTTCAGCAACGCCTTCGTGGTCAGCGGACAGGTCGGTCAACAATACTGCCCGGGCAGCTCAGTTCCGCTCGAACGGCGCGAGCAGGCGGCGCAGCAGGACGACCAATTGCTCACGCTCGTCCGGGTCGATGGCGGACAGGACACCGCGCTCGAACGTGAGCAGGTCGGCGAGGGCGTCCTGCACCCGGTCCCGTCCGGTGTCAGTGAGCCGCACCAGCACCCCGCGCCGGTCGTCGGCGTTCGGCTGTCGCACGACCAGGCCGCGGGCCTCCAGCCGGTTCACCCGGTTGGTCATGGTTCCCGACGTCGACAGCGTCTGCCGGATCAACTCGCCGGGCGACAGCTCGTAGGGAGGGCCCGCCCTGCGCAGGGCGGCCAGGACGTCGAACTCCCACACCTCGAGCTCGTGGGCCGCGAAGGCGTCCGAGCGGGCCCGGTCGAGGTGCCTGGCCAGCCGGCTGAGCCGGGACAGGCTGCCGAGCGGCGACACGTCCACGTCCGGGAGTTCCCGCGCCCACGCCGCAAGGATCAGGTCGACCTCGTCCACCCGCACCCCCTCGACTATCTCGACATCAAGACTTTATCGCCTCAGGACGGGACGGCGGGAGGTTCAGGTGACCACCGAGTGGTTCGCCATGGCACCAATGCGCAGCGAGGACGCCAGGCTGAGCGCGGCCAGGACGCACATCGCGGTGAGCAGCCCGCCGAAGCCCAGCGCCTGGTCCGCGCGGGCGAGCCCGAAGGCGAACAGGGTGCCGGCGAGTCCTGCACCGATGCTGTTG
This sequence comes from Propionicimonas sp., assembly GCA_036770475.1. Lineage (GTDB taxonomy): Bacteria > Actinomycetota > Actinomycetes > Propionibacteriales > Propionibacteriaceae > Propionicimonas. The sequence goes on along the minus strand of DAIPJC010000035.1, from coordinate 29,135 downwards.
CCGAGCGCCTCACCCACCTGGAGGGACGACGTGTTACGTCCGATCTCGACCGGCTCGGACAGCTGCATGACGGCCAGCGACGTGCTGGACAGCGACAACCCCATGCCCAGCCCGGCCAGCACCCAGCCGACGACGGCGAGGCCCAGCAGGCGTCCGGGCAGCCACCCTGAAACGGACGCCAGCGCCAGGCCGACGACCAGGCTCACGGCGCCGGCCACGATGATCTGGTCCCGTCGCAGCCGCAGCCACGGCCGGGACTGCAGCCACGCGCCGGCCATCCACCCGACCGAACCGATCGTGAGGATCGCTCCGGACCACCACAACGACAGGCCTTCCGAGCGCACGAGCATCAGCGGCAGGAACGTCTGGCCCCCGGCGAATCCGCCCGCGATCAGGGCGCGGACGACGATCACGGCGGACAGACCGCGCCCGGTCACCCTGAACCCCTGCGGCAGCAGCGGCGGCAGGCCCCACCAGAGCAGGCCGAGGCCGACGGCGGCCCAGGCCAGAGACCACAAGTCGAGGTGCTGGCCGGCGAGTTGCAGCGCCGCCGCCCCGGCCGCGACCAGGGCCGCCCAGGCGAGTTGGCGCGGCGCGGCGGGGACGTCGGCGTGCGGCGGCAGGTCGACCTCGCGCAGTGGCTTGAGGATCAAGCCGCCGCCCAGGGCCATCAGCGGCAGCACGGCCCAGAACACCCAGTGCCACGAGAAGGTGCTGGACAGCCACGCCGCGACCGGTGGTCCGACGAAGGACGGGGCCATCCAGGCCGCGGAGAAGCCGGTGATCACCACCGCCCGCTCACGCTCGTCGAAGACTCGTGCGACCAGCACCATCACGGCCAGGTTCATGGTGCCGCCGCCCAGTCCCTGGACGAAGCGGCCCAGGAGCAGGACGAGCATCGTCGGTGCGGACGCCGAGATCACGATCCCGACGGCGAAGACGGCGAAGCCGACCGCCATCGGCAGCTTGGGACCGAACCGGTCGCTGAACTGGCCGGCCGCCACGATCGCGAAGGTCTGGGCGAGCATGAACGCCGTGAAGGCCCAGGCGTAGAGGTCGAGGTCGCCCAGGTCGTCCGCCGCCGCAGGCATCGCGGTCAGCACGGCCATCGCCTCGAAAGCAATCGCCGTGACGCTGAGCAGCAGGCCGACGACGAGCCCTCGCCGGGACACGTTCTCCGCCGCAGCCGGTCGAACCTCCTCGCCCATCGGCCCTCCTGTCAGCGGATACGATCAGCCCGACAGTCTCTCACGACCCTGGAGTCCCATGTCATCGACCGACCCGTCCGCGTCCACCCCGGCCAGCGGCGCTGCTCCGGACGAGACGCCGGACTTCGCCGCACCAGACCTCGCCGCACCCGACTTCACCGCACCGGCCTCGTCCAGCGGTTTCCCATCGACGAGCTATCCGCCCGACTCGTCGGCAGCAGGCCCGGTTCCCGCTCCGGGGTATCCCGGCCAGGCTGCGGGGTATCCCGGCCAGGCTGCGGGGTATCCCGCGCAGGCTGCGGGGTATCCCGTGCCGGGCAGCTACCCCGGCCAGCAGCCGTACCCGCCGCAGCCGTACGTCCCGCAGCCTCCCGCGGAGCAGCCGGTCGGCTGGGCACCTGGTGCCGCTGCCCAGCCCCACGAGGAGAAGGTGGGCCGGGGACTGCTGTTCTCTCTCGGCGGCATCGTCGTCGGCGTGGTGCTCACGGTGTTGCTCTGGAAGGTGGGCTTCTTCGCCTCGATCACGAGCTTCGCGATGGCATACGCCACCGTCTGGCTGTACACCAGAGGCGCGGGCGCTCCGCCGAAGAAGGGGGTGGGCGCCGTGATCGGCGTGATCGTCATCGGTGTCGTCGTGTCCCTGGCATCGATCGTCACGGCGGACGCCCTCGACTACCTCGCCTCTGACTACCCGGACGCGAGCATCGCGGAGAAGGCGGACTTCGTCGCGTACAACCTTCTGCGCCCTGAGGTCTGGCAGGACTACTCCACCAACGTGGTCATGTTCGTCATCTTCGCCGCGCTGGGTACCTTTGGACTGATCCGACAGCTCGGCCGCGCAAGGGGAGCCTGATGACCACTGAGAACCCGCAGGTGACGACGATCACCAGGGAGCGCACCGAGACGCGCCCGGAGCTGCGCCCCGAGGAGGGCGACCACGAGCGCTTCTCCCACTACGTGCCGAAGGCCAAGCTCACCGAGGCCATGGTGATGGGGACGCCGGTGATCGCGCTGTGCGGCAAAGTGTGGGTGCCGTCCCGCAACCCCGACCGCTACCCGGTGTGCCCGGAGTGCAAGGAGATCTGGGAGTCGCTGCGTTCGGGTGAGGGCGAGGACTGAGAGGGTTCTGCCCCGCTCGCGTCCCGGTCGGTGCGCAGCCCTAGGATGATGCCGTGGCATCGAAGACCCTGATCGTGCTGCGGCACGCGAAGTCGTCCTGGCAGACCGCGGACGCCGACCTGCGCCGTCCGCTCTCCGAGCGAGGCGAGCGTGATGCGGTGGCTGCGGGAGCGGTCCTCGCGGAGTACCAGCTCGACGTCGTGCTGGCGTCCACGGCGACCCGCGTGCAGGAGACCTGGGAAGGCGCGGTCGAGGGCGGAGCCACCTGCAAGGACGTACGCGTCTCGGAACTCATCTACCACGCGTGGCCGGGCGAGCTGCTCTCGGAGCTGCACGAACTGGACGAGGGCATCCACACCGCGCTGCTGATCGGCCACCAGCCCACCCTGGGCGACCTGATCACGACGCTGGCCAAGCCGTCGCCGCTGACCGACCGGGTCACGGCGAAGTTCCCCACCGCCGGGCTCGCGGTGCTCACGTACCGCGGCGCCTGGAAGACCCTGGCCGCCGGCAAGGCGACCCTCAAGCGCTTTGAGATCCCGCGGGGCTGAACCCCGGCGCGCGGCTCCGTCCGAGCCCGCCGCCATCACACCGCGCCACGCGCTCCCGGCCAACCGCCGGCGGGTGCGTGGCTACCGGCTGCTGGGCGCGCTCGGGATCGTGCTCAGCTTCTTCGCCGGGCTGCTCGCCGGCCCGGTCCTCGGCATCGACCCTTCGCATCCGGAGGACGCGAACGCTGTCTCCGCGGCCGCGGTCATCGCGCCCTCTGCGGCCGCGCCACCCACGACGGCAGCGCCGTCCGTCCAGGCCACCCCCGACAGCGCCACAGCCACCACCGACTGCCGTGGCGCGAAGGACACCCGGCGTACCGCGAAGGCGCGCGGCGTGCCGTTCACAGTGTGTGGCGTCGCGCTGATCAACAAGCACCACCGCGTGACCGCCGCCTACGCCCCCAAGCTGGTCACCGTGCACGTGCGCGCGTCCGGCGTGCCCAGCGTCCGACTGCAGCCGGAGGCGGCAAAGGCGCTGACGCGGTTCTTCAGCGCCGCGAAGAAAGCCGGATACACGCCGGTCGTCCGCTCGTCCTACCGCGACTACGCGACCCAGGCGACCTGGTACGCGACCATGGACCACAACCTGACCGCTCCCCCGGGCGCGAGCGAGCACCAGTCCGGGCTGGCGGTCGACCTTGCCGGCATCGAGCGCGGCCGACTCGTCCGCGGCGGCGCCCTCGGCAAATCGCGGACGGGCGCATGGCTGCTCCGCAATGCCGCCACCTACGGGTTCATCCTGCGCTACCCGACCAGTGAGTCGGCGATCACGGGGATCGCCTTCGAGCCCTGGCACTTCCGCTACGTGGGCGTCGACGTCGCCAAGGGCGTGAACGCCACGAAGACGAAGACCCTGGAGCGCTACCTCAAGGTCAGCTAGGACTCGAGGACTGCGCAGCGGGGCCATGCCAAGCACGCGTGGCCGGCGGTCCCGCCTCAGGCGCGGTCGTGCAGCGTGACCTGGTAGCCGTCGGGGTCGGCGAAGGTGAACGTCCGGCCGAACGGGCCGTCGACCGGTGCGGAGACGATGGTGTGGCCGTCGGCGACGAGAGCATCGTGGATGACCTGGACGTCGGTGGCGTGGAGCCAGATCGCAACACCGACGCCGGGCTGGCTCACGGAGGCGAGGTCGGTGCCGGGAATGACGTCGCGGAGCGCGAACGCGATCGGCTTCGTCTCGAAGACGACGGCGTGCGGAGGACCGGCCGGTGAGCGGACGAGGCCGAGGTAACGCTCGTAGAACGCCTGCGAGGCGTCGAGGTCGCGCGCCTGGAGCGAGATGAAGTCTGGGCCGGTGGCCGCCATGGTGATGTTCCTTCCCTGCGTGTCAGGTTTCTGACACAGGACAACTTATGTCAGAATACTGACATGAGTCAAGACCGCGCGGTGATCGACCTGGAGACGTCCCTGGGCTACCTGCTCAAGGAAGCGTCGAGCGCCCTCCGCGCCGCCATGGAGGACGTCCTGCGTCCCTTCGGGATGACCGTGACGCACTACTCCTGCCTCGAGTTGCTGGCGCAGCGGCCGGGCTTGTCGAACTCCGAGCTCGCGCGGGGCGCGTTCGTCACCCGGCAGTCGATGAACGTGCTGCTCCAGGCACTGGAACGAGACGGCTACGTGACCAGACCAGCGCAGGCACCCGTCGGGAAGGTCCTGCCCACGCGGCTCACCCCGCGCGGCCGAAGAAGCCTCGAGAAGGCGAGCGCGGCCGTCCGGTCCGTCGAGGTCAGGATGCTCGCCGGCCTGACCGAGGCCGAGCAGTCAGCCGCGCTCCACATCCTGCGGAGCATGGTCCGCTCGCTCCGCAAAGACGGCGACGACGCGCCGCGCCCCCCTGTGGACAACTGAACGAAAAGGGGACGGTTCCTTTTTCGTTCAGTTATCCACAGCTCGGGCCGGCTCGAACGAAAAGAGGGACGGTTCTTTCGGTTCAGTACCGGTACAGATCGGACTTGAACGGGCCCTCGGTCGTGACGCCCAGGTAGTCGGCCTGCTCCTCGGTGAGCTCGCTGAGCCGGACGCCGAGAGCGTCCAGGTGCAAGCGGGCGACGTACTCGTCCAGCTGCTTCGGCAGGGTGTGGACGCCAACTGGGTAGGTCTCCGGTTTCGTGAACAGCTCGATCTGGGCGAGCACCTGGTTGGTGAACGACGTGCTCATCACGAAGCTGGGGTGGCCCGTGGCGTTGCCGAGGTTCAGCAGCCGTCCCTCGCTGAGCACGATGATCGAGTGCCCGTCCGCGAACGTCCAGCGGTCGACCTGCGGCTTGACGTTGGTCTTCGTGGTCCCGTCCAGCGCCTCGAGGCCGGCCATGTCGATCTCGTTGTCGAAGTGGCCGATGTTGCCGACGATGGCCAGGTGCTTCATGCGCTGCATCTGATCGGCGGTGATGACCTTCAGACAGCCGGTCGCGGTGATGAAGATGTCGGCGGTCTCCAGCACGTCGTCAAGCGTCGCGACCTGGTGGCCGTCCATCGCCGCCTGGAGCGCGCAGATCGGGTCGACCTCGGTCACCACCACCCGGGCGCCCTGGCCCGCCAGCGCCTGCGCGCAGCCCTTGCCGACATCGCCGTACCCGCACACGACCGCGGTCTTGCCGCCGATCAGCACGTCGGTGGCCCGGTTGATCCCGTCGATCAGCGAGTGCCGGATGCCGTAGCGGTTGTCGAACTTGCTCTTGGTGACCGAGTCGTTGACGTTGATGGCAGGGAACAGCAGCGAGGCGTTGCGGGCCATCTCGTAGAGCCGGTGGACGCCGGTGGTGGTCTCCTCGGTGACACCGAAGATGCTATTCGCGATGCCGACCCAGTCGAGCTGGGACGCACGGAGCGTGGCCAGCAGCACCTGGTACTCGTGGGAGTCGGACGCGGAAGCCTCCGGCACGCCGCCGGCCTTGGCGAACTCGACGCCCTTGTGGACGAGCAGGGTCGCGTCCCCGCCGTCGTCGAGGATCATGTTCGGCCGCTGCTCGCCCCAGTCGAGGATCTTCTCCGTGCAGGCCCAGTAGTCCTCCAGAGACTCGCCCTTCCAGGCGAACACCGGCACGCCCGCAGGGCTCGCCGGGGTGCCGTCCGGGCCGACGACGACGGCGGCGGCCGCCTCGTCCTGGGTGGAGAAGATGTTGCAGGACGCCCAGCGCACCTGTGCCCCCAGCGCGACCAGCGTCTCGATCAGCACGGCGGTCTGGACGGTCATGTGCAGCGAGCCGGCGATGCGGGCCCCGCGGAGTGGCTTGGCGTCCGCGTAGCGCGTCCGGAGGGCCATCAGGCCGGGCATCTCGTGCTCGGCGAGGGTGAGCTGCTCGCGTCCGAAGGCGGCCAGGTTCAGGTCTGCGACACGGTGATCCACGAGGAGTCACCCTACGCGAACCGGTTCGTTGGGTCGTATCCGGTTGTTGTCGGGCGCCCTAGGCTGGCCGAATGGCCGATCTGGTGTTCCTCACCGGCGCGCCCGGCAGTGGCAAGTCGACGCTGGCCCGGCTGTTGGCGGACGGGCGTCCGCTCGCCCTCGTCCTCGACCTGGACCTGCTGCGCGGGCAGTTGGGCCGCTGGCGTGCCGATCCGGGCGCGGCGGGGCTGCGGGCCCGCCGGCTCGGGCTCGCGCTGGCCGAAGCGCAACTGGAGGCCGGCGGGGACGTCGTCGTCCCTCAGTTCGTCCGGCGTCGCGAGCTGATCGGGCAGTTCCGGGATCTCGCCGGCCAGACCGGTAGCCGGTTCGTCCTGGTGGCTCTGGTCAGCAGCCCGGCGGAGGCCGCGTCCCGATTCTCGGGACGGGCAGGCTCGCTCGACCCGAGCCACCAGGACGCCGAGTTCCTGCAGGCACGCCCCGACGCCGAGCCCATCGAGGCCCTCTACGACTCGATGCTCGCGATGCTGGCCGCCTTCCCGGAGACGCGCTTCGTGGAGTCGGTTCCCGGCGACATCGACGGCACGCTGGCCGCGCTGCGAGCCGCCACGACGTGAACGAAAAAGGGACGGTTCCTTTCCCGTTCAGATATCCACACCCCGGTCCAGGCCGAACCGAGCCCTGTGGAAAACTGAATGAAAAAGGAACCGTCCCCTTTTCGTTCAGGGGGCGTCAACGCCGCGGTCGATGTCTGGCTCCAAGTAGAGGGCGGTCACCATCGGGTTGGCGGCGCGGATCGCGACCTCGGCGTTGTCGATCACCTCGGCCACGCGCCGGGCGGACTGGGTGGGCTCGACCGCGATCTTGGCTGCAACCAGCACCTCGTCCGGGCCGAGGTGGAGTGTCTTCAGATGGATGATCCGCTGCACCCCGTCCGCTCCCGCCAGGGCGGCGGTGATCCCTGCGACCGCCTCCGGCGTGGCCGCCTCGCCGAGCAGCAGGCTGCGGGTCTCCGTGGCGAGGGTGATCGCGACGAAGATCAGCAGGACGCCGATCAGGCCGGTGCCCGCCGCGTCCCACAACCCGTTGTGGGTGAGCAGCGTCATGCCTACCCCCATCAGCGCGAAGGCCAGGCCGAGCAGGGCGGCGAAGTCCTCCAGCAGGATCACCGGCAGATCGGGCGACTTCGCGGCGCGGATGAACTGCGGCCACGACTGCCTGCCCTTCAGCGGCGTCGACTCGCGGACGGCCGTCCGGAAGCTCAGCCCCTCCGCGACGATCGCGAACAGCAGGACGGCGATCGGCACCCACCACCACTGGCTCTCTAGCAGCTCGTTCGGGTGGCCGGCCACAACCTCCTCGTACTTCTCGAAAGCCTCGTACAGCGCGAACAACCCACCGAGGCTGAACAGGATCACCGAGACCAGGAAGGCGTTGATGAACGGCGCCCTGCCATAGCCGAACGGGTGCTCCTCGCTGGCCTCACGCCGGGCCACCTGGCCGCCGCGCAGCAGCAGGATCTGGTTGGACGTATCCGCGAGGGAGTGCACGCCCTCGGCCAGCATGGACGCCGCCCCGGTGAGTCCCCATGCCGCGAACTTCGTCACCGCGATGAACGCGTTCGCCGAGAGCGCGGCGATGACCGCCCTCGTGCCGCCGTGGCTGCTCACCGCGGGGCCCCTGCGGACTTGTTCGGAGGAGCGCAGCGGAGGAGAAGAACTCCGTGGGGTGCTCTCATGCCCTGCCCAGCCCGATCTGGAGGTACGCCGCGGCGAACAAGCCCTGCTGCAGGACCGTGACGTACCGGTCGACCGCTGTGCCCTGATCGTGTGTGAGGTTCGAGACCAGCACGTCCTCGGCGAGCGCGGACGACCGGAGTTGCGCGCGTTCCTCCGCGGCCTGCTCGTCGTCCATCCCGTCGTCCACCAGGACCAGGCCCGGACGTTGCTCCGCGCCGGTCTCCTCGAACGGATCCGCGAACGGATCGCGAGGCGGCACATCGGCCAACAGCGGTAGTAGCGCGCCTGCGTCCGCAGAGAGCACCATGCGGCCGCTGGCTGACCGGAGGGCTTCGGCGATCCGGCGACTGGCGCGCGCGGCGAGGATCGACCCGCCCCAGACCATCGGCTTGGCGTCGGCGAGCTCGAGGGCGATCGCCTTCGCCGGGTTCTGGGTCGCGTCGAGCGTCAGCGAGGAGTCGGTCGCCACCTGGTCCATCGCCGCGGCGACCGAGTCGGGACTGACCTGCGGGCCGAGGCCCAGCCGGTGCAGCGCCACGAGCGCGACGATCGCGGCGGCCAGCGGGTCCGAAGTCGACGTCGGCAGCAGGGTGGTCGACGCCGAGGCCGACTGCCGCGCGAGCACGGATTCGGCCGGGCAGGCGACCAGCAGCCGGCAGCCGCGGCGGACGGCCTCGAAGGCCGCAGCGAGACTCGTCCGGTCGCCGCCGCCCATCACGACGACGATGTCCAGCGGCCCCACCCAGCCGGGCAGGCCCAGCCGCGGCCACGCCACGAGCGGCACCGGGCAGGTCGGCTCCAGGACCGCACGCAGCAGCCTCGCCTCCGGGCCGAAGGTGATCATCGCGCGGGGACGGTCGTCCGCGTCCAGGCGGCTCAGCGGCCCTTCGGCGGACGCAGCTTCGCGCCGCACGCGCGCCCCCGCCTCTGCCAGCGGACGCAGCAGGTGATCGGCCGCGCGCAGAGCATCGGGATCCTCGAGCCGGGCGTCGTCGAACTCGTACATCTCGCTCAGCCGTCCGTTCAGCCGGCAGCGTTCGGGCGTCGCGCCTCGTCGATCAGCAGGATCGGGATCCCGTCCCGCACCGGGTACGCCAACCCGCAGTCCGACGCGGTGCAGACCAACTCGGAAGCCTCGTAGTCCCAGGCCAGCTTGGTATGGCAGGACGGGCAGACCAGCAGGTCCAGCACCTCGGTGGGCAGTTCGCTCATCAGCGGTCCTTTCGGATGATGGCCAGGGCCTCGTCGCGCAGGGCTGCGACAGTGGCGGCGTCCCTGGCTTCGACGTTGAGCCGCAGCAGCGGTTCGGTGTTCGACTCCCGGACGCTCACCCACCAGTCAACGCTGCTCACCAGCAGCCCGTCCACCCAGGAGACGTCCCCGCGCCCTGCGAAGGCCTCGGCGACCTCGGTCATGACGGCTTTCGGGTCGGCCACCGTGCTGTTGATCTCCCCGGACGCCGCGTACTGCGGCAGTTCGGCACCCAGCTCGGACATCGGCCTGCCCGACCGCCCCACGAGCGCGAGCACGTGCAGGCCGGCCAGCATGCCGGTGTCGGCGCCCCAGAAGTCGCGGAAGTAGTAGTGGGCGGAGTGCTCGCCGCCGAAGATCGCGTGGTGCGCGGCCATCACGGCCTTCATCTTCGTGTGGCCCACCGCGCTGACCGCCAGCTCCCCGCCGGCCGCGGCCACCACCTCGCCGACCGCGCGGGACGTGATGGTGTTCACCACGATAGTGGCGCCCGGTTCGCGAGCCAGTTCGGCCTGCGCGATCAGGGCGGTCACGACCGAAGGGCTGACCACCTCACCGCGTTCGTCGATGATGAAGCAGCGATCGGCGTCGCCGTCGAAGACCAGGCCCAGGTCGGCGCCGTGCTCGCGGACGGCACGTTGCGCGTCCACGAGGTTCGCCGGTTCCAGCGGGTTGGGCTGGTGGTTGGGGAAGCTGCCGTCCAGCTCCATGAACAGCCCGATCACGTCGACGTTCAGCGGGTCCAGCACGGCGGGCGTCGTGTACCCGGCCATGCCATTGCCCGCGTCCACCACGACCCTGAGACGGCGCATGCTGTCGAGATCGACCAGGGAGTGCAGGTGGGCGGCGTAGGCGTCGAGCAGGTCCTGCTCGCGGTAGCTGCCGCGCGCATCCACCGGCTGTAGTTCAATGAAGGACAGCTCGCGAACCTTCGCCATCAACTCGGACGTGATCGGCGCGGCGTCCGGCAGGCAGAACTTCACGCCGTTGTAGATGGCCGGGTTGTGGGACGCCGTGAACTGCACGCCCGGCAGGTGCGTGTGGCCGGACGCGAACCACAGCCCGTCCGTGCTGGCCAGGCCGACGTCGAGGACGTGGGCCCCCTGGCCCATCGCGCCGTCGGCGAAGGCGAGGCTGAGCTCGCGACCGCCCGCGCGCATGTCCCTCGCCATCACGAACTCACGTCCGGCGAGCTCGAAAGCCGCAGCGAAGGCCGCGCCGATGGCACGCGCTCCGTCGAGGTCCCACTCCGGGTGGTCGCCACCGACCAGACCGCGGATGTCGTTGGCCTTGAAAATCTGGGGTTCGATCACGCCGCGAGCCTAGTCCTGTGGGTCGGCCAGCACGGCCAGATGCCCCTTGCGCCTGGTCACCGCCGGTGGCTGCAGCGGCTCGGGAGCGCCCTCCCCCAGTCCCACCCGGCGGACAGCGTCCGCCAGTGCCATCAGGTCGTCCGTGGACGCCCGCGGACTGCTCAGGTCACCCGGCAGGCGAATGACCTCCCAGCCGCGCGGCGCGCTCAGGCGCTGGGAGTGGTTCCGGCACAGGTCGTAGGTGCCCGGCTCCGCGCGCAGCGCCAGCGGGCCGAGGACGGCGGTGGAGTCCGCGTAGACGAACGTCAGCGTCGCCACCGCCGGGTCGGCGCACGCGGTTCGCGAGCAGCGCCGGTTGATCACGGCGCCACGTTACCGCCGCCGGGCCCGCCGTCCCGGGAGCCGGCGACGGTGTGGCGGGTCAGCGACGGAGTACGGGCATCCCCGCGCCGCCTCACCACAAACGCTCCCGAAAAGCGCAAACGCCACCGAAATTTCGGGAGCTTCCGCGAACTTCGGGAGCGTTTGTGGGTGACGGGGCACAGTGACGGGACAAAGTAGGGTGGCGCTATGAGGCGTCGGGAACGTCACGGACGCGGACTTCGGGGGCCGCTGGCCGCGCCGAACCCACTCACCGGGGCGCCGGTCCCACTGAGACAGCGGACGCGGCCGGCCGACTTCTTCGCCGACTGCCTCCGGGCGTCCGTGGCTCGGACGGCGCAGGCGTGTCCGCGCGCGCTGGTGGGGATCGATATCGGCTACGAGGAGGTCCCCGGCAACCTCGACAGCTGGCTGAGCAGCCGGGTACCGCTCGCGGCTGCCGTGCCCGCGCGTCCGGGTCAGAACGGCCAGGTGGTGTTGTTCCGCCGTCCGCTCGAGCACAGGGCGAACTCGCGCGCCGAACTGCGCCGGCTGGTGCATCGCGCGCTCGTGGAACAGTTGTCCGCGCTCACCGGCATCGACGTGGACGAACTCGACCCGTCCGGTGAGGCCGGCGACGACGACTGGGACTAGAGCGTCGCGCGAGCCGGGCGCTCAGCTGCCGACGTGCGGGTCGAAGACAACCGGCGCCTGCCCGCCGCGGGCGTCGTCCGCGGCCAGATCGAGTACGGCCAGCCCACGCACCTTGCCCAGCCGGGCCGTGCTGATCAGCGCACCGCGCAGCTCGGTGGCGTCGGTCTGCACCCTGACCAGGTTCGTCGCGCCCTGGACGAGCCCGACCTGCAGCACAGATCCCGCCGGTACGGTCACCTCCTTGGGCTGCCCTGCCGAGGTCCCGGAGCCGGCGGTGATGGTCGCCTTCGCGTCCGCCTGGCCCGGATTGGCCAGTTGCAGGACGGACGCCGCCGCCTTGCCCGCGGCGAGCGGCCAGAGCGAGTCCGCAGGCAGCGGGCGCGTAGCCACCGTATACGCGGGGTCGTGACGGGAGTCGCCACCGCCGGTGTCCAGCCAGACTCCCGCGGTCACGGGCTGCGTGGAACTCAGGTGCAGGGCACCGGCCTGCCCGTCGAGACCGAGCGCGAGGTCGATCGTCCGGGTCGTCCCGGCCGGCACGTCCAGCTGGTTGGCGCCCGCGATCTCGCCCGCCCCGCCCTTCAGCAGCGTGCCGATGCTCACGGTCGCCGTCCGGTCGCCGGGGTTCGTGACGACCAGCGTCCGCACACCGTCGCCCTCCGGGAGCCCGGGAATCACCAGGTCGCTCGCCGGGGCGGTGGTCTCCGCGAGCCAGTCCGCACCCAGGGGCGTGTTGCCCGACCAGGTCCGCTGCCGGACGAAAGCCGCTACGCGACCGTCCCCGCTGCTCACCTCGACCGTGACCGGCCCGGAACTGCGGTCGAGGGTGCTCAGCGAGATCGTCTGGACGCTGTTGCCGGCCACCTCGAGCCCGCGGGGCGCAGCGATCTTGCCTTTGTTCCCGTACACGGTGAGGTCGACGGAGGCCTTCGTCCCGTCCAGATTGGCGACCAGCACCTGGGACTGCGCCACGTCACGGATGTCGACCCCCGTGAACCAGTGGTCGGTGCTCGGAGCAGCGCACGCGGACGCGGAAAAGCCCCGGTCGGCGCCCACCTCAGCGGAGACGACGGTAGACCCTCCGAACGGGTCCGGCCGCAGCGCGGACACCCGCAGTGACGTGCCTGGCGCGTTCAGCACCCGGAAGCCGGACGCATCGCTCCCACCGCCGGGGTTGGCGACCGGCGCCGTGCGCAGGCCCGGGCCAGCTGCGGCGACCGCAACCCGAACGGTCGCGGTCGGCGACTCGAAGGCCGGGCAGACCACCGACGCCCTGGTCTCTGAGGCGGAGAAGGGCGTCTGCGGCACGGGCTGCGCACCGACGACGCTCGCGGTCACGGTCGCGACGGCGACCACGCCAATCACCGCTCCCGGCCACACCCAGCGGTTCATGCCGCACCTCCCAGGCTCCGGCGCGGTCCGGACGGCTCGTGACGCCTGCGCACCGAGGGTGCGGCCAGGATCGCCAGCACCACCAGGCCGGCGAGCTGCACCCAGGCCCACCACGGGGAGCCGGCGTCCAGCTCATAGCTGAGGGTCCCGCTGCGCGCGCCGAGCGCGAACTGCGTGCCCGGCGCGCCGCCGTCCGCTTGATCCAGGCGGGTGTCGCCGACCCGCACCGCCCAACGCGGGTCGGGCGGCTCGGCGAGCCGCAGCAGCCGGCCGTCCTCGCCGGGGGCGATGCCGGTGCCCTGCCCGACGGGGGTGCGGCCCGCGTCGGTGGCGACCACGGCGATCGCAGAGCCCGGCACCGGCCAGACGTACTGCTGGTCATCGCCCGTGCCCAGGCCGAGACCCGGGATGTTGTTGATCGCCAGGCGCTGCTCCGGTGTGCCCCCGGCGAGAGCGACGTTGGTGACGCCGAGCGTGACCAGATCGGGCAGCAACTGGTCGTCCGCGCTGTCGCCGACGAGTCGGGCCGCTACGGAGGCGGCGAGCTGTTTGGCCGCCATGTCGCCGGCGAAGGCGATGCCGCGCTCGCCGTCGCCCAGCCGGGCGAAGTCGCCCTCAACCAGTGCCCAGCGCACCTGGTCGCCGTCCGTCTGGAGCACCAGGGTGCGTCCGGGGGTACCGGAGACCTGGTCGTTGCGGACGAAGGCGGGCACGGATCCGACCGGACGGCGGCTGAGCCCCGTTTGGCCCGCGGCGACCCACCATCCGGTGCCGAGCAGCATCGCCAGAACACACACCAGCACGAGCCCGAGGCTGCCCAGGTGGCGCACGCCGAGGTCGCGTCCCTGGAGCTCGGTCGCGATGCCGTCCAGACCAGCGCAGGCGGCGAGTACGAGGCACGCGACGAGGGCGAGCTGCCACTCCAGCGCCTGCGGCCTCGCCCACGTGCCGGGAGGCACCTGTACGACGAACCGGGTCAGGGCGATACCGAGCACCGCGGCGAGGCCCGCGCCGGCGAAGGCGCGTCCGGAGACGCGGGGACGCCGGGCCGCCCCGGCGAGCGCGGCCAGCCAGAGCACGCCGAAGAAGACCAGGGACACCCACAACGGCGGGCTTTCCGGGAGCGTGTGGCCGACCAGCACCGTCCAGGGCTCCGGCGAGGTGAGCGGAGCCAGCTGCGGCTCGATCCCGGTGAGGAGCCGACCCGGGTAGCGCAGCGCGGTCGCACCCCACGGCCCGACCAGCAGGAGCAGCGGAGCGGCCAGTACCAGCAGCCACTGTCCCCAGGCGCGGAGCCGGCGAGCGGGCAGCGCGGTCAGCACGGCGGCCACGAGCCCGACCGCCCAGAACAGGGGAACCAGCGCGCAGGCGAGCAACGCCCAGAACGCGACCGCGCCGGCCCGACGCCAGCTCCAGTCGTGCGGAGCCAGCCAGCGCCAGGCGCTGTAGCCGAGGATCGGGAGCAGGATCGACGTCGCGGCGAGCCCGAACGCACCGACGTTCAGGCCGCCGATCAGGGCGGCGCCGAGCGCGTACCCCAAGGCGCCGAGCGCGGCCAGGCGGCGATCCGCGACGAGTTGGCGCAGCAGCCGGAAGGCGACCAGCCAGGCGACCGGGACCACCAGCACCATCGTTCCGGTGACCAGCCATTCCGGACGACCGATGGTCAGCAGCGAGAAGATGCCGGCGAGGCCGACCCAGGGGGCGCCTGACACCGCGGCGGTGCCCGGTACGGGATCGAGATAGGCCGCCATCAGCCGATCCCATCCCTCCGGAGCAGCGAGCAGCTGGGAAGCGGTGAGCGACCCGCTGCCGAAGGCCGTCCGGGCCGCCAGGAGGGCCAGCACGCCGAGCACGAGCAGACCCGTGACGGCCAGCGGCAGCCGGTAGCGGGTGGTGCCGGTCTCGGCGAAGTCGTCGCCGGTCATCTCGTCCAGGCTGACGGAGGCGCCGCGTCCGGTGAACGTCTGCAGCCAGTCGACGAAGCGCGCGGCGATCTGCTCAGCCCAGCGCCGGACGCCCGCCCAGCGACCCGGACGCAGCGCGCGCGTGGCCTGCCGCGCGGACGGCGTGATCGGCAGGGAGGCGAGCCGATCGGTCACCGAGTGCCGCAGCTGCCGTCCGGAGAGCCAGCGCCACAGGCCCTGCAACTCCTCGCCGGCACGCTCAGGGTCCTTGCCCAGCAGGTAGCCGAGCGAGGTGGCCAGGCAGACCAGGATGAGCCGCAGCGATGTCAGCCAGCGGCGCGCCGCCGGGGTGTTGCCTGCGACCAGCGCCAGCCCCGCTGCCAGGTCGTCGGCGGGGTCGCCGTACGCAGAGTGGTCGACGACCTGGGCCTCGGGCTCGGCGACCACCCCGTAGCCGGCGAGGTTCGCGCGCCAGCCGAAGTCGAGGCCCTGGTGGTTGCGTGGCAGTTCGGGGTTGAAGCCGTCGAGGAAGCGCCAGGCGTCCCCGCGTACCAGCATGCCGGCCAGAGGTACGCCGAGGGCGCGGGTCGCGTCCAGCTGGCCCTGGTAGAGCTCACCGGGTTCGGTGAGCGGACGCAGCCGTCCGCTGCCACTGATGGTCTGCGCCCAGTCGCTGACCAGCGTGCCGGCCCCGCGGCGGCGCGGCTCGATCAGCAGCGCGCCGACGACGGCGGCGTCCGGATCGCGGCGGACGCGCTCCAACAGCGCGCGGAGGGCGCCGGGAGCGGGCTCGGCGTCGTCCGGCAAAACCCAGAACCAGTCTCCGTCGGCGTCGCCGGGAAGGCTGTCGCGGACCTCGTCCACGAGCACGTCCTGCTCCTCGACCGCTTCGCGGCAGCGTTCCGTGAAGGGCTCGCCCTGCTCGGGCAGCACGGCGGCCACGACGTGGAAGGAGCTGTAGTTCGCCGGGGCCTCGCGGTCGATCGTGTGCAGCCAGGCCCAGGGGTCCTCGAAGGACTCGTCGCTGACCTCGCTCACGCCACACCTCTCGAGCCGACTCGACTGGACCGAAGGCACAGCCTACCGCCGGGGCCGGGACCAGCCCTGGTCCGGCGGAACCGGCCGCCTCGCGAGCGTCGGACGGAGTGTGGCGTCCGCGCCCTGTTCAGCTCAACCTGGACGGAAACCCGGCAGGACGCCGGAGAATTGTCCAGCGTGAGATGGAGCGTTCCGCCCGTCCAGCACGTCCTGGACGGAAATCCGGCGGGACGCCGGGAAACTGTCCAGCTTGTGGTGGGAGTGACCGATCGAGCGGCTCTCGATGGACTCGACCAGGCAGGCGATGGACGCCTCAGATGGCGCGCCGCTTCAGGCGTCGGCGCTCGCGTTCGCTCAGGCCGCCCCAGATGCCGAACCGTTCGTCGTTCGCGAGCGCGTACTCCAGGCATTCGGCCCGGACCTCGCAGGAGAGGCAGACCTTCTTCGCCTCCCTGGTGGAACCGCCCTTCTCGGGAAAGAAGGCCTCCGGATCCGTCTGGGCGCAGAGAGCGCGATCCTGCCAGCCCAGAACGCCTTCGGCGTCCGGCTCCGTGATCAGGAACAGTTCCTGCATCTGACTTCCCCTCGACCCAGCTCGCAGTGGGGTTGCGCGAACTACTTGAAGGGAATTACACGCCTGTCATTCACGATAAGTCAACCCCGGTCGGCTACCATTCGCGCCATTGACGGCGTGTCCCCCGGGCGGGGGACGCGGCACCGACTATCGTCATTCGCTCGCGCCCAGCGGCGCAGCCCCTTCCCAGAACCGGCCTCACTGTGCTGGCTGGCTCTCCGGCACCTCCGGCCCGGCCGGCTGTTCCGGGTTCGGCTCATCGCGGAAGATCGTCATTCCCTCCGCCGCGGGCAACCGGGACGCACCGGGCGCGCCGGACGCCGCCTCGTCCGCCGTTCGCCAGACCGCACCCGCGGCCTCGTCGCGCTGCCAGGTCGTCCGGGGCTCGGACGCCGCCGGCTCAACCGTCTCCCCGGCAACCGGCTCGATCGTCATCGGCCGGGCCGCGGGCGCGGTGTCGATCCGGCCTGCGGCCACACCGCGCAGGAGCACCCACAGAGCACCCGCCGCGACGGCCTTGAGCACGAGGTCGAGCACGCTGCCGACGATCTCCAGCGCGCGCCCGAACGGGTCATCGGCCGCCGCGGCACCCATGACATAACTGGCGAGCGTGAGGACGACGCCGACCGTGAGCACCCACGCCGCCAGCAGCGTCACGAGCCGGGCGTGCGGGGTGGCCGGTGCGATGAAGAAGCACGTGCACACCAGAGCCACCAGCGCGATCACCAGCGAGATGTTCAGCAGCGAGCCGCCGATCGCCTCGAAGGCGTCGAACAGCGGCACCGCCTGCTGCACCTGCAGCACGAGCTCGACGATGCGCAGGACGATGTTGGCCGCGACCAGGACGATCACGGCCCAGGTCAGGGGCTCGCGGATTCGTTTCAGGTTCTCGATCATGGGTGGGTTCCTCCGTCGGTACGAACAGCCTAGCCAGAGGTGTCAGCCCCGCCGGCAACGTGGACGATGGGGACAATCGCTTTCGACCACCCTTATGGGCGATGGGCACAGTCACCTTCGACCACGCTCAGGCGAACTCCGGCCCTGCCTGTTCGGTGACCGCCGCGACGAGTTCCTTGATCCGTTCGGCGTCCTCGGCGCGGGCGACCAGCGTGGCCTGCGGCGTCCGGACCACGACCAGTCCGGTCACTCCGAGCAGGCCGATCACCGAGCCGGGATCGGCATTCACGACGACGTTTCCTGCCGCGTCGATGGCCACGCTCGAGCCGGAGATCGCGTTGCCTGAGGCGTCCGTGTCGAGGATCTCGGCGAGGCTGGCGTAGCCGCCGACGTCCCGCCACTGGACGGGCAGGGCGACCGCCGCGACGTGTGCGCTGCCCCGGCCGAGCGAGACCGGCTCCATCACGGCGTAATCCACGGACGTCTTGGCGAGGTCGGGGAAAATCGCGGCCAGCCGGTCGGGGTACTCGGCCAACTCGGTGATGGACGCGTAGGTGGCCGGGAGCAGCAGCCGCAACTGCTCCAGCAGGGTCGCCGCACGCCACACGAACATGCCCGAGTTCCACCAGTACTCGCCGGAGGCCAGATAGCCCTCGGCGACCTCACGCGCCGGCTTCTCCGCGAACTGGAGCACGCGGTGGGCACCCTCGAATCCCGCCAGCGCCTCACCGCGGTGCAGGTAGCCGTAGCCGGTGTGCGGGCTGGTCGGCACCACACCGAGCGTGACCAGCGTGTCGGGGTGGGCCTCCGCCACGGCGAAAGCGGTGTCGAGGCAGCGAGCGAAGACGTCGACCGGTTCGATCACCTGGTCGGCGGAGACCTGCGCGATCACGGCGTCCGGGTCGAGGCGGTCCAGGACGGCCGCCGGCCAGGCGACGGCGTTCAGCGAGTCCCGGCCGACCGGCTCGCCCAGGATGCTGGACGCGGGCAGCTCGGGCAGCTGTTCGGCGACGACGTCGGCGTAGGCCGCCCCGGTGACCACCCACACGCGCTCGGCGGGCACGGACACCAACGACCGCTCGAACGCCAGTCGCAGCAGGCTCTTCCCCTGCACCAGGGGCAGGAGCTGCTTGGGCGTCCCCTGCCGCGAGAGGGGCCACAGCCGTGTGCCGGACCCACCGGCCATGATCACCACGTATCGCACGGCCCGAGCCTAACGGAGCGAGTTCCGCCAGGGGCTCTCCTACGATGGCGGCGTGGCCGACAACCCGATCGTGAGAGCCCTGACCGAACGCGCGCGGCGGGGCGGTTCCGAGCCCCTCCTGACCTGGTACCGGCCGGAGACCGGCGGACGCACGGAACTGAGCGTGCGCACCTTCGCCAACTGGGTGGACAAGACCGCCAACCTGCTGGACAGCCTGGGTATCGAGGGACGCGTCGCCGGGCCGGTCAGCCTCGCCTGTCCCGGGCACTGGATGAGCCTGGTCTGGCCGCTCGCCAGCTGGCAGCACGGCGGCAGCTATCTCGCCGGCGACCCGGACGCCGAGACCGAGCTCGTCGTGGTCGGCCCCGCGGACCCGCTTCCCCATCCGGGCGTGATCACGATCGCATGCTCGCTGCACCCGCTCGGCCTGGGCCTGCGCGACCTGCCGGACGGCGTCCTCGACTACGGCGCGGAGGCCCTCGCCGAGCCGGACGCCCACGGCGCCGTCCCCGTGGAAGCGTCCGCACCCGCCTGGCTGGAAGCCGGCAGCGAGGTCACCCACGCCGCGACCGGTGACGTCGAACCGCAGGCGCGACGGGTACTCGTCCGTCCGTCCGGCGCATGGGAGACGCTCGCCGCAGCGGTACTCGCGCCCGTGCTCGGCGGCGGCTCCGCCGTGGTCGTGGAGGGCCCGGTGGAGGCGGACGCGCTGGCGCGCATCGCGGCTGCCGAACGCGCCAGCACCGGAATGGCATGATGGCGAAGGCCACTCCCCGATCGGACGGACCCCTGCGCATGATCAGTCGTCGCTCCCTTCTCACCACCACCGGCACCATTGCCGGCGGCCTGGCCGCCGCCACCCTGGTCGGCTGCTCAGGCACGGCGAACATCCCGCGCCCCACCGCGTCGCCCACGGGTTCGATCAAGGACCAGCTCGACCAGGTGATGACCATCATCGCCAACGGCTCTGACACCTTCGGGGTGTACGTGGAGGACGTCCGCAGCGGCGGGACGTACAGCTTCAACGGCGACTACGCGAGCCAGAGCGCGTCCATGGCGAAGCCGATGATCGTGTCGATGGCGATGCGGAAAGCGGGCGGCCCGCTGACCGGAGACAACGCGGCCAACGCCACGAAGGCCATCGAGAACTCGAACAACGACGCGGCGTCCGCGCTGTGGAACTTCGCCGGCTACCAGGGCTACCAGACGCTCGCCGACGAGCTGAAGATGACCCACACCCACCTCGACCAGGGCAAGCCCGACCAGTGGAGCTGGACGTGGACGACCCCTTCCGACCAGACGCTGCTGGTGAAAACCCTTGCCAGCGGCGGTTCGAAGGCGCTGACCGACGCCGAGTGCGCCTTCGTCTGGGGCCTGATGGGCCAGGTGGAGGACGACCAGACCTGGGGCGTCGGCCAGCCGAAGTCGGGCAGCGTGACCGTGCACATGAAGAACGGCTGGGTGCAGTTCAAGTCCACCGACAACCTCTGGGCGGTCAACTCCATGGGCGCGGTCCAAGGCGACGGACGCAATTACCGCATGTGCGTGATGACCCGCGTCCCCGACTTCGACACCGGGAAGGCGGTCACCAGCGAGGTCGGCAAGTGGGTGTTCTCGATCCTGGGTTCCGGCACCCTCTAGCCCGCCGATCACCGGGCCCCCCTGATCCCTGAGCCTGACGAAGGGACGCCGTCACCCTCGTCCCACCCGTCGCAAACGCTGCCGAAATTCGTCCGCGCCACCGAAATTTCGGTGGCGTCTGCGAATTTCGGGAGCGTTTGTGGAAGGCGAGCGGGTCTTCGTCGAACGCTGACAGCTCAGGTACTGACCTTGCAGATGGTGTCGAGGTTGTCCGTGTCGGTCTTGGTGCCCTTGCTGGCGGACGGCTTGGGGCTCGCCGAACCGGACGCGGTGGCGGACGGCGAGGGGTTGGCGTCCAGCGCTTCGGACTCGGCGATCTTCTGCGTCACGACGTCGCGGATCTTGGCGAAGTCGGGGTTCATGGGGGTGATCAGCGGAGGGGTGAAGCTCACCGAGGCCATCGGCACGCTCTTGCCCTTCGTGGCCAGGTCGAGGAGCGTGCCGAGGTCGGACGTCGGCACATTGGTGGCCACGATCTGCTCGCCCGCCTTCGCGATGTCCTGGAAGCGGGTCAGCACAGTGGTGGGGTTGAGCTGGCGCAGCATGGCGTTCATCACGCACTTCTGCCTGATCATCCGCTCGTAGTCGCTGGAGTACGCCCGGGACCGCGCGAACCACAGCGCGTGGTAGCCGTCCAGGTGGATGTTCTTGCCCGGCCCGATCCAGCCGTGGATGCCCCGGCCGGATTCCAGGCTGCCGATCGGGACCTTCTTGCCGATGTCGAGGCGGATCCCGCCGACCGCGTTGATCAGTTGCTGGAAGCCCTTCATGTCGATCATCGCCCAGTAGTTGATCTTCAGCCCGAGGATCTCCTGGATGACACCCTTCGTCGCCTCCACGCCCGGGTACTTCACGCCGGGGAACAGCTTCTTGTTCTGCACCGCCAGCGTGTAGATGCCGTTCAGCAGGCAGGCGTCGGAGAGGTTCTTGACGTGGCAGAAGTAGCCGTCGGGGTACTTCGCGTGCAGCGGCGAGTCGGCAGGGAACGGGGCGTGCTGAAGGTTGCGCGGCAGGCTGAACAGCACGGTCCGGCCGGTCTGTGCATCGATGCTCGCTACCGTCATCGAGTCGGGACGCAGCCCGGTCCGGTCCGCGCCGGCGTCACCGCCCAGCAGCAGGACGTTGATGCGTCCGTTCTGCGCCTCGCTCGTGCCTCCGCCGGCGAAAACGTTCCCGAACACCTCCGCCTGCGTGGCGAAAGCGCCGGACGCGCCCCAGGCCACCGTCCCGCTTGTCGCGACGAGGGCGAGCGCGAGGATGCCGGACACCCACTTGCCCCGGGCCGAGAGGTGCCGCGGGTTGGCGAGCCACCACGCGTCCAGCAACAGGAGGATCCAGCCCAACGCCAGCAGCGGCACCAGCCAGCGCAGGGCGGTGAGCGTGACCGGGTTCGCATAGAGGCCGATCACGAAGGACCGCGCAGGGGTGAGCAGCAGGACCGCCGCGAGGATCACCAGCAGCACCAGCGCGGCCCAGATCCGGATCGCTACCCGCCCGAGCCGCCGCTGGCCGACCGCCAGTTGGGCCGAGCCCGGCACGACGATCGTCATCGCCATCAGCACCAGCGCCCGC
Organism: Propionicimonas sp.; assembly: GCA_036770475.1. Classification (GTDB taxonomy): domain Bacteria; phylum Actinomycetota; class Actinomycetes; order Propionibacteriales; family Propionibacteriaceae; genus Propionicimonas. The sequence continues at coordinate 7,372 of DAIPJC010000035.1, read as the reverse complement.
CGCAGCGCGATGCCCTGGCTGCGGCGCAGTGGGGACGGCAGTGCCTGGCCGGCGGGCTGGGCTGTCGTGGCCATGGAACTCCTGCATGCGTGGGCTGTCGGGCGCTTTCCAGTATTACCGGCGCCGCCCAAGCGGCCGGGTTGCCGCGCCGCCCCCCGAAGGACGTGGACGCTGCTCAGGCCTGGGTCGCTACGTCCGGCAGGGTGAGGACGAACGTCCGTCCGTCGGGCCGCAGTTCGAGATCCCCACCGAGAAGGCGGGCGTTCTCCCTCGCGATCGACAGACCCAACCCCGAGGACGCGCCATGTCGCGACTCGTCCCCGCGTACGAAGCGGTCGAAGACCCGCTCGCGCAGGTTTTCGGGCACGCCGGGGCCGGAGTCGTGCACGCTGACCCGGACGCCGGCCGTGCTCTCGTCCACGGCAACGTCGACCGGCGGGTTCCCGTGCTGGAGTGCGTTGGCGACGAGGTTGCGGACGACGACCCTGGCCCGCGCGGGATCCGTCGACACCTCCAGGGTCGTCGGGCCGGTCAGGGTAACCGCACCGCCCGCATCGGCCTCCGTGACGACCTCCCGGACGAGGTCAATCAGGTCGACCAACTCGGACGCCACCACTGCACGGCCCGCGTCCATCCGGCCCAGCTCGAGCAGGTCCTCGGTGAGGCCGGCCAGGCGCTGCAACTGCGGGGTCACCTGCCGAGCGGCCGCGTCCCGGGTAGTCGGGTTGTCGAGCGCCCCGGCGGAGGCGAGCAGGGCGGCCGTGGGGGTGCGCAGTTCGTGGGCCACGTCGGAGACGAACCGCCGCTGGGTCTCGTTGGCATGCTCCAGGTCGGCGATCTGGGCGGTCAGCCGGTCCGCCATGGTGTTGACCGCGCTCGACATGCGGGCGACCTCGTCGCGGCCGCGAACAGGGATGCGGACGTCGAGCGACCCCGCGGCCACCTGCTCTGCCATCCGCCTCGCCACGGTCAGCGGACGCGCCACCCGCGCAGCCAGTAGCCCGGCAACGGCGAGTGCGGCGAGGCTGATCGCCACCGAGTACATGACCAGCGTGCTGGCGAGCCCGGGCACCGCATCATCCACGTCGCTGAGGGCGCGAGCGCGGACCAGGAGCCACAGCGGCACGGTCGCCTTCTCCGGCGCGGTCACGATGGCGTAGCCGACCATGTAGTCGCCGCAGGGCCCGCTCCACCACGTGGAGGATCCCGGCGAGGACTCCTCAGTCCTGAGGGCGTCCACCGCGTCCGCGAGACACCCGGCGATCCGCTCCTTGAGCGGAACACCCTTGGCGACCGACGCATACTGCTCGGCCTGGTCGAGTCGGAACGGGGTCGTACGGGTGGGCAGCGCGATGAGCAGGCCTTCCCCGCCCTGCAGATCTGCTCCAAAGGGCCGGTTGCCGGTCAGGTCGGCCAGCTGCTGCGCGGAGGGGTTGCGCTCCAGCGACTGCACCAGCCAGCCCGCATCGACGCTGACCGCGGTCTCGACCTGCTGGGTGACGACCTGTGCTCGGTTGTTCGCCGCCCACTGCGTGGTCGTCACCGTGAGTGCCCAGCAGGCCAGGACCACTGATGCCACCAGCGCGAAGGCGATGCGCAGGCGCAGCCCCAGCCACCTCATGACCGGTCCATCCGGTAGCCGATCCCGCGGACGGTGCGCAAGTGATCCGGACGGGCGGGCACGTCCTCGATCTTCGCCCGCAGCCGCTGCACGACCGCGTCCACGAGCCGGGAGTCACCGGCGTAGCCGTAGCCCCACACATTCGCGAGCAGCTGGTGGCGGCTGAGCACTTGGCCGGCGTGCTCGGCGAGTTCGACCAGCAGCCGCAACTCCGTGGGAGTGAGCGCGACCGGCACGCCGGCCTTCGTCACAGTCATGGCCGCGGTGTCGATACTCAGGTCGCCGAACCCGAGGACGTCCGCACTGGACCCCGGCGACGTCCGCCGCAGCACGGCCTTGATCCGGGCGTCCAGCACGCGAGGTTCGGCGGGCTTCGTGACGTAGTCGTCGGCCCCGCACTCCAGTCCGGCGACGATGTCGATCGCGTCGGAGCGAGCCGTCAGCATGATGATCGGCACGAGTGAGGTCGCGCGCACCCGCCGGGCGGTTTCGAACCCGTCGATGCCGGGCAGCATTACGTCCAGCAGGAGTACGTCGAACGGCTCCTCCCCCAGGGCGGCGATGCCCGTGCTGCCGTCCGCCGCGACTCGCACCGAATGGCCAAGGGACGTCAGCGCGAGCGCCATCGCCTCGGCCACGCCCGGATCGTCCTCGACCAACAGCACTCGGCTCATGCGAACCCCCTTCGCCCCTCACTCTGGCAAAGAGATGTCCCGGTTGTGTCACAAACCGGTACGGGGCGCGCCTCAGTTCGGGGAACCTCAGCGGTCGCGGACAGCGGCCCCCTTGGCCAGCGCGGCGTCCCGCAGCGACGCCTGGAACGCGATCATCTTCTCGGCCAGCTCCGGGTCGGAAGAGGCAAGAATCCGGACGGCGAGCAGGCCGGCGTTGCGGGCGTTGCCGATCGCCACCGTGGCGACCGGTACGCCGGCCGGCATCTGCACGATCGAGAGCAGCGAGTCCATGCCGTCCAGGTACTTCAGCGGGACGGGAACGCCGATCACCGGCAGCGGGGTCAGGGCGGCCAGCATGCCGGGCAGGTGCGCCGCTCCCCCTGCGCCGGCGATGATCACCTTCAGCCCTCTGGCGTGCGCGCCGCGTCCGTAGGCGACCATGTCCTCTGGCATCCGGTGGGCGGAGACCACGTCCGCCTCGTAGGGGACGCCGAACTCCGCGCACGCCTCGGCGGCGGCCGACATGACCGGCCAGTCGGAGTCCGACCCCATGACGATGCCGACCAGGGGATGTCCAGCGGAGGTCTCGACGGGCTCGACCAGCGGTGTGCGGGACGCTTGCTCAGTCATCGGATTCTCCCATCAGGTATCTCGCCGCACGCCAGGCCCGCTCGTTCACATCGTCCAGCTCGTCGCCAAAGGCGGTCACGTGGCCGACCTTGCGTCCCGGCACCACATCCTTGCCGTAGAGCTGCACCTTCAGCGCCCGGTCGGCAGTCAGTACCTCGGCCAGGCCCGCGAGCAGGTCCGTACGGGAGCCGCCGAGCACGTTCACCATCACCACGTGGGGAGCCGTGAGCGCGGCCGACCCCAGCGGCAGGTCGGCCACAGCCCGCAGGTGGTTCTCGAACTGGCTGGTCACCGCCCCGTCGATGCTCCAGTGGCCAGTGTTGTGCGGGCGCATGGCCAACTCGTTGACCACGACCGAACCGTCCGCGCGCTGCATCAACTCGACCGCCAGCACCCCCACCACGCCGAGCTCCTGGGCGATCCGCATGGCCATGGCCTGAGCGTCGCGCACCTGGTCGGGACGCAGATCCGGCGCGGGGGTGACGGTCGCCGCGCAGATGCCGCCGGTCTGGATCGACTCGCTGATCGGGTAGGCCACCACCTGCCCGCCGGGCCGGCGGACGACCAGGGCGCTCAGTTCGCGGGTGAAGTCGACGAACTCCTCCGCGATCACCACCGCGCCTGCGCGCAGTCCCTCCAGCCCGTCGAACGGGACGCCGGCCTGGTCGGGACCATCCAGCTTCCAGACCCCTTTGCCGTCGTAGCCGCCGCGGGAGGTCTTGGCGATCACCGGCCAGCCGTGCGCGTCCCCGAAGGCAATGAGCGCGGCAGCGTCCGGCACCACCTGGTTCACCGGGCACGGGATGCCCAACGCACCCAGCCGCTCCCGCATCACCGCCTTGTCCTGGGCGTGGACGAGCGCCTCCGGTCCCGGCCGGACGGCGATGCCGGCGGCCTCCAGGTCGTGCAGGATCTGCGTCGGCACGTGCTCGTGGTCGAAGGTCACGACGTCGCAGCCGGACGCGAACGCGGCCACCGTCCGCGGATCGGTGTAGTCGCCGACCACCACGTCGTGCACGACCTGCGCTGCGGAGACGTCCGGGCCCTCGGCGAGCAGGCGCAACCGCAGGCCCAACCCGATCGAGGCGGCGTGCATCATCCGGGCCAACTGGCCGCCGCCGATCACGCCGATGGTCGCCGCAGGAGTCCTCACCCGCGCGAGCCTAGGGGAAACCGACCCTCGTACCCGCAAAGTGGACCGAAAGCGCCGAGTACGGCCATCTCGGTCCACCTTGTGAGGAGAAGCTCTGCCAAGATGAGGACATGACCGCGCACATCGTCGCCATGGGTGGCGGCGGCTTCTCGATGTCGCCTTTCGGAGCGCCGACCAACCTCGACCGGTATCTCGTCGAACTCACCGGGAAGTCCTCCCCCCTGGTCTGCTTCGCGCCCACCGCGTCCGCGGACGACCCCGTCTACATCAACAAGTTCCTGCTCGCCTACGGCACGCTCGGCGTCCGCACGATGGTGCTGACCCTGTGGCAGGGCAGCTCGGCCGGATCGGTGGCGCGACTCGCGGACGCCGACCTGCTGCTGGTCGGCGGCGGCCACACGGTGAACCTGATGGCACTGTGGCAGGCGCACGGCGTGGACGCGGCGATCCGCGCACGCCACAAGGCCGGCGACGTGGTGCTGGCGGGGGTCTCCGCCGGCGGCTCGTGCTGGTACGGCGGCTGCATCACCGACTCCTTCGGGGACTTCCGCGCCTGGCGCGGCGGGCTGGGGCTGGTCCCGGGGAGCTTCTGCCCCCACTTCGACGGCGAGGCCGGGCGGGCGCCCGCCTACACCGACGCAGTCGCCGGCGGCGACCTGCCGGGAGGCTACGGGGCGGACGACGGTGCCGGCGTCCACTACGTCGACGGGGTGCCCACCAATTTCATCGCCGAGGCCACCGGCAAGCGGGTCTACCGGGTGATGCCGTCCGACCTGCCGACCGCCAGCGGCGTCCTCGTGGAACCCCAGCAGATGACGGTGCTCTGAGCCGTTCCGATCGGGGTCAGCGGAAGATCAGCGTCCGCTGCACGATGAAGTTGACCGTGGTGGCCACACCCTGCGCGATCACGAAGCCGACGACCCGGGCGACCAGCTCGTTGCCGGTCGCAGAGAGCAGCCACGGGTAGCAGAGCGTCCACAGGCCGACCTGGACGGCGAAGGTGATCGCGTACAGCGCGACGACGGCAGCGAAGCGGCGCTTGGACGGCTCGGCCTGGAACGTCCAGCGACGGTTGATCAGGTACGCGGTGGTCGTCCCGGCGATGAAGGAGAACACCTTCGCCCAGGTGTAGTCCAGGCCGAGCGCCATGAAGGCGTTCAGCAGACCGAAGTCGACCACCGCGGACAATCCGCCGGTGACCACGAACCGGACCAGCTGGGTGCGCAGCGCCAGCCGGGTGGTCGCCTCCGACCCGGACGCCGCCTGCTCCTCCGTCACGCCGCCGCTCAATCGTCGCGCGCCTGGGGGTTCTTGATCGGGTCGTCGCCGCCGAAGAGCAGTTCGGTCATCACGACGTGCACGCGCTCGACGTCCGGGATGTCGTTCAGGGTGACGGGCTGGTCGGCCGCGGTGGTGAGCACGAGGGTGCCGCAACCGAGCAGCTGGTCGATCGGGCCGCGCTGGTAGGCGACGTTGTTGATCCGGCTCAGCGGCATGTCGTGACCGGTCTTGACCAGGATCCCGCGGCGGGTGATGATCCGGCGGTTCGTGAAGGTGTAGGTGCTGGTCAGCCACTTCAGGAACGGCACGACCACCCACAGCACGAGCGCGACCAGCGCGATCACGATCATCACCCAGCGCAGCCAGTCCCAGCCGGCGACCAGCGGGATCGCGAACGCGAAGCCGCTCAGCACCGCGATCACCAGCAGGAGCAGCGTAGGCACGATCAGGGCCTTGACGTGGGTGCGCAGGTGCAGCACCACCACCTCGTCCTTGCCCAGGAGTTGCGGATCAAGACCCATGGACTCAATGGTCCCACACGGTGGGTGTCGACAAGCTCGACCAGTCGGGGCCGGGGTCTCGACAAGCTCGACCAGCCGAGCGGCGCACTGCCCAGGTCTCGACAAGCTCGACCAGCCGGGGCCGGAATCTCGACAAGCTCGACCAGCCGAAGGCCGGCGCGGACGCCCTTCGTGACGCTTCACTCGTTCCTCGTGAAGCTCCTCAGGGAACGTTGGGTCAACCCTCGTGAAGCTCCTCAGGGAGCGTTGGCTCAGCGCAGGTGCACCACGTCGCCGGCGGCGAACGCCCGCTCGCGACCGGCGACCGAGACCAGCAGGCAGCCGTCGGAGTCCACTCCGGTCGCGGTGCCCTCGACCGCCTCGTCCGCGGACAGCTGGACGCGGACCAGCCGCCCCACGGAGGAACAGCGGACGCCGTACTCCGCGCGCAGGTCGTCGGCGGCGAGCCACCGGGTGTACCACTCACCGAGTGCGCTGAGCACGGCCTCAACGACCAGGGTCGGCTCCACGTCCGCCCCTTCGAGGACCAGGGAGGTCGCGGTCGGGACGGGCAGCTGGTCCTCGGCCAGCGTGGTGTTGATGCCCATGCCGATCACCGCGGCCGGCGGCCCACCGGCGTCCACGCGCTCGGAGAGAATGCCGCACAGCTTGCGTCCCCAGACCAGGACGTCGTTGGGCCACTTGAGCTCGACTGCCACCCCGCAGGCCGAGCGCAGCCCGTCCGCCACCGCCAGTCCGGCGACCAGCGGCAGCCACAGCCACCGCCGGGCGGGGACGCCCACCGGTGGCCGCAGCAGCGCCGAGATCGCAAGGGACGTGCCTGGCGGCGCCTCCCAGACCCGTGCGAACCGGCCACGTCCCGCGCTCTGGTGGTCGCTGACCAGCACGGTCCCGGACGCGGCACCCGAGCGGGCGGACGCGGCGAGGTCGGCGTTCGTCGAGCCGGTCGTCGCGACGGACGACACCTTCGTCCACACCGCGCCGGGACGGACGAGCGACGCCGCCAGTCGCGCTGCGTCAACACGAGGGGAATTCGCCGTGGGAATCACGTCCAGACCCTATGCCAGCGCGGGCGGGACGGCAGTAGTGTCTCCAGCATGGCGCAGGACATCCACACCACCCGCGGCAAGCTCGCCGAGCTGGGCGTCCGTAAGGCCGAGGCTCAGAATCCGTCCAGCCCAGCGGCGGTCGAGAAGGTGCACGCGCAGGGCAAGATGACCGCCCGCGAGCGCATCCTCAGCCTGCTGGACGAGGGCACTTTCACGGAGTTCGACGAGTTCTCCCGGCACCGTTCGACCTCGTTCGGCATGGAGGAGAAGCGTCCCTTCACCGACGGCGTGGTCACCGGGATGGGCTCGATCCACGGCCGTCCGGTGTGTGTGTTCAGCCAGGACGTGACGATCTTCGGCGGCGCGCTCGGCGAGGTGTACGGGGAGAAGATCGTCAAGATCCTCGACTTCGCGATCAAGACCGGCTGCCCGATCATCGGCAT
>DAIPJC010000034.1:0-43370 GCA_036770475.1 Propionicimonas sp. | reverse complement strand
CTTCGTCAAGCTCAGCCATCACGGACGGTTCAGGCTTCGTCAAGCTCAGCCATCATTGGGGAACTCAGCCAGTACGGGCGACTAGAGGTTGTCGGGGACCTTCAGCTCACTGTGCGCGATCTCCTCGATGGAGACGTCGCGGAAGGTGAGCACCTTCGCGCTCTTCACGAACCGGGCCGGGCGGTACATGTCCCACACCCAGGCGTCACCCATGGACACCTCGTAGTACACGTCCCCGCCCTCGGTGCGCACCTTCAGGTCGACCGCATTGCACAGGTAGAACCGCCGCTCGGTCTCCACCGCGTAGGTGAAGATGCCGACGACGTCCTTGTACTCCTTGTACAGCTGCAGTTCGAGTTCGGATTCGTACTGCTCAAGATCCTCGGCGCTCATGACGACCTCACCTTAACCGTTCGCCGGACGTTGTCGAAGCACATCCGGTGGATCCCGCTGGGCCCGTGCAACTCCAGCCGCTCCTGGTGCAGCGGAGTGCAATACCCCTTGTGGATGTCGAAGGCGTAGTCCGGCAGTTCGCGGTGCCATTCGGTCATGATCCGGTCCCTGGTCACCTTCGCCACCACGGACGCCGCCGCGACGCATGCGGCCACCCGGTCGCCCTTCCAGATCGCCAGGCTGGGCATGCCGAGACCGTCCACGCTGAAGCCGTCGGTGAGCGCGAACTCCGCGGACGGCTGCAGTCGCAGCAGTGCCCGCCGCAGGCCGGCCAGGTCCGCCTGGTGCATGCCGAGCACGTCACACTCGTCCGACTCGACGCTCACCACGGCCCACGCCGCCGCCTTTTCCATGATCTCCTCGTACACCCGCTCGCGCGCGAGGGGCGTGAGCAGCTTGGAGTCCGCCAGGCCGTTGATCTCGCCGGCCCGTCCAGGACGCAGGATCACCGCTCCTGCCACCAGCGGACCCGCGCAGGCTCCGCGCCCGGCCTCGTCCGCGCCAGCGATCAGGTCGAACCCGCCCCGCCGCAGCGAGGCCTCGTACGCGTAGATGCCGGCGTCCCGGCGCACCACGATGGCCATGTCCCTACCTGGAAGTCCCTACCCTCAGCAGGTTACCTTCGGCCCGGTGATCACCGGTGCCGCCGGCGGCGTGCCGCCCGCAGGGACGCCCTCGAACGTCCGTGGCCGGCTGATGCCGTGGAAGCGGTTGAAGGGATAGACGACCGCGATCGCGGTGCCCACGATGTCCTGCGTCGGAATGAACGCCTTCGAACCCGGCGGTCCCCCTTCGCTGTCGTCGCTGAGGTGACAGCGGGAGTCGGCCGAGTCGTTGCGATGGTCGCCCATCACGAACACCGTCCCAGCCGGCACCACGACGTCGAACGACACCGCGGACGGTTCCACCTGCCGGCCCGTCGCAGGGTCGGTGTAGAGGTAGTCGCCCTCGTTCAGTGCCGCGCCGTTCACCGTCACACGGCCCCGGGCGTCACAGCAGGTGACGTGGTCGCCCGCGATCCCGATCACGCGTTTGATCAGGTGATTCGCGCTCTCGTCCGGGGCCAGGCCCACGAAGATCAGCGCGCGCTTCACCGGGTCGTCCTCCACGGGAGCCGGCGCGAGCCAGCCGAGGGTGTCCCGGAACACCACTACATCGCCGCGCTGGAAGCCGACGATCTTCTGGACGGCCACCCGGTCCCTGACCAGCAGCGTGTTCTCCATCGAGCCGGACGGGATCACGAACATCTGCGCCACGAACAGGCGCAACAACGTGGACGCGATCAGCGCCCCGACCACGACGATCGCGATCTCGCGCAGCCAACTGGCAACGGCCCACCACCCATCGTGGCGACCACCACCGGCCTCGCTGGGTGCGCTCACCGCTTTCCCTTCCCGGACTCCGTCGACGCCAATCCTGGCGTCACGCTCGGACGCCCGGCCTCAGCGGTCGCGCTTCTCCTTGATCTTGGCAGCCTTACCGCGCAGACCGCGGAGGTAGTAGAGCTTGGCGCGCCGCACGTCGCCCAGCCGCTCGACCTCGATCTTCTCGATGATCGGGCTGTGCAGCGGGAACGTCCGCTCGACGCCGGTACCGAAGCTCACCTTGCGGACAGTGAAGGACTCGGCGATCCCCGAGCCGGTACGGGAGATCACGGCGCCGGCGAACACCTGGATCCGGGAGCGGTTGCCCTCGATGACCCGTACGTGCACCTTCACCTGATCGCCGGGGCGGAACTCCGGCACGTCCTCGCGCTGCGCGGCCTTGCCGATCTGCTCAACCAGCTGGTTCATTCCCAATCCTCGCCAGTGCCACAGGACACTTCGTGTAGAAAGTCATTCTCACTCCGCCGGCGCCTTCCCCCTGTGGCAGGAGCGCTCGCGGCACAACGGTCAACCAGTCTGCCACACCGGCGCCCGGCGCCGGTAATCGGGGTCAGCTCTCCGCGTCCGCCGGACGCCCGCCCACGCCGGGCAGCAGGCCGAGCTTCTGCCAGATCTTGCGCGCCATGCCGTTGGTGAGGTTCTCGATGTCGGAGATCGTGGCCAGCACCGCCGGGTCAGTGGTGCGCTCAGCGTAGACCGCCGCCGTCTTCGCGACCAGCGAGAGCAGTTCCGAGCAGTAGTCGAGATAGGTCGCCATGTCGATCGGGCTCAGGCCCACCTGGACGGTCCGCGGCGTCGGGCGGAACGCGTCCGCGAACCGTTCCGGGTCCTTGGTGAGCTGGTGCATGTCGATCACGTGGGCCAGCGACCGCAGCCGGTGAAGTTCACCGAGGATCCGCGACCGTTCCAGGTGCGCGGGCAGCACCCACAGGAAGATCACCGCGATGCCCGCGTACACGACGTCGTTGATGACGGTCTCGAGGGCGCTCAACCAGTCCAGCGCGGAGCCCTGCGTGGCGATGAGTTGGGCCACGACTGCGATCAGCGACACCGCCGACACGACGACCAGGAGCGCGATTACCGCCAGCCCGATGACCCGCAGCACCCGGACGGGCAGCGTCCGCGCTGCGGCGCGTTCGACATCGGACGCCACCGCGACCAGCTGGGCGGCCACCGACTCAGGTTCCGGTCGGGGAACCGCGCCTCGATCCGTCCCTGGAGCCGCTGCGCCGTCGCCAGGACGGCGTCCGCCTCAAGCCGCTCGTACGCCATGACCGCCCCTCTCCCGCAACCGGCGCTCAGCCTAATGAGCCACCGCCCTCGGCGTCCCGGCCCAGACGCTCCCGAAACGCGCAGAAGCTCCCGAAATTTCGGGAGCGCGGACGAGTTTCGGGAGCGTCTGTGGGGTAGGGCGGGAAGTGCTCAGGACAGGATGGCGCAGCACGGAACGAGCGATGGCCCCCGGATCGCTCCGGGGGCCATCGGTCGTCGCCTGCCTACTTGCCTTCGCGGCTGAACAGCGAGGCGATCAGGTCGCGGTTCAGCTGGCTGATCGTGTCGAACGGGATCTGCTTGGGGCAGACCTCCGCGCACTCGCCGATGTTCGTGCAGCCGCCGAAGCCCTCGGCGTCGTGCTGCGAGATCATGTTCTTGATTCGCAGCTTCCGCTCGGGCTGGCCCTGCGGGAGCATCGCCAGGTGGGTGATCTTCGCCGCGGTGAACAGCATCGCCGAGGAGTTCGGGCACGCCGCCACGCAGGCGCCACAGCCGATGCAGGTGGCCGCGTCGAAGGCCCGGTCGGCCTTCTGCTTGCCGACCGCGTTGGCATGGGCGTCCGGAGCCGAACCGGTGCTGACCGAGACGTAGCCTCCGGCCTGGATGATCCGGTCGAACGCGGACCGGTCGACGACCAGGTCCTTGATCACCGGGAACGGACCGGCCCGCCACGGCTCGACGTCGATCACGGCGCCGTCCTCGAAGGAACGCATGTGTAGCTGGCAGGTGGTGGTCGGCACCGGGGAACTCCCCCGCCCGTGGGCGGTCCCGTTGATCACCACGCCACACATCCCGCAGATGCCCTCGCGGCAGTCGTGGTCGAAGGCCACCGGCTCCTCGCCCTTGACGGTGAGGTCCTCGTTCAGCAGGTCGAGCATCTCCAGGAAGGACATGTCCGGGGAGACGTCCTGCACCTGGTAGGTGACCATGCGCCCCTCGGAGTGGGCGTTTGCTTGGCGCCAGACGCGCAGGGTGACGTTCACTTGTAACTCCGTTGCTTCAGCTCGATGGCCTCGTAGACCAGTGGTTCCTTGTGCAGGACCGGCTTCTCGCCCACCCCGGCGTACTCCCAGGCTCCGACGTAGAGGAACTCGTCGTCGTGGCGCAGCGCCTCGCCGTCCTCGGTCTGGCTCTCGGCCCGGAAGTGGCCGCCACACGACTCACGACGGTGCAGCGCGTCCACGCACATCAGCCGGCCCAGCTCGAAGAAGTCGGCCACGCGGCCGGCCCGCTCCAGGGTCTGGTTGAAGTCCTCGTTCACGCCGGTGACCTTCACGTTCGCCCAGAAGTCCTTCTGCAGCTCGTCGATCTTCCCGATCGCCGTCTTCAGGCCCTCCTCGGTGCGCTCCATGCCGCAGTACTCCCACATGATGTGGCCGAGTTCCTTGTGGAAGGAGTCCACCGTGCGGTTGCCCTGCACCGCGAGCAGCTTCTCGACCCGATCCTTCACCTCATCGACCGCTTCCTTCACGGCCGGGTGCGTCGCGTCGAGCTTCTCGTACGGCGCGCCGGCCAGGTAGTCGTTGATGGTGTTCGGCAGGACGAAGTAGCCGTCGGCCAGGCCCTGCATCAGGGCCGAGGCACCCAGGCGGTTCGCGCCGTGGTCGGAGAAGTTCGCCTCACCGGTCACGTACAGGCCCGGGATGTTGCTGGACAGGTCGTAGTCGACCCACAGCCCACCCATCGTGTAGTGCACAGCCGGGTAGATCCGCATCGGCGTCTCGTACGGGTTCTCGCCGGTGATCTGGGCGTACATGTCGAAGAGGTTGCCGTAGCGGGCAGCCACCCCGTCCGCACCCAGCCGGCCGATGGCCTCGGCGAAGTCGAGGTAGACCCCGCGCCGCACCATCCGCTCGTTGCCCTCGTGGTCGAACTCCCTGACCGCAGGGCCGACGCCGCGTCCCTCGTCGCACATGTTCTTCGCCTGGCGGGACGCGATGTCACGCGGCACCAGGTTGCCGAACGCCGGGTAGATCCGCTCCAGGTAGTAGTCGCGGTCCTCCTCGGGGATCTGGCGGGGATCCTTGTCGCAGTCCTCGGCCTTCTTCGGCACCCAGATCCGCCCGTCGTTGCGCAGCGACTCCGACATCAGGGTCAGCTTCGACTGCGTCTCGCCGTGCACCGGGATGCAGGTGGGGTGGATCTGCGTGTAGCAGGGGTTGCCGAAGTAGGCGCCCTTGCGGTGGGCCCGCCAGGTGGCGGTCACGTTGCAGCCCATGGCGTTGGTGGACAGGAAGAACACGTTGCCGTAGCCGCCGGTCGCGAGAACGACGGCGTCGGCCGTCCAGCTCTCGATCTCGCCGGTGACCATGTCACGGGTGACGATGCCGCGGGCACGCCCATCCGCGATGATCAGTTCGAGCATCTCGTGCCGGGTGTGCATCTGCACCGTGCCGGCCGCCACCTGGCGCTCCAGCGCCTGGTAGGCGCCGATCAGCAGCTGCTGGCCGGTCTGGCCGCGGGCGTAGAACGTCCGCTGCACCTGGACGCCGCCGAACGAGCGGTTGTCGAGCAGGCCGCCGTACTCGCGGGCGAACGGGACGCCCTGGGCCACGCACTGGTCGATGATGTTCGCGCTGACCTCGGCGAGCCGGTAGACGTTGGTCTCCCGGGCGCGGTAGTCGCCGCCCTTGACCGTGTCGTAGAACAGCCGGAACGTCGAGTCGTTGTCGTTGCGGTAGTTCTTGGCCGCGTTGATGCCGCCCTGGGCAGCGATCGAGTGGGCGCGGCGCGGACTGTCCTGGTAACAGAAGTTCAGGACGTTGTAGCCGGCTTCACCGAGGGAAGCCGCCGCGGCGCCGCCGGCGAGGCCGGTGCCGACGATGATCACGGTGAGCTTGCGCCGGTTGGCGGGGTTGACCAGCTTGGCCTCGAACTGGCGGGTGGCCCACTTCTGCTCGATCGGGCCTGCGGGAGCCTTGGCGTCGGCGATCTCCTGGCCGAGGGTGAAGTAGTCGGCGCCGGGCAGGGCCGGCTCGGCCGCGGGCGTCGCCACCGGGGTGCGGGCGGGTTTCGTCGTCGTGGTCATCAGTGGATCCATCCGAAGAGAACAGACACCGGCATGATGATGAAGCCGATGTAGAGAATGAGCGCGATCACCCAGGCGCAGCCGTTGAGCACAACCCGTGCCCTCGCGCTGGTGTTGGCGCCGAGGGTGGCGAAAGCGCTCCAGAAGCCGTGGCGCACGTGCATGCACACGGCGAGCAGCCACAGGGCGTAGCCGAGCACCAGCCACCACACGCCGAACTCGCTGATCACCGTCTGGTACGGGCTGAGGTCGTCCGGGGTGTTGACCAGGGTCAGCTTCGCCGTGAACTGCAGCAGGTGGAAGACCAGGCCGACGGCGAGGATGATGCCGCCCCAGCGCATGGTGCGCGCCGAGTAGGTGCGAGCCAGGTCACGCTTGGCCTGGTACGTGGTGGGGTTGGCCTTCAGCGCCCGCTTCCACAGGGTGGCCGCGGAGTACATGTGCAGCACGACGGCTGCGAGCAGTACGAAGCGGAAGACCCAGATGAACCAGCCGGGAGGCATCAGCGGGAAGAGGATGCCCCCGTCCTCGCTCAGGCCCTTCAGCCACTCTGCATAGTGGTTGTATTCCTCGGCGCCGAGGAACATCTTGAGGTTGCCGTACATGTGCATCAGCAGGAAGCCGATCAGGATCAAACCGGTGACGGCCATGAGGGCCTTCATCGCGACCGTTGATCGGACAGCTCTCTGATGAGGGGTAAGAGTCGTTGTCGCCACAGCCACACCCTAGTGAGGATCGGCACCGGTTTCCGCCGTCACGGGCCTTTCCGGCACGGTCGGTCTCAGATTTCGGACAGGGACTGGACGAAACGCCAATTCAGCGCATTTGGGCAAAAAGGGCGTTGTCTAATTCAGGTCTTCGAGAAGGTCCGGACGGCGCTCCCGCGTCCGGCTCCTGGCCTGCTCGAGACGCCAGGCGTCCACCTGTCCGTGGTGGCCGGAGAGCAGCACGGCGGGAACGTCCAGCCCCCGCCAGGACGCCGGCTTGGTGTAGACCGGGTACTCCAGCAGCCCGTCCAGCTCGGCGCCGTGAGACTCCTCCACCAGCGACTCAGGGTTGCCGAGGACGCCGGGCAGCAGCCGCACCACAGCCTCGATGATCGCCAGCGCGGCCACCTCTCCCCCGTTCAGGACGTAGTCGCCGAGGCTCACCTCCAGGACGTCCATGCGGGACGCGGCGTGCTCGACCACTCGGGCGTCGATGCCCTCGTAGCGGCCGCAGGCGAACAGCAGCCAGTCGCGCGCCGCCAGGTCGTGCGCGAGCGGCTGCGAGAACGGGACGCCCGCCGGCGTCGGCACGATCAGCAGCGGCGTCGGACCTCCCTCGGGGACCAGCTCGTCCAGGGCTTCTCCCCAGGGCTCCGGCTTCATCACCATGCCCGCTCCACCGCCGTAGGGCGTGTCGTCCACCGTGCGGTGGCGGTCGTGCGTCCAGTTCCGCAGGTCGTGGACGCCGAGGCTCACGATCCCGGTGTCGATCGCCTTCCCGACCAGCGACAGCCGCAAGGGGGCGAAGTAGTCACCGAAGATGCTGACCAGGTCAATCCGCATCGGGCACCTCGTCCAGGAGGCCGGGGATGGGGTCGATCACGAGCCGTCCGACGGCCGGGTCGACCTCGGGTACCAGCTCGGCGACGAACGGGACGAGCCGTTCGCCAGCCGGCGTGCGCAGCACGAGCAGGTCTTGCGCGGGGTTGTGCTGGACGGCGACCACCTCGCCCAGCCGCCTTCCGGACGGGTCGACGGCGACCAGGCCGATCAGGGCGGTGTCGTGGAACTCGTCGGAGTCCGCCGGCTCAGCCAGGCCGTCCGCCCAGAGGTCGAGCCCTCGCAGTGCCTCCGCGCCGGTCCGGTCGCCGACGCCGGCGAAGCCGACCACCAGCCGTCCCTGCTGCCAGGACTGGGCCGTGATGGTGAGGACGCGACCCACCGCCGTCACGGTCGCACCAGGCGCGAACCGCTGCTCGACATCGTCGGTGCGCGGCCGCACGGTCACCTGCCCACGCAGTCCGTGCGCGCGTCCGACCGTGCCGACGATCACCTGCTCAGCCACGTGACCTCCTCGGATGTGCGTCCGCCCCGCCCGATGCAACCGGGCGGGGCGTCTAGTGGACCGAATGGGAAACCGTCCCCCACCGGCCCGGGTGAACGAAAGGAACCGTCCCCTTTGTTCAGCGGCGGCGCGGACGGCGGTCCACGTCGACGAAGTCGACGCGCACCTGCTCCCGGCCGGCCAGGGCTGCGATCACCGTGCGCAGGGCGCCGGCCGTGCGTCCCTGGCGTCCGATGACCTTGCCGACATCTTCGGGGTGGACGCGCACCTCGAGGGTGCGGACGCGGCCCCGGTCGGACTCGCGCACCCGGACGTCGTCCGGGTTGGGCACCAGGCCACGGACCAGGTGTTCCAGCGCGTCGGCGAGCACGCTCAGGCCTCTTCTGCCTCAGCCGGAGCCTCGGCCTCGGACTCGGCGGCCTTCTTGCGCGACTTCGAGATCGCGGCGGTGGCCGGCTCGCTGTCGGCCTCGGCGAGGGCGGCGTTGAACAGCGCGACCTTGTCCTTGGGCTCGGGTTGCGGCTCGATCCCGGACGGCGAGGTGTCGCCGGTGAACTTCTGCCAGTCACCGGTGCGCTTGAGCAGCGCCACGACCGCCTCGGTCGGCTGTGCACCGACACCGAGCCAGTACTGGGCCCGCTCGGAGTCGACGCGGATGACCGACGGGTCGTTCTTCGGGTGGTAGAGCCCGATCTCCTCGATGGCGCGGCCGTCCCGCTTGGTGCGGGCGTCCATCACGACGATGCGGTAGTGCGGGGAGCGGATCTTGCCGAGCCGCTTCAGGCGAATCTTGACAGCCACGTGTGTGGTTTCTCCTGTGGAACTTGGGCCGGTGACGTCACCGGCCCGGACGGGTGAACCGCGGCGCTCGCTGTGGGGCAACGCCCACCGGGTTCGGGTTTGTCCGGACCCGCCGGCGATGAGAGGGCGCAGGCGGGCACAGATGCATCGGCCATTGTGCCAGAGCAGCCTCCCGCGGCGCCAATGCGGACCGGTCGGACACGCGAGCGCCTGACCGCGAGGAACGCCGCGCGGCCGGACTCAGCGGACGAGCACCACGCGACCACGCAGGATGACCAGGGACGGGTGCTTCGTCACCTCGGGGTGGACGCGGGGGTCGGCGGCGTACGCGACGAGATCGGCCCACCCGCCTTCGGCCGCCGGCGGCGCCCCCAGCCATTCCCGGGCGCACCAGGACGCGGCGCCGAGCGCGAACTCCGGGCCCCCGACGCGGGCGAGCATCCCGATCTCCGTGCCGATCATGCCGTGGTGAATCGTGCCTCCGGCGTCCGTGCCCGCATAGACGGGGACGCCGGCCTCGACCGCCGCGCCGATCGTGGCGAACCGCTTGGCGTGCAGCGCGCGCATGTGAGCGGCATAGGCAGGGAACCTGGCCTCCCCTGCGTCCGCGAAGGACGGGAAGTTCTCCAGGTTGATCAGGGTCGGCACCAGCGCGACCTGCCGCTCGGCCATCAGGGCAATGGTGCCGGCGTCCAGGCCGGTGCCGTGCTCGATGCCGTCGATCCCCGCCCGCACGAGCTCGTGCACGGACTCCTCGCCGAAGCAGTGCGCGGTGACCCGTGCGCCGAGCTCGTGGGCCCTGGCAATCGCCGCCGCGGCGACGTCCGCCGGCCACAGCGGGGCGAGGTCACCGGCGTCCCGGTCGATCCAGTCACCGACGAGTTTCACCCAGCCGTCGCCGCGCAGGGCCTGCCTGGCCACCTCCGCGATCAGCTCGTCCGGATCGACCTCGACCGCGTAGTTGCGGATGTAGCGCTTGGGTCGCGCGATGTGCCGGCCCGCCCGGATGATCCCCGGCAGGTCATCGCGCTCGTCGATCCAGTGAGTGTCCACCGGTGAGCCGGCGTCGCGGATGAGCAGCGTCCCTGCGTCCCGGTCCGTGGTGGCCTGGGTCTCCGCGACATCGGCCGGCACCGCGCCGTGCGCACCCAGCCCGATGTGGCAGTGGGCGTCCACAAGGCCCGGCATGATCCATGCGTCCGTGCAGACCGTGACCGCGTCGGCCACCGGCTCGGTGCGCAGCAGCCCGTCCACCACCCACAGGTCAGTGCGCTCGCCCTCTGGCAGCAGGACGCCCGCCAGGTGGAGACGTGCCCGCTCGGGTGCGCCCTGCGGCGCGAGCCCCGCATGGGCGTGGGCGAAGAACTCCGGCTCCCCCAGCCCGGGCGGCGCGTGGTGGTGGTGCATCGCTGGTCGAGCCCGCCGCGAGCTAGCGCGGACCGGTGTTCTTCGGGTTGAACAGCTGCTGCAACTCCGGCGGCAGCTGGAACTCCCCCACCGCCTTGGCGAGTTCAGCCTCGGTCGGCACCGGCTGGCCGAAGGCGGACGCCGCCGGCTGCGTCGGCAACTCGGTCGGTGCCGCGCCCGAGCGCTTGGCCGGGTTGCCCGAGACCTTGTGGTTGCCCTTCTTCTTCTTGGCCTGCTGCTTGGCCGCCGGGCGCCGCGCACCGGGCATCCCGGGCATGCCTCCGGCCAAGCTCTGCATCATCTTCCGGGCATCGAAGAACCGGTTGACCAGGGAGTTCACGTCCGAGACCCGGGTTCCGGAGCCGGCGGCAATCCGGGCGCGGCGGGAGCCGTCCAGGATCTTCGGGTTGGTGCGCTCGGCGGGGGTCATCGAGTAGATGATCGCCTCGATACGGTCGATCTCCTTCTCGTCGATGTTGTTGATCTGGTCCTTCATCTGGTTCATCCCGGGCATCATCCCCAGGATCTTGGACAGCGGACCCATCCGGCGGACGGCCTGCATCTGCTGCAGGAAGTCGTCGAGACCGAACTCCCCCTTGCCCGACATCAGCTTCTGCGCGGCCTTGGCGGACTGCTCGGCGTCGAAGGTCTTCTCGGCCTGCTCGATCAGCGTGAGCAGGTCGCCCATGCCGAGGATGCGGCTGGCCATCCGGTCGGGGTGGAAGGCGTCGAAGTCGCCCAGCCCCTCGCCGTTGGAGGCGAACATGATCGGCTTGCCGGTCACCCGGGCGATCGAGAGGGCCGCGCCGCCGCGGGCGTCGCCGTCCAGCTTGGACAGCACCACGCCGTCGAAGCCGACACCGTCGGCGAAGGCCTGCGCGGTGTTCACCGCGTCCTGGCCGATCATCGCGTCGACGACGAACAGGATCTCGGTGGGGTTCACCGCGTCCCGGATGTCGGCGGCCTGCCGCATCAGTTCGGCGTCCACGCCCAGCCGGCCGGCGGTGTCGACGATCACGACGTCGTACAGCTTGCTCATCGCCTGCAGGATCGAGTTGCGCGCCACCTGCACGGGGTCGCCCACGCCGTTGCCCGGCTCGGGCGCGTACACGTGGACGCCGGCCCGCTCGCCCACGACCTGCAGCTGGGTGACCGCGTTGGGACGCTGCAGGTCGGCCGCCACCAGCAGCGGCGAGTGGCCCTGGTCCTTCAGCCACTTGCCGAGCTTGCCGGCCAGCGTCGTCTTGCCCGAGCCCTGGAGGCCGGCGAGCATGATCACCGTCGGGGGGCGCTTGGCGAACCGCAGCGGCCGGGCCTGGCCGCCGAGGATGCCAATCAGCTCCTCGTCGACGATCTTGACGATCTGCTGGGCCGGGTTCAGCGCAGCGTGAATCTCGGCGCCGTGGGCGCGCTCGCGGACGGCGGCGATGAAGTCCTTGACGACGGTGAGGTTGACGTCGGCCTCAAGCAGGGCGAGGCGGATCTCGCGCGTGGTCGCGTCGATGTCGGCATCGGTCAGCCGGGTCTTGCCGCGCAGGTTGCGGAACGCCGCGGACAGGCGGTCGGAGAGGGTGTCGAACAAAGGGGTTACCTCACGGTCGGAGAAACTCGGCCCATCCTACCGGGCCCTCCGATGCTCCCTGAGCCTCTCCCCGATGCTCCCTGAGCCTCTCCGCCTGATGCTCCCTGAGCCTCCCGCCTGATGTTCCCTGAGCCTGACGAAGGGCCCGTCCACGACAACGTGGACGGTTACCGGCCGAGACGCGGGGAAACCGTCCGCCTTGTGATGGACACCCCACCCAGTCCACCTTGTAGTGGACGGAATTCCGCCGAGACGCGGGGAAACCGTCCACCTTGTGATGGAGAGGCTTCGTTGGGTGAGGGGCTTCGTCAAGCTCAGCCATCACTGCGTCGCCTACCGGGGCTTCGTCAAGCTCAGCCATCACTGCGTCGCCCACCGGGGCTTCGTCAAGCTCAGCCATCACTGCGCCGCACACCGGGTGTCCTCAGGCTCAGCCAGCATCGGCCGCTCAGAGGAAGAGTTGCACCAGCACCAGGTCGAGCCAGCGATCGAACTTGCGGCCCACCTCGGGGAGGCGGCCGACCTCGACGAAGCCGAGCGAGCGGTGCAGGGCGAGCGAGATCTCGTTGTCGGCGCTCAGCCCTCCGATCAGGGCGTGGACGCCGTCCGCGCGGGCCGCGTCGATGATCGCCACCAGCAGCGCGCGGCCGATCCCCTTGCCCTGGTGGGACGGGTGCACGTAGACGCTGTGCTCCATGGTGCGGGCATAGCCCGCCTTCGGCCGGAAGGGCCCGTACGCCGCGTAGCCCACGACCTCGCCGTCTTCGTCAGCGACCATCACCGGGTGGCCGTGCTCGGCCTTGGTTGCGTACCACTCGGCGTGCTCGACGGGGGTCCAGGGCAGCAGGTCCCAGCTGGCCGTGGTGTGCACGACCGCGTCGTTGTAGATCTCGAGCAGTGCCGGGAGATCGCCCGGACGGGCGGGCCGGATGCGCATCACGACTCCGCCAGCAGCGCGTCCACGAAGCCCTCGGCCTCGAACGGCGCGAGGTCGTCGGGGCCCTCGCCGAGGCCGATCAGCTTCACCGGTACACCAAGCTCGCGCTGGACGGGCACGACGATGCCACCCTTCGCCGAACCGTCCAGCTTGGACAGCACGATGCCGGTCACGTCCACCACTTCGGCGAACACTCGAGCCTGCGCGAGCCCGTTCTGACCGGTGGTGGCGTCGATGACCAGCAGCACCTCGGTCACGGGCGCCTTCCGCTCGATCACCCGCTTGATCTTGCGGAGCTCGTCCATCAGGCCGGTCTTGGTGTGCAGCCGTCCGGCGGTGTCGACCACGACGACGTCCAGCTTCTCGGAGATCCCGGTCTCGACCGCGTCGAAGGCCACGGACGCCGGGTCGCCGCCCTCCGGCCCCCGCACGACCGGGACGCCGACCCGCGACCCCCAGGTCTGCAGCTGGTCCGCCGCGGCGGCGCGGAACGTGTCGGCGGCCGCGAGGACGACCGAGTGGCCTTCGGCGACCAGCACCCGGGACAGCTTGCCGATCGTGGTGGTCTTGCCGGTTCCGTTCACGCCGACCACCAGCACGACGCCGGGCAGCCCGTCCGCTCCGGTGACCCGCAGACTGCGGTCGGCGTCGGTGCCCACGAGCTTCAGCAACTCGGTGCGCAGCACCTCCCGCGCCTTCGCAGGGTCGGACGTGCCGTCGATCGCCAGTTCGCGCCGCAGCGCCGTGATCAGTTCGTCAGTCGGCCCCACGCCGAGGTCGGACGTGATCAGCGTGGCTTCCAGGTCCTCCCAGGCCTCGGCGTCCAGCTTGTCGGCGGACAGCAGTCCGAGCAGGCTCCGCGCGAACGGGTTGTTGCTGGCGCTGAGCCGGCGGCGCAGCCGGGTGAGCCGGGACGACGGCGGTTCGGGGGTCTCGATGGTGGGCGTCTCGACGAGGGCTTCGTCAGGCTCAGCCAGCGTCCCCGACTCAGCCAGCGTCCCACGGGCTTCGTCAGGCTCAGCCAGCGTCCCCGGCTCAGCCAGCGTCCCCGGCTCAGCCGGCGTCCCCGGAAGCTCGGCGGTCGGGGCGGCCGGCGGCAGCGCCCTGCGGCGGCTGACGACGATGACGACGGCGGCGATGACGAGCACGACCGCCACCGCGGCCATCAGGTACCAGAAGATCTCCACCGGGTCATGGTAGGCAACCGGCGCTCACCGCACGTACCGACCTCAGGACTTGGGCGCCTCCGTGGCGGAGGCCGCACTGCGTGCCGAGGCCGCACTACGCGCGGACGCTGCACTGCGGGGAAGCTCGTCGAAGAAGTCCACCAGGCCCTGCGGCGGCTCCGCGTCCCCGTTGAGATGGCGGGCCGTGTTGGCCAACACGTTCGCGACGTCGGGAGCCTTGTCGGCGAGGCTGCCCTTCATGCCGACCGCGACCACGGCGATGATGCACAGCGCGATCGCCAGGATCGCCACGGTGATCATCCAGTAAGTCACGCCTGCACCCTTCCGCCGAGGAACATTTTCATTATGCCTGAGGAACGGAACGCCCCCGGCGGCGGTCCCGGAGCTCTCAGGCTTCCCTCAGGCGCTGGCTGATCACGGCGGACACCCCGTCCGAGCGCATCGTCACGCCGTAGAGAGCGTCCGCGATCTCCATCGTCCGCTTGTGGTGGGTGATGACCAGGAGCTGGCTGTTCACGCGCAATTCTTCGTAAATCTCCAGCAAGCGCCCCAGGTTGGTGTCGTCCAGAGCCGCCTCGACTTCGTCCAGGATGTAGAAGGGACTGGGCCGAGCCTTGAACAGCGCCACCAGGAACGCCACCGCCACCAGCGCCCGCTCACCGCCGGACAACAGGGAGAGCCGCTTGACCTTCTTGCCCGGCGGACGGGCCTCCACGTCCACGCCCGTGGTCAGCCACTGACCCGGCTCGGTGAGCACCAGCCGTCCCTCGCCCCCGGGGAACAGCCGCGCGAAGGCGTCCTCGAACGCCTTCTCCACATCGGCGTAGGCCTCGGCGAACACTTCCTGCACGCGGGTGTCCACGTCGGCGATGATGCCGGTCAGGTCGTCGCGGGTCTTGCGCAGGTCGGCCAGCTGCTCGGCAAGGAACGCGTGCCGCTCACTGAGCGCGTCGAACTCCTCCAGCGCCAGCGGGTTGACCTTGCCCAGGACGGCCAGATCGCGCTCCGCAGCCCGCAGCCGCTTCTCCTGCTCGGCGCGCACGTATGGGACGGGGTCCGGGCGCGGGTCATCCTCGGCGAGCGGTGTCCCGTCCGGACGCACCAGCACCGGTACGGGCACCTCCGGCCCGTACTCGTCGGCAAGGGCCTCGACCTCCAGGCCGAGCTCTGCCAGCGCCTTCTCAGCGAGCGCGTCGATCTTCATCTGCTGCTGGGCGCGGGCCAACTCGTCGGCGTGGACGCTGTCCACGAGCCCCTCGAAGGCCTTCGCCAACTCGCGTCCGCGCTGCCTGGCCGCGGTCAGTTCGGCTTCGGCCTCGTCGCGCCGCTGCTGTGCTCGCGCCCGCTCGGCGTCCGCGAGCTCCCGCGACTCCGCGATCCGGTCGCCCAGCCAGGCGGCTGCCGCCTGGACGGCGGCCGCGACCTCGGCCTCGCGGCGCAACTGTTCACGGCGAGCAGCCTCCCGCGCCCGCGCCGAGCGCTCCGCCTCCGCCGCCCGGGTCAGGCTCTCGGCGCGTCCCGCGAGCGCCCGCGCGCGCTCCTCGACGGTGCGCAAGGCCAGCCGGGCGTCCATCTCGGCCGACCGCGCGGCCCGAGCGAGGTCGCCCTGGTGGTCACGCTCGGTCGGGTCTGCCTCGCTCACCTCGGTCTGAGCGGACGCCAGCTCGAGTCGCGCCTCCAGTTCGGCGAGGTTCGCCTGCGCCTGGTCGCGTGCGGCCGCCGCGCTCTCTGCCGCGGCGGCCAGCCGGCCCGCCTCGGCCTGCGCGGAGCGGACCACCTGGTTCAACTCGCCCGCCTCCTCGGCCAGCGCGGCCAGTTCGGCGTCGGACTCGTGCAGCCGGGCCAGCGCCGCGTCCGACTTCTGCCGGGCAGCAGCCAGCACGTGCTCGGCCTCGGCGATCGCGAACCGCAGGCGCTCGGTCTCCGCCTGCGCGGCGCCGAGCCGCGCGTTGGCCTCGTCGAGCGCGGCCTGCACCTCCAGCAGCGACGGCTTGGCGGACGACCCACCCGCTGCGAACCAGGCGCTGAGCAGGTCGCCGTCCCTCGTGACCGCGGTCACCTCGGGTAACTGAGCGACGAGCCGGCGACCCTGGGCGAGGTCGTCGACGACCGCGACCTTGAACAGCAGCCGTTCGAGGGCGGGACGCAGGGTCGGCGCGCAATCGATCATCTCCGCGGCGTAACCGGCTCCGGACGGCAGTTCGGGCCAGGACGTCAGATCGGCCGCTCCGCCTCCGCCGAGCAGCAGGCCTGCACGGCCCAAGTCCTCTGCCTTCAGGTGGTCGAAGGCGGCCACCGCCGCGTCCAGGCCGGTGACGGCGACCGCGTCCGCCGCGGCGCCGAGGGCCGCGGCGATGGCGACCTCCGCGCCGGCCGGCACGCTGATCAGGGCGGCAACGGAACCCAACAGACCGTCCAGCCGGTCACCGGCCGCGAGCAGCGCAGCCGACCCGTCCCTGCGCTCCAGGCCGAGCGCCAGCGCCTCAGCCCGCGCTGCGGCAGCGCCCCGCTCGGCTGCGGCCGTCCGCTCGGCATCCTGAAGGTCGGCCACGGACGTCGCGGCGGCCTCCGCCTCGGCCTCTGCAACCTCGTAGGCGGCGTCGAGGCCCGACTCGCCGGCGCTCAGTCCCGCCAGGCGGGTCTCCAGGCCGACGAACCGGTGCCGGGCCGACTCCGCCCGCTCCTCCGCCTCGGCCTTCGCTGCGGCCAGCCGCTCGATCTCGGCTCCGGAGGCCTCGGCGCGGCTGCGCAGGGTGTTCACCTCACCCGCGAGCCGGGCCAGGCCCTCGCGGCGGTCGGCGATGGCCCGTTGCTGGGCCGCGTACTGCTTCTCCGCCTCGGCGTGCGCGACCTCTGCCGCGTTGCGCGCCTGCGTGGCAGCCGCCAGCGCCGCCGCCTTCTCTGCCACCTCGGCCTGGAGCGCTGCCTCGGCCTTGCGCACCTCGGCCGCCTCCCGCTCGATCGCCTCCGGGTCACGGCCAGGGCGATCCTCCGTCCCGACGCTCTGCGCGTTGCGGAGCCGTTCGGCCGCGATGGACGACGTGCTGGCGATCCGCTCCGCGAGTCCGGCCAGCGCGTACCACGTCTCCTGCGCTGCGGTGAGCTGAGGCAGCGCATCCCTGGCGGCAGCCTCTGCCGCCTGCTCGGCCTGGCGCGCTCCGGTGAGATCCGTCTCCAACCGCAGCCGGCGCTCCTTCAGCTCGGCCTCCGCGGCAAGATCGGACTCCAGCGCGGTCCTTGCCGTGACCAGATCGTCGGCCAGCAGCCGCGCCTTCGCGTCGCGCAGGTCGGCCTGGATCACGGCCGCCTTGCGCGCCACCTCGGCCTGCCGGCCCAGCGGCTTGAGCTGGCGCCGGATCTCGCCCAGCAGGTCGCTGAGCCGGTTCAGGTTCGTCGCGGTGGCCTCCAGCTTGCGCTGGGCCTTCTCCTTGCGCTTGCGGTGCTTGAGGACGCCGGCCGCCTCCTCGATGAAGCCCCGCCTGACCTCGGGGGTGGCCTGCAGGATGGCGTCCAGTTGCCCCTGACCGACGATGACGTGCATCTCGCGGCCGATACCCGAGTCGCTGAGCAGGTCCTGGACGTCCAGCAGGCGGGCGGGCGAGCCGTTGATCGCGTACTCGGAACCGCCCGCGCGGAACATCGTCCGGCTGATCGTCACCTCGGTGAAGTCGATCGGCAGCGCGCCGTCCGAGTTGTCGATCGTGAGCACGACCTCGGCGCGGCCCAGCGGGGCGCGTCCGGACGTGCCGGCGAAGATGACGTCCTCCATCTTGCCGCCGCGCAGCGTCTTGGCGCCCTGCTCGCCCATCACCCAGGCCAAGGCGTCCACGACGTTCGACTTGCCGGAGCCGTTCGGCCCGACCACACACGTGATGCCCGGCTCGAAGACCAGGTTCGTGGTGGAGGCGAACGACTTGAAGCCGCGCAGCGTGAGGCTCTTCAGGTACATGACTAGGTGATGCTCGCGGCGTGCTTGTTGCGGACGTGGCTGAAGGTCCACAACTTGTTCACGACGAAGTTGATCGGCATCGTGATCAGGATCGTGAACAGCTGCGACCAGTACTCACGCGACTGCAGGCCCGCGTTCTCGTGGAACCACGGCTCGGGCAGGTAGATCGGCGACTTCGGGTTGGTGAAGGCGATCTTGATGAACAGCCCGACCACTGCCGCGGCGCTGCCGACCGCGAGGAACGGCCAGAACTCGCGGAACCACGGCGCCTTCTGGGTGTGCCGGAAGGTCCAGGAGCGGTTCAGCTGGAAGTTGAAGACGTTCGCGACGAGGAACCCGACGATCCAGACCAGCGAGGTGAACCGGAAGTTGTAGCGGGTGCCCGGGATCGGGAACAGGATGTTCTGGGCGTTGACCGTGCCGCCGTTCGCCTTGTTCATCACGATCGCGACGAGCATGTTGACCACCACGCCCGCGCCGCCGACCAGTCCGAACTTCACGAACTGCCGCGCCACCGGTGCGTAGCGCTGGATCAGGCTGGGTGGGGTCACAGCCGTGAAGACTATCGGACGGCGGCCCGCGGCCGGCGCTGGCAGGCCGGGCAGCGGTAGCTCGAGCGGTTCATGAACGGCTCCCGGACGAGCGCACGGCCGCAGCGCAGGCAGGGCAGGTCCTCGCGGCCATAGGCGGCCAGCGATCGCCCGAAGTAGCCGGAGCTGCCGTTCACGTTCACGTAGAGGGCGTCGAAAGAGGTGCCACCGGCATTCAGGGCCTCGGTCATCACGTCGCGGGCAGCGCCGAGCAGTTCGTTCACCTTCGCCCGGCTGAGCCCGTCGGCCGGTGCGTCGTAGTGCAGCCGAGCCCGCCACAGAGCCTCGTCGGCGTAGATGTTGCCGATGCCGGAAACCACCTCCTGGTTCAGCAGCACCCGCTTGATCCCCGAGCGCCGCCGTCGGATGTCGGCGACCAGTGCAGGGACGTCCAGCTCGGGGTCGAACAGGTCCCTCGCGATGTGGCTGACCTCGGCAGGCAGCTCGGCGCCGCCTGCGCTGAGCCACAGGCCGCCGAACATGCGTTGGTCGGCGAACCGCAGTTCCGGCCCGCCGTCGCCGAAGCCGAACACCACCCGGCACTGCGGCGGCAGCGGGTGTCCGGCCTCGTCCAGCCGGAACTGACCGCTCATGCCCAGGTGCGCCATCAGGGCGTCGCCGTCCGCGAACGGCAGCCAGAGGAACTTGCCGCGGCGGCGCGGCTCGGCGAACGTGCGGCCCACGAGGGTCGACGCGAAGTCGTCCGCGCCAGCGACGTGCCGGCGCACGGGACGGGGATGCAGGACGGTGACCCGGGCGATGCTGCGTCCGCAGACCGCGGACGCCAGGCCGCGGCGAACCACCTCGACCTCGGGAAGTTCAGGCATCAGCCTCGCCGTCGGCACCGCTGAGCGCGGTGAAAGCGTTCTTGGCCGCGCCCTGCTCGGCCTGCTTCTTCGATGTGCCCGAGCCCGGGGCGAAGGCGCGGTTGCCGACGATGGCCACCGCATTGAAGCGCTTGTCGTGGTCGGGCCCGGACTCCGTGACCCGGTAGCTGGGGGCGCCGAGGTCGGCGTCGGCGGCGAACTCCTGCAGGCTGGTCTTCCAGTCCAATCCGGCGCCCAGCGCCGCAGCCTGCAGGACCAACGGATCGAACAGGTGGTGGATGAACCGGTCGGCGGCGTCCCGTCCGGCCGAGATCAGGACGGCGCCCAGCAGCGCCTCGAAGGTGTCGGCGAGGATGGACGACTTGTCGTCGCCACCGGTGGCGAGCTCGCCCTTGCCGAGCCGGATCTGGTTGCCCAGGTCGAGCGAGCGAGCCACGTCGGCGAGGCTGTGGGAGTTCACGACCGCCGCGCGCAGCTTCGCCAGCCGGCCCTCCGGCAGGTCGGGGAAGTTGCGGTACAGGAACTCGGTGACGACCACGCCGAGGACAGCGTCACCGAGGAACTCGAGGCGCTCGTTGTGGGGCAGCGCGCCGTTCTCGTATGCGTACGAGCGGTGCGTGAGGGCAAGCTCCAGCAGCTGGGGGTCGAGCTCGATCCCCAGCTGTTCGATCAACTCGAGCGCGCGGCTGTCAGCCGCTTCTGTTCCCGACGTGGCCGGAGCCCCCGGGTCAGGGCTCGAGAATCTGCCGGCGAGCGGCGCGCGGACCGTACTGGCCGCACTCCGGGCACGCGGTGTGCGGCAGGTGCTTCGCACCGCAGGCCGCGTTGGCGCAGGTCACCAGGGTCGGCGCGGAGGTCTTCCACTGGGAACGGCGGGCCCGCGTGTTGGCGCGGGACATTCTCCGCTTGGGAACGGCCACGGCGTTACTCCTTGTCCTTCGTTTCGTTCGTCGGTTCGTTCCAGCCCGTCAGGTCGGCCCACCGGGGATCGATGGGCTCGTCATGGCTGTGCGCCGGGTCTTCGTTCAGATTGGCTCCACAGGTGGGGCACAATCCGGCGCAGTCCGGACGGCACAGGGGCGTGAACGGCAGGTCGAGCACCACCGCGTCCCGCAGGACGGGTTCGAGGTCGATCAGATCGCCCTCGACATGCATGGCCTCGGCGTCGTCGAGTTCCTTGCCCGGGTAACAGAACAACTCCTGGAGATCGACTTCCTCGGTCGAGGAGATCTCCCCCAGGCAGCGTGCGCAGTTTCCCCGCAGCCGAACCACGGCGGTACCGGTGACCAGGATCCCTTCCACCACCGACTCCAACCTGAGGTCGAGGTCGACGGGTGAGCCGGGTGGCACCCCGATTACTTCGATGCCGAGTTCCGCGGGAGCCTCCGCGACCCGGGTGACCTCCACCTGCTCGCCGGCCCTGCGACTCAGTTCATGAGTGTCCAGGACGAGCCCGGATCGAGGGTCAGGCAGACGGGGAGGCACGACGGATCCCTTCAGCACACGGTTCGACAGCGTCATAACCAACGCAGAACTCTACCGTGAGCGCTCGTCCTCGCCAAAACGTCAGGCCTGCAGCCGCGGCAGCGCCTGCGTGGAGGTGTCGTCGAGGGACGAGCGGGTGGCCAGGCGGTCGCGCATCGTCCGCACCTGCGACATGGTCTTCTGCAGGCTCGCCTCGAAGGACGCGATCCGGGCGTCCACATAGGCGTCCGCCTCGCGCCGCAGCGCTTCCGCGTCCGCCAGGGCCCTGGCCTCCAGCTGGGCGGCCTTCTTCCGCGCGGTCTCCATCACCGGGGTCTGGCCGGCGAGGAAGTTCGCCTTCTCCTCCGCGGAGGCGATGATCTGCGCAGCCTCCTCCTGGGCTCGCTCCAGGGTCTCCAGCGACGTCGCGGTGACGCGCTGCGCCTCCCCGACGTCCGTGGTCAGGGCCTCAGCGGCCCGGTCGATCAGTGCGAGCACCTCGGCGCGGTTGACCATGCAGGACGCCGACATCGGCACGGCCTTGGCTCCGTTGACGAGGTCGCGGAGTTGTGAGAGCACTTCGTTCGTCCGCTCAACCATTGGGGTGCTCCGTTCCTTCGGTCTTGTGGCGGATCTGCCGGGCGACCACTTCCGGCACGAAGGCGGAGACGTCCCCGCCGAACGAGGCGACCTCGCGAACCATCGTGGAGGACAGCGTGGACCAAACCGACGACGCGGGCAACATCACGGTCTCCACGGAGCCCACGACGGCGTTGATGTGGGCCATCTGCAGCTCGAAGTCGAAGTCGGACGCGAACCGGATGCCTTTCACCAGGACACCCGCACCGTGGGCCCGCGCAAAGTCGACCAGGAGCCCGTCCAGCGCCTCCACGGTGACGTTGGGCAGGTGTCCGGTGGTCTCCCGCACCAGCGCCAGCCGCTCGTCCGCAGTGAACAGGTAGTTCTTGGCGGAGTTGCGGCCGACCGCCACCACGACGTCGTCGAAGAGGCGGGCTGCGCGGGCGATGATGTCGAGGTGCCCGTGGGTGATCGGGTCGAACGACCCGGGGCAGATCGCGATCATTCGGTCGTCCTTCTGGCCAGGTGCAGGGTCGTCTCACCGTAACGCCGCAGCCAGCTCTCGCAAACCTGTGGGGGGAAGACCGGGGGCAGGTCTCGACCAGCCCTTTCCACTACGAGCAGTCCGTCGTCGGCGAGCCAGCCCCCGTCGACCACCGCGACGAGCACGGCGGCCAGTCGATCGCCGTCCAGGGCGTAGGGCGGATCGGCCCACACCACGTCGAAGCCGACCGGCGGCGTACCGGCGAGCGTCCGCTCCACCGTGCCTGCGACCACCGTGACGCCGAGGCCCGTGGTGCCGGCGTTCCCTCGGGCGATCCGGGCGGTCGCGGGATCGCTCTCCACCGCCCACACGGGCTTCGCGCCCCTGCTGGCCGCCTCCAGCGCGACGGCGCCCGACCCCGCGTACAGGTCCAGGAACGCGAGGCCGGCCAACTGCTCGTCCGCGGGCTCGCCCAGCGTCCCCGCCCAGTCGGCGACCAGGGAGAACGCCGCCTCGCGTACCCGGTCGGTCGTCGGACGCGTGGCCGAGTGCGCGGGCGTCCGCAGCCGATGGCCCTTGGCCCGTCCCGCGATGATCCTGGTCACCGGGTCAGGGTAGACGAGCCTCGACGAGCGGTGAGGAACAAACCGCGAGGAACAGACGACAGGACTCGACGAGGGACACGTCGCCCACCGCACCGTCCCGCCCGCCACAAACGCTCCCGAAATTCGCAGAAGCCACCGAAATTTCGGGAGCGCGGGCGAGTTTCGGGAGCGTTTGCGGGTGGAGGAGGGTCGGGGTGGTGAGCGAGGCTCTGCAGCCGGACTCAGTTGCGTTCGAGCCAGTCGGGGGACGCCAGCAGCTCGGTGGCGCGGATCGCGTCCGCAAAGCCTGGGGTGGTCAGGTCGGGATCACGGGCCACGCATTCCAGGGCCAGCTCGCGGGCCCGCTGGATGAGGTCCGCGTGCTCCAGCACCCGCAGCAGGCGCAGGCTGGAGCGGCTGCCGGCCTGGCTGGCGCCGAGCACGTCGCCCTCGCGGCGCTGCTCGAGGTCGAGTTCGGCGAGCTCGAAGCCGTCCCTGGTGGCCGCCACCGCGTCCAGCCGGACGCGAGCCGGCTCCCCCACCGGCACCCGAGTAACCAGCAGGCAGACGCCGGGATGGCTGCCGCGGCCGATCCGGCCACGCAACTGGTGCAGCTGGGAGATGCCGAACTTGTCCGCGTCCCAGACCACCATCATCGAGGCGTTGGGGACGTCCACGCCGACCTCGATCACCGTGGTCGCGACCAGCACGTCGAGGTCGCCGGCAGCGAAGGCGCCCATCACCTCGTCCTTCACGTCGCCGGCCAGCTGGCCGTGCAGGACGCCGACCCGCACGTCGGCCAGCGGCCCCGACCGCAGCTGATCGGCCAGCTCGACGACCCCGGTACCCTCGGCCGAACTGGCGATCCGCGGCACCACGACGAATGCCTGCCGGCCGGCGGCGACCTCCTCGCGCACCCGCTCCCAGGCGCGATCGACCCACTGCGGGCGGCTCGCGGCGTCCACCACGACGGTGGCGACGTCGGCGCGACCGGCCGGCAGTTCGGAAAGGGTGGAGACGTCGAGGTCGCCAAAGATCGTCATCGCAACCGAGCGTGGGATCGGGGTGGCCGTCAGCACCAGGACGTGCGGACGACTGGCCGCCTTGTCGGCGAGGACCGCACGCTGCTCGACGCCGAAGCGGTGCTGCTCGTCGACCACGATCAGGCCGAGGTCGGCGAACTGGACCCGGTCGGCCAGCAGGGCGTGGGTGCCGATCACGATGCCCGCCTCCCCGCTGGCCGCGCGCAGCAGCGCGGTCTTCTTGGCGGCCGCAGGCAGCGAGCCGGAGAGCAGGACGACGTCCGTTGCCACGTCAGGGGTGCCGAGCATCCGCCCCTCGCCGAGGTCGCCCAGCAGCGTCCGGATCGTCTGGTAGTGCTGGGCGGCGAGTACCTCGGTGGGCGCCAGCAGCGCGGCCTGTCCCCCGGCGTCCACGACGGCGAGCATCGCCCGCAGCGCGACCACGGTCTTGCCCGAGCCCACCTCGCCCTGCAGCAGTCGTTGCATGGGACGTGGCCGGGCGAGGTCGGCCAGGACGGCATCGCTGACCTCCACCTGGCCCTCGGTGAGCCGGAACGGCAGCCGGGCGTCGAAGGCGTCCAGCAGCCCCCCGGACACCCGGACGCGGGGCTGCGCGGGCCGGTTGGCCGCGTCCGCCCTTCGGTAGGCCATGGTCAACTGGGTGGCGAGCGCTTCGTCGAAGCGCAGCCGGTCGGCGCCGCGCGCGGCCTCGGCGAGGCTGCCCGGCTGATGGACGGCCGCGAAGGCCTGCTTGAGCTCCATGACACCGGCCTCGTCGCGGAGCCACTCGGGCCACGGGTCCTCGGCGGCAGAGAGCGAGGTCAGGGCGAGCCGTGCGCACTCCGCGACCTTCCACGTGGGCAGCTTCGCGGTCGCGGGGTACATGCCGACCAGGCCGCCGCTGGACAAGGCCGCGATGCGTTCCTTCTCCTCGGAGGTGGCGACGATCCGGCCCGAGGCGTCGATCATCGCGAACACCGGGTGGCTCATCTGCAGCTGGTCGCGGAAGCTGCCCACCTTGCCGACGAACAGCCCCGCGACGCCGTCGCTGAGCTGCCGCTCCCACCACGAGAGCAGGTGCGGCTTGCCGAAGAACGTGGCGGTGAGCCGCCCGTGGCCATCACTGAGCAGCACTTCGAGACGCCCCGGCCGCGCGCCCTTGCCCGGCTGCGACCGGCTCTCGTGACGCCGGATGTCCACCACCTTCGCCACGACGGCCACCAGCTCGCCCTCGACGATCGTGGCGAGATCGGTCAGGTCGGTGCCGGACAGGTACCGGCGCGGGATGTGGCGCAGCAGGTCGCCCACGCTGCTGATGCGCAGCGCCGCGAACTCCTTCGCCGTCCGATCCCCCAGCACGCTGGCGAGGGACGCGTTGAGCTCTGCGTACATCGCCGTCCGCCATCCGCTCAACCCAGGTGCCACGGTGCCTCAGCCTAGGCGAGGGCTCCGACAACGAAGCGGACGCCGGCCGGCGACGCGCGCAGGTCTGGCGCTTCCGTCCCCGGACATGCGAAGAGACCCGCGCAGCGCGCGGGTCTCTCGAAGGTATGGGTCAGCGGGTGACGCGACCGGCCTTCAGGCAGGACGTGCACACGTTGAGCCGCTTCGGGGTGCCGTCGACGACCGCGCGCACCCGCTGGATGTTCGGGTTCCAGCGCCGGTTGGTCTTCTTCTTCGACCAGGGCACGTTGTGCCCGAAGCCGGGACCCTTGGCGCAGATGTCACAGACGGCAGCCACCGGAGTACTCCTTGTTGTCTAGCGAATCGCGCGCGAACGGCGCGGACGTAGCGGCCCCCGAATCGGGGACCTGCCTACGATACCCGAACCGGCCGAGGTGGTGCCAATCGGGTCCTCGGGCTCAGCTCGCGACGACGATCGGCAGGATCATCGGACGGCGGCGGAAGTTGCTGTTGACCCAGCGTCCGATCGTGCGGCGGACCAGTTGCTGCAACTGGACGGTGTCCTCCACCCCCTCGACGAGCGCCTGCTGGATCACCTGCACGAGCTCGGGACGGATGTCGTCGAACACCGAGTCGTCGTCCGCGAAGCCGCGGGCATGGATGTCGGGTCCGCTGACCAGGGTGTTCGCGTGGAAGTTCACTACCGCCACCACCGAGATGAACCCCTCCTCGCCGAGGATCTTGCGGTCGGTGAGCTCGGTGTCGCCCACGTCGCCCTCGGTGAGCCCGTCCACGAAGATGTAGCCGCAGTCGAGCTGGCCGACCACACGGGCGCGTCCGTTCGCCAGGTCGATCACCGCGCCGTCCTCGACGGCGAGCGCACGATCGGCGGGGACGCCGGTTGCCACGGCGAGCTGGGCGTTGGCGATCAGGTGGCGCACCTCGCCGTGCACGGGCAGGACGTTGCGCGGCTTGAGCAGGTTGTAGCAGTACAGCAGCTCGCCGGCCGACGCGTGCCCGGAGACGTGCACGAGTGCGTTGCCCTTGTGCACGACCGTGACACCGTTGCGGGAGAGCCCGTTGATCACGCGGTAGACCGAGTTCTCGTTCCCCGGGATCAGCGAGGACGCGAGCAGCACCACGTCGCCGGGGCCCGCGCTCACCACCGGGTGCTCGTGGTTGGAGATCCGCGACAGCGCGCTCAGCGGCTCGCCCTGGGACCCGGTGGAGATGATCACCACCTCGTCGTCGCGGTAGTTCTCGATCTGCTTGAGGTCGATCAGCGTGTTCTCGGGCACGTGCAGGTAGCCGAGCTCCCTCGCCACGGTCATGTTCCGCAGCATCGACCTGCCGACGTAGACCACCTTGCGCCCGTGCCGCACCGCGGCGTCCATGACCTGCTGGACGCGGTGCACGTGGGACGCGAAGCAGGCCACGATCAGCTTCTGCTTCGCCTGCGCGAACACCCGCTCCATCGCCGGCTCGATGTCGCGCTCGTGAGGAGTGAAGCCGGGCGTCTCCGCGTTCGTGGAGTCGGGCATGAACAGGTCCAGGCCCTCCTCGCCCAGCCGGGCGAACCCGCGCAGGTCGGTGAGGCGGGCATCCAGCGGGAGCTGGTCCATCTTGAAGTCGCCGGTGTGCAGGACGGTGCCGCCCTTTGTCCGCATGACGACGGCGAGGGCGTCCGGGATCGAGTGGTTGACGGCAAGGAACTCCAGGTCGAACTCGCCGATCGTGAGCCGGTCACCCTCGGTCACCTCGCGCAGGTCGACGTCACGGATCCGGTGCTCCCGCAGCTTCTCCCTGACCAGGGCCAGCGTCAGCCGGGAGCCGAGCACGGGGATGTTGCTGCGCCGGCGCAGCAGGTAGGGCACGGCGCCGATGTGGTCCTCGTGCCCATGGGTGAGCACGAGCGCCCTGACCTCGTCCAGGCGGTCTTCCACCAGGTTCAGGCCGGGCAGGATCAGATCGACGCCGGGCTGGTCGTCGGAGGGGAACAGCACCCCGCAGTCGACGAACAGCAGGTCGCCGTTGATCTCGAAGGAGGTCATGTTGCGGCCGATGTCGCCGAGTCCGCCGAGCGGCGTGATCCGCAGGGTGTCGCCGGCCAGTCGGGGTGGGATCTTCAAGCTTTCTCGCACGGCACCACACCCTACCGACCGCGCGGAAACAGGGACGGCGGCACCCCGTCCGATGAGTACAGTGACGGAGTGCTCGCCGACTCCGTACGCCTCGCCCTGCCCGCAGAAGCCGGCGCGATCGCCGCACTGCAGCGGCGGAACTGGCAGCAGACCCTGCCGAAGGAGCTCGCGGCCGACGTGCTCGGATCGGTCGGGCTGGACGAGATGACGGCCAGCTGGGAGGGTGCGATCCTGCGTCCGCCTCTGGCCCAGTTCCGGGTGCTGGTGGCGCTGGGTGCAGAGCGGGTGGTCGGCTTCGCCGCACTGGGCCCGTCCGACGACCCGGATGCGGAGGAAGGATCGGACGCCCTGGTGGCCGAGTTCGCCGTGGACCCGGTCGCGCATCGGCAGGGCCATGGGTCCCGGCTGCTGAACGCCTGTGTCGACGCCCTGCGGGCGGACGGCTTCGCGCGCGCGACCTGGTGGGTGCAGGCGTCCGACGACGTACTACGGGCCTTCCTCGCCGAAGCGGGCTGGGAGCCGGACGGCGCGCACACCGAGGTCGCGATGGTCGAGGGCGGCCCGAGCCTGAAACTGGTGCGCCTGCACACCGCGATCGTGTGATGGCGTCCGCTAGCGTCTGGGCATGGCCATCGTCAGCGTGAACTGCGTCACGATCAACGCCGTCGACCCCGCGGGGCTCGCGGCTTTCTGGGCCGCGCTCGTCGGCGGTTCGCCACGCGACGCCGGGAACGACTTCGTCCTCGTCGAACCCGGTGAGGGCCGCATTCCGCTCCTGTTCCAGAAGACCGACCAGCGCACTCCGCAGCCGGGCTGGGTTCACCTCGACTGCAGCGTGCCCGACCGTGAGGTGGCGATCGAAGAGATCCGACGGCTGGGCGGCACGCTGGTCGAGCGCCGCGGCGACAGCCACGGGGCGTGGGTGGTCATGGCCGATCCGGAGGGCAATCCCTTCTGTATCTGAGGCTCGTGCTCAGGACAGGGAGAACGTGAGATCGGTCGCTATCGCGGCCACAGCCACCCCGCCCTCGGACGGGGTCAACGCGGTCAATCTGGCCCCCTTGGGCAGCTTCACCGGGATGGGTTTCGCCAAGGCAGTGAGCCGGGCCTGGCCGAGCGACGCCGACAGGGAGCCCTCCGGGTCGAGCTTCAGCTTCGTGAGCCGGATCACCCCTGCGTCCACGTCCAGCTCGGGCACGGCGGTGACGCCCACACCCAGCTGCTGGCCTCCGAACGAGGTGGTGTAGTTGACCTTCAGGCGGCCGTCTCCCGCGTAGCTGACCGGGACGCCCGCCAGCTCCGCGAGGTCGCCGTAGCCGAACACCGCCGTGCCGCTGACCCTGGCCAGCCGGACGTCGCCCCCCGCCAGTCGGATCGTGTCGGAGTCCACCATGACGTCCGAGAGGTTCACCTTGTGCCCCGAGACCGTCAGCGGCACCTCGCGAGCGGTGGCGCGGGCGCTGGGCACCGACCTGGTGAGGAAGGCCAGTGAGAACGGGAACCCGCCGAGGGTCACGCCGGGCGCGGCGTCCAGGCTGAGCGCGGACTGGATCGCCGATGCGGCCTGGCTCTCGGCCCTGCTGCGGACGTAGCTGTCCGCGAGGTAGCCACCCACGCCGACCACAGCCAGGACGACAAGTAGCGTGACCAGCGCTTTGCGCACGCTCAGATCCCGAGCAGGTCGTCGATGCCCAGCGTCAGGCCCGGCTTCCCGCCCACGGCCCGGACTGCGGCCAGGACGCCGGGCATGAAGCCCGCGCGGTCGAGCGAGTCGTGCCGGATCGTCAGGGTCTCGCCCACCGACCCGAACAGCACCTCCTGGTGCGCCACCAGGCCGCGCAACCGCACGCTGTGGATTCCGATGCCCTGCACCTCGGCGCCCCGCGCCCCGGACAGGCCGCCGGACGTGGCGTCGGGAACGGGGCCGAGCCCGGCCGCGGCACGGCCCGCGGCGATCCGGCCAGCGGTCGCCTGCGCGGTGCCGGACGGTGCGTCCACCTTGTGGGGGTGGTGGAGCTCGATGATCTCCGCCGACTCGAAGAACCGCGCGGCCTGCTCGGCGAAGTGCATCATCAGCACCGCGCCGATCGAGAAGTTGGCCGCGATCAGCACCCCGACGCCGGGGTGAGCGGCGGAGAGCCGGCGGACGCGGTCGAGGCGCGCTGGCGTGAACCCGGTCGTGCCGACCACGATGTGGATGCCGCGCTCGACGCACCAGGCGATGTTGTCCAGCACCGCGTCGGGGACGGTGAAGTCGACCACGACGTCGGCGGACTCCACCCCCGTCCGGTCGTCATCGGCGTCCACGGCGGCCACCAGTTCGAGGTCGTCGGCGGCCTCGACCGCCCGGCAGACCTCGGTCCCCATCCGGCCCCTGGCCCCGAACACTGCCACCCGCATGCTGGCTCCCTTCCTCGCCCGGCCCATCCTAAGCGGCGGGGTTGTCCACAGCCGGACGGCGAGCAGTGAGTTGTCCACAGGCGGACGAATCGAGTGAGCGGTCGAGAACGCGGCTGCCGAAGATCACAGTCGTCGGCACAACAGAGAAGGCGAATCGAGATGACCTCACGCACCCTGCGCCCCAATCCACGGCAGCGCCTCGACCTCGTCGACATCTGGCGCCGGGAGCGACGCCGCGCGAAGGAGCCCACCCGGACGCACGACCCCTGGTGCCGGGGCCACGGCTGGCTGCTCGACGCCGGCCTGATCGACGTGCTCACTCCGCTGCTCTACGGGGACGCGTTCGGCGACACGTCCTTCTACCGGTTCACCTCCCTCGGTGCGGAACCGGCGGCCCAGCTGCTGGAGCTGCTGCCAGACGACTACCTGGCCCGGGAGAGGCAGAACGACGGTCCCACGATGGGCACCGTGCTGCGGGCCGTGGTCGCACACCCTGACCGACTGCGGGCCCACGGCTACGTGATCGGCCCCTCCCGCTGCGACGAACGAATCACCGTCGAGGGGGCGCTGTTCCGCGCCGACGAGGAGTACCGGCTCTGCCCGCTGTACGGACCGCAGCTCGAGCACTGCGAGTGCGAGCGGTTGTACGCCCGGCTGCAGGAGGAGTTCGGCGTCGACGACGCACTCGTGCACCCGCACGAGCTCGACCAGTGGTTCGGCTACAACTGGGGTCCGGGCGGCTACCAGGCCGAGACGTGGTACCGGGCGTGGTGGGACTGAGGCGCACGGGGTGGCTGAGGGTCCGGTTGGTTGAGCTGGTCGGAACCCACCCGGTCACCGGCCGGTATACTTTCGGTATGACCACCACGATCAAGGTGAGCGATGAACTGCGGGACCGGCTCAAGAGGCAGGCCGCGCGGGACGGGCTCACCCTGGGCGCACACCTCTCCCGGCTCGCCGATGCGGAGGATCGTCGGCGTCGCCTGAGCGACCTCAAGGTGGCCATCGCCGCGACTCCGGCGAACGACCTCCGCTCCCATGAGGCTGAGACCGCGATCTGGGAGCGCAGCGAACTCACCGACGCCACCTCATGATCGACCTGGCACCAGGGACGGTGGTCTGGGCGACGCTGGAGCCGGTGCGGGGCCGTGAGCAGGGCGGTCATCGGCCCGTCCTGGTGGTGGCGTCGGCCGGATACCTGGACGCAGTCACCACACTCGTCATCGTCTTGCCGATCACGACGATCGACCGCGGCTGGCCGAACCACGTCGCGCTGTCGGGAGCGAGCCCGCTCAGCCGTCCGTCCTGGGTGATGACCGAGCAGCCGCGCACCCTTTCCCGCGACCGGATCACCGGAGTGGCCGGAACGGTGTCCAGCACGTGTCTCGACGAGGTCCGACGGTGGCTCGGCGACTTTCTCGACCTCTGACGGACGCGAAGCCCTATTGGCATATATTGCCAACGTGCGTAGCCTCGATGACGTAGACCAGCGAAGAGAGGAGACGATCTTGCCCACTCGGAACGTGGTGCTCAGTGATCACCAGTCCGCGCTGGTGGAGGCGCTGGTGCGGTCGGGCCGCTACCAGAATGCGAGCGAAGTGCTGCGGGAGGGGCTGCGGCTGATTGAGCAGCGGGAGGCGGCCGAATCGGCCAAACTCGAAGCCCTGCGCGAGGCGGCCAACCGCGGCTGGGAGGACATCACGGCCGGGCGCTACCGCGACATCCAGGTAGCGGACATTGATGCTTTCGTCGCCGACCTCGGAGCTCGCGCCTCGGCCGAACCCACGCAGTGAGTTATCGACTCCGGCTCTCCGCGGCAGCCGAGCGTGACCTCCTGGGGATCCTGCGTTGGTCGCAGGCGCAGTTCGGGCCCTCCGCCCGACGGCGCTACGAAGCGCTCATCCAGGCAGCCCTCCGCGGCCTCGCCGGAGCGCCCACAGCTCCAGGAAGCCGGCAACGGCCGGAGATCGGCACCGGAGTCCGGTCCTGGCATCTGAGGCTCAGTCGCGACAAGGCGGTTGTCGACGGCGAGGTCGTCAGACGGCCACGCCACTTCATCCTCTATCGGGTCGAGGGTGACACCGTCCTGGTCGGACGCATTCTGCACGACAGCATGGATTTCGCGGGTCAGGACGATCGCGACGTCGACGACGCCTGAACGCGAAAGCGCCGCCCCGAGGGGCGGCGCTTCCTCCGATCAGATGATCAGGCTTCGGCGGGAGCCGCTTCCTTTTCCTTCTCCTCGACCACGGGGACGAGCGACAGCTTGCCCTTCTCGTCGATGTCGGAGATCTCGACCTGGATCTTCTGGCCGACGCTGACGACGTCCTCCACGTTCTCCACGCGGGCGCCGCCGGCGAGCGGACGCAGCTTGGAGATGTGCAGCAGGCCGTCCTTGCCGGGCAGCAGCGAGATGAACGCGCCGAACGGCATGATCTTGACCACGGTGCCCAGGTACCGCTCGCCCTTCTCCGGCATCGTCGGGTTGGCGATGGCGTTGATCAGGGTGCGCGCTGCCTCCGCGGCCTCGCCGTTGTCGGCACCGATGTAGATGGTGCCGTCGTCCTCGATCGAGATGTTCGCGCCGGTGTCGTCCTGGATCTGGTTGATCATCTTGCCCTTGGGCCCGATCACCTCGCCGATCTTGTCGACCGGGATCCGGATCGTGATGATCCGCGGAGCGTAGGGGCTCATCTCGTCCGGGGTGTCGATCGCCTCGGCCATGACGTCCAGCAGCGTGGTACGGGCCTCCTTGGCCTGCGCCAGCGCACCGGCCAGAACCTCGGACGGGATCCCGTCGAGCTTCGTGTCCAGCTGCAGGGCGGTCACGAAGTCCCTCGTGCCGGCCACCTTGAAGTCCATGTCACCGAGGGCGTCCTCCGCACCGAGGATGTCGGTCAGCGCGACATACCGGGTCTCGCCGTCGATCTCCTCGCTCATCAGGCCCATGGCGATGCCCGCCACCGGCGCCTTCAGCGGCACGCCGGCGTTCAGCAGGGCGAGGCTGGAGGCACACACCGAGCCCATCGAGGTGGAGCCGTTCGAGCCCAGCGCCTCCGACACCTGACGGATCGCGTAGGGGAACTCGTCCCGCTTCGGCAGCACCGGCACCAGCGCACGCTCGGCGAGGGCACCGTGACCGATCTCGCGCCGCTTCGGCGAACCGACCCGGCCGGTCTCACCGGTGGAGTACGGCGGGAAGTTGTAGTTGTGCATGTACCGCTTCGTCGTCTCCGGCGAGAGCGTGTCCAGCTTCTGCTCCATGTCGAGCATGTTCAGCGTGCTGACTCCCAGGATCTGGGTCTCGCCGCGCTGGAACAGTGCGGATCCGTGCACCCGCGGAAGCACGCCCACCTCGGCCGACAGGGTCCGGATGTCGCGGACGCCACGACCGTCGATGCGGACCTGCTCGGTGAGGGTCTTGTGCCGCACGATCTTCTTGGTCAGCGCGTAGAACGCCCCGCTGATCTCCTTCTCCCGCTCGGGGAACTGACCGTCGAGCTCTGCGTGCAGGGCGGCCTTCAGCTCCTCGGTCGAGGTCTCGCGCTCGGCCTTGCCTGCGATGCTCATGACCGCCTTGAGCCGGTCGGTGCCGGCGGCCTCGACCGCTGCGAACACGTCGGGCTGGTACTCCAGGAACACCGGGAACTGGGAGACCGGCTTGGGCAGCATCGCGGCCAGCTCGGCCTGCGCGTCGCACAGGGCCTTGATGAACGGCTTGGCCGCCTCCATGCCCTGCGCCACGACCTCCTCGGTCGGAGCGGTGCGGCCGGAGCGGACCAGGTCCCAGGTGGCCTCGGTCGACTCGGCCTCGACCATCATGATCGCGACGTCGCCGTCCGGCAGCACGCGACCGGCGATGGCCATTTCGAAGGTGGCGTCAGCCGACTGCTCGACGGTCGGGAAGCCCACCCACTGGTCGCCGATCAGGGCGATCCGCAGGCCACCGACCGGGCCGGAGAACGGCAGGCCGGCCAGCGTGGTGGACGCGGAACCGGCGTTGATCGCCAGCACGTCGTAGCGGACGTTCGGGTTCAGCGCCATCACGGTGATGACGACCTGCACCTCGTTGCGCAGCCCCTTCACGAAGCAGGGACGCAGCGGACGGTCGGTCAGGCGGGCGGCGAGGATCGCACCCTCGGAGGGGCGCCCCTCGCGACGGAAGAAGGAGCCGGGGATGCGGCCGGCGGCGTACATCCGCTCCTCCACGTCCACGGTCAGCGGGAAGAAGTCGACCGCGTCGCGCGGGTTCTTGGCCGCGGTGGTGGCGGACAGGAGCATGGTGTCGCCGTCCAGATAGACGGCGGCCGAGCCGTTGGCCTGCCTGGCCAGCAGGCCGGACTCGAACCGGACGACGTGCTTGCCCAGCGCGCCGTTGTCGATGACGGCCTCGGTGTAGCGAAGGTCGGGACCTTCCATTCGGGTTCCTTTCGGGTTGTGGCCCCGCCCCGGCCTTGCCCGGTCTTCGATCGAGGCTCGCGGGAGGCCGCGGCTGCGGC
The DNA here is from genome assembly GCA_036770475.1 of Propionicimonas sp. Lineage (GTDB taxonomy): Bacteria > Actinomycetota > Actinomycetes > Propionibacteriales > Propionibacteriaceae > Propionicimonas. Next base: position 9,320 of record DAIPJC010000034.1, on the reverse strand, counting down.
TGCCCGAAAGTCACTACCGAGGACCAAACCAGGTGGTGTGGGGCTCTTTCGGTTGTATGCACGACCAGCCGGTGACGGGGTCTCCGTCACCGGCTGGTCATGAAGAATGTGTCACCGACGCAGGCCGAGGCGCGCGATCAGGGAACGGTAGTGCTCGATGTCCTGCTTGGCGACGTAGTTGAGCAGGCGGCGACGCTGGCCGACCATGAGCATCAGGCCACGGCGGCTGTGGTGGTCGCCCTTGTGCTCCTTGAGGTGCTCGGTCAGGTGCGCGATCCGCTTGGTGAGCAGCGCGATCTGGACGTCCGGGGACCCGGTGTCGCCAGGGGCGATCGCGTACTCTTCGATGATCTTCTTCTTCGTGTCAGCGTCCATCTGTGTGCTGCTCTCCTCTCGGTTTCCCGTTGCGCGGCGCTCCCAGCAGCCGAATCGGCACGATCGGTGGAACTCAGGGGATCGTCGGGAGCTCTTGGGCGTCCGCGGCCGTCGTGACGGCGCGCCCACTCTACCGGCTGCGGTCACCCCGCGGCGAATCGGAGGGCTCGCCCCGCCGCGTGCTCCAGCCCGAAGTGGCGTCCATCAGTACTTCTGACCACTACGCTACCGACGTCGGTTCCGCAGATCGGGCCCCACGGAAGGACTGTCAACGAGATGCAGATCGGGATTCCCCTCGAAACTCTCGCCGGAGAGACGCGGGTGGCGGCGACACCGAAGACGGTGGGCCAACTCATCAAGCTCGGCCACAGCGTGGTGGTTGAGGCCGGCGCCGGGGCGAAGTCGTCCTACCCGGACGCCGACTACGCGGCGGCGGGCGCGGCCATCGCCGACCGCGCACAGGCCTGGTCGTCTCCAGTGGTCGCGAAGATCAACGCTCCCAGCGACGAGGAGATTGCGCTGCTCCCCGACGGCGGGACGCTGATCTCGCTGATCGCCCCGGCACGGAGCCCGGAGCTGCTCGAGAAGCTCACGAAGCGGAACCTGACCGTGCTCGCGATGGACGCCGTGCCGCGGATTTCCCGCGCGCAGGCGCTGGATGTGCTGTCCTCGATGGCGAACATCGCCGGCTACCGGGCGGTGATCGAGGCGGCGAACGCCTACGGCTCGCTGTTCACGGGCCAGGTCACCGCCGCGGGCAAGGTGCCTCCGGCCACCGTCTTCGTCTCCGGCGCCGGGGTGGCGGGGCTGGCCGCGATCGGCACGGCGAAGTCGTTGGGCGCGATCGTGCGGGCGACCGACCTGCGGGCCGAGGTGGCCGAGCAGGTGGCCTCGATGGGCGGGGAGTTCGTGGCCGTGCAGGCCGAGCAGCAGGTGTCGAGCGACGGTTACGCCAAGGAGGCCTCCGCCGACTACGCGGACGCCGCCGCCCGGATGTACGCCGAGCAGTGCAAAGAGGTGGACATCATCATCACCACCGCGCTGATCCCCGGGCGCCCGGCGCCGCGGCTGATCACCGCCGAGATGGTAGCCACCATGAAGCCGGGCTCGGTGATCGTGGACATGGCCGCGTCCAACGGCGGCAACGTCGAGGGCTCGGTGGCCGACGAGCTGGTCACCACAGCGAACGGCGTGAAGATCATCGGCTACACCGACCTGGCCGGACGCCTCCCGACGCAGGCGTCCCAGCTGTACGGCACGAACGTGGTGAACCTGTTCAAGCTGCTCACGCCGGAGGCGGACGGCCAGGTGGTGGTTGACCTCGACGACGTCGTGATCCGCGGCATGACCGTGGAGAAGGACGGCGAACTGCTCTGGCCGCCACCACCCGTGCAGGTGTCGGCGGCGCCGGTCGCCGCCGTCCCGGCCGTCCCCGCGGAGAATGCGGTGGAGAAGGCCGCCCGTGAGGCCGCCCTCGTCAAGACGCGGACGCAGCGCCGGCTGGTGATGTCGGGTGTCGCCGCAGCGCTGGTGGTGCTCGCGGTGAGCTTCTCGCCGGCCAGCTTCGTCGGCGCGTTCACGGTGTTCGCGCTGGCTGTCGTGGTCGGGTTCTACGTGATCAGCGGCGTCTCCCACTCGCTGCACACCCCGCTGATGGCCCAGACCAACGCGATCTCGGGCATCATCCTGGTCGGCGCGCTGCTGCAGCTCGGCTCCACCAACATCGCGGTGCTGGTCATGTCGTTCATCGCGGCGACCATCGCCTCGATCAACATCTTCGGCGGGTTCCTGGTGTCGTTCCGCATGCTCGGCATGTTCAAGAGAGAGGCGTGAGCATGCTGCTCTACTTCGTGCAGGGCCTGTACATCGTCGCCGGCGTCCTGTTCATCCTGTCCCTGGCCGGCCTGTCGAAGCAGACCACCGCGCGGATGGGCAACATCGCCGGCATGGTCGGCATGGGGCTCGCGCTGGTCGCGACGGTGATTCACTCGCTGTTCCTGTCGGCCACCGAGCCGAACCGGCTCCCCGTCCTGGTCACGCTGGCGCTGATCCTCGCGGTGCTGGCGATCGGCGCCGTGATCGGCACCCCGATCGCACGCAAGGTCGAGATGACCCAGATGCCCGAGTTGATCGCGGCATTCCACTCGTTCGTCGGCATGGCGGCCGTGCTGGTCGGCTTCAACTCGTTCGCCGCGCCGGAGGGCGCCGGCGGCTCCGTGCATCTGGTCGAGGTCGCGCTGGGCGTCCTGATCGGCGCCTACACCTTCACCGGCTCGGTGGTCGCCTACCTGAAGCTGTCCGCGAAGATGACCTCGAAGCCGCTGACGCTGCCCGGGCGCAACCTGATCAACATCGTCGCCTTCCTCGTGTTCTTCGCGCTGATGGGCTGGTTCGTCGCCGTGGGCGAGGAGAACAGCACTCTCGGCTGGGTGCTGATCATCGCGATCGCCCTGATCGGGTTCGCGCTGGGCTTCCACATGGTGGCCGCGATCGGCGGCGGCGACATGCCCGTCGTCGTCTCGATGCTGAATTCGTACTCCGGCTGGGCCGCGGCGGCCGCGGGCTTCATGCTGGGCAACAACCTGCTGATCATCACCGGCTCGCTGGTCGGCTCCTCCGGTGCGATCCTGAGCTACATCATGTGCCGGGCGATGAACCGCTCGTTCGTCTCGGTCATCCTCGGCGGATTCGGCAGCGACGGCGGGACGGTCCAGGCGTCCGACACCGAGTTGGGCGACTACCGCGAGATCGACGCCGCCAGCGCGGCGGAGCTGCTGTGGAACGCCAAGTCCGTGATCATCACCCCCGGCTACGGCATGGCGGTGGCGAAGGCCCAGTACCCGGTCGCCGACCTCACCGCCAAGCTGCGCGCGCACGGGGTCAACGTCCGGTTCGGCGTCCACCCGGTGGCCGGACGACTGCCCGGGCACATGAACGTCCTGCTGGCCGAGGCCCACGTGCCGTACGACATCGTCCTGGAGATGGACGAGATCAACGACGACTTCGCCGACACTGACGTGGTGCTGGTGATCGGCGCCAACGACACCGTGAACCCCGCCGCGCTGGACGACCCCCGCAGCCCGATCGCCGGGATGCCGGTGCTCGAAGTGTGGAAGGCCGAGAACGTCATCGTGTTCAAGCGGTCCATGGCTACCGGCTACGCCGGCGTCCCCAATCCGCTGTTCTACAAGGAGAACACTCAGATGCTGTTCGGCGACGCCAAGCAGCGCGTGGACGACATCCTCAAGGCGCTGGGCTGACGCCCGTCCGATCCGGTAGGCAAGACGGGCTTGGCCGATTTTGGCGGAGCGGTAACACTGGGGGCCTGAGGCCGACCACCACGGAGGACGCATGCCTGAGGAGCCGATCATCGTGCGCCTGTGCACAGCCGAGGACCTGCCCGCACTGCACGCCCGAGAGTCGCACCCCTCGGCCCGGATCGCCCAGAGGCATTTCGACCGCCAGGCCGGCGGAGACTATTTCTACGCGCTGGCCCTGCGGGGCGACGAGCCGTTGGGAACGAGTGTCCTGGACTGCGAGCCCGACAACCCGCTCCGTCCCGAGCTGAAGAATCTCTGGGTCTACCCCGAGTTCCGCCGCCAGGGCGCGGCCCGCGCGCTCACGACGTACCTGGAGAGCCGGGCCGCAGAGCTCGGGTTCGTCGAGGTGTTCCTCAAAGTCGACCCCGACAACGAGGCCGCGATCCCGATGTACATCGGGCTGGACTACTCCCCCACGGGCGACCATGCCGCCACCACCTACGAGTGGGTGGACGGCGCCGGCGAGCTGCACGTGGGCGAGCAGACCGATGCGATCTACCGCAAGTCGCTGCTCACCCGCTGAACCGTCAGATCGGCTCGGTGATCCCGAGGGCCGCCAGCCGGTCCCGATGTCCGCCGTAGGTGAGCTCGAGCGTCACCCCGCCCGGCTCGGCATGAAAGTCGGCGAGTTGCACCGCCCCGAAGTGGAGCCCGGCCGCCACCCGGCCCAGGTCGCCGGCGTGCCGGCCGCGCACCAGCACCACGGTGCCGTCCGCGAACTGGAGGCCGCCCAGGCACCTCACGTGCGCGGGGTGCAGGCCTCGCACCGGCACCTGGCGCCGCATCAGGCGGCTGAGGGTTGCGGAGAGCACGGCGGGGGAACTCATGCCGTACTCGGCGGCCACCTGCGCACCGAGTACCGCGAGCTCGGCCACATCGGACGCAGCAAGGTTCAGGCCGGCCGAGGCTGCCTCGGCCGGCTCGGTGTCGTTGACGAACCAGCGCCGGATCGGACCGAGCCCGAACATGAACCAATTCTGCCCGTCAGAACGAGGCGGGGGAAGATGCGGGAGCCGGTGGTTCGACTCCGAGCAGCGCGTGGCAGCGGACCACGTCGTCGGCCATCTGGACGATCAGCTCGTCGATGTCGGTGAACCGCACCTGGCCCCGGATCCGAGCCACGAACTCCACAGAGATCGGCGCGTCGTAGAGCTCCAGGTCGTCCCGGTCGAGCACGTACGACTCGACCCGCCGGGCCACCCCGTCGAACGTGGGGTTGGTGCCCACCGAGATCGCCGCCGGCCAGCGCGCCAGCGGGGCGTCCGGGGGCAGCGCCTCGCCGTGAGCGTCCAGACCGTCCCGCCGCGTCACCCAGCCCGCGTAGACCCCGTCCGAGGGGCAGGCCAGAGCGTCAGGGACGGGGAGGTTGGCGGTCGGGTAGCCGAGGGTCCGGCCACGCTGGTCGCCGTGCGTGACGACGCCGCGGAAGGAGAACAGGCGTCCGAGGTGCTCGGCGGCATGCGCGACGTCGCCGTCGGCCAGCGCCTTCCGGATCCGCGTCGAGCAGGTCTCCTCGTCCCCGAACCGGACGAGCGGGAGTGCGTCGACCTCGAACCGTCCTGCGGCGAGTTCGCGCAAGGTGTCGACGGTGCCGGCGGCCCGGTGTCCGAACCGGAAGTTCTCCCCCACCACGACCACAGCCGGCTCCAGCGGCACCAGCACCCGCTCGACGAAGTCGGACGGCGACCAGGACGCGAACTCAGTCGTGAACTCGATGACCTCGACCCGGTCGGCTCCCGCGGCGGTGAGCAGCTCGATCCGGCCCTCGAGCGAGGTCAGCAGCATGGGGCCGAGTTCGGGCCGGAGCACCGAGACCGGGTGCGGCCAGAAAGTAACGACGACCAGGGGCAGCTCCGGCTGGCGGCGTTTGGCCTCGACCAGCACCTCGCGGTGCCCAGGATGGACGCCGTCGAAGTTGCCGATGACAACGGTTGCTGAACTCACGTGCGCCTTCCCGGACGAGCTTCGAGGGCCGTCGGTCACCTTACCAACTCAGCCAGGACGGCGACGGGGCGGGCTCGCCCCTCCGGCCCGGGGCGGTACAGCGCCAGCAGGCGGTCCCCGTGCAGCAGTGCGGTGGGATCGGCCGGTACGGCGAGGTCGAGGCTGCGCCCGTAGCCGACGTCGATGGCCTGCTCCGTGGTGACCTCGACGACAGGGAAGGCGCGCCGAGCGACGGCTTCCAGACTGATCAGCGCTGGAGGGGTGTCACCGGCGAGGCCGGCCGCGTCCAGTCCGACGAGCGAGAGGTCGAACGCGCCGACCCGCGTGCGGCGGAGCACGGTCAGGTGACCTCCGCAGCCCAGCGTCCGGCCGAGGTCGCGGGCCAACGCCCGGATGTACGTGCCCGACGAACAATCGACCGCCACGTCGACGTCGAGCGTCTCCGGATGGCCCCCGAGCTCTCCCTCATGTTCCCCGAGCTTGACGAAGGGCCGGGCTTCGTCAAGCTCAGCCACCAACGAGGCTTCGTGAAGCTCGACCGGCTCCTCAGGGGTACTACGCTCGACCATCCGGCTGGTTGAGCCTGTCGAAACCGGTCGCACAGCCCGTACGTCGAAGCGGCTGACGGTGACCTCGCGAGCCTTCAAGTCCACCTCTTCGCCAGCGCGGACCATGGCGTAGGCGCGCCGTCCGTCCACCTTGATCGCCGAGACCGCGGACGGAACCTGGCTGATCGTGCCGGTGAACGCGTGGACGGCGGCACGGACGTCCGCCTCGCTGATGCCGCCGGCGCCAACGGACTCGGTCACGTCCCCCTCGGCGTCGTCGGTCACCGTGGCCTGGCCGAGCCGGATGGTGGCGGTGTAGGTCTTGTCGTGCCCGGCCAGGAAGCCGAGCAGTCTGGTCGCCCGGTTCACCCCGACCAGCAGGACGCCGGTCGCCATCGGGTCGAGCGTGCCGGCGTGGCCGACCCTCCTCGTCCCGAGCAGCCGGCGACAGCGGCCGACGACCTGGTGCGACGTCCAGCCCGCCGGCTTGTCGACGACGATCAGGCCGGAGGCGTCACTCAACGTCTTCTGCGTCCTCGCCCGGCTTGCGATAGGGATCGGCATCGCCGGCGTAGGTCGCACCTGCCGCCTTCGCGGCCACCTCGGCGTCCAGCGCCCTGGCACGGGCGAGGGCGTCCTCGATGTGGGCGGCGTCCTCCTCCACCGCGTCCAGTACGAACGCGAGCGTGGGGGTGAACTTCAGCCCGAGCTGCTTGCCCACGGTGGAGCGCAGCAAGCCTGTCGCAGACTCGAGCGCCGCAGCCGATTCGGCCCGGGCGTCCGCGTCCCCGAGCACGGTGTAGAAGACCGTCGCGTCCCGGCCGTCACCGGTGATGCGAACGTCGGTGATCGTCACGAAGCCCAGCCGGGGATCCTTGATCCGTCGCTCCAGCATCTGGGCGATGATCACCTTGATCTGCTCGGCCACCTTGGCGAAGCGCGGACTGCTCATTTCCGGTTTCCTCTCAATTGTCGCCGACGCAGGCCCGCTGCCCTTCGACAAGCTCAGGGAACGGGGCCTGCGTCGGCGTTCAGCGGTCTCAGTCCCGCGGCTTCTCCACCATCTCGAAGGTCTCGATGATGTCGCCGATCTTGATGTCGGAGAAGTTCGCCAGCGTCATGCCGCACTCGAAGCCCTCGCGGACCTCGGTGGCGTCGTCCTTCTCGCGACGCAGGGACGCGACGCTGGTCTCCGCGACCACGACCCCGTCCCGCAGCAGGCGCGCCTTGGCGTTGCGCCGGATGCTGCCGTCGATCACCATGCAGCCCGCGATCACGCCGAACTTGGAGGACCGGAAGATCTCCCGGATCTCCGCCTGGCCGCGGACCTTCTCCTCGAAGATCGGCTTCAGCATGCCCTTCAGGGCCGCCTCGACCTCGTCGATCGCCGCGTAGATCACCGAGTAGTACCGGATGTCCACGCCCTCGGCGTCGGCCAGCTGCGTAGCCTTGCCCTGGGCCCGGACGTTGAACCCGATGATGACGGCATCGGACGCAGCGGCCAGCGAGACGTTGGTCTCTGTAATCGCACCGACACCGCGGTCGATGACCCGCAGGGAGACCTCGTCGCCCACGTCGATCTGCAGCAGGGAGTCCTCCAGGGCCTCCACCGCACCGGCCGAGTCGCCCTTGAGGATGAGCCGCAGTTCCTGCGTCTCGCCCTTCGCGAGCTGCTCGAACAGCTGATCGAGCGTCTTGCGGCGCGTGGTCTTCGCGAGCATGGCCGCGCGCTGCCTCGACTCCCGCTTCTCGGCGATCTGGCGAGCCATCCGGTCGTCCTCGACGACCAGGAAGTTGTCGCCCGCGCCGGGAACCGACGTGAGACCGAGCACCTGCACCGGCATGGACGGCGGCGCCTCGTCGACGGTGTCACCCTGGTCGTTGATCAGCGCGCGGACGCGGCCGTAGGCCGAGCCCGCCACGATCGAGTCACCGGTGTGCAGCGTGCCGCGGTGCACCAGGACGGTGGCCACCGGGCCACGACCGCGGTCGAGGTGAGCCTCGATCGCGACGCCCTGGGCCGGCATGTCCGGGTTCGCCCGCAGGTCGAGGGACGCGTCGGCGGTCAGCACGATCGCCTCGAGCAGCTCGTCCAGGCCCAGCCTGGCGGTGGCGGACACGTCGACGAACATGGTGTCGCCGCCGTACTCCTCCGGCACCAGGCCGTACTCGGTGAGCTGGCCACGGACCTTGACCGGGTCGGCCGCCTCCTTGTCGATCTTGTTCACCGCGACCACGATCGGCACGTCGGCCGCCCTGGCGTGGTTCAGCGCCTCGATCGTCTGCGGCATCACGCCGTCGTCGGCCGCCACCACCAGCACGGCGATGTCGGTCGACTTCGCGCCTCGGGCACGCATGGCGGTGAACGCCTCGTGGCCCGGGGTGTCGATGAACGTGATCTTGCGCTCCTGGCCGTCCACCTCGGTGGCGACCTGGTAGGCGCCGATCGCCTGCGTGATGCCGCCGGCCTCGCCGGCCACCACGTTGGAGTGGCGCAGCGCATCCAGCAGCTTGGTCTTGCCGTGGTCGACGTGACCCATGACGGTGACGGCCGGCGGACGTGGCGCGAGGTCCTCCTCGCCGCCCTCGTTCTCGCCGAACTCGATGTCGAAGCTCTCCAGCAGCTCGCGGTCCTCGTCCTCGGGCGAGACGACCTCGATGTTGTAGTTGAGCTCCGCACCCAGCACCTGCAGGGTGTCGTCGGCCACCGACTGCGTGGCGTTCACCATCTCGCCGAGGTTGAACAGCACCTGGACGAGGGTCGCCGGCTCGACACCGATCTTCTCGGCGAGGTCGGTCAGGGACGCGCCGCGGCGCAGCCGGACGGTCTGCCCGTCACCCTGACGGACGCGCACGCCACCGATCGACGGCGCCTCCATCTGGTCGAACTCCTGCCTGCGCTGCTTCTTGGACTTGCGTCCGCGCTTGGCGGGGCCGCCGGGACGGCCGAACGCACCCTGGGTGCCGGAACCGCCACGGCCACCACGGCCGCCACGGCCGCCGCCACCGGGAGGACCACCCGCACCGGGAGGGCCACCGACGCCACCCCGACCGGGAGCGCCGCCGGGACGGCCGCGTCCGCCGACGCCACTGAGGCCCTCACTGGTGGCCGGGTCGCCGCCGAGCAGCTTGA
>DAIPJC010000033.1:12009-43754 GCA_036770475.1 Propionicimonas sp. | reverse complement strand
GGTCCCGTCAGGGGCCGCCCTCCTGCGTCCCCGGAACATCCGGGGACGGTTCTCCTGGTTCGGGGGGACGGTTCTCTCCGTTCACCCGGAATATCCGGACGTGCGCATGGGCTTGAGACCTGAGTGAGTAGCGACAGGGGAACGACCGTCGGGTTCCGGTCGGAGCGCGGCGCGGTGCTGATGGCGCTGATGCTGACCACGGGCCTGATCGCGATCGACGCGACGATCCTGGCGACGGCGGTGCCGTCCGTGGTGAAGGACCTCGGCGAGTTCGACCAGTTCCCGTGGCTGTTCTCCGTGTACCTGCTGGCGCAGGCGGTCTCCGTCCCGATCTACTCCAAGCTCGCCGACACCATCGGACGCAAGCCGGTGATCCTCGTCGGGGTCGGGCTGTTCCTGGCCGGCTCGATCCTGGCCGGCCTTGCCTGGAACATGACCTCGCTGATCACGTTCCGGGTCGTGCAGGGGCTGGGGGCGGGAGCGGCGGCGCCGATGACGATGACGATCGTCGGCGACCTCTACACGGTGGCCGAGCGCGCGCTCGTGCAGGGCTACATCGCCAGCGTGTGGGCGGTGTCGTCCGTCGTCGGACCGGCGTTGGGCGGCGTCTTCTCCCAGTTCGCCTCCTGGCGGTGGATCTTCTTCGTGAACGTCCCGCTGTGCCTGGTGGCCGGATGGGCGCTCGTCCGCTCGTACCACGAAAAGCTGGAGCGCCGGAGGCACCGGATCGACTACGCGGGCGCCACGCTGCTCACAATCGGCCTGACCGCGGTCATCCTCGCGCTGCTGGAGGGCGGTAACGCCTGGGCCTGGATGTCGTGGCAGAGCCTGGTGAGCTTCGGGATCGGCATCGCCGCGCTGGCGGTGTTCCCGCTGGCCGAGCGCCGGGCGGCCGAGCCGGTGCTGGACCTGTCGATCCTCGCGCGTCCGCTGATCCTCACCACCACGTTGGTCTCGCTGGGGGTCGGTGCACTGCTGATCGGCATCACGAGCTTCGTCCCCACGTACCTCACGAACTCGCTGGGCGTGGTGCCGCTGGTGTCGGGGGCAGCGGTCGCCGCAATCACGCTCGGCTGGCCGGTGGCCGCGTCCGTCGCGGGCCGGATGTACCTGCGCTACGGCTACCGCACGACGGTGATGATCGGCAGCGTGATCGCGCTGGTGGGGACGGTGGCACTGGCCGCGTCCGGGCGGTGGCCCAACCCGTGGACGGTGGGCGTGGAACTGTTCGTGATCGGGTTCGGCCTGGGCTGGACGGCGGCCCCTTCGCTGATCGCCGCCCAGGCGTCCGTGGACTGGAACGAGCGCGGCGTCGTGACCGGACTCAACGTCTTCGCCCGTTCCGCGGGCAGCGCGGTCGGCGTGGCGGTGTTCGGCGCCATCGCCAACAACGTGATCGCGGCCGGACGCGGCGAGCAGGACTACGCGACGATCGTCGCCGCCTCCACCTGGGTGTTCGTTGCCGTCGCGGTGTCGGCGGCCCTGATGCTGGTGGCCTCCGCCCGGCTGCCGCGCGGCGCCGTGGATTCGCCCGCCTACAGTTCGGCACGGGAGCCGCTGCTCGACCAGTAGGTGTCTGCCGTCCACCACAAGGTGGACAGAATTCCGGTGAGACGCCGGAGAACAGTCCAGCTTGTGGCGCTAGTGGAACCCGCTCCACCACAAGGTGGACCGAAATCGGGCGAGACGCGGGGAAACCGTCCAGCTTGTGGTGCGAGTGAGGCTGGGACGGCCTGTCTGGCGGGTCGGGCAGCGTGTCTGCGGCGTCCGGCACGGCGCGCGCCCCATCATTGAGCCATGAGCGGCCTGCTCGAGGTGATCGCCTTGCACCCCGCTGACGCCGAGCGCGCGGAGGCGGGCGGCGCGGACCGGGTCGAGGTGTGCGGCACGCTGGACGACGGCGGAATGTCCCCGACCCCCCAACTCGTGGCCCAGGTGCGCCGCGCGACCAGCATCCAGGTGCGGGTGATGGTGCGGCTGCGCGAGGGATTCGGCACGGACGGCGGCGAGGCCGTCCGGTTGCGCGGCCTGATGGCCAGCTATGCGGACGCCGGTGCCGACGGCATGGTGCTGGGCTTCCTGAACGGCCTCGGGGACGTGGACGTCCGCGTCTGCACCGAGTTGATCGGCGACAGTCCCTGGCCGTGGACCTTCCACCGCGCGCTGGACGCCTGCCTCGATGCCGACAAGGCCTGGCAGGCTCTGGCCACCCTGCCGCGGCTGGACCAGGTGCTGACCGCGGGTTCGGCCCGCGACGTCGAACACGGCCTCGGCGAACTGCTCGCCCGGGCGAAGGCAGACCCCTGGGCCGCCTCGGTGATCATGGCCGGTGGTGGCCTGCATCCCGACCATGTGCCCTGGCTCGCGCGGGCGGGCGTCCACGCCTTCCACATCGGCAAGCCGGCCCGTCCCGGCGGATCGTACAAGGCGTATGTCGATGAGGCGCTGGTGCGGTCCTGGCGCACGCTGATCGACGACGAGGTACGGCACCGGCCGGCCGTGAGCGACTGACGCCCTTCGTCAAGCTCAGGGACCCTTCGTCAAGCTCAGGGAGCGTGTGCTGGCTGAGCCTGACGAAGCCCGGCCGTCACTCCGGGGCGGGCTCGATATGGACGAAGGTCGTGGTGCCGGGCAGTGCGGACTCGATGGCACCCTCGACGTCGTCGGCGACATCGTGGCTGCGCTTCACCGTCCACGAGCCCGGCACGGACAGCGTCGCGTAGACGAAGCGCTGGCGCCCTGACTCGCGGGTCCGCAGCTGGGTAATCTCCACCCGGGGATCGTTGCAGACGTCCGCCAGCACGGCGGAGACGATCGCCACGTCCTCGTCGGGCAGGGCGGCGTCGAGTAGCCCGACCACCGACCGCCGAACCAGCTGGTAACCGGTGAACAGGATGTTCGCGCCCACCACCAGCGCGATGACCGGATCGAGCACCTGCCAGTGGGTGAGCGCGACCAGTCCGATCGCCACCAGCACGCCGACCGAGGTCCACACGTCGGTGAGCAGGTGCCTGCCGTCCGCCTCGAGGGTGATCGACCGGTGCGCGCGTCCGGCCCGCAGCAGCACCAGGCCCGTACCCAGGTTGAGCAGGGTGGCCAGCATCGACAGTGCCAGGCCCAGCCCCAGTTGCTCCAGCGGGACGGGGACGAACAGTCGTTCGATCGCTCCCCAGATGATCACGGCCGCCGCGACGAAGATCAGGCTGCCCTCGACCGCGGCGGACATGTATTCGGCCTTGCCGTGTCCGAAATCGTGGTTGAAGTCGGCCGGCTTGGCTGCGAGTCGCAGCGCCCAGAGCGCGACGAGGGCTGCCACCAGGTTCACGGTGGACTCCATCGCGTCCGACCACAGGCCGACCGAGTTCGTCAGCCACGCGGCGTAGCCCTTGATGGCGACGGTGGCGATGGCGGTGGCTATCGAGAGCCAGATGAAGCGCTCGAGGAACCTCTGATCCCCCTCCTCGGCGACGGGACGGGACTGCGGCTCCTGCACTCGGTTCAGTCTACCGGCAGGGTGGATTCCTCGCTGAAGCCGAGGTCCAGCGGCCACACCTCAGGGTGGTCCGCGAGGGCGGCCAGCTCGGCGAGGTTCGCCGGCCATACCGGCTCCGGCTGCTCGTGCACGCCGGCCAGCGGCAGCCACCCCCACCCGTCGAGCGTGATCCGCTCGGCCGGGGTGAGCCCACCCGGCTCGACCTCGAACGGGGCCGCCACCCGCAGCACGAAGAAGCTCTCCGCCTGGCTCAGCACCTGGTCGGAGTAGCCGTGTACGACCGTCCGGACGGCCACCGGCCCCAGCAGTCGCTCCGGCTCGACCAGTAGGCCGGTCTCTTCGGCCAGTTCACGGACGGCGGTCTGCAGCGCAGTCTCGCCAGGGTCGATGCCGCCGCCGGGGGTGACCCACCAGCGCGTCCCCGGCAGACCCGGGTCGGTGTCGGCGAGCAGCAGCGCGAGCGTGCCGTCGCTGACCACCACGCGCGCGGCCTGCCGATGCCGGCGTGGACGTAGTTCCGGCGCGACCGGCTGGAACCGGCGGGTGCGGAAAGGCTCACTCATGGTGTACTCCTCACGGTGCAGGAATCTGGATGCCGGCGAGCCGCTGCAACGACTCGTCCAGCAGGAACACCTCGACCGCGCCCGGCGCGAGCGCGTACCCCACCTGCCCGCTCACGCGCTGGCCGGACGTGAGCTGCCGTCCCTCGAGCGGATGCTGCAGGCCGGGCCCGAAGCTGGGCAGGTGGCCCTCCTGGCCGGTGCTGGCGAGCAGCAGGAACTCCTCGACGGGTACCTCTCCTCTCGTGCACGCCACCGTGACGTCGAGCACGAGGTAGCGCAGGCCTGCGTCCGGTGCGATCTCGCCGGAGTCGGCCCAGGTGGCGCCGGACACGGTGAACGTGCCCGATCCGGTCGCGCTGGTGAACGCGACCGGCCTGCCCACGTCGCCGCCGGAAACCGTGACCGGAGCGGCGCCTGCTGCGGGTGGTGGGCCGGCCGTGACCACTTCCGGCGGGGCCGACTGCCCGAGAGTAGGAGTTGGCGTCGCGGGCGGCAGCATCGGCAGTGCGCTCAGCAGGCCGATCAGCAGCAGGCCGCCGGCGAGCACCGCGGCGACGACCGCCCGGCGGCGCGGCCTCGGGCGCTGCGGTGGACGTCCGGACGGTGGGCTCGGGACACTCACGGGTGAGGACACCGTCGACGGGCGAGGTGGCAGGAACTCGGGGGGTCCGTCCCCGGGTATGCCCAGGCCGGAGGAGCCGTGGCCCTCGGCGGCAGGGCCCCCGGTCATCGGCCGAGCCGGTTGGGACGCTCGCCCGCGCGGAGGGCGGCGCCGACGATCAGCCCGACCACGAAGGGCAGGATGATGCAGGCCAGCTGGGCGCCGCCGGACAGGGCCTCGAAGAGCTGGTCGGAGTCGTATCCGCCGGAGAGGATCGACCCTGCCCCGATCACGCCCAGCACGACCAGGGCCACCGTGTAGACCCGACGGATGGCGTCCCTGCGGTAGGCGATGCGGGCGGAGAGTGCGAACGAGATCGCCAGCATCAGGATCGACAGCCAGCTGAAGAACATGCCGATCACCAGGGGGATCAGCACACCAGGGGTCGCCGCTCGCCAGATCTGGCTGATCGAGACCGGGGGCGGTGGTGCAGGCACCCGGGTCTCGGGCGGCGGCGCGAACCACTGCGGGGTGTTCGGCGTGGGGAACGGAGCGGGGTTCACCTGGGCGTTCGGCTGGACGGCGGGCTGCGCGGGCAGGTAGCCGGTCAGCGGCGGGCCAGGGGCGGTGAACGGCTGGGTCGGGGAACGGTCGGCCCCTCCGGCCGAGGCTTCGTCCGACCAACCGCCCGTCGTGATCGCTGCCGCGGACACCTCGAACGGGGTCTTGGGGTTGCGTCCGGGCGCTCCCGACGGCACCAGTGCGGTGAGTTCGGGTTGTGACTCGGTCGGCGGCGCGAAGGACGGCTCCCCGCCCGGCAGGGACGGGGCGGCGGGGGTCGCCGTGACGGCGGACGCCGGAGCCGCGAGGGGCGCGGCCGGGGGAATCACGAAGGCGGCAGGGCGCTCCGCGGGCGCGTACTCGGGTCCGTCCTGCCACGTGGCCATGCGCCCATCGTAACCGGGCGTCCGGGCGGCGCCGGGGGACGGTTCTCCTGGTTCGGGGGGACGGTTCTCCTGGTTCGGGGGGACGGTTCTCCCCCGCGCGTGCCGCGAGTTGGATCTGTGGATAGTCTTGTGGGGCCGGTCGAGCGAGCAGGCCGGGCGAGACCAGGAGTTGAGGGAATCATGCCGGTTGGCAAGGTGCGTTACTACGACGCCGAGAAGGGCTTCGGTTTCCTGTCCAAGGACGAGGGCGGGGACGACGTCTACGTGCGCGCTGCCGCCCTGCCCGACGGTGTGACCAGCCTGAAGCGCGGCCAGAAGGTCGAGTTCGGCGTGGTGGCGGGAAAGAAGGGCGAGCAGGCCCTCTCCGTCCGGCTGCTGGAGGCGCCGCCTTCGCTCTCGAAGGCGTCCCGCAAGTCGCCCGAGCAGATGGCGATCATCGTCGAGGACCTCATCAAGATGTTGGACGGCGTGGGCAACGGCTACCGTCGCGGCCGCTTCCCGGACGCGAAACTGGCGAGCAAGACCGCGGCCGTGCTGCGCGCCGTTGCCGACGAGCTGGAGCTCTGAGCGTGCCTGCGACGCTGGAACTCGACCGGGCCTGCGCAGAGGCCGTGGACCTGGCCCGAGCCGCAGCGGTCCGCCGTGCCGGGGTGATCGAGGTGGGTGAGCACCGCGGCGTGTACGCAGAGGACGTGCGGGTCGCCACCCACCTGTTCGAGTGCACGCATCCCGGCTATCCGGGCTGGCAGTGGTCGGTGACCGTCGCGCGCGCGTCCCGGGCGAAGGTGGTTACCGTCTCCGAGGTGACCCTCGTCCCCGGTGAGGGTGCGCTGCTCGCGCCGTCCTGGGTGCCGTGGGCGGATCGGATCGGCCCCGGTGACCTCACCCCTGGCGTCCTCGCGCCCGCTGAGCCGGGCGACTACCGTCTCGAGCCCGGCTACACCGGCGGTGAGTTCGCCGCCGTCACCGACCCTGCCGAGGCCAGCCAGACCCGCGTCGTGGTAGCCGAGCTGGGCCTGGGCCGCGAGCGGGTGCTCTCGCCAGAGGGCAGGGACGCAGCGGTCGAGCGCTGGCTGGACGGGCCGGGTGGACCGGACAACCCGATGACCCAGCAGGCGCCGGCACTGTGTGAGACCTGCGCGTTCTTCGTGCCCCTGAGCGGCATCCTCGGTCGCGTGTTCGGGGTGTGCGCCAACGACCTCGTGCCGACCGACGGTGCTGTGGTCAGCCGCGATCACGGCTGCGGCGGCCACTCCGATGTGGTCGCGCCCACCAAGGGCGTGGACCTGTCACTCCCGGTCTGGGACACCATCGGCGTCGACGAGGGACTCTTCGACTGATCTCGCGGCCGCACCCGGTGCGGCGGAGTCGTCCGGTTCCGCGGGCCCTGCCGAACGCCGGGGCGGCAGCTGAGGTTCGTCCTCGGGGGTGGGCTGAGCGTCCGATCCATCGGCTGCGGTCGTCCCGGGCTCGATGGGGGACGCTGCGTCCGTTCGCCCGGCCGACCCGTCCTGACGGCGCCGCACCTTGCGGAACAGCCCGAAGGCCAGGCCCAGCAGCCCGATCACCGTCCCGGTGATGGACGTGCCCAGGTACCACCCTTTGCCGAGCGCGGAGAGTTGCGGGAACGACCACCAGCAGACCACCGTGCCGATGGCGAAACCGATCGTGCCCGCGGTCACGACAGCGAGACCGTCCGGGTCGAGCGCCCGGACCGGTGCTTGTACCATCAGCGGCCGATGCTGGTGGTTGTTCTGGCTCACGGACACCACGATACGGCCCGAGTCAGCACCCCTACCATTCGGCCATGGCGAACCCTGGCACGACTTCGGCAGATCCTGCCCCGAAGACCAACAAGACCCTCGACGGCTGGTTCGAGATCACGAAACGTGGCTCGACGATCGGACGGGAGGTCCGCGGCGGCCTGGTGACCTTCTTCACCATGGCCTACATCATCATCCTCAACCCGATCATCATCGGTACCCAGCCCGATGTGCAGGGCAACCTGATCACAGGCGTTCCGGTGACCCAGGACGGCGCGGTCGCGACGTCCATGGCGATGGTCGCCGCCGCAACCGCCCTGATCGCTGCGATCATGACGATCCTGATGGGCGTCTACGGACGCTTCCCGATCGCCCTGGCGACCGGCCTCGGCCTGAACGCCCTGGTGGCCTACACCATCGTCAAGCAGATGACCTGGCCGCAGGCGATGGGCCTGATCGTCTGGGAGGGCATCCTGATCACCATCCTGGTGCTCACCGGCTTCCGGAAGGCGATCTTCGACGCCGTCCCCCGCGCGATGCGGGCCGCGATCTCGGTCGGCATCGGCCTGTTCATCGCCTTCATCGGCCTCGTGGACGGCGGCATCGTGCGTCCCGCGGTCGGTACCCCTGTGCAGCTGGGCATCTACGGGCAGCTGGAGGGCTGGCCGATCGCGATCTTCCTGGTCGGCCTGCTGCTGATCGTCGCGCTGTACATCCGCAGGGTGAAGGGCGCGCTGCTGATCGCCATCCTGGCCTCGACCGTGCTGGCCGTGATCGTCCAGTCCGTGCTGAACCTCCCGCTGATGAAGGACGCCACCGGCGCTGTGGTGAACCCGACCGGCTGGATCCAGAACCTGCCCGCCCTGACCGGTGGCTTCACCGCCCCGAACCTGGGCCTGCTGGGCCGGGTGGACATGTTCGGCGCCTTCACCTCGGCTGCCGGCCCCGGTGCGGTGATCGGCATCCTGCTGCTGGTCTTCTCGCTGCTGCTGAGCGACTTCTTCGACACGATGGGCACGATCGTCGCGGTCGGCGCCGAGGGCGACATGCTCGGCGAGGACGGCAATCCGCCGTACACCCAGGAGATCCTGCTGGTCGACTCGGTCGCCGCGATCGCGGGCGGTCTGGGTTCGGTCTCGTCCAACACCTCCTACATCGAGTCGGCCTCCGGCGTCGGCGAGGGCGCCCGGACGGGCGTGGCGTCGGTGGTCACCGGTATCGCGTTCCTGCTGAGCCTGTTCCTGGCTCCGCTGGTCGAGATGGTGCCGGCCGAGGCGGCCACTCCTGCGCTGTTCTTCGTGGGCTTCCTGATGATGTCCCAGGTCGTGCACGTCAACTGGGAGGACCCGGAGGAGGGCATCCCCGCGTTCCTGACCATCGTGCTGATGCCGTTCACCTACTCGATCACGACCGGCATCGGCGCGGGCTTCATCACGCTGGTCCTGCTCAAGGTGCTGCGGGGCAAGGCGAAGGAGGTCCACCCGCTGATGTGGATCGTGGTGGCCGCCTTCGTGCTCTACTTCGCGCAGGGGATCCTCGCCAGCCTGATCCACTGATCGGCGGACGGGCCTCCGGGCATCGAGAGCCACCCTTCGCGTCGTTAGCCTGTGTCTGGGTACAGGCGAACGACGGGAGCGGTGGCTCTCGGCGTCCGGGGCGAAAGGGGTGCGGAATGGACGACGATACGGTCCCGTTCGGGCCGGACGACCCAGGGCCCTTCTACCACGGCACGAAGGTCGGACTGGCGCCGGGGGACCTGCTCGGCGTGGGCTTCGACTCCAACTACGGCGAGCGGAGGGCGGCCAACTTCGTCTACTTCAGTGCCACCATGGATGCGGCCATCTGGGGAGCAGAGCTCGCGGTGGGCGAGGGCCGGGGCCGGATCTACCGGGTGGCGCCGACCGGTCCGTTCGAGAACGACCCGAACCTGACGGACAAGCGGTTCCCCGGTAACCCCACCAGGTCGTACCGCACCCGGAGTCCGCTGCGCGTGGTCGACGAGGTGACCGAATGGGATGGCCACCCGCCGGATGTCCTGCAGCACATGCTCGACCACCTCGAGGAACTCAAGCGCCAGGGCATCGAGGCCATCGACGAGTGACTCGAGCCGCTCACTCCTGGTGCAGGGCGGCGACCACGTCCAGCCGGGACGCCGAGCGCGCGGGCCCGAGCGCGGCGAGGACGCCGAACACGATGCCGACCACGACGGTCGCCACGAGGCCCGACCACGGGAAGGAGTAAGGCATCTGCCAGCCGACGGCCGCCATCGCAGCGACCAGCGCGTAGCCCAGCCAGAGCCCTGCGATCGCGCCGAAGCCCGTCCCGATCACGCTCAGCAGCAGGGACTCGGCCATCACCATCCGGCGCACCTGCCGTCTGGTCGCCCCGACCGCGCGCAGCATGCCGATCTCGCGAGTCCGGGCCAGCACGCTGATCGCGAGCGTGTTCACCAGCGCCAGCAGGGAGGGCAGGGCGAGCGCAGCCACCAGCACGTCGAAGATCACGATCGTCGAGTTGAACGTCTTCATCTGCTCGGCCCGCCAGGTCTGCGACTCGTACAGCCGGAAGGCCGGGTAGTTCGCGACGATCCGGTTCATCCGGACGGTTGTCTCCGCCGCGTCGGCGCCGGGCGTCCGGTTGGCCATCAGCAGCAGGTCGGCGGTCACGTTGAAGTCGCGCTCCAGGTTGTCCTGGGACGTGTAGAGCGTGGACAGCTTGGCGTTCAGGTAGTCGTTCCCCACGCCGGCGAGGTGATAGGTCCGGGCGCCGTTCGGCGTGTTCAGGACGATCGCCTGCCCCACGACCAGATTGTGCTGGGCCGCGTAGATGCCGTTGGCGATCAACCACCGCCCGGTGCGTAGCTGTGCGACGGCCGCGTCCGAGGAGCCGGAGTTCCAGTCGAACGCTGCCACCTTCAGGTAGGTGTCGGGGTCGATCCCGATCACCTGGACGTCGCCGCCGTCCTGTTTGGCCTGCGCGATCCGCAGCGTCGACACCGCGGCGATGCCGGGTGTGTCCCGCACCTCCTCGGCCAGCCGCGGACCGGCGGCCACGTTGCCCTGGCCGAGCACGATCGACTGCGGGATCAGCAGGTAGTCCGAGCTCAGCGACTTGTCCAGGTAGGTGGTGAAGCCGGCGAAGATCGACGTCACCATGCTGATCACCGCGACGATGGATGCCAGCCCGAGCATGACGGCCGTCACGGTGACCGCGCTGCGTCCGGGATTTCGCTGCAGGTTGCTGCGAGCGATCACCCCCTCGCGTGAGAACAGCAACTCCAGCGGGTGGCTGGCCCAGTCGGCGATCGGGTTGACGACGGCGGGCGCGACCAGCGAGATGCCGACCAGGAACACCACGGCGCCCAGCCCGACCAGTGACGCCGAGCCGGAGGTCAGGCCGAACAGCGACCCGATGATCAGCCCCACCCCGATCCAGGCGCGCCGACCGATCCGGCGGATGTACACCTCCCCGAGCTGTGGACGCATCGCCTCCATCGGCGTCACGCGGCCGGCGGCGCGCGCCGGGACGACGGCGGCGGCGACGGTCACGCCGATGCCCAGCACGATCGAGGTTGCCCAGGTGCTGGCAGTGAACACCGGCCCGCCGATGTGGAAGTGCAGCACGGACTCGAAGATCGGAGCCATCGCTGCGAACAGCCCGGCGGCCATCAGCCAGCCCGCGACGATGCCCAGCGCCGTCCCGATCACGCCCTGGAACAGCGACTCGGCGAGGAAGATACCGATGATCGTCCGCCGGCGGGTGCCGATCGCACGCAGCATGCCGATGTCGCGGCGGCGCTCCGCGACCACCGTCCGGAAACTGTTCAGGATGATGAACCCTGCGGTGGCAAGGGCGAAGATGCCGAACATGTTGAGCGCGAACGAGGCCACCTGCAGTGAGGCGGCCAGGGAGGCCTCGGTGGACACCCCGCCCACCTGGTAGTCCGGGCCGAGAGCCGCGGCGACCGCCTTCTCCGTGGCCGCCCGGTCGGCGTCCTGGGCGAACACCGCCTCGACCTGGGTGATCCGGTTGCCGAGGCCG
The DNA here is from genome assembly GCA_036770475.1 of Propionicimonas sp. Classification (GTDB taxonomy): domain Bacteria; phylum Actinomycetota; class Actinomycetes; order Propionibacteriales; family Propionibacteriaceae; genus Propionicimonas. Next base: position 32,346 of record DAIPJC010000033.1, on the reverse strand, counting down.
AACAGCTGCTGCGCCGCGGGCAGGGTGATGTACACCTGTTCCTGGCCGGGCACGGTCACCGTGCTGAGCAGCCCGATCACCCGGAACCGCGTGGTTCCGCCCGCCGCGGGCAGCACCAGCTGGTCACCGAGCCTCAGGCCGAGCTCGGTCGCCAGGTCGGAGTTGAGCACGACGGACGTGTCGTCGCCCGGGGCCAGCATGCGCCCCGCGGCGAGCGGGAAGTCGTGGATCTTCCCCGCCGTGGCCACGTCGGTGCCGATGACCACCAGCTGCGCGAGAGCGTCGGCGGGGGCGTCGGCGCTGCGGGGGAGAGGCGCCGTCCGCTGGACGCCGGGACTGGCCGCGGCGACCTGCGGCACTGCCAGCACCTTGTCCACCACGTCAGGCTTGAACGGCTGGTTGTACGCGCTGGTGACCGTGAGGTCGACCTTGCCTGCGGCCGCCAGCAGGTTGTGGGTGAACGCGTCGACCATCGCCGGCAGGATGCCGTTCAGGCCGAAGGTGAGCATCACCCCGAACAGGACGGCCAGCGTGGTCAGCAGCGACCGGGCGCCGCGTCCGCGCAGGTAGCGCCAAGCCAGGGTGAGGGAGAGTCTCACAGCAGTCCAGCCTTCTCCAGGGCCGCCCGCGGGCCCTCCCTGGTGCCGTCCAGCGCCACGTCGTCGACCACCTGGCCGTCGCGCATCAGCACGAGCCGCTGCGCGAAGCTGGCGATCCGCGGGTCGTGGGTGACCATCAGGACGCTGCGGCCCCACTCGGTGCTGACCTGGCGCAGCAGCTCTCCGATCTCCGTCGCGGACTTCGAGTCCAGGTTGCCGGTGGGTTCGTCGGCCAGGACCAGCGCCGGGTCGGTGGACAGCGCTCGCGCGATCGCGACGCGCTGCTGCTGGCCGCCCGAGAGCTGGTCGGGGCGGTTGTGCAGCCGGTCGCCCAGCCCCACCCTTTCGAGCCACGCAGTGGCGCGTTCGTCCGCGTCCTTCGCGCCGTCGAGCCGCAGCGGCAGGGACGCGTTCTCCACGGCGTTCAGCACCGGGATCAGGTTGAAGAACTGGAACACGAAGCCGATCCGGCGCCGCCGCAGCTCGGTGAGCTGGTCGTCCGGCAGGTCGCCGAGGGCGTGGCCGTCGATGCTGATCGTGCCCGACGTGGGGGAGTCGAGGCCGCCGAGGAGGTTCAGCAGCGTGGACTTGCCGCAGCCGGACGGCCCCATCACGGTGACGAACTGGCCCTCGGGGACGGTCAGGTCGACGGCGGCGAGCGCGGTCACCTCTGCGACGCCGCTGCCGTAGACCTTGGTCAGGCCGGCGATCTGGACGATCGCGGGCGCCTGGGTGGTCATCGACGCCTCACTTCGTGCGGACGCGCTGGCCGTCCGACAGCGCGGACGCTCCGGTGGTCACCACCTGGTCGCCGGCGGACAGTCCGGTGAGGACCTGGGCGGCGGTGTCAGTGGACGCGCCGATCGTCACGGCACGGGCGTGGGCGACGCCGTCGGCACCGAGCACGAAGACGGTCTTGGAGTCGCCGTTGGTGAGTACGGCCTCGATCGGGACGGTGAGCGCGTCCGGGATGGACTTCACCTCGATGTCCGCCGAGCCGCTCATGCCCTGGAACAACCGGTCCTGCCCCGCGGTCAGCGACACCCGGACGGGGAAGGCGATCGTGCCGGTACTGGTCGTCACCGGACTGGCCTGGACGCGGGTGACCTTCCCGGTGAAGGGATTGTCGAAGGCGTCCAGCGTGACTGTGGCGGTCTGGGCCTTCTCGACCGTGGAGATGTCGGTCTCGTTGACCTGTGCCTCGAACTCCATCCGGCTCGGGTCGACGACGGTGAAGGGAGCCACGCCCGGGGTGAGGCCCGCGCCCTTCTCCACCGTGCCGTGGATGACCACCGTGCCGTCGAACGGGGCGGTGAGCGTGGCGCCCGCGAGGTTGTCCTCGGCGATCGAAAGAGCTTTGGCCGTGGCGCTGACCGACTGGTTCGCCGCCGTGCGGGCGAGGGCCACTCGTCCCGCTACCGACAGCTGATCGAGCGAGGCCTCCGCGGCTTTCAGGGCGGCGTTGGCCGTCGACCTGGCGGTGTTCAGGGTGCGCAGGGTGGAGCGCATGGCGTCCTGCTCGTCGGGGCTCGCGTTCCGGTAGTCGTCGAGGTAGGCCGCGTAGTTCTTCTTCGCAGTGGAGACCTGGGAGCGCGCGGCCGAGAGCGCGGCGTTGGCAGCGGACCGGTCGATCGCGCGGGGCACGCCGTTGTTCACCGCCTCCAGTTGCGCCTGGGCCGCGGTGTGCGCAGCCTTCGCCTGGGCGACGGCCAGCTGCAGCGTCCCCTTCGCCATCACGGCGAGGGTGTCGCCGGCCTTCACCTGGTCACCGTCGTGCACTTTCACGGACGCGAGCGTGCCGGCCGCCGGGGGATAGACGCCGGCGGAGTGCGCCGCGACCAGGGAACCGGACGCGCTGACCGTGACGCTGAGGGGCGCCACGGCGGCCTGGGAGGTGCCGACGAGCGGACGGTTGGTGGCCGCCGAGTAGGCGTAGCCGCCGCCGAGGGCCACCACGACGGCGGCCGCGATTCCGGTGGCGACGATGGTCTTGCGTTTCATCACTACTTCCTGTCGAGGGTGGCGTAGAGCTGGCGGGTGAGGCGGACGAGTTCAGGCCCGTCGGGCAGGACGTACGTGCCCTCGGGAACGCCGAGGATCCGCTCCTGCGCCTGGTAGATGGACCGACCGCCGCCGAGCATGATCGCGGTGAAGGTCTCCACGTCGGTGGCGGTCAGCGCGCGCTCCCAGAGCTGGTCCGCGGCCTCGAACCAGAGCAGCAGGACGATGTCGGTGGTGGCGCCGACGTCGGTGACGTTGAGCGAGCCGTCCGCTTTGCCGTCGGTGATCACGGGCACCAGGACCTGCCGGGCCCGTTCCCGCCAGGCGCTGAAGAGCCCGTGGCGGAGGGCGAGGTTGCCCGGCTGGTAGAGGAACGATGCGTAGGCGACGTCGGCCTTCTGGACCTTGTAGCTGCTGGCGGCGTTCATGACCGCCCGAAGGCGTTCCGACCCGTTGCCAGTGGCCGAGGCCGCGGCGGCAGAGAGCAGGTCGAAGAGGCCCTCGCCGAACCGCTGCACGAGCGCTTCCAGCATGGCGTCCTTCGATGCGAAGTAGTGGTAGAACGTGCCCTTCGCCACCCCGGCCGCCTGAGTCAGCTGGTCGACGCTCATCGCCTCGAAGCCGTCGCTGCGGCAGAGCTCCCATGCGATGTCGAGCAATTCCTCGCGGCGCACCTCCGGGTCTTTGGTGACCCGGGGACGGCGCGTCCGGCGTGCGGCTGCCGTGCTGCCTGCCATTCCGGTCCTCCTCCGTGGCCGGCTCCTGATCTCACTGACCGACCGTCGGTCAGTCTATACCTCAGGAGTGGCGCGCCACGTCAAGATGTCGTCAAGAAGCCGGGAGACGTCAGGTGATGACGCGATTCCGGGGCCGGATGAGTCCGAGACGCTTGAGACAGCCTGGCTGCGCACATCTGGTGGCTGAATCGCGTCACCGATTCAGACGAGCCTTCGCATGGAGCCGCGTCGCCGTGCTCAGGCGCGCAGGACGGCCACCAGGTCGGGAGCCGGCCGACCGTGCTGGGCTGCCGCGGCGACCCAGCCGGGGTAGTTGTCGAGCCAGGCGAGCAGGCCGCGGGCGGCGTCGGAGTGGGCGGGCTCCAGCACCGGGACGGCCGGACGCCACGCGTCGGCCATCGCCCGCGCGTGGTCGAGGGACGCCCAGCCGGTGGCCAGACCGGGGCAGGGCATCATCGCGATCCCCAGGCCGGTCTTCAGCAGGCTGCGCAGGCCGTAGCGGGCCGGCACGCCCGCCCTGACGAGGTCGAAGTCGAAGTCGTTGAGCTGGGTCTCGGTGACATCCCGGCCCACGCTGCCCCAGGCGAGCACGTCGAGCCAGGTCTCGAGCAGCGTCCAGCAGGCGCCCAGCCGGTGCGGTGCGACGTACCGTCCCGAGAGCAGGGTGTCGACGTCCGAACCACTGGGGACATCCGGACGGACGACGGGCGCGTCCGGCGCGCGACGGAAGACCGGGCCGAGCTTGCCCAGCAGTCCTGGCATGGACGGCGCAGGCCCGGCGAACCGGTCAGCGGCGATTGACCGGAGCCTGGCTGCGGTCTCTTCCGAGGCCCGGAAGATATCCCGGACCTCATCGATCGCGATCGCGTAGAGCCGTACCGACCCCATGTGCCAACGCTAATCGCCCCGGCATAGATTTGGGGCCGTGAAACCGCGATCCCGTCACCTGATCGTGACCGGTGCGCTGCTGTTGCTGCTCATGCTCGTGGTGCTGGGCGCTGCATTGGGACTGGGACGGTAGGCTCCGGCGCATGATCGTGGCAGTACGTCGAGCCCTGGCCGGGCTGGCTCTTGGTCTGGTCGTGGCGTTCGGCGCCGCCGGTACCTCAGCGCACGCGGAAACTCCCACGCCGACGGCGGGAGCCACTGCGAAGGCGACTGGGACGGCGAAGGCGAGTGGGATGGCCAAGTCCACAGCGAGCCCCATCGTCGACGCCGGTGACAACGGCGACGTGACGGACACTCCAGACGCAGCCCCTGACAACTCCCGTCAGGGGCTCGCCCTCGGCGCGGCCGGCGTTCTCGCGGTGCTGGCCGCCGTCGTCGTATTCCTGCGTCGCCGCTGACTTTCGCCTCGGGCGCCGATCCGGCGGCGGGTCAGCCGTCGGCGAGGATGCGGCCCAGCGTGCGGCGTCCGATCGTGGCCATCGTGGCGTTGCTGTCCCGGTAGTACCAGGGCAGGCCCATCGCCTGCGCGAACGCCCACGCCTTGCCGCGTTGCCACTGCGCGTCCGGGCAGTCGATGCGGTCGCGGAACACCTGTCGCGGCGCCGGGTCGAGCAGGTGCCAGGCGGCGACCAGATCCAGCGCCGGATCCGCCGGGCCGAACTGGCCGCCATCGATCACCCCGGCCAGCCGGCCCTGACGCACCAGCACGTTGCCTGGCACGAGGTCGCCGTGGCTCATCACGTCGGGCTCGTCGCGTCCGGTCGCCCGCAGGTCGCGCCACAGGGCGCGCAGGCCGGGGACGTCGTCCAGGACGCCGACTGACTTCTCGAAGCAGGTCTCGAGCCATTCGTCCATGTCGGCCAGGCGTCCGCCGCGTCCGCCGCCGCTGAACGTGCGGCCGCGGGTGTCGACCCGGCGCAGGCCGTCGACGAACCCCGCCAGATCTTCGGCGAACCGGACGGAGCCCGCGGGGTCGGAGGCTGTCGCCACCGTTCCCCGCACCCAGGTCTGCAGCGTCCACGGCAGGGGATAGCCATGGCCCGGCGCGCCGATGCCGACCGGCACCGGGGTCAGGACGGACGTGGCCCGCGCGAGCTCGTCCGCCGCTGCGGTCTCACGTCGAGCGGTCGCCCAGGCGTCCTCGGGCGGGGCTGGCTGCAGTGGCAGCCGGGCGACGTGGTCACCTCCGACGCGGAACAGTGCGTTCACGGTGCCACCGGACGCCACCCGCCGGACCGGGCGTCCGGCGAACTCGGGGAAGCTGTCGGCGACCAGGGCCCGCGCCTGGCCGACAGACACGGACAACTGGCCCGGATGCATCACCACGGGTCCTCGACCCCCATCAGGCCAGCTCGTTCAGTTCGATCGGCACGGCGCGGAATCCGGTGGCGAACCCGGCCAGCACCCGCGCGTTCGGGTCGGGGACGGCGAACGTGCCGAACCCGCGTCGCAGGGCCGGGTCGGCGAGGCGCTCCAGTCCGGGTTCGGCGAGGACGGCGAGCACGCCGGCGCGGTCGCCGCCGGTCACCAGCGCCTCCATGTGGTCCACCTCGGGCAGCAGCACCGAGGCCGCATCGGCAGCCGCAGCCTCGAACGCGCGTCCGGCCTGGTTGGCGCGCCGGCGGGCGTAGCGCTGCTGGGACCAGCCGCCTGCCTTCGTCCGTCCCTGCACGTAGTGGCTGCCGTGCCGTCCCGCGACGAGGGTGTCTCCGTCGAAGACGCCGACGGCATGGGCCTGCCTGCGGACGATCAGCGCTCCGATCCGGCGGGGCAGCGTGTAGGCCGCGACCAACTCCGCGAGCGGCTCGTCGGTGTCCAGCGGCCCCCACGCCAGGCGGATCCGGGCCTCGGCGCCGTCCGGGGCGACCAGGCGGACGTGGCCGGCGTCCGCCTCGACCGCCGGACGCCCGTGGCGCGCGGCGAAGCCCTCCAGCCAGCCGGACAGGCGCTCCGGGGCCACGCTCACCGTTCGCCGCCCCGGCTGACCTCCCATGGCTATAGTCTGGCAACGAACCGCAAAGAGGAGAGCATGAGCGACCTCATCGATACCACCGAGATGTACCTGCGTACCATCTACGAGCTCGGTGAAGAGGGTGTGCCGCCGTTGCGCGCCCGGATCGCTGAGCGGCTCCACCAGAGTGGTCCGACGGTCTCCCAGACCGTGGCGCGGATGGAGCGTGACGGGCTCGTCGCCGTACATCCCGACCGACACCTCATGCTCAGCCCGAAGGGCCTCGAGCTGGCCACCCGGGTGATGCGCAGACACCGGCTCGCCGAGCGGCTGCTGACCGACGTGATCGGCCTCGACTGGCCTCTGGTCCACGAGGAGGCGTGTCGCTGGGAGCACGTGATTTCGACCGATGTCGAGCGGCGGCTGGTGGCGATCCTCGACCATCCGGTCCGCTCGCCCTACGGCAACCCGATCCCCGCGCTGGAGGAGCTGGATGTCGAGCCTGCCCGCGAGTCGTTCCTGGACGGCACGGAGTTGCTGGCGCTGCGCCTGGCCGACGGCGAGCCCCACGAGGTGGTCGTTCTGCGGATGAGTGAGCACCTCCAGAACGACCCGGCCTGGCTGGCGAAGATCCAGGCGGCCGGAGCGCTGCCCGGCGTCCCCGTCCGCGCCGCGATGATGGGACACAACCTCGTGCTCGGCTGCGGCGACGACGAGGTCGTCCTGCCCGGGATCACCGCGGAGCACCTCTTCGTCGCCCTGTGACTCGCGAGAAGTGACCTCCTGAACCCCGGGGACGGTTCTCCTGGTTCGGGGGGACGGTTCTCCCGGTTCGGGGGACGGTTCTCCTGGTTCGGGGGGACGGTTCTCCCGGTTCGGGTTCGTGAACCGCCGGAACCGTCCCCCCGAACGGCCGGAACCGTCCCCTCGAACCGCCAGAACCGTCCCCACCGAACCGAGCCGGGGAATACCGGAGGGGGTTCACGGCGTTGTGGACCCGTACCCGAATTGGAGGAACCAGCCCATGGCAACTATCGCCCTGACCGAATCGGACTTCGGCGACACCATCAAGGACAACGGCATCGTCTTCGTGGACTTCTGGGCCGCGTGGTGCGGGCCGTGCCGCATGTTCGGCCCGGTGTTCGAGTCGGTGTCCGAGTCGAACCCGGACGCCGTCTTCGCGAAGGTCGACACCGATGCGGAGCGTGATCTGGCTGGCGGTCTGGGCATCTCGTCGATCCCGACGTTGATGGCGTTCCGGGACGGCTACCTCGTCTACCGCGAGGCCGGGGCCCTGAACAAGAGCCAGTTCTCGCAGCTGGTCGACCAGGTGAAGGGCCTCGACATGGAGAAGCTCAAGGCTGAGGCCGAGGCCAGCCGACAGCACTGAGAAACCCGGGCGCGTTGTCACCCATCGGGGTGACACGAGTCTGTTTTGCGACCTATACTCGATTCAGGTTCCTGCCCCATCCCCCCGGGCAGGAACCATTTTTCGTCTCCGGGGTGGTCGACCCCGGGGTGACGTCCTAGCGGCCGATGCCGGACGCGATGATGCCGGTCACCACGACCGACGTGATGGTGACGGTCGAGAAGCCGGCGACGATCATCTTGGGCAGGATTGACCCCTCGATCGCGGCGACCTCCTCGGGGGTCTCGCCGGCGCCCTTGGCCGCCTCCTGGGAGAGGATCATCGTGCCGGGGAAGCCGTACAGCGAAGTCAGGCCGATCGCGATCGACATCGGGACGCTGTAGCCGAGCAATTTGCCGACACCGGCGGAGAAGGCCGCGATCCCGATCAGGCCGAACACGAACACGAGCACCAGCGGCCAGGCCAGCGCGAGCAGGTCGGCGGGACGGAGCGTCGCCAGCGGGCCGAAGACCATGATCAGGATGGCCAGCATCATCAGGCCGAACGCGTCGATACCGGAGAGCACCGACGGCTTGAAGACGCCGGTCGCGCGCAGGGTGATGCCGAGGATCAGCGCGACGACGAAGGTGTTCAGCACGCCGTTGGTGAGGTTGTTGATGCCGATGCTCACCAGGACAACGATGCCGACGCTGAACAGCGTCCCCGGCGTCGTGCGCAGGAAGCTGGGCAGCATGCCCTGGGCGGCCTCCTTGGTCTCCTCGACGACCGGCGCTTCGAGGCGTCCTGCTCGGTAGTCCTCCTTCAGCCGCGCGGCCTCCCTGCGCAGGATGATCGAGGTGAGGGGGAAGCCGATCAGTCCCTGCAGCGCCGCGATCAGGACGGGGAAGGCCGCGACCGTGGTCAGGCCGACGCCGAGCGCCGCCTCCTGGACCATGAGCACGGAGATCGTGCCGCCGCTCAATGCCCCGATGCCGGCGATCATGAAGTCGCGGCCGGTCGCGACGAGGTCGCCGTAGTCGTTGATCCGCGGCATGCCGGAGCCGAAGATGAGGGTGGCCACGACCAGCAGGACGCCGATACCGACGACTGTGGCGATACCGATCAGCAGGGTCTTCCACTGCTTCTTGAAGTCGTCGAGGCTGATCACCGTCCCGAGGTGGACGATGATGAAGCCCACCACCGCGCCGGCCAGGCCGAGCAGGGAGGACGCCTGCAGCAGGTCCGGCGGGAACAGCCCGGTCATGAACCCGACCAGGAAGATGAGCGAGGCCACGAAGAGGCTTGACAGCAGGGACTTCGTCTTCTTGGCCACCCAGTCGCTGATCGTCCAGACCAGCATGACGACCACGAACGCCAGCACCGGATTCATCTGTTCCCCCAGTTGTTCAGCATTGCTGCGCTACATCATGGCGCAGCCGGTCGGCGATCAGCTCGTGCTGGCGGGTGTTTCGGACGGGGTCTGGTCGGCCGGATTCGTCCCGGGATGGAATCGCGAGAGTAGGACGACCCCCCAGATGGCGACAGCGGCGAACAGCAGCATCAGCACCGCCGCCGTCCCGGTGATGTTCACGCCCTCGCCCAGGACGGCGATCCCGTAGGCGACACCGGCCACCGGCGCGGCGGCGTTGAGCGTCCCCACGACGATCTCGGCGGCGCCCGACGCGTACCCCTGCTGGATCCAGATGCCCGCGCAGACCATGCCGGCGAGGATCGAGCCGACCAGGAACCACAACGTCGGCGAACCCAGCCAGGGACGGCTGGTCGTGTAGTGACCGATCGCTTTGACCACCCCCGACTCCGAGCCGTAGATGACAGCGGCGGCGGCCGACCACGCGAGGCAGCGCCAAGCCGCAGGACCGCGGGCACCGGCCAGAGCGAGCAGCGCGGCCACGCCGAAACCGGCGAGCGTGCCGACCACCAGCCAGGTGTCGTTGAGCAAGGGATACGGTGCGGCGTGCGTGATCGCGACCCAGGCGAAGGCTGCCGTCCCGAGCACGGTCAAGGCCGTGGCGCCCCACAGTTGAGGGGCGATCGGACGCCGGTGCACGCGGGCGGCGAGGAGGATCGTCCACGGCACGGCCAGGACGCCGATCGGTTGCACGACCGTCACCGGGGCGAGCAGCAGCGCGCCCATCTGCAGGACCGCGCCCACCCCGGTGAGCATGAGGCCACCCAGCCAGCGGGGGTTCCGGATCACGGCGAGCAACTGCTTGCCGGACAGCTTCGTCCCCGGCTGCCCTGCCGTGTCGCCAACCGCGAGGTGCTGGATGACGGACGCCACCGCGAGCGCGACGGATGCGAGGACGGTCAGGACGACCGCGAGGGGAATGTTCTGTGTCATCTACTTCCTCAGAACCGCCAGACCACGGGCACCCAGAACACCGCCACTGCGAGGAAGAGGAGCAGGAGGGGCAGGCCGAGCTTCCAGTAGTCGGTGAACCGGTAGCCGCCGGGCTCCATCACCATGGTGTTGGCCGCCGTGGCGACCGGGGTGAGGAAGGACGCGGCCCCGGCGACGGTCAACGCCATCATGAACGGCAGCACGGAGACGTGCAGGTCGGCCGCGAGCACGGTGGCGATCGGGGCCATGATCAGCACGGTCGCGGTGTTCGAGATCAGCTGGCCGAGCACGACGGTGAGGACGCACATGGCCAGTAGTGCCAGCGTCGGCGAGGTGTCGCCGATCAGGTTCAGCAGGCCTCTGGCGATCAGGTCGGCCGTCCCGGTCTGGATGAAGGCCGTGGAGAGCGGGATCATGCCGCCAACCAGCACCACGGTCGTCCAGGAGACGGAGCGGTAGGCCTGGGTGGGCTTGAGCACGCCGGTGAGCACGATGGCGCCCGCGGCGAGCAGGCCGGCCACCGCGGGCGGCACGACGCCGGTGGCCAGCAGGATCACCATTGCGACGAGGATGCCGATGGACCGCTTGGCGCCCACTCCGAGCGGGACGGCGCGGCGCAGCGTGGCCGGATCATCCACGACCAGCACATCGGGTCCGGCGGTGTGAGCCTGCAGGTGCTCCCAGGTGCCACGGAGGAGAAGTGTGTCGCCGGCCTGGAGTTCTGCGTCCGGGCCCAGCACGTCCTCGCCGGCGCGCTGCAGGCCGAGCACGACGAGGTCGCCGCTCGGCGTGGTCATGCCGGGGAACAGGTGCACCCCGATCAGCTCGGAGCGGGGTGGGATGACGACCTCGGTGATCCCCTTGCTGACGCCGACGAGCTCGGTGCCCTCGGGCAGTGCGTACTGCTCGCGAAGGACGCGGGCATGGTTGCTGACGTCCGCGGGCAGGACGCTGGGCGCGCGGTGGGGGAGCAGGCGCTGCCCGAACAGGGCGATGATCGCGATCGTGCCGACCAGCAGTGGGAGGCCAGCCAGCGCGAACTCGAAGAAGTTGAACGGACGCGCACCCGCCTCGGCCGCGGCCTCGCTGACGATGATGTTCACCGGCGTGCCGGTGAGAGCCAGCATCGAGCCGGCATGGGCGGAGAACGCGAGCGGCATCAGCATCTGGCTGGGGGCAAGGCCCACGCGGATGGCGACCACCACGACGACCGGGATGAGCGCCGCGACGGCGCCATTCACGCTGATCAGTGCGGTGAGCACGGCGACCAGCAGGCAGACGACGACTAGGAGGGGCGTCCGCTTCTCGCCACCGCGGCTGATCACCTGCTGGCCCGCCCAGGCGGTGACACCGGTCGAGTCGAGGGACTCCGACACGATGAACAGCGTGGCGATGAAGATGACGGTCGGGTCGCCGAAGCCCGCCAGCGCCTGGTTCAGCGTCAGAATCCCCGTGGCCCACAGCGCGAGCGCCACGCCCAGCGCGACGATGCCCATCGGCACCCGGTTCGACATGAACGCGACGACTGCCAGCACCAGGATCGTCAGGACGATGGTCACGGGGCCCACGGCAGCACCCTAGTGGCCCGGTCCGTCATTCCGGGGTTTCCGCGCCTGCCGGGCCATGACGGTCCCTGAGCTTGGCGAAGGGCGGCTGTGGTCGTGGGGCTGCTGGGACGGCTGAGACCGGCGGCCTGTGGACAAGTGAATGACTTTGTCCGAGGTGCTGTGGATAACCAGGTCGAGGCCTGTTGGGCGCGCTGGGCCTGTGTCAGACTCTGGCCACCCCCAGGAGGTGTCCCATGCGGTCACGAGCCCGACGCCTGGCCATCCCGGTCGTGATGGCCTGCCTGCTGGCCGGCTGCCAGCCGGCCGTGCTGCCGACGCCGACCCCTGCGCCGAGCTACCGGTGTACGCCCGAGGCCGGTGGCGACGAGTTCGACTGCACGCAGCACCAGTACGACGACATGATCGCCAAGGACAAGCTCTACGCCGAGGCAGAGGCTGTGTACCGCAAGTTCTTCGCCGAAGACGTGCGGATTCTGAGAGCAGGCGGGATTACTACGCCTACGCAAGTCCTGCTCGAAACGACTACGGGTGCCTTTCTAGAAGATTCGATGGGCCTGTATCGCTCTTTTGCTACGGACGACCGCAGAGCCGTTGGTGGCACGATTCGCCTAGCATCACTTGAGCGGCTACCCGGAATATCGAAAGGCGGTTCTGTTGTGGCAATGCAGGCGTGTACGGACGCAACCACAACCAAGACCTACCGGCACGGCAGGCAAGTCGGGAAGGGTGGTGCCGGAATTGACACACTTTACTTCAGCAGGGTCGATGGCGTGCTCAAGATCCAGGGTGCCGATGGAAAGGCAGTTGAGTCGTGCTGACACATATTGCACGGTTGTTCATCGCTGCCGGGCTGGCGTTGGCCGTGATTGTCAGCCTTCCTGTAGCAGCACTGGCGGATGGCTTAAGCGACGACTCAGTGAAGGTCACAAGGCCCAAAGATGGCGTCTACACCGGCCGCTGGGATCGCGAGCCGTATCACCAGAAGGGCCGCAGACAAGCTCATGCGTCTCATGGGCGTGGTTTGACCAAGATTGCGGGGAAGCCAAAGCTGACCAAGAAGCAGATCGCTGCCGCGTACGACGTGATGTGCCGGGAGGCGAGAGAAGCGGGTCGTCGGTGTCAGTGGGTGCCGCCGAAGAAGAAGGGGAAACCTTCTCCGCCGACGCGCATGGCCCCGGATCTCAGCGCGATCGCGCGCACATTACTGACCCGGATCCAGTTGCCGGATCCGACGCCGCAGTTCGGTCCGGATCCGAGTGTGAACGAGTGGAAGATGGTGGCGGTCGGGTACCCGTTGTGGTTGTGGACGGCGGGTCCCAGAACGGTGACCGATCGCGTGCGGGCGTACGGGGTGACGTTCACGCTGCGCGCCACCTGGACCTCCTCGCGCTTCGACATGGGTGACGGCCATTCGGTGTCCTGCAGGGAGACCAAGGCGTATTCGAAGAGCGTGAAGCCGGGTACGGCGTCCCCGGTCTGTGGCTATACCTACGCCACGTCGTCCCTGCCGAAAGGCAGCTACACGGTCAGGGCGACGACGAACTGGCGGGTCTCCTGGTCGGCGCTGGGCGTGTCGGGGACGCTGCCAGCCAGCTTCACGGGAACCCGCAGCCTGCCCGTCGGCGAACTCGACGCTCTCGTCGTCAAGTAACCACCGCCCCGGGTACTGCGTCACGCCACGCCCGCCCGTGCATCCGAACGACTAGGGTCAGGAGCGTCACCGCCGAGACGACAGGAGCGCCATGTCCAGCAGTCCGCACAAGCTCATTCCCGCCGACTTCACCCCGGTGCCCTCCCTGGGCAACGCCTGCGAGGTGAGTGCCGTCGGCGACCTCGCCTCCGACCTCGACGCGGTCGCGCTGCTGGTCGCCACCGGAACCGACCTCACCGCAGTTGTCGGCCTGGGCGCGGACGCCCTCGCCGCCGCCGGTTTCGACGCCGCACCGGGCAGCAGCCTCGTCGTCGCCCGCGAGGGGCACCCTGTCGTGCTCGTCGGCATCGGCAACGCCGACGAACTGGACGCCGACAAGCTGCGCGACGCCGCTGCGGCGGCCGCTCGCGCCACCGCGAAGAAGGGCGGCCGGATCGGCATCGACGTCCCCTCGGTCGGCGTCAACGCCCGCATCGCCGGCCAGGTGCTCACCGAAGGCGCCCTGCTCGCCCGGTACCGCTACTCGGTGCTCAAGGCCGAGCCCAGAGAGGTTCCGATCGAGCTCCTGCAGCTGAAGGTCGACGGCGCGGACGCGAACGAGCTCGCGGAAGGGATCGCGACCGCGCAGATCACCGTCCGCGCCGCGGCGGTTGCCCGCGACCTGGCCAACACCCCACCCGGACACCTCACTGCGACCAACCTCGCCGACGTCGCCGCCGAGCTCGGCGAGGAGTTCGGCTTCGAGGTCGAGGCGTACGACAAGGCCCAGCTGATCGAGATGGGATGTGGCGGCATCCTCGGCGTGAACGCGGGCAGCGTGGAGGAGCCCCGGCTGATCGTCCTCACCTACACCCCGGACGGCGACCCGGCCGGCCACCTCGGCATGGTCGGCAAGGGCATCATGTACGACTCCGGCGGCATCAGCCTCAAGCCGTCCGACCCGATGCACCTGCTGATGAAGATGGACATGGGGGGCGCCGCCGCCGTCCTCGCCGCCTTCACCGCGCTGCGCGACCTCGGCACCACCGCGGCGGTCTCAGCGTGGCTGTGCTGCACCGACAACATGCCGTCCGGCTCGGCCTACAAGCTGGGCGACGTGCTCACAGCTCGCAACGGCAAGACCGTCGAGATCAAGAACACGGACGCCGAGGGCCGGATCGCGATGATGGACGGGCTGTCGCTCGCCGTCGAGGCCGGCGTGGACGCGATCGTCGACATCGCCACGCTCACCGGCGCCGCCCTGATGGCGCTCGGCAAGTCGCGCGCCGCCGTCCTCGGCAACGACCAGGGCATGGTCGACCGGGTTCGGGACGCGGCCGCGGCCACCGACGAGCCGGTCTGGCAGCTCCCGCTGGAGCGCAAGTACCGCAAGCAACTCGACTCCGACATCGCCGACATCTCGAACCTCGGTGGCCCGCACGCGGGAGCGACCACGGCCGCGCTGTTCCTGGACGAGTTCGTGGCTGGCACGCCGTGGGCGCACATCGACATCGCCGGGACGATGTCCACCGACGCAGACGATTCCTGGCGTTCGGCCGGAGCCACCGGCTACGGCGCCCGGCTGCTCGCGAACCTGGCGTCCGACTTCAGCGCCTAGCAGCGATCGTCCCGGAGCCCCAACCGCCGGTCTCCTCACAAACGCTCCCGAAATTCGCAAACGCTCCCGAAATTTCGGGAGCGTTTGCGTGTTTCGGGAGCGTTTGCGCTGTCCGGGCCGGAGGGGGATCGGGGCTTCGTCAAGCTCTGCCAGCATTGGTGCGTCGCTCATTGACTTCGGCCTGGGCGCGTGCCATCCTGCTAATACTCCGATTCTGGAGTTATTCGGGAGGGTGCTGGTGCCCCAGAGTGCGATGAAGCACGGCGCGCTGCTCCGCGCGCTTCGCGAGGCTCTTGACCCGGACGCTGTCTGTGACGACCCCGTCGTGCTGGCCGCCACCAGCCACGACACGTGGCCCCTCGCCACGAAGTGGGCCCGTGTCGGGCTGCATCCCAACCAGGCCGATGTCGTCGTCCGAGCTGGCTCGGTCGATGACGTCCGGCAGGTGCTGCGGATCGCCGTCGAGCAGGGCGTCCCGGTTACCGTCAGGGCACTCGCGTCCTCCGTCACCGGTCAGCCCCTCCCGGTGATGGGCGGCATCGTGCTGGACGTCAGCACCCTCCCGAGCACGATCGAACTCAACGAGGTCGACCTCACCGTCACCGTCGGTGCCAGCCAGCCCGGTGGGGCGCTCGAGGACTGGCTGCAGGCCCGCGGCTACACCCTGGGACACTCGCCGCAGTCGCTCTACCGCTCCACTGTCGGCGGCTGGCTGGCCACCCTTGCCACCGGGCAATTCTCCTCGCTCTACGGCGGCATCGAGGATCTCGTGGTGGGCTACACGGTCATGCTCGCCGACGGCGACGTCGTAGAACTGCGGGCGCGACCGCGGGCCGCGATGGGCCCCGATCTGCGCCAGCTCTTCCTCGGCTCCGAGGGCACCCTCGGCGTGGTGCTGTCGGTGACGCTGAAAGTGTTCCCGGTCGCGGAGGCCGAAGTCGTTCAGTCCTTCGCGGTCCCGGACGTGCACACGGGCCTGGACGCCGTGCGCGGCCTCGTCCGCGCGGGACTGCGGCCGTTCCTCGTCCGCCTCTACGACCCGGACGAGGCGCGTCACGCCCTCGCCGACCCCTCCGCGAGCAGCCCTGTGCTGTTCCTCGGCTTCCGTGGCGTCCGCGCCGTCGCGGAAGCCGAGCTGGAGGCGGCGACGGAGCGGCTGCTGGCTGTCGGCGCCACGCCGCAGGGTGACGCGCCCGTCCGGGCCTGGCTGGAGCGGCGGTTCGACTTCTCCACGGTCGAGAATCTGCTCGACCGTCCCGGTGGCTACGCCGAGACCATCGAGGTCGCCCACTACTGGAGCCGCATCGAGGACCTGTACCGCGCGCTGAAGACGGCCCTGAGCCCGCTCGCCGACGAGGTGCTCGTCCACTTCTCCCACGTCTACCCGCAGGGCACGTCGATGTACGTGATCCTGCTCGGCCGGGCGACAGACGACGAGGCGGCGATCCGGCGCCTCGAGACCATCTGGGCGACCGCAATGGAGGTCGCGCTGGAACACGGCGCCGAGCTCTCCCACCACCATGGGGGCGGGCTGGCCCGTTCCGCCTACGCAGAGCGCTCGCTGGGCTCGGCCCATCACCTGCTCCGCATGATCAAATCCGCGCTGGATCCGCGCGGCATCCTCAATCCGGGGAAACTCGGCCTCTAGAAGAGGAAAGCCATGTCTGAAACCACACTGTTGGTGATCGACGCCGGGACGACCGGCATCCGCGCTCTCGTCATGGACGAGCACCTCGCCGTCCTCGCCCAGGCCTACACCGAGTTCCCGCAGTACCATCCGGCGCCCGACCGGGTCGAGCAGGACGCGGACGAGATCTGGGACGCGGCCCAGCGCATGGTCGCCGATGCCCTTGCCCAGGCCTCGCTGGCGCCACAGGACGTCACTGCCATCGGCATCACCAACCAGCGCGCCACCTCCATCGTCTGGGACCGGCGGACGAGCGCACCGGTCACGAAGGCGATCGTGTGGCAGGACACCCGGACCGCCGACCGGGTGTCCGAGCTGTCCGGGGAATGGGGCAAGAGGGTGTACGCCCACACCGGCTGGGCGCTCGCCCCGGTGTACTCCTCGCTCAGCCTGGAGTGGATCCTGAACAACGTGCCCGGGACGCGCGAGCTCGCCGAGGCCGGGCACCTGGCCTTCGGGACGGTCGACTCCTGGCTGATCCACCGGCTCACCGGCGGCGCGACCCACGTGATCAGCGCCTCGAACGCCTCGGTCACCGGCTCCTACGACCTGCTGCACGACCAGTGGTACACCGAGTGGCTGGACGCCCTGCGCGTCCCCGTGTCGCTGTATCCGACCGTCTGCGACGACGCCGGTGACCTCGGTGTGACGTCGGCCGAGGTATTCGGCGCCGAGGTGCCGATCCGCTCTGCGATCGCCGACCAGCACTCTGCCCTGTTCGCCCAGGGGTGCGTGGCGCCGGGCTCCGTGAAGTGCACCCACGGCACCGGGACGTTCCTCGACATGAACATCGGCGACGCCCCGGTGATCGACACCGACAGCGGCCTGACCTGCCAGATCGCCTGGCGGCTGAACGGTCACACGCTCTACGCACTCGAGGGTTACGCGGCGTCCACCGGCGCCGCCGTCCAGTGGCTGCGGGACGGCGCGGGCATCATCGAGACCTCCGCGGAGTCGGAGACCCTCGCCCGGAGCGTCCCCGACAACGGCGGGGTGTACTTCGTGCCGGCGCTCACCGGGCTGTCGGCGCCGTACTGGGACTCCTACGCACGCGGCATGATCATCGGCATCACGCCGGGCACCACCCGCGGTCACCTGGCCAGGGCGACCCTGGAGGGCATCGTCTACTCGGTGCGCGACTTCGTCGACACCATGGCCCGCGTCTCCGGCAACGAGATCACCGAGATCGCCGTGGACGGCGGCGCGTCGCGCAACGACCTGTTGATGCAGTTCCAGGCCGACCAGTTGGGCGTCCGGGTCGTCCGTCCGGCCAACACCGAGGCCACCAGCGCAGGAGCTGCCCTGCTCGCCGGGCTCGCGAGCGGGGTCTGGGGCAGCGAGGCGGAGGCCCTGGGCACGATCCAGATCGCGAGCACTTTCGAGCCGCAGGCCGATCCCGAGGAGCGGGACGCCAAGTACGCAGACTGGACGCGCGCGGTCGCCCGGACCCGGGACTGGGCGCGCAGGTAGGAGCGCGAGGTGATCCGTCCGACCTTCAGCCAGCTCGCCGGCCGGCACTTCGACCTGGTCGTGATCGGCGGCGGGGTGACCGGTGCCGCCACCGCACGGGACGCTGCACTGCGCGGCCTGCGGACGCTGCTGGTGGAGAAGGACGACTTCGCGTCCGGCACGTCCAGCCGCTCGTCCAAGCTGATCCACGGTGGCCTGCGCTACCTGCAGACCTACCAGTTCGGGCTGGTCGCCGAGTCGGTGCGGGAGCGGGAGAAGTCCCTGCGGCTGGCGCCGCACCTCACCGAGGTGAGGCCGTTCCTGTACCTGCTCTACGAGGGCTACCCCGAGACGAAACGCCTGCTCAACCTGGGCCTCACCTTCTACGACTTCGCCTCCGGTTCGCCGATCCGGCGACGCCACCGCATGCTGAACGCGACCCAGGTGCTCGAGCGGGAGCCGGGGCTCAATCCGTCCGGACTGGTGGGCGGCGGGCTGTACTACGACGTCCTCACCGACGACGCGCGATTCACCCTCGACCTCGCGCTCGGTGCGGCCGCGGTCGGTGCGACCCTGGTGAACCACGCCGCCGCCACCGGGCTCGTGCTGGAGGACGGACGGGCCCGCGGCGTCCAACTGCAGGACCAACTCACCGGGGAGCGCTGCGAGGTGCGGGCCCGCCAGGTGGTCAGCTGCACCGGGCCGTGGACGGACCAGACCAGGGAGTTCGAGCACACCCAGAGCACCCACCACCTGCGCCCGACCAAGGGCGTCCACATCGTGCTGCGCAAGAGCGACTTCCCGCTCAACACCGCGGTGTTCCTGCGCTCCCCGGACGACAACCGGGTGGTCTGGCCCACGCCGTCGCTGGAGGACGACGTGGTCTACATCGGCACCACCGACACCGACTACACCGGTTCGGTGGACGACGTGCACCCGGAGCCGTCCGACATCACCTACCTGCTGAACGTCGCCAACCACACGATCCCGGACGCGCACCTGAGCGACGAGCACGTCGTCGGGTCGTGGGCGGGGTTGCGTCCACTGGTCGCACCACCGCCGGGGGTGAGCGAGAGCAACACGTCCCGCGAGCACGAGATCACCGAGGGCCCGACCGGCATGCTCACGATCTCCGGCGGGAAGCTGACCACCAACCGGGTGATGGCCCGCCAGCTGGTCGACCGGGTGGAGAAGGCGCTCGGACACCGGTCCCGCTACCTCGCCGGCGAGGTCGTCCTGCCGGGTGCCGACCAGGCCCGCGTCCGTGAGGTTCGTGCGCGGGCCTCGTCCAGCGGGGTGCCCGAGGCCCTCGTGAACCGGTGGTTGCGGCGGTACGGCGCGAACGCCGACGACATCCTCGACCGCTACCTGGCCGACGAGGCGAACCGCGAGGAGGTCGGCGTCCGCGGGCTCACCCGGGCCGAGCTGGCGCACTGCGTGGCCGACGAGATGGTGCTCACGCTCGCCGACCTGTTGGTGCGGCGGACTTCCGCCTTCTTCTGGGACCCCGACGGCGGGCTGTCCCGGGTGCAGGCGGTGGCCGATGAATTGGAGAGACTGGTCCCATGGGAACCCGGACGCAAGGAACAGGAGATCGAGCAGTACCGGCAGTTGGTGCTGCGGAATCGGCCGTCCCGCTCCTGAACCGGCTCGTCGGGCTGCGCGGCGTCGCGCTGGATGTGGACGGGACGCTCGCGCTGCCCGACCATCGCGTGAACGAGCGGACGCTGGCCGTGCTCGGCGAACTGCAGCGCGCCGGGGTTCGGCCGGTGATCGTCACCGGGCGCAGCGAGGGCGAGGCGATCCGGATCTGCCGTGAGGCCGGCTTGACCGCGCCGACGGTCTCGTGCAACGGCGCCCTCGTCACCGATCCGGTCTCGGGAGAGCGACTGCGGCAGGTGTCTGTCGAGCCTGGCATGCTGCGGGCCACGAAGGCGTTCGCTGCCGCGCACGGCGTCCAGCTCCTGCTGTGGACGGCGGACGGCGTGTACGCAGAGCAGCCGAGCGAGCGGACGCGGGTGCTGGAGGCAATCAACCGCGAGCCCATCCTGCGCGCACCGCTGGACCAGATCGACCCGTCCCTCGTGGTGAAGGTGATGTTGATGTCCGATCCGGCCCGGATGGACGTCGTGGAACCGGACGCGCGCCGCGAGGTGCCATTCCTGGAGCGCTCGATGGGGTACTTCCTCGAAGCCACCAACCCGAGGGCGACGAAGTGGCAGTCGCTGCGCTGGGTCCTGCGCGGGCTCGGCCTCGAACCAGGGGAGTGCGCCGGGATCGCCGACGGCGACAACGACCTGGAGTGGCTCTCCCGGATGGGGCTGCCGATCGCGGTCGCGAACGCCCGTCCCGCGGTCGTGGAGGTGGCCGACGTGGTGATCGGAGCGAACTCCGAGGAGTCGGTTGCCGAGCTGCTCGAGCAGTGGGTGGAGATGCTGG
>DAIPJC010000033.1:0-11909 GCA_036770475.1 Propionicimonas sp. | reverse complement strand
CTGAGCTTGACGAAGCCTGAAGCGGCCCTTCGTCAGGCTCAGGGAACAATGCGGGGCTCGGGGAACATGCGGGACTCAGGGAGCGGATGCTGGCTGAGCTTGACGAAGCCTGAAGCGGCCCTTCGTCAGGCTCAGGGAACAATGCGGGACTCAGGGAGCAGATGCTGGCTGAGCTTGACGAAGCCTCAGTCGTCGGACTGGGCGATGGCCTCGGCCTGAGTGGCGGCCAAGCCGTCCAGGGGCAGCTCGCTGATCGCCAGTCGTAGCTCGGGACGGGCGGACGTACCCACGAGCACGGCGGCGGAGAGCGAGCGGGCGAGCTCCGTGGCCGGGCCGCCGGGGAGGGCGTCGAGCCGGAGCCCGGTGAGTCCGAGGGGCACCACCGACCGGGCGACATGCCAGACGCCGGCGTCCACGCGCTCGCTCAGGACGGCGCGTGGCACGCCCGGGAACGACGTGCGGACATAGCGGTGGCCATCCTGGAGTGGCAGCGCGGCCCTGGTCAGCGCGGCATGGTCGGGGGAGTCCTCGTCGATGGCCACCCGCAGGCCGGCGTCGCGCTGGTCGCCCTTGCGGCGCACGATCACCAGGCGTCCGGACGCGTAGTAGCTGCCCGCGTCCAGTTCGCGCAGGAGCGCGGCGCCGTCGTCCGGATGGTCGGCCTGATCGCTCGTCCAGGTGCCAGAGGAGACGACCGTCAGGTCCTCGCGGCCCCCGCGTACGGCGGCGAGGCGGGCCGTGCCGCCCGGAAGATGGTGGACGGTGTGCGGGATGCCCCGGGCGGTGAGGCCTTCGGCGAGGTACTCGGCGAGCGTGTCGGCCTCTGGCGGCCCGGCAGGCGGCATCAGCAGCCGTACGGGATCGAGGCCGCCAGCCTGCCAGCACAGGGCGACGTCGATCGTCCGGATGAAGCGGCCCAGCTGGCCGCGGGAGAAGACCTGCAGTGCCCCGCGATCGTCCAGCATCGCGAGAGCCCGCTGCATGGTGCCAGCCGAGATGCCGTAGCGCTCCTGGTACTCGAAGTTGGTGGGCATCGTCGCGCCCACACCCCGGCCGAGCGCGTCCTGGACGATCACGCGAGCGGCCCGGTGCAGCCCGGAAGCCAGGCCCGGGATGTCGCCGGCCACCGCTCACCTCCGCTGTCGTGATGCCGTTCCCAGTATCGCAGCGTCGCCCCGTCCGCCGCGGTGCTGCGTCCGAACGACGCCCGGATTGCGCAAAGTGTCCCGAAAGCGTCGATGACGACACTTTCGGGACACTTTGCGAGGGTGTGGAGGGGCGGGGCGGCGGAGGGCAGGGTCCTTGGGGTGGGTGGGGCCCTCGGGGTCAGGCGGTGGCAGCGTCCGGTTCGATCCCGGGGCGCGTGGCCTTCGTCGAGCGCATCAGCGTGACGGCGGCCAGTGCGATCAGGCCGACGCTCAGCCAGTACGGCGCACCGTGGCTGACGCCGTACAGCCAGCCGGCGAGCAGGGGCGCGGTCATCTGGACGGCCGAGCCGAGCGAGGTGAGCCCGCCGGCCAGCCAGCCCTGCTCGTCCGCGCCGACCGAGGACGACATCAGACCGTCCAGAGCCGCCTGCATGCCGCCCTGCCCAGCCGCGAACACCAGACCGGCGCTCGCGAGCAGCCACGGCCAGGGCAGCAGGGACGCCACCACGGCGAGCCCGAGGCAGCCGACCAGCTGGCCGACCATGCCTCCGACCACGACCCCGCGTTCCCCGAACCGCTTGACCAGGACGCCGAGCAGCGCGCCCTGGATGATGATGTCGGTCACCCCGACTCCGGAGACCAGGAGCCCCACCTCTGTCGGACCCCAGCTGATCGAATCCAGAGCGAGCACGCTGATGTTGTTGGCGAAGAAGGCGAACGGGATGCTGATCAAGGTGAAGCCGACCAGCAGGGCGCGCAGTTCCTTGCGTGCGAACGCGGCGGAGATGACCTTGAACGGGTGCAGCTCCTCGAGGTTCAGCTCGACCCGGCGGTTCTCCTTCGCGAGGCTTTCGGGAAGCACGATGGCGGTGAGCACGCCGATCAGGGCGGCGATGGCCGCGGTGGCGAACACCGGCGCCGACAGGCTGATCTTCGCCAGGAAAGCGCCGATCGCCGGACCGACCATGAAGCCGATGCCGCCCAGCGCACCGAGCAGGCCGAACCGCTTGGCGCGGTCCTCGGCAGGGGTGATGTCGGCGATATAGCCGAACATCACGGGCATGTCGCCGGCGGTCAGGCCATCGATGATCCGCGAGACCAGCAGCACCCACAGCGCGCCGCCGATGCCGAACATCACGAAGCCGACAGCAGAGCCGAGGACGCTGATCACGAGGATCGGCTTGCGTCCGAACCGGTCGGAGAGCGAGCCCAGGAACGGGGCAGCGACGAAGGCGCACAGGGCGTAGACGGACTCCAGGATGCCCACCCACAGCGCGAGCGAGGCTTCCGGGACGTACTCCTGGATGACGAACGGCAGCACGGGCAGGACGATCGTCATGCCGATCGTGGCCAGGAAGTTGATCGCGACGATCAGCGGCCAGGCCAGGCGGGGCGCGCTGATCGGCGGGGTGGTGGGGTCGACGGCGTCGGCCGGCTCGTCGAGCTCTTCGAGGCTGGTATCGGTGCTCATGCGTCCTCCTCGGCGAGCATCAGGTAGAGGGACTTGCGGGCGGCGCCGACGATCGCGGTGGCGCGCTCGATCTGGTCGTCGCTCCCGGCGTTCTCTACCTGGGCGAGGGCGCTGAGCAGTGATTCGGTGGCCTGGCGCAGGCCGACCCGGACGCCCTCGGCCTCGACGTACTGCTGCCAGGGCTCGGCGTCCCCGGACTCGCGAGCGGTGCGCCGTCCGTAGTCGGTGATGCTGAAGACCCGCTTGGAGCCCTCGCTACGGCTGCGGATGAAGCCCTGCTCCTGCAGCAGCCGCAGGGTGGGGTAGATGCTGCCCGCGCCGGGACGCCACACGCCGCCACTGCGCTCGGCCAGCTCCTGGATGATCTGGTAGCCGTGCATGTCCTCCTCGGCCAGCAGCGCGAGGACGGCGGCCTGCACGTCGCCGCGGCGGACGCGGTTGGGCCCGCGCCGGTCGCGACCGAAGCCGGAACCGAACCAAGGGCTGCCGCCGCGTCCGGGACGCCCGCCGAGGCGGGGATCGGTGAAGTCGCTCATATCTGTCTTCTTTCAATCGTTGAGGTATCGCTACGCATCACGATATATCGGTAAACTATCGGATGTCCAGCCCGAGTTGTCGGGCAACCAGGTTCGTCGAACCTGACGCGATGTGCGCAGTAGGGGGTTCACTTCCGCCGAATTCGGCCACGAATCGTCGTCTACTGCGCGAATCGAGGCAGCGCTCGGCCTTCGTGATCGAGTGGGGCGCGGCAGTCCCGCCCCGGCACTGGTGCGGAGGCAGCCGCCGCCTCTACGATTGGTCAAACGATTTAGCTGAGCCAATGACCGCGGTCAGACTGCGGCCGCCGGATGCGGCGCCCTGAGAGGAGTGCACATGGACGTGAGCTTCCCCGACGTGACCGACCTGGCCACCGTCCCGACCGGGGACATGCCGGGCGACAAGGTCCAGATCACCGAGAGCCACGTACAGAAGGCGAAGGTCATCTTCCCCACGCTGTGGCGCCTCCTCGAGCCGCTGCTGGGCGACGGCGGACGTGCTGTCGTCGCCGTCTGCGGCGGCTCGGGTGTCGGCAAGTCAGAGACCGGCTCGCTGCTCGCCTATGGGCTGAACGCCCGTGGCGTCGGCGCGTACGTGCTGTCCGGGGACAACTACCCGCGGCGGGTCCCGTCCGCCAACGACGCCGAACGGCTGCGCACCTTTCGTGTCGGCGGGGTGCAGGGTCTCGTCGCCAGGGACGCCTATGACGACCGCGTGCGTGCCGAGCTGGCCGAACTCCAGGCGTCCGAGCTCGACGCTGACCCCGCCCAGGTCGCCGCGCATCCGTGGCTCGCGATCTACCAGAGGGCCGGACGCAAAGCGCTGGCGGCCTACCTCGGCACTCCGAACGAGACCGACTTCGACGAGGTCAGCAAGATCCTCGCCGCCTTCCACGCCGGAGCACCCGAGCTCATGCTCAAGCGGATGGGACGTACCGCCGACCAGCTCTGGTACGACGCCGTCGACGTCCGCGACACCCGGGTGCTCGTGATCGAGTGGACGCACGGCAACTCCGACCACCTGCGCGGCGTCGACATCCCGATCCTGCTGAACAGCACCCCGGAGGAGACCCTCGCCCATCGCAGGGCCCGCAGTCGGGACGGCGCGGTCGACAGTCCCTTCACCACGATGGTGCTCGAGCTCGAGCAAGCGAAGTTGCACGCCCAGGCTCCGAAGGCGGAGATCATCGTCGCCAAGTCCGGCGAACTGCTCGACTACGACGGCTACCTGAAGGCGATGGGGGCTGACCTACCTGGTGCCGGCACGATGCTCAACGTATATCCCGACAGCATCGGCGGGACGCTGGCCGACCTCGCGGCGTTCGTCGGGCGTCCCGAACTGAGGGACGTGTTCAGTTCCGCCTACCTGCTGCCCAGCGTCTTCAACACCGACCTCGACCGCGGCTACTCCGTGATCGACTACAGCCTGTCGGAGCAGTTCGCGAGGCCGTCCGACCTCGACGCCCTGGCCGAGGAGGGCGTGGACCTCGCGCTCGACTTCATCCTCAACCACGCGTCGGTGTTGGCGCCTCAGTTCCAGGACATCCTGGCTCGCGGCGAGCGGTCGCCCTACGTGGACTTCTTCATCGACTGGAACAAGTTCTGGGCTGGTCACGGCACGATGACGGAGGCGGGCTACGTCCAGCCCGATGCCGACCTGATCAAGGACATGTTCTTCCGCAAACCCGGCCTGCCCATCCTCATGGTGCGGCTGCCGGACGGACGGGAGAAGCCCTACTGGAACACCTTCTACCAGGAGGTGCGCTACCCCGCGCCAGACACCCAGGCCCTGATGAAGGCCACCGGGCTGCAGTACGGCCGGGCCGAGGTGCTCGCGGGACGGATCGCCGCGGCCCTGAGCGCTGGGAAGGGCCCGGGTGAGGCCGACTTCATCGGTTATGAGGACGCAAAGGGCGCCGTCGTCGACCTGATCGAGGGCAACCGGACCTACCTCGGCCAGATGGACCTCAACATCGCCTCGCCGCTGGTGTGGGAGTTCTACGCCGGCACCCTCGACAAGCTGGCCGGCTACGGTGCCCAGATCGTCCGGCTGGACGCCTTCGCGTACGCGCCCAAGGAGCCGGGGGCAAAGAACTTCCTCAACGACCCGGGTACCTGGGACCTGCTCGCGCGGGTGAAGGAACTGGCGGACCGGCGCGGGTTATTGCTGCTCCCAGAGATCCACGCCAGCTACGCGGAGGGCATCCACGAGACGATCGCAGCCAAGGGGTTCCTCACCTACGACTTCTTCCTGCCGGGCCTCCTGATCGACGCGCTCGACAGGCACGACGCGTCCGTCCTGAAGCGATGGATCGATGAGCTGGTCGACAAGGGCATCCACACGGTGAACATGCTCGGCTGTCACGACGGCATCCCGGTACTCGATTTGAAGGGGCTGCTGGACGAGGACCGCATCCAGGCGCTGATCCGGAGCATCGTCGAGCGCGGGGGCTACGTGAAGGACCTGCACGGCGCGAAGAACATGTACTACCAGGTCAACGCGACCTACTACAGCGCGCTGGGGGAGAGCGACGCCCGGCTGCTGCTGGCCCGCGCGATCCAGCTGTTCACGCCCGGCAAGCCGCAGGTCTGGTATCTCGACCTGTTCGCCGGCAAGAACGACCACGCGGCGGTCGAGCGGGCCGGATCCGGCGGCCACAAGGAGATCAACCGGACGAACCTGTCGCTGGACGACGTGGACGCCGGCCTCGGGCTGCCCGTCGTGCAGCGGCAGCTGGAACTCCTGCGGTTCCGCAACACCTTCGGCGCGTTCGGCTGGGACGCCACCTGCGAGGTCGCCAAGACCAGCCCCGAGAAGCTGTCGATCACCTGGCGCAAGGGTGACCTCGCCGCCACCCTGGACGCCGACCTGAGCGCAGACACCTTCACGATCACCGCGACGGAAGCGGACGGCACATCTCGCGCGGTGTAGGAGCCGCTGATCGCGCCTTCGCCCAGAACCGCTGGTTGACCCAGAACCGCCGGTCGAGCTTGTCGAGCTTGTCGAGCTTGTCGAGACCGGAGTCGGCATCTCGACAGGCTCGATGAGCGGTTGTTGGTTCGCTCTCGCCGCGAGGACGGTGAACGGAAAGGGGACGGTTCCTTTTCCATTCAGTTATCCACAGCCTGACCCGGCGTCAGCCTCCGCCCTGTGGAGAACTGAACGAGAAAGGAACCGTCCCCTTTCCGTTCAGGCGGCTGACTACGCCGGTCAGGTGTTCTGCGGGAAACCCAGCGACAGGCCGCGGTGGCTGGGGTCTGGCCAGCGGCGCGTGACGGCCTTCGTCCTCGTGTAGAAGTGGATGCCCTCCATGCCGTGGGCGTGGGTGTCGCCGAAGAGCGACTCCTTCCAGCCGCCGAACGAGTAGTAGGCCATCGGCACCGGGACGGGCACGTTGATGCCGACCATTCCGGCCTGCACCTCCACCTCGAAGCGGCGGGCGGCCCCGCCGTCGTTGGTGAAGATCACCGCTCCGTTCCCGTAGCGGTTGGAGTTGATCAGCTCCAGGCCCGCCGTGTAGCCGGGTACTCGCACCACGCTCAACACGGGCCCGAAGATCTCGTCGGTGTACACGCTCATGTCGGTCGTCACCCGATCGAACAGGGTGGGACCGACGAAGAACCCGTCCTCGCCTCCGGCGAACGGTCCCTTGCGTCCGTCCAGCACGAGCGTCGCGCCGGCCGCCTCGCCGGCGTCGATATAGCCCGTGATCCGGTCGCGGGCCTCTGCGGTCACCACCGGCCCCATGTCGCAGCCCTTCGTGCCGTCACCGGTCTTCAGGCCGCGCACCCGCTCGGCGATCTTCTCCACGAGCTCGTCAGCGATCTGCTCGGTCGCGAGCACCACCGAGACCGCCATGCAGCGCTCGCCGGCCGAGCCGAAGCCACCGCTCACGGCGGCGTCCGCGGCGAGGTCGAGGTCGGCGTCCGGCAAGACCAGCATGTGGTTCTTCGCCCCACCCAGCGCCTGCACCCGCTTGCCGTTCGCCGTGCCGCGCTCGTAGACATAGCGCGCGATCGGCGTCGAACCGACGAACGACACCGCCTGCACGATTGGCGAGTCGAGGATCGCGTCGACCGTCTCCTTGTCGCCGTGCACCACGTTCACCACGTCGTGCGGCAGCCCGGCCTGCAGCCACAGTTCTGCGATCGCGTTCACCGCGGACGGGTCTTTCTCCGACGGCTTGATGATCACCGCGTTCCCCGCGGCGACCGCGACTGGGACGAACCACAGCGGCACCATCGCAGGGAAGTTGAACGGCGAGATGACCGCCACGACCCCCAGCGGCTGGTACAGGTTGTAGGCGTCCACGTTCGTGGAGACGTTCTCGGAGTGGCCGCCCTTCAGCAGGTGCGGGATGCCGCACGCGAATTCAACGACTTCGAGTCCTCGGGTCACCTCGCCCACGGCGTCGGAGAGCACCTTCCCGTGCTCGGCGGTGATCAGCGCGGCGATGCGTTCCTTGTTCGCGTTGAGCAACTCCCGGAAGGCGAACAGCACGCGGGCCCTTCGCGTGAGCGACGTCGCACCCCAGCCCTTCGCCGCCTTCGCAGCTCGCTCCGCGACCTCGTCCACCAGTTCGCGGGACGCCAGATCGAGCGCGCCGGTCACCGCTCCGGTGGCCGGGTTGTAGACCGGCGACGTCCGCTCGGACGTGCCCGTCCAGTACTCCTGGCCGATGAAGTGGGTGATGCGCCGAGGCTGCGCTGCGGGGGCTGCTGAATTCTCCATTCATAAATGTTAACACATTAATACTAAGTACGTCCGGGGGTATGCAATAGTGCGTACCGACGGCAGGGACTAGCCTGCGTCCATGGAGCTGCGAGCCACCGTCATCACCGTGTCCGACGAGATCGCCCGGGGTGCGGACGAGAACCGCGCCGGCCCGGTGGCCATCGACCTGCTGACCCGGCACGGGGTCGCAGCCGAACTCGTCGTGGTGCGAGACGACCGCATGGCGATCGAGGCGGCGGTGCGGGCAGCGATCGCCGACGGCTCCCGGGTCGTGATCACTAGCGGCGGCACCGGCATCGGCCCTGCTGACGTCACCGTGGACGCGGTGGCCCCGCTACTCAGCTATCAGGTGCCGGGCATCTGCGAGGAGATCCGCCGCCGGGGAGCCACGCACGTCGCGTCCGCCCTGGTGTCCAGGGAGGTCGCCGGGGTGGTGCTCGGCGAGCCGTCCATCTTCGTGCTCACTGCGCCGGGCTCGCGTGGTGGCGTCCGGGACGCGCTCGAGGTGGTCGGGCCGCTGCTCGCCCACATCGTCAGCCAGCTGGACGACGCCGGGCACGTCTGACCGGTCAGCGCCTAGCCCGGAACGAGGGCAGCAAGCGTTACGGTGCGGACGCCTCCACGGACTCGCTCGGCACCTTCTTGCGCTGCAGGAGCAGGGCGAGACCGAGCGCCAGTGCCGCCGTGACCACCAGCAGCCACAGCCCCAGCGCGTAGGAGTTCGTGGCCGCGTTGTAGGTGGCGCCCATCACCAGCGGCGGGAAGTAGCCGCCGAGGCCGCCGGCCGCCGCGACCACGCCGCTCACCGACCCGACCTTGTCGGACGGCGCCAGCCGCGGCACCCAGCCGAACACCGCGCCCTGGCCTGCGCCGAGGGCCGCTGCCATGGCCAGGAACGTGACACCGGTCACGATGCCCTCCGCGGGCTGCAGGCTGACGATCCAGGCCAGGACGGCCACGCCGGCCAGTGCGATCGAGCCGATCAGTTTCGCGCCGAGCTTGTCGGCAAGGACGCCGCCGATCGGTCGGGCGATCACCGCGGCGATCACGAAACTGCCCATCCGGGTGCCGGCACCGATCTGGTCTACCTGCTGCGGGTAGATCGTGGTCAGGTACTTGGGCAGGAACGTGGAGAAGGCGACGAACCCGCCGAACACCACCGCGTACAGGAACGACATCTGCCAGGTGATCGGCAGCCTCAGCGCGTCCACGACCCGCGGGACGACGGGGTGCGGGTTCGGCGACCAGGCCGGCGACTCCTTCATGGTGAACCACACGATCGCCGCCATCACGATCATCACTCCTGCGATCACGAAGTGGGTGTTGAGGTAGCCGATGCTGGCGGCCAGGCGCGGCGTGAAGAACGCGGACACGGCCGTCCCGATCATGCCCATGCCGAAGATGCCGTTGGCGAGGCCACGCTTCTCCGGCGCGTACCACATACTCGAGAACGGGATGCCAACCGCGAAGATCGTCCCTGCGACGCCGAGGTAGAAGCCACCCACGATCAGCAGCCAGAACAGATGCAGGCTTCCCGCGAGAGCAACGAGCAGGACGGCCGGCATCGACCCGAGCAGGACGATCGTGAACATCTTGCGTCCGCCGAGCCGGTCCGTCAGGGCGCCGGTGAGGACGCGGCCGAGCGCGCCGACCAGCACCGGGGTGGCGAGCATGAGCGAGATCTGCCCCTCGTTGAGCCCCATCTCGGTCGCGTAGGTCTTCTGCAGCGGCGAGATGGACATCCACGCCCAGAAGCCGGTCGTGGACGCCAGGGTGGCCAGGATCACCTGGCTGAGCTGGCCCTTCAGGAGAGGCGGGCTGGTCTGGGTCATCGATCTCCTCGTTCTCGGTCGCGGGTGCCGACCGGATCCCAGCCACGGACGCGTCCGCGGGAGGGGGCCGGCGGGACGGCGTCCCGGCTGCGGTACACGATGTACGGCCGGAACAGGTAGTGCAGGGGGACGGTGAAAGCGTGCACGAGCCGGCTGAACGGCACCAGCGCGAACAGCGCCAGGCCGACCAGCACGTGCACCTGGAACTGCCAGGTGCTGGCCGCCATGGCCTCCACGTCGGGCTGGAAGACCAGGAGCGAGCGGAACCAGATCGAGACCGTCTCGCGGTAGTTGTGCTCGGTGCCGTCCGGGTAGTGGCTGCCGGTGAGGGTAGCGATCATGCCGAAGACGATGGCCGCGGTCAGCACCACGTACATGAGCTTGTCGTTTCGGGTGGTCGCCAGGAATACGGGACCGGTCGTGCGGCGCCGGTAGATCAGCAGCGCGATGCCCGCCAGGGTCGCGACCCCGGCGATCGTGCCCGCGGTGAGCGCCACCAGGTGGTAGGTCTCCTGCGAGACCACCAGGTCGGTCCAGGCCTTGGGGATCAGCAGACCCATCAGATGGCCGGCCAGCACCACGAAGAGCCCGTAGTGGAACATCGGAGACGCGATCCGCAGCAGCCGTGACTCGTACAGCTGCGACGAGCGGGTCGTCCAGCCGAACTGGTCGTACCGATACCGCCAGACCAGCCCCGAGATCAGCGTGAGGGCCACCACGTAGGGCAGCACGCCCCAGAGCAGGATGTGCAGCGCGTTCATGTGTCATCACCTTCCGCCGACCGGCTGGTTGAGCTCGTCGAAACCAGGTGAGGGGTCTCGACCCGCTCGACCATCCGGTTGCGATCGAGCTCGACCAGCGAAGGCGACCCCAGCCCGACGAACTCCACCGGCTGGATGTCGCCGTACCGGGCCTGGACCTCCACCCTGGTCTTCGGCGACTCGCCCGGCAGGCAGTGGCAGATCGCTGCCAGGACACCGGCGTGGGGGAGCTGGTCCTTCTCCAGCCCCAACCGGATGAGTTCGAGGCTCGCCCGGAACCGCTGCAGCAGTTCGCGACCGCGCTCGGGATCGCGTGCCGCGAACTCCAGCACCATGGGCAGGTAGTCGGGCAGCTCGCCGCCGGTGTCGACCAGCAGCCCCGAATCCCGGTACACCTGCTTGACCTCGGCCAGCACCTCGCCGCGGCGACGGGTGTCCCCGTCGGTCCAGTACGACAGGTGCAGCGCGTGCCGGCGCGAGAGGTCGAACTCCTGCACGTGGAACGACTGGAGAGCCGCCAGACGATGGCTGAGCTTGACGAAGCCCAACTCCTCGTCGAGCGCCCCTTCGTCAAGCTCAGGGAGCATCGCAGCGCGCAGATGGGCCAGGACGGGCGCGAACGACTCGGCCGCGTCTGTAGCGGCCAGCGCCGCCTCGATGGTGTCGAGCCGCTCGAGCAGCTCCTGCTCCGGGTAGGCGAGGACGAGCGCCGCGGCCTGGAACACGATGCTGGCTGAGCTTGGCGAAGCCTCGGGCGGCCCTTCGTGACGCCCGCTCGTTCCTCGCGGGCTCCTCAGGGACCGTTCCTGGGAGGCGGCTTCTTCTCGCGGGCTCCTCAGGGACCGTTCCTCTTCAGCGCTCCCTGAGGAGCGAGCCGCCAGGCGAGCGTCACGAAGGGCGCCCGTCGGTCTCGACAGGCTCGACCAGCGGTCCCTGAGGCTCACGGCTTGGCCCCCGGATCCTGGTTGCCGTCCCAGTTCAGCAGGGCGGCGCGGTGCTGCAGCTGGTCGGTCGAGGCGGCTTCGTCGGCCTGCTGGCGAGCCTTGAGGGCGCTGTAGGTCTCGATCGCGACCGGGATCGGGCGTCCGGACGCCTCGCCGAACGGGCCGGACTCGTACATGCCGGGGCCGCCCTCGTAGTCGAGCGAGCAGGCCAGCTCCTCCAGGTTGTGCGCCTCCTCGCGGTGGGCGGTCGGGATGACGTAGCGGTCGTTGTACTTCGCGATCGCCAGCAGCCGGTACAGCTGCTCCATGGCCTCCGGGGTCATGCCGACGGCGGCCGCCAGTTCGGGGTCGCGTCCGGTGCCCAGCGTCACCCCGCGCATGTACGCGCGCATCGCGGCCAGCTTCTGCAGCACGCCGGTCACGATGTCGGTGTCGCCGGCGGTGAACAGCTCGGCCAGGTAGCTGACCGGGATCCGCAGCGC
>DAIPJC010000001.1:32694-174309 GCA_036770475.1 Propionicimonas sp. | reverse complement strand
AAAAGAGCGAACGCTACCGGACCTCACCTGAGGGTATTGACGCGAAGAAAGCCGACGCCGCTTTCAGGATCGCGTTCGCCCGCTTCAACTCGGCATTCTCCCGCTTCAGCCGTTTGATCTCGGCCGACTCCTCGCTCGTGACCCCCGGCCGGGCACCCTGATCAACCTCGGCCTGCCGCACCCACTTGCGCACCGTCTCCGCGGTGGAGACCCCGAGCAGCTCCGCGACCCGGGCCATCGCACCCCAGTCCGTCTCCTGATCCGGCCGGATCTCGGCATACATCCGCACCGCCCTGGCCTTCAGCTCAGCCGGATACCTCTTCGACGTGTTCCCTGACATGACTCCAACCTTCCCAAGGTTTCGAGTCTCCGGACACGCCGGGGCGGTTCAATCCCCCTGGTGCGCCTCAGTGAGAGGCGAGGGGGATCTGGTAGGTCTCACGATCGCCGCCGCCAATCTACAGAGCGCGACACGCCACATCACAGTCCGACTGCGCGGGGGGCGTTCCCGGGGGATGCGTCATGGCGTGCTGATGCCTCCGGCTCGGAGGGGGGAAGTGACCGTAGGAAGTCGGCGCTGTGGCCGGCCTCGGCTTCGCTGGCCGGCTGCTCGAACTGGGCTCGCTCTTTCGCAGTGAACTCGGCCGGGTCGGGTGTAGGGCTGGTGCCGGTCACGCGGCTCGGCTGTAGCGCTTGAGGGCGGCTTGGCGGGTGACGCCGAGCATGGCACCGATCACGGTCCAGGAGGCGCCCTGGGCGCGGGCCTGGGCGACGGCGGCGTCGATCCGCTCCTGAGCGGCGTTGCGGTCACGAACGGCCGCCAGAATGGCCTGGAGGGCTTCGCCGTCGAAGCTGGCGATCGGGTCGGGGCCCTCGCCGTGGTTGGCGTTCTCGAGTTCGTCGAGCATCTCGGTTTCGGTGCGCATCAGGTTCACCACCTTTCACAGGTACTTGGGTCGGACGGGCATGGCGTGGAAGACACGATCCGCGGTCGGGTTGTAGCCGATCTCCAACAGTTGTCCGTCGCGGCGGGGGCCGACCAGGAGTAGGTAGCCGTCCATGGCATGGACCCGGATCGCATGCTCGATGGCGTGACGGATGTCGTCGTCGGTGACGCCGTGCTTGTGGGCGTCGTCCACGATCTCCACACCTGACAACCATAGTTGTCACTTCGGGTGGGGGCAACACCTCGACCCTCCTCTCCGGCCGGCTGAGGGGCTGGGGAAGCGGTGGCTGATGGCGGTCGGGGGGACGTGGGGGGATGCCGGTCTGGCAAGGCCTGATGCTGCCGGCTGGCCGGCACGGCGACGTGGTCTGGAACCGAAGTGGTGACGTTCATGGTGACATCGCCCTGCTCGGCTTTCGCGAGTAGCCACGGGCTGGCGCCGGCTTGATCGTGATGGTGCAGTGCCCGGGTCCGCCGGTTGCCGCGGCTCGAGGTCAAGGGATGCGTCAGATCTTTCGGGGGGAGGTTGGAGGAGGTGGGGCTGGCTAGGACTTTCGCTCGTTCTGGCCGATCGGGACACCCCGGCGGCGGGTTTCGGGGGGAGGTTGGGGGGAGGTGCCTGTGACAAGGACGTTCACCTGGCTGGTGACGTTCTTCCCGGCAGCCCCGGTCGCCGGCTGGGGGGAGGTTGCTGTGATGCCCTGATCGCAGGTCCGCAAGGTCCCGGTCAACAGCGAGAGGGGGAACGTGGGGAACGCGCCGGCGACAAGGACGTTCACTACGCCAAGGCGGCACTGGATCGTCTCTGGAAGGGCTGGGGGGAACGTTTGTGGTAACCCCGGCGTGGTCGGCTTCGAACGACGAACACCCCCGGTGACGGAACGTGTCGGATGAACCAAGTCGGGCCTGGGCTGTCCGGATCGGCCGGTTCGGGCGGCTTAAGGAGGCGCCGGGGACGGGCTCGGAGGCTGAGGAGTCGTGAAGATCTTCGCCCAACTGTCCGGATCGGGGGCCGGCTGTCGGCTTAGTGGATGTGAGGAGGTGAGTACGGTGGCGATCGGTTTGCAGAAGATCTCGGCGATCGTCGGGTATGAGTACCTGACCCGGCACGTCGCCGTGCTGGACGCGACCAGCAAGGGCTACCAGCGCCTCGATGCCTACTACCTGGCCAAGGGTGAGGAGCCCGGCTGCTGGTGGGGTGCCGGCCTGGCCGGCGTCAACCTGTCGGTGGGTGATCCGGTGACCGCCGAACAGATGCGACTCCTGTTCGGCCACGGCCTCGACCCGACCAACGGCGCGAAACTCGGCCGCGCGTACTCGGTGTTCGACCACACCCCGACCGGGTTCGAAACCCAACTCGACACCCGCCTCCGCGCCTGGCGGCAGGAGCATGGCGTGCCGGCCGGAGTGCCGCTGCCCAAGGGTGTGCTAGCCGCCCAACGCACCACCCTGGCCCGGGAGTGGTTCGAGACCGCCCATCCCGGCGTGTCCCCGGATGCGCGGCAGGTGCGTGACGTGATCGCCAAGAACACCTCACACCCCCGGGTGGCCGTGGCCGGGTTCGACATCACCCTCACCCCACCCAAGACCATCTCCACGCTGTGGGCGGTCGCCGACCGGCCGCGGGCCGGGATCATCCGCGGCGTGCACGACGCGGCGGTCACCGACGCGCTCACCTACCTCGAAGCCAACGTGCTGTTCACCCGCAAAGGCCACGCCGGGGTGCGGCACCTGCCGGTGCGCGGCTTGATCGCCGCGAGGTTCGTGCACCGCGACTCCCGCGCCGGGGATCCCGACCTGCACACCCATGTGGCGGTCGCGAACAAGGTCCAAACCGCCGCCGGGGAATGGATGGCGATCGACGCGAAAGTGCTGTACGCCGCCAAGGTCACCGTGTCCGAGGCGTACACCGCCAGCCTCGTCGGCAGGCTGCGGGATCTCGGCCTGGTGATGGTGCCGACCGGGCGGGACGGGAAACGACCCGTCTATGAGATCGCCGGCATCGACCCCGCCCTGGCGAAACGCTGGTCGAAGCGACGGGCCCAAGTGGTCGGCAAGACCGGCCAACTGGTCGCCGAGTTCGAAGCCGAGTACGGCCGGCTGCCCACCCCGCAGGAGCGCCTCGAACTGTCGCAGCGGGCCACCTTGAACACCCGGCCGCACAAACACGAACCACGCAGCGAACACGACCAACGCCTCACCTGGACCGCCGAAGCCACCGCACTGCTCGGCGCGGGAGGGATCGAACGGATGCTGGACGCGGTCGCCCACCAGCCGGCCGTCCCCGTCACCGTGCCGGATGGGCGCTGGATCGCCCGGACCGCCCGGACGGTGGTCGCGGTCGTGGAGTCGGAGAAGTCGTCGTGGACACCGTGGAACGTCCGCTCCGAAGCGTTCCGGCAAGCAACCGCCGCCCACATCCCCCACCACCAGCTCACGGCCGTGGTCGAGCAGCTCACTACCGAAGCCCTGTCCGAAGCGGTGTCGGTGCCGATCCGGACCACCCGCACCCAGCCCGTCGAACCCGACCTGCTCCTCCGCCCGGACGGCACCCCCGCCTACCAGGAACCCTCGGCGTCCCGGTACACGTCGATGCGGATCCTGCGCGCCGAAGCCCGCATCATCGACGCCGCTGGACGCCGAGGTGGCCGGATTGCGGACTCGAACTCGATCCAGCTCGCCATCCTCCAATCGATGGCGAACCGGCAACCATTGAACGAAGGCCAG
This sequence comes from Propionicimonas sp., assembly GCA_036770475.1. GTDB lineage: Bacteria > Actinomycetota > Actinomycetes > Propionibacteriales > Propionibacteriaceae > Propionicimonas. The sequence goes on along the minus strand of DAIPJC010000001.1, from coordinate 170,636 downwards.
CAGGCCCTGGTCGCCGCCATGGCCGGCTCCGGGGTGCGGCTCCAGCTGGCGATCGCCCCGGCCGGTACCGGGAAGACCACCGCCATGCGCACCCTCGCCACCGCGTGGACCAACAGCGGCGGCACCATCCTCGGACTCGCCCCCTCAGCCGCCGCTGCAGAACAACTCCGGCTCCAACTCGGCCACAACGCCGTCGCGGAGAACCTAGCCAAGATGGTGTGGGCCATCAACCACCGCGAAACCCTCGCCGGCCAGGTCGGCGCCGACACGCTGGTGATCATCGACGAGGCCGGGATGGCCGACACCCTCACCCTGGACTATCTGGTCGGCTGGTGCCTCGACCAGGGCGCCTCGGTGCGGCTCATCGGCGACGACCAGCAGTTGGGCGCGATCGGCGCTGGCGGGGTGCTGCGCGACATCGCCACCAGCCACGGCGCCCTCCACCTCGACCACGTCCTCCGGTTCAGCGACCCCGCCGAAGCCCACGCCAGCCTGGCGCTACGCAGCGGCGACGTGGGGGCTCTGGGCTACTACCTGGACCACAACCGGGTCCATCTCGTCGACCCCGACACCGCCACCGGTCAGCTACTGGCCGCCTGGCAGACCGACCGCAACACCGGCCTCGACGCGATCATGCTCGCCCCCACCCGCGACCAGGTCGCCCAACTCAACGCAGCAGCACGGCAATCCCGGCTCGCCGGCCACCGCGCCGGACGCGAAACCGCACTGGCCGACGGCAACCAGGCCTCCTGCGGCGACACGGTCCTCACCCGCCGCAACGATCGGACCCTGATCAGCGGTGCGCTCGCCTGGGTCCGCAACGGCGACCGGTGGACCGTCACCCACGTCCACCACGACGGCTCCCTGGACGTCCAACATCTGCGGAACCACAACCGGCTCACCCTGCCCGCCGACTACGTCCACGAGTCCGTCGAACTCGGCTATGCCACCACGATCCATGCCGCCCAAGGCGTCACCGCCGACAGCTGCCACGGGCTCCTGACCGGCGAGGAGGATCGGCAGCTCGCCTACACCATGCTCACCCGCGGACGCCACGCCAACCACGCCTGGCTCCAGGTCGGCACCACCGACCCGCATGTGGCACCCATCGCCCGCGACCTCGTCCAGACCGCGACCAGCGTCGAGATCCTCGAACACATCATCGGACGCGATGAGCAGCCCGCCTCCGCCACCACCCTCATCCGGCAAGCCGACGACCCCACCGTGCTGCTCGCGCCTGCCGTGAACTGCTATGTGGACGCGATCGGGTTCGCCGCCGAACAAGTCGTGCCCGACCACATCAAGGACGCCATCGACGCCGCCGGCGAAGCCCGCCAGCTCACCGATGCTGATGCCTGGCCCGCACTACGCAGCACCCTGCTGCTGTGGGCGGCCAACGGCCACGACCCCGTCGACCTCCTCGACCAGGCGCACGCCTACGGCGGCCTCGACGACGCCCGCGACCCGGCAGCCGTGCTCACCTGGCGACTCGACGCCACCCAAGCCTCCCAGGGCCGCACCGTCGGACCACTGCCCTGGCTGCCCGGCATCCCCGGCCAACTCCTCGACCAGCCCGAATGGAAGACCTACCTGTCCGACCGGTTCAAGCTCACCTACCAACTCGGCCAGGAAGTCCGAGAACACGCACGGCAGGAGACGCCCCGGTGGACGGCCAACCTGCCCGGACTCGACCCCGACCTGATCGCCGACATCCAACAATGGCGAGCAGCACACCAGGTGGCCGACACCGACCTGCGACCCACCGGGCCCGCCAGCCGGGCCCCCGCCGAAGCACGCCACCAACGCGCCCTCGACAGCCGGCTCGAAACCGCACAAGCCGGCATCCGCGAATGGACACCCAGAATCCTCCAGGCCGCACCCGACCTCGCCGGCGACCCCGCCCTGCCCGTCCTCGCCGCCCGACTCGCCCAGCTGGACGACAACGCCCGCGCCGGGCGGCTCCTCCAGATCGCCGTGCACCAAGGCCCCCTGCCGGACGAACACCCCGCCGACGCCCTCAACTACCGCATCCGCGCCCTCGAGAAACACATCCCTCAACCGCCCGAACACTGGGAAACCATCACTCCCCGACCACCCCGACGACACCACCGCGAACCACCCAGAATGTCCGGGCCCAGCCTCGGCATCAGCATCTGACCGAATACCACCGAGAGGTAAGCCATGGCACCGCAGAGCAAGACGACAAAGCGCCGGCAGGCCGCGCCGCAATGGCTCTCCCTGCAACAGGCCGCCGCCGTCTATGCCGTCAGCACAGATACGATCCGCCGCCGGGTCGCGTCCGGAGACCTTCCCGCCTTTCGCTGCGGTCGCCGCATCATCCGCGTCCGAGCAGAAGACCTGTCGCGACTTTTCCACGAGATCCCAAGATGAGCACATCATCGCCCGGTCACTCGCCGGCAGCGGCCAGAGCGGAGAGCGCGTCCGCGACCGCCCGCGCTCGACCGCGCGCGACATGCTGGTAGCGCATGGCCGCAGCAGGGGTCGAGTGACCCAGCCGTTCCATGAGTTCGGGCAGCGTCGCACCCACCTGGGCCGCCAGGACCGCACCGGTGTGCCTGAGGTCGTGGATGTGGAGATCGGGCCGTCCGGCGGCCTCTCGGGCCTTGCAGAATCCGGAGGCCGACTCGTTGACCATGCGGCCCTTGATCCGCCGGCGCCGGGCGGGCTTGCCGTTGAAACTCGTGAGCGCGAGATGCCCGCCACGTTCCCCGGTGAACAGCAAGGCGTCCGGCCCGGCTTCGGTGAATTGGTCCAGATGCTGCCGAATGGGCTCCAGGAGGTGCGGCGGAATCGTCACGTCCCGGTCTCCAGCCTCGCTCTTGGGAGTCGTGACGATACGCTGCCCTCCGACCAGGACAACGGCTCGGCGAACCTTGATCCGGGGATTGTCGCCGCTGAGGACGAGATCGCGTCGGCGAAGTTCGCTCACTTCGCCGAACCGCAGCGCGCACCAGGCCATCAGCAGGATCGCGAGCCGATGGCGCTCGGGCATGTTCTCGATGATCACGCTCAGTTCGTCGAGCGTCGCCGGGTCGGCCTTGTGCTTCGTCTTCGCCTTGGAGGCGCCGGCCACTGTTGGAGGCTTGATCATTGGATCCTTGCGCGCCGCGGCTCGGAGGATCTCCCCCAGCAGGGCATAGGCGTGGGCGTTAGCCACCGGCGTGTTCTGTGGGAGTTCGCGATCGAGCCACAGACTCACTTGCTCTTCCGTGATCGATCGCATCGGCAGGTGCCCCAGGTGCGGCAGGATGCGTCCGTCCAGAAGATTCTGGTAGTGCTCGCGAGTTCGCGCCTTCAGCGGTTGCCCGTCACTGCGCTTGTGGGCCTCCAGCCATTCGGGTGCCCAATCATCCAGCGTGGAGCCGGGTCGGTACTTCACCTGCGAACGGACCCTCGGCGCGGTCCACTCATCCCGCTCGATCATGCGGTGCTCATCGCGCAGCCAGCCCTCGGCGTCGAGCTTGGTCTGGAAGGTCGTGGGCGCGTTGTGGCGCCGCAGGTCGGGGCCGACGTAGCTAGCCTGATACCTGCCTGACGGCAGACTGCGAAGCTTGCCAAAACCGCGCCGCTGCGACATGGGAGCATCCTTCCAACGACCCGGTCGTGCACCATACGTGCACCATCATAGCCGAATTAGGCCCATTTCTGCCTACTTGTGCAATCGTCGTTTCTCCCCATCTGGACACTGATTTACCTAGTCATCCGCTGATTGGCAAGCCCTGTTCCAGACGGGGAAGTCGCCCCCCAGTTCTGGTTCGAGTCCAGGCGGGGGAGCTCAGCGGTAAATCGCTTCTGACTTGGCGTAATGCTCCCGACCAACGGCTTGGGAACTCCTCCGCGCACCAAAGCTCCTGGACAGCAGGCACGGCTCTCAGAGGAAGCGCCCGTCCGGGACATCCGGGCGCGGTGTGACCGGGCCGATGTCGCGACGCAGGACGGCGAGTGTCTCCTGCGGGGTCTGGGTGGCGTCCAGCACGATCTCTCCTGGCACGCCCAGCACGTCGCGCGGTCGATACCACTGCCGCAGCTGCTCGGGTGAGACTTCCGCAGCGAGAGGGCGGCCAGCGTGACGCCGCAGTGTCTCCTCCAGGCTGATGTCGAGGTAGAACACATGCGATGGCCCCGCGTGGCCGTCGAGCAGGTCGCGCAGCATCGGCCGGTAGTGGCCCGAATAGAGGATGCCCTCGACGATCACGTGGTAGCCGATGGCCAGACAGTGACGAGCAGTCTGGGCGATCAGCTCGATGTTGTCGCCACCCGGAAGATCGTGCTCACGCAGGACGACGCGGCGCAGATGGTCCTGCCCGACGTTGGCGGTGCCGCGCCCCATGGCAGCCTGCAACTCCCCCGCCAGCGTCGTCTTGCCCGAGCCCGAGTTGCCGCGGATCACGACCAGGCGCTGCCCCTCCACACACACAGCCCGACTCTAGCCAGCCTCGGCTATCCGCTGAGAGACGCCGCCAGTGACCGGCCTGCCTGACGGCGGGCAACGGGGAGGGCGGCTGCGGCTGCAGCGAGCACCGCTGCGGCAAGCACGATTGCTGCGGGGAGTGCCGAGACGGCCGGGCTCGCGCCGAACGCGAGGGCCATCACCGTGACCGCGACGAGCAGGCCGACCAGTGCGCCGACCAGCCCGATGATCGCGCCCTGTGAGGTGATCAGGACGACGACGCTGCGGTCGCGCCAGCCCGTCGCCCGCAGCGCGGCGAGCGCCTGCGCATCCTCAATCGCGCCGGTGAACAGCACCACCGCGACCGAGATCAACGCCAACACGGCCAGGAGGGCGACAGCCACCAGATCGCTCGTGTGGGTCTGCACCGCCACCGCATCCCCCAGCACGCTGCCGACAACAGTCCCGGCGAAGGTCCAGTTCACCTCCATCACCATCGCCACCGCCGCCGCACCCACCGCGACAGCAGTCCCACCCAGCACCACGTGCCGCGGCCGCTGCGCGAGCATGCTGATGCCGATACCGACCGGCCCTCCGGCCTTCACCCGCAGCCGGCGAGCGAGCCCGGACACATCGTTCACCGAGCTGAGCAGACCCGATCGACCCGCGTCCACCGCCGCAGCCCACGCCCCGCCCACGTTCAGCACACACGCGATCGGGACCGCGACCCACAGCCGCAACGGATCCACCGGAACACCGAACACCCGCCCCACCGGAACCGCCACGGCCGCACCGACGACTCCGGCCACAAGCCCGAGTACGAGAGCCTCAGTGAGAACGAGACCGCGGAGCCGTCCCGGCCGCCAGCCCAGACACGACAGGATCGCCAACTCCCGATGCCGCGCCCGCACCGACGCCGTGGCCGCAATCGCCACCGTCAAGGCCGCTGAGATGACCACCAGAATGAACAGCGCCAGCGACTTGGTGTCCAAGGCGTCGGAGATCGCGACGGCCACACCCTTCTTGACCCAGGCCTCCTTCAGCTGGATGGCCGGCGTACCCATCGTCGTCGCAGGCAGGGTCACCGTGCGATAGGTGACGGAACTGCCCAGGGTGATGTCGACATCCAGCCCGGTCAATTGGTGGATCTGTTCGGCCGCGACCCGGATTCGTTCCCGACTGACCGGATCGACTCCGGTCACCCCGGCGATCCGGATCCGGACGGCGCTGACCGGTGCGGTCTGGTTGAGTCCCTTGTAGGAGGCGTAGAAGCTGTCCAGGGCGTCCAGGCTCACCAGCAGAGCCGGTGGGTTCTGGACGTAACCGGCCGGGTTGAGGTCGCTGCGCAGCCGCTGGCCGCCCAGCACAGAGGAACTCGGTGCATCGGCAGCCAGCAGCGGCTCAGGCGAGTAGCTGCCCAACAGCCCCGACGGGTTGTCGCCGGCATGGACTCTGGTCGGGTCGAACTGTCCGATCACGTTCAGAAAGACCGAGGTGCTCTCGCGACTGATCCGCGGGTTCACCGTCACCTCACGGTAGGACGTGTCGGCGACCGAGACCGGCACCGACATGTAGTCGCTCCAGTCCTTCTCCTGCCACACCTCCGACGTGGTCGGCACCTGGACCGGGTGCAGGACGCCATCGGCGGCCGTGTAGCGGATCTGGCCGGTCTGCCACAACGCGGACACGTACACCCGCGAAGGCTGCTTCGCCGACGCGTCCGCGAACTCGCGCACGGCCGCGACGTACTCCGTGGTGGCGTCCTTGACCACGGGTGCCCCGGCCGGGGTGCCGCGCGTCTCGGTCACGAGCTTGCGACGCTGCGTGTTCGTCCGGGCTGCGAGCAGCGGCTCGAGCAGCGAATCAGGCAGGGCATCCACCGTCAGGCTCGACTGGTAGTCCGCGTCGAACCGGCTGGACATGACGGCGGGAACATAGCTGGCCCCCTCGTCCACCACCGTCCGGTAGTCCTTCTTCGAAGTGGTGTCGAGCGATCGCCCGCTGGTCGTCGCCGCGTCGAGCCCGAGCAGCCGGTCCTCCGCCTGCGGGTCGACCGCGGCGACCAGGAGGGGATAGCTCAGGGCGACGACCGCGGGGGCGCTGGACTTGTCCCGGGTGGACTGACACACCGGGCGCCAACGCGCCGCCGGGTCGTTCACCGAGGAGGTCGGATCGTCGGGAAGCGGGTCGAAGTCCAGGCACACCGTGGCCGGCTTGCCGGAGATCTTCTCCACCGCCTCCTGGGGCGTGTCTCCGGTGCGGACGAGTTTGCTCCGGGTGAGGTAGAAATAGCCCGCGTAGGACTGGGCCTGGACCGTCCCGTTCCGGGTTCGGTCGTGGACCGAGAACCGCAGCAGCACACGGTCACGTCCGTTCAGAGCCTTCTCCATGTCGATCGTGAAGTAGCGGGTCACCCAGGTGATGCCGAGCATCGCGATCGGCGCCGCCACCTCCACACCGGGAATCGATTGGATCTGCTTCACCTGGCCCAGCGTGATCCCGCCGTACACGCCCGACAGGTAGTCCTCGCGGACGATCTGCTGGGACGCCTCGATGTCGCTCGTGGCCCCCTTCGGGCGCACGAGAATGTCGTAGGCGCCGCGAGCGTTCGCCTCGACCAACTGGGTAACTTCCAGCCGCTGCCGCTCCACCGTCCCGGTCAACACCACGAACGACGACACCGCCAGCACCGAAGCCAGCAGGGTCGGAATCGTCCTGCTCAAACGGCCTCGAAGCTCGTTGAAGGCATAGCGCAGAAGACTCACGACCGCACAACCCCTGCCTACGCTCGAACCGATAGGCGCGGCTGAGAACGCTCGTCCAGGAACGACTCCCGCACTCGCCCATCGCTGACCAACAGCCGCCGATCACACCACGCCGCCAAGTGGACGTCGTGAGTAGCAATCACCATCGTCAGACCCAGATCCAGCTGCAGACGATCCAACAAGCCCATGATCTCCTCTGCGGTCGCCGAATCCAGATTCCCCGTCGGCTCGTCCGCCAGCAACAGGCCAGGATCCCCGATCAACGCCCGCGCGATCGCAACCCGCTGTTGCTGGCCACCCGACAACTCCGAAGGCAGCGCGTGTGCCCGCTCCGCCAACCCCACCGAATCCAGCAGCGCCATCCCCTTGCCACGAATGTCCCGGACGCGCCTGCGTCCCATCAACGGGGCGCACACGTTGTCGACCAGGCTCAACGAGGGCAATAGGAAGTACTGCTGGAACACGAAGCCGATCGTCGAGCGGTAGTCGGCCGCGGCCCGTCCGCGAAGATCGCTGACCGTCACCTCGCCCACCCGGATCGTGCCGTCGTCCGGAGTATCGACCGCACCCACCAGATGCAGCAGCGTCGACTTGCCCGACCCCGACGTGCCCGTCAACGCCACCGACTCCCCCGCCGCCACCTCGAAACTCACGTCACGAGCAGCCACCAGAGCCGAACCATCCCCCAGCACATACCGCTTCGTCACCGACTCCAACACCACCGGCACACCGGACCCAGGCCCGCTCACGGTCGACCGATCCCCCGGTTCGCGATTCCCAGCACAGCTACACCTTTCACCAAAATGAGCGAAAGCGGGCCAAACCGACGGGAATCTAGACCACGCTCGCGTTCGTTCGCCTCACGACAGCCACCTGCCAATCGCGTCTGCGGGAACTCATCCGGACAGATCCTCGATGGCGGCTACCGCGGTTCGGACGCCGTCTTCGACGGCTATTTGGCGCGCGAGGGCCATGGCTGGTTCGCGGACGCGGCTCGTCTGGACAGCTGCCAGTGCGGCGCGGACGGCGTCCGGGTCGGGGCGCCGAGGTTCGAGGAGCGGGGATGCGACACCGAGGCTTTCCAGCCGGCGTGCCCAGAACGGCTGGTCGAGGGTGAACGGCACCGGGATCGAGGGTGTCCCGGACGCCAGCGCGGCATGGGTGGTGCCCGCGCCGCAGTGGTGGACGATCGCGGCGCAGCGCGGGAACAGCCAGTCGTGGGGCACGAACCCCGTGACGAACACGTCGTCGGACGCCGGCTCTTCACCGGTGGAGCCTGCCGCAAGGATGACCCGGTGACCGGCCAGGCCGGTCAGCAGGGCGTCCATCAGCGCGTGGGTTCCCGAGAAGGTCGGCATCGACCCGAACCCGACATAGACGGGCGGCTCACCTGCGTCCAGGAACGCCTGGAGCGCCGGGTCGGGACTCCAACCCGCCGGGGTGGGCAGCCGCCAGGCCCCGGTCACCGAGATGGTGGAGGGCCAGTCGTCGGGTTGCCGGACGACGGTCGGTGACCAGGCGCCGAGCCGCCTGGCGCCGCGCGTGGGGTTCCCGATCCTTGGTTGCCCCAGCTCTCGCCGGGCATGATTGACCGAGGGTGCGATCGTCGCCCAGCCAGCGACATCCACGACCCGCCCGAGCATCTGGTTCAGAGCCCGCGGCAGGCGCACGTCGCCCAGCCCGGAGGGGGCGAACTCGCGCGTCGGAGCGAGCGGCTGCAACTCCCCGATCACCGGACGCGCGCCGATCTCGGCAGCAACCGCCAGGGCGTGGTAGCCGGCCACGGGCATCCCCAGCACCACGTCCGACCCGGACGCCGCCTCGCCGATGGTCTCCAGCCAGCCCCGGTCGGCCCGCCGATAATCCACGAACGATCCGAGGGTCAGGTGGCCGGCCTCGACGGCCTGAGCGATGGGCGCCCCTGGTCGCATCAACTCGGCGATATCCCCGGCCAGGGCATGGAACTCCAGCCCGTGTTCCGCAGCCAGGACGCCCGCACCCCGCTCGGCCACGATCACCGGCCGGTGGCCTGCCTGCTGCAGTCCGAGCGCCAGAGCGACCAACGGGATGGCATCGCCCAGACTGCCGTAACTGACCAGCGTGACCTTCACTGGCTTCTCCCTCGACCCTCGAACGGTGCGCACTGCGCCTCGACAACCGCGCGCATCAGTCGACGCGCCTCCTCCGGTGGGATCGACGTCGCCGCGAGACCGAAGCACACCGACGATAACGACAGCCAGATCGTCCAGGCAGCCAGCCCGGCCGGCGACGCCTCCGGCGGCAGCTCGTCAGCGGGGAACAGCCCACGGATCGCAGCCACGACCTCAGCCAGCCGCGCCTGGTTCTCGGCGTGATCCCGCTCGCGCACGTAGGCGACGAAGTAGTCGCGCAGACCGTCCGGCAACGCGATCGACGACTCCACCAAGCTGCCGACGTAGCTCCACACCCGGTCGGTCAACGACCCGGACGCCTGCCTCGCGTCGGCCAACATGCCCAGTGAAGCGGCGGTCGATGCCTCCTCCCACACCCGCAGGAACAGCGCATCCTTCGACCCGACACCCGCCACTGTGCCCACCGAGACCCCCGCGGTCGCAGCGATCTGCGGGATCGTCGTCGTCGCATATCCCTGCCGCGTGAACAGGTCCGCAGCAGCTGCCACGACTCTGCGCTCAGACTCTGCTTTGGCCTCTGCTCTCCCCACAACGCCCCCTGAACGCGTTCACTGAACGCATTCACCTTAGGTGTGCGCTGGACTTCCCGGCAAGACAGGCATGCCCAAGCCCCGGATGCGGCCGAGCAGCACGGGCATGACCGGATTTGCGCAGTCGACCTCAGGAAGGCGCGGTTGGCTGACCGTCGCCCGACTCCCCTCGCGCAAGGGGCCGTCGTCGAGCCGCCGCACCGACGTCATGCTCGGCGTCCAGTCCGGCCAGCGCTCGACATCGCCCAGCACCGCCCAGACACGTTCCGGCCGCGCGGCGATGTCGACTGTGATTGCCTGCTCCAATCGCACAGAGCGACTCCTCAAAGTTCGGTACGCGGCGTGGAGGTGAGGTCCTGCAGCTTGTCCTGAGTGGGTGTGTCGTCCTCATCGAGGGCCGGATGGATGACGTCGAAGGCGGGCGAGATCGAACGGATCCGCGGAATCTGATCGAAGTTGAACCTCGGCGGCGGGCAACTGGTCGCCCACTCCAGCGTCCGACCCCAACCCCACGGGTCGTTGGTGTTGACCAGTGGCGCCTTGCGGCTGATCCACACGTTCCACAGGAACGGCAGCATCGAGATGCCGAGGAGGAACGCGCCGACGGTCGAGATCTGGTTCAGCAGGGTGAACCCCTCCCCGGGCAGGTAGTCCGCGATCCGCCGCTGCATGCCCTCGACCCCGAGCCAGTGCTGCACGAGGAAGGTGGTGTGGAAGCCGATGAACAGCAGCCAGAAATGGAACTTGCCCAGCCGCTCGTCCAGCATCCGGCCGGTGAACTTCGGCCACCAGTAGTAGAACCCGCCAAAGGTGGCGAACACGACTGTCCCGAACACCACATAGTGGAAGTGCGCGACCACGAAGTAGGTGTCGGAGACCGCGAAGTCCAGGGGCGGGGACGCCAGGATCACCCCGCTCAAGCCACCGAAGAGGAACGTGGTGAGGAATCCGATCGCCCAGATCATGGGGGTGTCGAAACTCAGGGCTCCGCCCCACATCGTCCCGATCCAGTTGAAGAACTTCACCCCGGTCGGCACCGCGATCATGTAGGAGAGCAGCGAGAAGAACGGCAGGTTCACGGCACCGGTCACGAACATGTGGTGGGCCCACACCGACATCGACAGGACGCCGATGGCCAGCGTCGCCCCTACCAGTCCGATGTAGCCGAAGACCGGCTTGCGGCTGAACACCGGCAGGATCTCCGTGATGATCCCGAAGAACGGGATGGCGATGATGTACACCTCGGGGTGGCCGAAGAACCAGAACAGGTGCTGCCACAGGATGGCCCCGTCCGTGGACGGGTCGAGGATGTGCGTCCCCAGCCTCCGGTCCGACTCCAGCACCAGCAACCCTGCCGCCAGGACGGGGAACGCGATCAGCACCATCAGCGACGTGACCAGGATGTTCCAGGTGAAGATGGGCATCCGGAACATCGTCATGCCCGGCGCCCGCATCGTGATGATCGTCGCGGCGAAGTTCACCGAGCCCAGGATCGTGGACAGTCCCGTCATATACAGGCCCATCGCCCACAGGTCGCCACCCACGCCCGGAGAGTTGATCGCGTTCGACAGCGGCGTGTAGGCGAACCAGCCGAACGCCGCCGCGCCGCCAGGGCTCAGGAACCCGCTCACCACCACGAGCGCACCGAGCAGGTACAGCCAGTAGCTGAAGGCGTTCATGCGGGGAAACGCGACGTCCGGAGCCCCGATCTGCAGCGGCATGATCGCATTGGCGAAGCCCGCGAACATCGGCGTGGCGAAGAGCAGCAGCATGATCGTGCCGTGCATCGTGAACAGTTCGTTGTAGGTCGCGTAGGACATGAACTGCAGGCCCGGATACGCCAGTTCCGCCCGCATCCCCAGGGCCAGCAGGCCGCCGAAGGTGAAGAAGAGGAACGCGGTGACGAAGTACATGTTGCCGATCACCTTGTGATCGGTGGTGGTGAGCAGCTTCACCGCCAGCTCGCCCCAGCCCTTGCGTTCCGCCACCGAACCCGGCCGACCGTCCAGTTCCACCCGTTCCCGCACGAGTCCCGCGGTCATCGTCCACCTGCCGATCTGCGCTGGAGCAATCGCTCCTGCGAGCGGCCATACCCAGATCGGCGCCTGCTAAACCTGCCGGCCGGGCAGGACCTCCGTCAGTGGATCAGCGCCTTGAGCAGGATCAGCGCCACACCCAACAGGGCCGTGGCCGCCGCCCCCAGGACGCGCGCCCACCACCGCCCGTCCCAACGGGAGACACCCCAGTAACCGAGGAAGGCGAGGATCGTCACGTCCACCCACAGCGTTCCCCAGATCGCGGCCTCTGGACGGATCAGACCGACCACGCCGAGCCCGAGGATGACCGCGGGAACGACCGCTGCGACGAGCAGCCCCCAGGAATGCTCGACGGAGTGTCGCAGAGCCCGGACGAGCCGGGGCCGTCTGAGGTCGTCCTCGCCGTGGTCGTGACCGAGGTCGGCGACCGCGCCGGCGTACACGTGGGCAAGCCAGAACACCACCGACGTGCCCACCACCTTCAGCAGCACTTCGCCGGCCTCGGCGTCGGACTGATTGGCGACGATCACCATCAGGCCGGACACCAGCACCACGCCGTAGACGGCGGACTCCGAGGCCAGCGTCGCCAGCGCGAAGGGCCGCTTGGCGGGCGCAGGGGCATCAGGCATGCCTGATTCTCTCCTGTTCCGATCGCGTCCGCGTCCTCTCGTCGCCCCAGCGTCACCTGGAATAGGTTTACCGGGTGAGCGCGGAGCAGGAGCAGCCCGAGGTCCCGGACGAGGACCGCACGATCGAGTTCATGCTGGAGCCGACGCCGTACGCGGCCCGTCCCGAACGGCTCCGGCCGAAGGCCAAGCGGCGCGCGACGGTCGACGTCGTCCCGATGCCGCCCTTCGAACCGGACGGACGCAACCCCGCCTACGTCGACTGGCTGGAGCAGCAGTCGATGCTGCACGACGCCACCGTCCTCGGCCGCCAGCTCGCCGGCCACCACGCGATGTGGACGGGACCGTACGCGCACCCGGACCCGCGCGCCGCGGTGCGCCAGGCGTCCGTCTGGTACACGGCCTACCCGCTCTCGCACATCACCGGGCCCGGCCAGTCGTTCCTCGGCGCCCTGGGCGCGGAGGACTTGTGGACGGCCTTCGCGAAGATCGGGATCGAGGCGATCCACACCGGACCCCTCAAGCTCGCCGGAGGCATCAGCGGCTGGGAGCCGACGCCCAGCGTCGACGGACACTTCGACCGGATCAGCATGCAGATCGACCCGGTGTTCGGCACCGAGGAGGAGTTCCGCGCGATGTGCGCGAACGCCGGACGGCGGCACGGCACGATCCTCGACGACATCGTGCCCGGCCACACCGGCAAGGGCCCCGACTTCCGGCTCGCCGAGTTGAACTACCTGGACTACCCGGGCATCTATCACATGATCGACATCCCCGAGGAGGCGTGGGACCTGCTCCCCGACGTCCCCGAGGGCAGGGATTCGGTGAACCTCGACCCGGAGGCCGAGCGGCGGCTGGCGGAAGCCGGGTACATCATCGGCGCACTGCAGCGGGTGATCTTCTACGAGCCGGGCGTGAAGGAGACCAACTGGTCGGTGACTCCCCCGATCTGGGACTACAAGGGACGCCTGCGCCGCTGGGTCTACCTGCACTACTTCAAGGACGGCCAGCCGACGATCAACTGGCTGGACCCGACGTTCGCCGGCATGCGGCTGGTGATGGGCGACGCGCTGCACTCGCTGCTCGACCTGGGTTCCGGCGGCCTGCGGCTGGACGCGAACGGCTTCCTTGGCGTGGAGAAGTCCGTGGACGCGGGCCCCGGCTGGTCGGAGGGGCATCCGCTGAGCCAGGCCGCCAACCAGCTGATCGGCTCGATGGTGCGCAAGGTAGGCGGGTTCACGTTCCAGGAGCTGAACCTGTCGATGGACGACATCAAGAGCACGAGCGCGGTGGGCCCCGATCTCTCCTACGACTTCGTCACCCGGCCCGCGTACCAGTTCGCGCTGGCCACGGCCGACACGGAGTTCCTGCGGCTGGCGCTGCGGGAGGCCCTGCGGATCGGGGTCGACCAGGCGTCCCTCGTGCACGCGCTGCAGAACCACGACGAGCTGACCTACGAACTCGTGCACTTCGCCGGACCGCACCGGGACGACACCTACCAGCTTGGCGGCGGCGAGACGACCGGCGGGGAACTGGCGGAGTACGTCCGGGAGACGATGCGGCTGAAGCTGACCGGGGACACGGCGCCGTACAACGCGCTGTTCGTGCAGAACGGCATCGCGTGCACGACGGCTTCGGTGATCACCGCCTCGCTGGGCATCACGGATCTGGAGGCGATCACGGACGCCGACGTCCGCCGGATCGTGAGCGCACACCTGCTGCTGTGCATGTACAACGCGTGGCAGCCGGGAGTGTTCGCGCTGTCCGGATGGGACCTCGTGGGAGCGCTGCCGCTGGAGCGCAGCAAGGTGCGTCCGCTGATCGGGACGGGCGACACGCGCTGGATCGAGCGGGGGGCGTACGACCTGATGGGCACGGCACCGGACGCGAAGAAGTCGGCGTCCGGGATGCCGGTGGCGACGGCGCTCTACGGCCCGCTGCCCGAGCAGTTGGAGAACCCGACGTCATTCGCGTCCCGGCTGGCCGAGGTGCTGAAGCTGCGCAAGCGCTCGGGGATCGCGACAGGGACGCTGATCGACGTCCCGGACGTGCCGTGGAAGAGCATGCTGGTGATGATCAGCCGGCTGGAGTCGGGGCTGGTGCAGATCACGGCGCTGAACTTCGGACCGGAACGGATCACGGGACGCGTGCAGTCCGAGCACATCCCGCCCGGCCGCGTGACCGATCTCGCCACGCGCCGCAAGGTGGACGACGTGGACGCCCTCGGCGGCTTCACCGTCGAACTCCCCGCCTTTGGCGGCCTCGCCATGGTGGTCCGCTGACTCTCACTCAACGGTCCTGAGGAGCGAGCGAGGCGAACGTCACGAAGGGCCGCCGCCACCCAGCTCAGGCCTGGCGGCCCTGCCGATCCGCCGTCCGCTCCGCCGGCCGAGCGCGTATTCGCGCGCCGCGTCGCTGGACAGTGCCAGCAGGATGAGCACGCTGGTGGCGAGCGGCACGAGTCCCTCGTGCAGTGGCCCGACGAGGTCCCCCGCCAGCCGCTCGACCAGCACAGAACCGACGCTGAGCAGGCTGGACGCACACAGGAACAATCGCGCCCAGTTGCGCCCGAAGAAGGTGGCGCAGGCGAGCCCGAGGTCCACCACACCGGCGAGGGAGAGAACCACGCCCAGCGCAATCGCCGCCCCTTCGACGCCGCCCAGGTCCGCGTCCGAGCCGAGGAAGGCGAGGCCGGCGAGCGCACCATAGACGACGCCGCGGACCGAGGTCATCAGCGCTCCCACGACGGTCTGGACAGGTCGGCTGATCCGCACGTCCGGTTCGGTTTCCATCCAGGTCTCCGCAACCGGGACGTCCAGCCCGGTCAGGTCGATGATGGGCAGGTTTCCGTCGGTCTCGATGAGGTCTCCCCCGCCGTTGCGGGAGTGGTAGCCCGTGAAGAAGTCGGGCAGCACGCGGACGGACACGGCGCCGCTCGCGGACGTGACGGTACTGACGACGTGGTCGCGCTCGAGGTCCACGTCCTCGCCGATCTTGTGGGTGATCTGGAGCGTGAACAGGGACAGTCCGACGCTGCGGTCATAGGTACCGGCGGCGAGCCAGTCGACCGCGACGCCACCGGGCAGGAACCAGCCGGACGGACATTTCCAGAAGCGGACGTGGTGCCGCCGTGACGGACTGCCGGCGACCTCCTGCTGGTAGGCGAAGTCATGCTGCCGGCGGAACAGGAACAGCGGGCTGACCGGCGCCGCCGGGTAGCTGCGGCGGCTCAGCGTGCTGGTGACGATGCGCCAGCCGGTGCGCGGGGTGAGGTCGTCGGCGCGCGTCCACCCGGCAGCCTGCAGCGCGTGGTGGACCTGTCGTGAGGTGCCCATCAGGGCGAGGTTGACGGGGTCGCCGAGGATCCCGTCCGCGGTACGGGTGCGTCCGATGAAGTAGTCGGGGACGTAGACCCGGCTGAGGATGCGGTGGACGCGCGGCAGGACCAGGTAGGCGACGAGAACCCAGAACACGATGACGAGCAGCATGGGCCAGCCGGGCGCGATGCCCTCGCGCAGCGTGAGGTAGGCGAGGTAGACCGCGGCCAGCCCCGCGAGCACGAAGAAGGCACCGTCGAGCCGGGCCATGAGCCCGTTCTCCTGCTCCTCCACACGCCCATCTTGCCAAAAGGCCCGGCCTGGGTACTGCTGTGGCGGGAGGTGCAGGTGATGGCGATGGACGGGGCGCCGCGAGCGCGGGTGGGCACGTCCGGCTGGGTGTACGACAGCTGGCGCGGCACGATCTACCCGCCCGACGTGCCGGACGCGAAGCGTCTGGAGTTCTACGCATCCCACCTGTTCGACACGGTGGAGTTGAACGCGAGCTTCTACCGCTGGCCGGGTGAGGCGTCGTTCCGGTCGTGGCGGCGGAGGTTGCCGCCGGGTTTCGAACTGACGGTGAAGGCGCCGAGGGCACTGACGCACGCGAAGCGACTGTTCGAGCCGGAGCCCTGGATCGCGAGGATGCGCGAGCGTCTCGACCTCCTCGAGGACCGGCTCGGCGTCGTGCTGTTCCAGCTGCCTCCCGGCATGCCGAGGGACGACGCGAGGCTGGACTGGTTCCTCGGCGCGCTGCCGAAGAAATGGCGCGTGGCGGTGGAGTTCCGACACGGATCCTGGCACGTGGAGGAGGTGTTCGCCCTGCTGGAGCGCCACGGCGCGGCGTACGTGGTGATGAGCGGTGCAAAGCTGCCGTGCATCCTGCGTGCGACGGCTTCGTTCGTGTACGTCCGCTTCCACGGCCCCGACGACCAACACCTCTATGGCGGCAGCTACGACGACGCGTCCATGCGCTGGTGGGCCGCCCGCACCCGCGAGTGGCTAGCCCAGGGACGCGACGTCTACGCCTACTTCAACAACGACTGGGACGGCCACGCCGTCCGCAACGCCCAGACCCTCCTGCGCTACCTCTGATCCTCATGCTCTTCGGCTGTTTGACGGTCCTTGAGAAGCGAGCGAAGCGAGCGTCACGAAGGGCCGCTGCCACGTCCACTCATCGCCGAGTCGAGACCCGACCCAACAAGAACACCCTCAGTGCTCGTGCCCGCTGAAATCCACCTCGAGTTCAACAAGGGCACCGTCGATGAGGTCAGCAACGGCTCGCCGGTCCTCGGCGGACAGCTCAGGAGCCCCAGCCTCGACCAGCTGGACGGGATCGAGATCGGCGAAGATCTCCTGGATGAGGGAGGTGATGAGGTTCACCGCGACAGCCTCGAGGTTGTCGGCGACCTCGGGCTGCTCCCGGTCGGTCGGCTCAGTCATTCGATGGCCTCTCTGCATGCGCCTTGTCGGCGTCCGGCTTCCTCATTCGTGACATGAGGGCGATCACGACGACGCCGCCGATGGCGAGATTGCCCCAGGTCGCGTCGACGGGACCCCACAGCAGCATCGCGAAGTAGAAGACCGCGAAGGCCCCGAGTGCGCCGAGCCGGACGCCGATCCGCTCGCTCTTGAAGAAGGCGAGTGCCAGTCCGATCAGGCCGCCCGCGGTGACGACCCAGATGACCAGCTGAAGGATGTCCATGAACTGCTTCCGGCTCAAGCGGTGGGTCTGTTTCGAGAACGGTACCCGCTCCAGACCCACCGCCCACACAAACGGACGCGCCGCAGCCTCGATTCCACTTGGACACACCCGAACCCGACTCGCTACGTTGGCCACGAACGCTCCGGGGCGGTAGCTCAGCCGGTCAGAGCAGGGGACTCATAATCCCTGGGTCGCGGGTTCGAGCCCCGCCCGCCCCACCAGCGTTCTACCGCTTGTTCACTAGGCATCTTACGTCTGGACGAGCGGACCGCAACAGGCCAGAAGGTTGCACCAGAGACCCCTCTTATTGCACGATAGGCGCACGTCGTGCAATAAGGATCGGAGGCTCGGATGGGCCGCGAACGCCGAGAGTTCGGCTCGATCCGCAAGCTTGCGTCCGGCCGCCACCAGGCGGTCTACACCGGCCCGGACTTGCTGAGACACGTCGCACCGACCACCTTCCAGGCGAAGATCGACGCCGAGGGCTGGCTCCACGAGGAGCGCAAGCTAATCGAGGCCAACGAGTGGTCTCCTCCGAAGGCTCGCGCCGAGAAGGCGCGCGTCACGGCGAAGACCCCAGACTTCGAGACCTACGCGAAGAAGTGGATTGCGAAGCGCCGCACCGACAAGGGCGAACCTCTGCGGGCAACCACGAGGGCCAACTACGAGGCGACGCTGGAGCATCATCTGGTGCCGACGTTCGGACGGATGCGGCTGCGGGACATCACCAAGGGTGCGGTGCGCCGCTGGTACGAGGACACGCTGGAGGGCAACGGCGACACCCCGCGGGCCAACTCGAAGGCGTACGGGCTGCTGCGGGCGATCATGAACAGCGCGGTCGACGAGGACCTGATCGAGGCCAGCCCGGTGCACATCCGCGGTGCCGGCTACCAGCCGAAGCGTCGCCGGCTCGAGCCCGCCTCGATCGAGGAACTCGACGTGATCGTGGAGAACATGCCGGAGAAGTGGAAGCTGATGGTGCTGCTCGCGTCCTGGTGCGCGCTGCGCTACGGCGAGATCGCCGAGCTGCGCCGCAAGGACATCAAGCTCCGCCACGTCAGCGGCCGCTGGACCGGCGTGATCCAGGTGCGCCGCGGCGTGGTCTGGGTGAACCGCAAGATCCAGGTCGAGCCGCCGAAGTCGGAGGCCGGCATCCGCGACGTCGCCATCCCGCCGCACCTGATCCCGATCATCAAGGAGCACCTGGAGAGCTTCGCGGCGCCCGGCCAAGAGGGTCTGCTCTTCCCCGCCGCCAACGGACGCCAGCAGTGGCCCTCCACCATCACTGGCTACTTCAAGAAGGCCGCTGAGATCGCCGGACGGCCAGACCTTCGCTTTCACGATCTCCGCCACACCGGAGCCGTGATGGCTGCCCAACAGGGCGCGACGCTCGCCGATCTGCAGGCTCGCCTGGGCCACTCCACGGCGAACGCCGCGCTGCTCTACCAGCACACAGCGAAGGGAAGGGACCAAATGATCGCTGAGGGTCTGTCACAGCTTGTATACCCGCATTGAGCGGCGGGCGCGACTGAACGGCCAGCGCCCCAGCGAGCGACCCAAGCAAGCACATCGAGGCCGCCAACACAGCCCGCTGATCGCCGCCCACCACCCTGGACTAGCCCTTGCGACCGAAGCGGTGTGTGCCCGCCGGGACCACCCCTCCGGACGATAGAGTCCCGGCATGGTGCGCGCTCAGGCGGATGATCATCTCGCCCCGGACGAAGACGTCAACCTGCTCGGCGGCTACGAAGGGGCATATCGCGCCTGTCCGTGCGTCTGGGGCACAGAGCCGGGATCGGTCCTGCTTAGCTTGCATGCGCGACGGCCTATAAGGGCTCTTCGCGCTCTCGATCTTGGATGTGGCGAGGGCAAGAACGCAGCCTGGCTTGCCGCCCTCGGATGCTCCGTGGACGCGATTGACCTGTCCGCCACCGCCATTGCCCACGCAAAGGAGCTCTACCCGTCGGCGTCGGTTCGCTGGCGCGTCGGCGACGTCCGCGATCTCTCTTGGGTGGTACCGCAGAGCTATGACTTGGTCGTCGCCTACGGCCTTCTGCATTGCATGCCTGACGAGCCAACCGCCCACAATCTTCTCGCGGCAATTAGAGCCGCAACGTCGACGGGTGGGGCTGCCGTCGTTGTTGCCTTCAACGACGGGCCACATGATCTCAGCGCACACCCGGGCTTCCGTCCGCTTCTACTCCCTCACGCGACCTACATCGATGCTTTCTCGGGGTGGGACATTGAGCTCGCCACGGACACCCTTCTGCACGAGACGCACCCCCATAACGGAATTCCTCACTATCACTCGATGACCCGGATCGCCGCACGAAAGCCCGAGTGCTAATGGCCGCGGTACCGACAAGCTTGCGGGCGCTCTACAGGGAGGGTCGGCTGATCCCCTTCGTCGGGGCTGGCGTGTCCCTGTCCGTGACCTGGGAGGGCGGAGCTCGGCACGGCGTCTCCTGGAGTGCGCTCGTCGACGAGGCCGCGCGCCAACTCGGACATGATCCGGACCTGTTGCGGTCGAGGGGGACGGACCTTCAAATCCTCGAGTACTTCCGCTTGAGGACTGGCGAAGATGGCCTTATGAGACTGCGCGATTGGTTCCGCGCCAGCATGAGTCCACCAGACGACGCACTCTTGGCTTCTCCGATCCTGCAGGCGTTGGCGAAGATGGACCGATGCCGGACGGTCTACACAACGAACTACGACAACTTCATCGAACGCGCATTGGAACTGGCAGGACGGCGGTATGCGCGAATAACGATCGAAGAGGATCAGGTTCGGAAGTACATCGATGATCCGGAATCGACCTCTGTAGACGTCGTCAAGTTCCACGGCGACCTCAATCTTCCCAGCAAGATGGTTCTTTCAGAGAACGACTATGACGGGCGCATGAAGTTCCTCACCATGGAGGACAAGCGCTTCCAGTCGGACCTTGTCGCCCGGGCGCTACTCTTCATCGGATACAGCTTCAGGGACTACAACGTGTCCTATCTCTTCCGAACCATCAATGAGGGATGGGGCCCGCTCCCCGAATCGCCTGACGGCAAGAGGGCTTACATCCTGCTACCCGACCCATCCGACTTCGAGCACCGCCTCTTCCGCTCCCGGAACATTGAGATCGTGCCGATTGACTCGCTTAATCCCACCAGCAGCGCGGCTGAAGCGCTTGAAGACATAATCGCATGAAGACGATCACCTACAACACCGCGTCGGACTACAAGCTCGCAGAACTTGAAGTGCTTAAGCTTCAACTGTTCGAGGGACTCGCAATTGGCGAGTCGTTCGATTTTCGAATTTCTCGAATCGAAATCCAGGAAGACCTGACGGCCAGCCTTGAGGCCATGGTGCGAGCCGAGGCACGGCGAGCCTACGAAGCGCTTCACATACCCGTCATCGTCGAGCACGCTGGACTTGTGTTCTCGGAGTTTCTGACTGCCAGCTACCCAGGCGGGCTGACCAAGCCGATGTGGAACACGCTCGGAGCGAACTTCCTCCACGAGACGGGTTCCGCCGGACGTGAGGCAGTTGCGAGGGCCTGCGTTGGCTACTGCGATGGATCGAACATCAGTGTGTTCACGGGGGAGACCTCCGGACGCCTGGCAACCGAGCCCCGAGGCGGTCGCCCTTTCTATTGGGACACAATCTTCATTCCGGCGGAGGGCAACCCGGAGGGCCTCACATACGCAGAGATTGTGGACGTCCACGGCCTCGCCGCGAAGGTTGAACTCTCGCAGAGCGCAAAGGCGCTGAGGGCCTTTCTGGCTTACCGAGCCTCTGCGGAGCCTCAACTCTGGACTGGGCATTAGGCGGTGCGGCCACTCCTCAAATGGGCCGGCGGAAAGCAGTGGCTTTCGCCTACGCTGGTCGCCGCACTGTCTCCCGGCGAGCGGCTTATTGAGCCATTCGCGGGGGGCGGTTCCTTTTTCTTCCGAGCCGAGCCGAAGACGGCCATCCTCGGCGACACGAACGCACTCCTCATGACAACATATCGGGTTGTGGCCGCTCAACCTATCGCCGTTGCGAAGGCTCTTCAGAAGTGGCAGCCTGACCGCGAGACTTACAACTCGGTGCGCGCATTTCAGCCTGATAGCGAGGTCGGTGTTGCGGCGCGCTTCATCTATCTTAATCACACATCGTACGGAGGCATGTGGAGAGTAAACAGGGCGGGCGTCTTCAACGTGCCATTCTCGGGCCGCACGTCCGCCTGGCTTCCGGGTGAGACCGAGCTGAGCGAGGTCGCCACGCTACTTCGCCGCGCAGCGCTTCGCCCGAACGATTTCCGGGGTACGCTCAACGAAGCCAGACCCGGAGACGTCGTCTATTGCGATCCCCCCTATGCGGGATCTGGGACCGAAGTAGTCTTCAACCGATATTCAGAGCTTCCATTCACGGACCACGATCACCACGACCTAGCATGCGCCCTGCAGGCACTTGTCAAGAGGGGCATCCGAGTGATGCTCTCGGTCGACTCTCGATGCCCCGGACTCGAACGCTATCTCGACATCGGCCTAGTGGCGTACGAGCATGGTTACCGACAGGGGCTTGGGTATAAGGATCGCGCACGGGAGACTCGACAGGAGTACCTGTTGTTCACCGAGCACGCCGCGCTTGCGGCTCACCTGCAGTCTCGCAACTGGAGTCGGGTGTGACGAGCCAAAGAAGCGTCTTCCTCGAGATCGCTCGGGACGTCTTGAGGTTGTCACACGGGCGGCCGATGACGGTGCGGGAAATCTGGGAGTCTGCGGTGCGCCTGAAGTTGGTGCCCGATGACCTTCGCGGACGCACGCCCGCACAGACGCTCAAGTCGAAGATCACCGTTGACATCCATCTCCACGGCGAGCAGTCCGACTTCGCGCGAGTAGCGCCGGGGAGATTCGTTCTTCGGTCGCAACTTGCCCCTTCGCGTTCTGACCGTCTGCCAGCGCCGGGGATAGACGAGTTGCCGATCCAGCAGCACACGCGCCCACGATTGTCTGAGACGCCCTCGGTACGGCCTCCCGTCGAAGGGCGAGACGACGAGCACGTCGCTGTCATACCAACGGCCCTGATTGATGCTCACTGGAACTTCCAGGGCGCTACTGCTTGGAGTACGGCCCTGTTCGACAGCGTCTTCAAGTCGGGACAGGGCACCTGGATTCGCCGGGAGTTGGCCGAGCGTACCGAGTCGTCGCGCCAAGTTATCACATACGTTGTTGTAATCTGCGGCGACAGTGTTCTTGGATTCAATCGCGGGAGATACACCCGGGCAGATGCGCTCCTCAAGGGCGCGCGTTGTGTCGGTTTCGGGGGCCACACTGAACTCCGCGATAGAACTCTTTGGTCCGAGGACGATTTCGGGGTACGAGACGCTGCCTTTAGGGAGCTCGTCGAGGAGCTTCGTATCCCTGAGCCGATACGCTCACAAATCTCCCCCCAATCGTTGGAGCCACTAGGTTTCATCCGCGACGACTCTTCAGCCAACGGGCGACGCCACATCGCTGTGGTATACCAGCTTGCTGTTTCGAGTTCTGAAGGCTTTGGCCGAAGCGAACGAGCAGTTACCCGGCTGCGTTGGCAGCCAGTGCGGGACATCGGCGTGGAGATCTTTGAGTTCGAATACTGGTCGCAGTTGGTCCTGCGCCAGTTCTACGGTGCGACTGACAAGAGCAGCCTCGGCCTGCGCGTCATACACCCTGAATCGCTTCAGCAACCGCATGTTCTTTGCGTTGTGGGTCCGGTCGGGAGCGGTAAGTCCGAAGCCGTGAGGGAGCTGACCAAGCAGCATGGTTACAGCGCCATCAACACCGGGAAAGTCTTGGCCGGGCTCTTAGGGCTACCCCCTGTACCTTCCACGCCCCGCGAAGTGTTTCAGGAGGCGGCGTCCCGCTTCATTCGGGCCAAGAATGGTCCGGCAAGATTGGCGGATGCCATCTACAATTTTGCCTCCCAACAAACCGGCCCGTTGCTCATCGATGGTATTCGTCAGCGAGCAACTCTCAACGAAATACGCGCCCGACTTGGCGGCCTACGAGTTTCCGTAGCATATATCCACACGCCCCCCGACGTGGCGTTCGAATTCTTCAGGCGTAGAGAAATGCAGGACGCCTCGATCGAGCAGTTCACGAAGCTGCGCGAATCCCCCGTGGAGGCCGAGGTAGAAAGCCTCATCATGGAGGCCGACGTTGTCTTGTACAACTTCGACGGCTCCGCTAGGTACAGGCGTGTCATCAATGAGCTTGTCAGCATCTCCACCACGTCGGAGCTGGGGACGCAGCCTAGCTCCTAGACGTCCTGTCCTGATTCTCACGATCGCCAAGACTCAGTTGAGGGCACTCTGCGGAGCAGCTTCTCTAGGTCGCTCAACCGAACCCGGATGATGCGCTTCCCGGTCCGGAAGGCAGGCAGTTCGCCAGCCGCTATCCGACGGCGCAGGGTGTGGACGCTGATGCCGAGGATGTCGGCGGCCGCGGACAGCGAGATGAAGGCGCCGGGTTTGGTGCTTTCGATGACGGACATGCTTGCTCCTTCTCGGTAGGTGGGTGTTCAGAAGCCGATGGATGGGCCACCGCGGTCTGGGTCGTGGCCGTAGCCGGGCATGCGTTCGTGTTCGGGCCGAGGGACTGGCCGCAGAGTGACCGTCTCCCAGACCTCGTTCCCGGAGCTGGACGGCCAGCCCTGCCACACCTGGGCGATGCCGGCGACGCGCCACCACAGCGCTGAGGCGGGACGCTCGGCGGGCAGTGGCCCCTCCGCGAGCGCGCGCTCGACCACCTGAGGAACGTCGATGCCCTTCTCCGCGAGTGCGTGGAGCCGGCGCGCGATGACGAGCCCTTCCGGGTCGCGTGCGAGCGCGGGGTCGAGGGTGGGGAGCAAGCGGCCCCACTCCCCCGTGCCCAGCGATCGATCGAGCCGAGCGTCGAGGTCGCGCTGCCAGCGCGCGGCCGCCTCCCCCGCGGCAGGCGCCCCGGTGGGACGCAGATCGGGCGCCGGCACGTCCATCACCGCACGCCACACGGCGATGTCGCCGAGCAGGGCGCCGTTCTCGAACATCCGGGGGGTGAGTGACACCGACCCCAGCCAGTCCGGAGGGCGGTGGTGCGAACGGACCTCCCTCCGCAGTGCGCTCGCCAGCCGCTCCACCCTCTCGGCGCGGGCCTGCAAGTACGGCCCCCAAACCTCGTCGTTGGCCACCCGGCTCGGGACCCCGCGCAGCCACGGCAACGGCCCGGGCGTCTTCTCAGGCACCAGGAGACGCAGACGGTGGTCGAGCACCGCGGCCGGGTCCCGGGCGGTGTCCAGCTCTCCCATGCCAACCGTCTCGCGCAGCAGCCTCACCGGGTCGTGTCCGTCGGCCGCGCACCCCAGCAGGTCGGCGCGCAGCGTGTCCCACGCCGGGCACTCGGTGAGCCACAGGACGAGGTTGTCGGCCTCCTGGCCGAGTCGCTGGCCGATCTGCGGCCCGAGCACCTGCTCGGCAGCGACCCCGAGCGCGTCGCTGTACCGCGCGGCGGCCGGCGACAGCAGCCTCGCCGGGTCGTCCTGCTCCCGCAACCGCGTGGACGCCGACTCGGCCGCGTCGTCGTGGGACAGGATGCGCTCCAGCCGTTCGACGCCGGTGAGTAGGTAGGTCGCGTCGGTATGGGCCAGGCCGTGCGGGTCGCCGTCCCCGACGACCTGCAGGTAGAGGTGGTTCGCCTGCCGTCCGCGGGTGAGCATCGTGTAGACGTCCTGGTGCGACTCCTCGCCGCTCGCGAGCCCGTGCATCGTGTCGGCGGTGAGTCCCTGGGCGCCGTGGATCGTGGTGGCGTAGCCGAGGTCGACCCACTCACTCACGTAGTCGGCGGGTAGCGTCACGGCGTGCTTCGAGCGCAGGCTCTGGACGCGCAGACTGCCGTCCTGGGCGACGGACGCCACCCGCCAGCGGTCGCCGTTCTTCACCCAGTCGCGACTACCGACAGGCAGGCGGCGAGCGTTGTGGCGCGTGATCACCAGGTCGCCGGCCACCGCGATGTTGCCGTCGCCGAGGCCTGCGCCGCGACCGATCATGCTGCGTCCTTCGTGGTGGCGCTGCTGGGCGAGCTGGTTGAGTCGGCTGACCAGATCTCGAGTCGGGGCGAGCATCAGGGCATCCAGCCCGTTCGCGTGATCCTGCGTCCAGGCGTCCAGCACCGCATGTGCCATGGTGATGATGTCGCCGACGTGGACGCGGTCGTGATCGAGGTAGTAGCCGAGCGCCTCCGTCCGCCCATCTCGTAGCGCGGCGGACGCCGCCGCTTCTGCGGGATCGTCGAACCGCAGCACCTCCTGCAAGCGACACGCGCCGTGCGCTGCCTCAATGTCCCGCAGGACGCCACCGGCGCCGATCGCGGACAGCTGGCGGTCGTCGCCGACGAGTCGAACGCTGCCGCCGCGGATCATCACTTCGGCGATCGCCCGGTCGAGGCTGAGGGTGTCGGCCATGCCGGCTTCGTCGATGATGACCAGGCTGTCCGGGCCGATGCCCGCCAGCCAGGCGGGTGTCGGCTGCTCCGGATGGTCGAGACTCCAGGTGAGCTTGGCGAGGGTGTCGCAGGACACGTCGAGCTGGTCGGCCAGGGCCTTCGCGGCGGCCGCGGACGGAGCGAGTCCGATCACCGTGCCGCCGGACTCGGTCCACGCCGAGCCGAGGACGCGCATGGCGGTGGTCTTTCCGGTGCCGGCCGGGGCGATGGCGAGCTGGACCCGCTGCCCCGAGCCCGCCATGTCGCGGACGAGGTTGCTCTGGCCAGGAGTCAGCTGCGTCCCGTTGGCGAGGGCTTCGAGCAGGGCGAGGTCGACGAGGCCGGGGTCCACGGCGCGTCCGTCGGTGCGTCCGGCGTTGGCGACGATGCGCTGCTCGGCGTCGAGGATGCGGCTGGAGGTGTACCAGTCCACGCCGGGGATTGTGTAGACGCTATGGCCGTCCGATCGCCGCAGGGCGTCCGGCTCGGGGATCGAGTCGTCGACGCTGAGCCGGATCGAGCGGGTCTCCAGCGCCAGGTCGACGATGGTGTCGACGACGCGTTCGAGCAGACCCGCCGGGATGCCCGCGGCCCGGGTCTGTCGCAGAGCCTCGGCGCGGACGTGCCAGCCCTGCCAAGTGGACCGCTCTTGCTCAAGGACCCCGATGACTCGCGCGGAGGTGTCGATCAGCCAGTCGATGCTCGGCATCAGGGTCGGGCGCGGGCCGTGGCGGTGGACATCCGCGAGCATGCGCTCCACTCCCCCAACTCCGAGCGCCGCCTCGGCCTCCGCACGCCAGGTGGCGCGCTGCTCGGCGCGCGAACGAGGGGCATGCTTGGCCTCCCGGGTCTCCAGATTCGCCCGCTGCGCGAGGGCGATCATCTCGGGCTCGGTGGGCGGCCGTCCGTGGTCGGCCTGGAAGGTCGCTGCCAGTTCGTCGCGGCGGTGCTCGATCTGCCCGCGGCGCGTCGACCAGCGGGCTGTCAGCACGGGGTCGATGCCGGCGAGTTCGCGGACGGGGCGCTTGCCGCGTCCGGTGCTTCGTTCGACAAAGGACAGCCCGAAGGTCTCGACCAGTTCGGCCTCGAGCGTGGCCGTGTACAACTCGGACGCGGCGACCTTCGCCTTGTAGAGCAGGTTGGTGTTGAGCGCGTACCAGCGCCCGTCGGCGGTCTGCACCTTGTTGGCCACCACCAAGTGGGTGTGCAGGTCAGGGTCACCGGCGCGGGAGTCGCGATGGGTGAACGCGACAGCGACCAACCCGCGTGCCTCGACATTGCGGACGCCGTGCGGACCGACGCGGCTGAACGCCTGGGTCTCGAGGTACTCGACTACCCTCTTGACGGCCTTCAGGTGCAGCTGTTCCAGCTTCTCGCTGTCCGCCATCGGGGCGAGCGCCCAAAGGGTGGAGAACGTCTTCGTCGGTGAGACGGTGAGGTCGACGCCGGCGATGGTGACCGCGTTCGGACGCGACCACATCGCGACTGCACGGTGCAGCTCAATCGCGGAGTCGGGCGGTCGTCCGAACTCCCTGGCGAAGAACCCGCTGGCGACCTCGGTGCGAATCTGGGCGCGGGCGTCGGCGTCGAGCCTGGCGGTCGGCCTGCGTCCGGCGGCGACGTTGGCTGCTGCGTAGCGGCGCTTGAGCTCCTCCTGGAACTCAGGAGACCCGCCAGACCGGACGGCGAAGGGGCGCCCGAGGCGGCAAGCCTTCTCCGCGTCGCGTTCGCTAAGGCCGGCGTCCAACGCCTCCTGCAGGATCTGGTCGGCGAGTGGGTGCAACCCGTTGCCGAACAGGGCCTTCATCTGGGCCTCCGTGACCGGGTCGCCGGCGTTGATGCCTTCGAGGCCGTCCAGGCCGGAGCCCATCCACACGCCCGGCGACTCGCCCTTCTCCTCGTAATAGGCGGCGAGCCCGGACTTGACCGTCGAGTCCTGGGCGGCGACCTGTCGGGTGAGGTAGTCGTAGCCGGACCCGGCGGACACCTTCTTCAGGCTGATCGTCATCACTCACCTCCTCTCCGGAAAGAGATCTGGACATCTTCCCTAAGCCCAACCGCTGGTCGATCGGGACGCTCAACCGGCCAGGAAGTCGCAGAACGACTCACTTCCCTAGGCCCAAGAACTCGGCGATCGGGACAACCGACTGCCCGGCAGTTGCGAGGGCCCTCACCTTCCCTAGGCCAACGAACACGGCGATCGGGACGCTCAGCGCGCGAGGTTCTGCTCCTTCACTTGCCTTAAGCCTCAGAAGGGGGTCGTTTCGGACAGTTGTGGGCCAACGAATTTCGGGAGTTCACTCAGAACCGTCGCCGTCGGCTTCCGACCAGAAGGGGGCGCGATGAGCACCATCAGGTTCGAGGACTCCAGCGCCTCCACTCCCCGAGGCACCGATGGGTGCCAAACACCCGCATCGCGGGTGGCACGTCTGGCGCCAGGGAGATCCGTTCTCTACGAGAGCGGGCCGTTCAGGCGCAGCGCTTCCTTCATACGGGCGTTCGTCAGCGGCATGTACTGCCCGTTGGAGTATCCCCCACCGCCGAAGCACTCCATTAGCTTGGACGATGTTTCATCGGTGAGTAGCGACCTGTCAGCTTCGAGCGCACGGTTGATGGTGTCCGTAATCTCCTGCGTGCTCAGAGCTGCCATTGCCTTCTGCAGTTCCGGGACTCCCTGGTCGTCGGCATCGGGCTCGATGCGAGCGTTGTGCAAAGCGCGCATTTGCTCTGCGATGAACGCTGCCGCCAGCAGGATCGACAGTAGCCGTTCTTGTACTTCCCTGCTGCTCATCAGTGTCTTGGAGTCTTCGAGAACGGCCTCTACCTCGTCGGCGAAGGCTTCCCGCGCCTCGTAGGGCACATCCTCGGGAACGACGATCTCGACGTCAGCCTGTCTGGAAATTGGGCCGCCCTTTCCCTTTGCCCGGATCGTCGGCAGCGCGACCTCGCTCCACCATCGCCGCACTCGCGGTGTGGCCTTGACCACGACATAGGTGACGATGACGCCCACGGCCAGACCGACGGCTGCAGGAACCACCCAGTCAGGCGACGGCTCGTCGCTGTCGGCGTCCGCTTCCTCCGGCTCCTCATCTGAGTCCGGATAGAAGGCGCCATGATCGACGACTCCACGCTCGCCCTCCCTAAAGAGCAGCCCACTCCAGCCACCATCATCCGTCTTGCCTGGAGTCAGTTCATCGTCGTACTCGAACTCGCCGCGCACTCTTGCCACACAGCAACCGTATCTGCGCGCGATGTCATCTCGCTGTCCGGCGCGACGCTAGCGCCCACGAGTTCCGACTCCCGCGCGGTTGCTTGGGGACGATTCCAACGAAGGCCGGATCTGGCCTTGGCAGCGAAGGAGCGGTCCGCCGCCAGGACATCCCGATGTGCAGTCCTCAGGAGTGGTACGTATCGCGTCGATGTACGACCGAGACCCCTTCGATTGCGAGCCGATGATCGTTGATCCGGTAGATCACCCGGTACTCCCCACGCCGGGCAGCGAACAGCGGGGCGAGCGGCTCACGCAGCGGCCTGCCCACTCTGCGGGGATCTTGGCGGAGTGGCCCCATGATGAACTTGAGGGCTGCGGTTGCGACCTTTTCCGGGAATTGGCGCTCCAGGGCGCGGCGGGCCGAGCCGGCGAAGACAACCTCGTAGAAGCCGGGCATTGGACTACCCCTCGCGGTCGGCCAGGGCGGCACGGACCTCGTCGGCCGTGAAGACCTCTCCGGCCTCGAGCTCGGCCAGCCCGGCCCGGATGGCCGCGACCACGTCGGGGTTGCTGAGGACATCGAGCGTCTCAAGAAGGGAGTCGTAGTCGTCAGCTGCGAGCAGAACCGCGACGCGATCTCCGTTGCGGGTCACCTCGAACCGCTCGTGAGTGGTCACGGCGGATTCCACGAGCTTCGACAGGTTCGCTCGGGCATCGGCCAGCGACAGCGTGGTCATGTACACAATTCTAGCGTGGATGACTGGCAAGTGGTTATCCACAGCCGGGGGGAGGTTGCGGAACATGCGCCCGAGCCAAGTGTGTAGCGGGTGTGTGGGATTCCCAAGTTGAAGGGAGTCGCGCTGTGGTGACTCCAGAAGCCGCCCTGACTGGCGGCCGATGCCGGTTGCGGATGCGATCTGCGGGGTCGAGCGGGCTGTCGAGATGGGGATGGGGCGCTTCGAGCGGATGTTGAAGAACCTCGAATCCACCAAGATGCCTACCGCCGCCTACCCTTGCCTATCCGCTGAGCATGACTCGACGATCCTCGGTGAGCTACCGCTCGTCGTCGGAAGCCAGGTGCGACGCCCTGCGGCTGGCTGCGCAGGCTTGATCTCTTCGGAGCGGATCGGGCGACGAGATTTCGCCTCCAATCAGGGCTGAGCCTCTTCGGAAGGTGACAGCCTCAACTCGCGGAGACGTCTCAGCTCCCGGACCTGACGAGCCGCTGCGGCCTTTGCAGGTCCGCGCGCCATGCCGTGGTCACGGAAGGTGCGCTGCAGTTGCCTCGGATACATGGACTCCCAGTCCTCCTCGAACCCGGTGGGCGGAAGCTCGATGAGTACCCTCGGGTTGTTCCACGTGGTCTTCATGGAATCACCGGCCACACCATGTTGCAGATACATCGCCCTCGCGAAAAGGGTCTGATCGACCAGAAGTGCCTTGCTCGGCATGTCGAAGCGAAGCACCACGTCTACAACGACCGGCCGCTGGAACTCGAGGTACAGCAGCACGTTGTTGGGCCCATTGGATCCCCACTGCGAGCTGCAGTCTCCCGTTCCGAGGTACTCGTGAAGCCTGATCAGCTCGGCGACCTCGGCGCGGGCGGAAGTGTCGATCATGACCACCGGAACCAAGCGGCCGCCAACGGCGCCGACAGCCGCCATGGCACCGTCGGCCACCACTTCGTGCACCGTACGCGGGTCAACCAGTCGCTTCCCGGACTTTCCCATCCTGAGTCCCCCCGACTTGGCGTTCCTGAATGTGTTCAGACCGTATCTCGTAGGTCGAGCCGAAGGTATCCGTAAGGACCAGAACAGCATGGTCGATAGGGTGGTTGCTCACTGCGCTCCGAGGCACCCACACCTCAAGCGACCCGCCCTTTGCTTCGTTGGCCCCAAACGTGGTCAGAGCCGACGGCGAGGTGGAC
Source organism: Propionicimonas sp. (assembly GCA_036770475.1). Taxonomy (GTDB): domain Bacteria; phylum Actinomycetota; class Actinomycetes; order Propionibacteriales; family Propionibacteriaceae; genus Propionicimonas. Next base: position 139,469 of record DAIPJC010000001.1, on the reverse strand, counting down.
GTAATGCCGCCTCGCTCCACGGCGAACACGGCAGTCACGGGCCTGTTGTCGATGTGATACACCAATCGAAGCTCTGCCCGGGACACCGAGTTGGCTCGATCGGCTGTGTTGCTGATCAGCAGCTCGTAGACGTAGCGAATATGGATTGCGTTCAGCTCGCGGACTGCTGACAGAAGCTCCACAGTTAGTTCTTGGAGCTTCCTCGCATCTTGGTCCTTAGCTAGCTTGAGCGCCGCCTTCGCTGTGCGGCGACTGCCGAAGGAGAACCCAAGGCTGACTAGAGCAATGGCTCCGGACAGCCAAGGCACTAACCAGGTGCTCTCGCTCAATACCTTCAGTACCTCTTCCATGCCGCCCCCTGCGGGATCGTGCTAGTTGAGCGGCAAGCTAACACCGAATGAAGGCCCCCGTCACCGCCTCCTGCGCACCCGATTGAGCTGTGCTCAGCGGCTAAGCGTTGATCTCGCCGGGTTGGCATCAGTAAGCCGACGCGTCCGCGCCCGGTGACCATGATCGCCTCGCGCCAGGCGACGCCCCGCGCCGCCGAGGATGACGTTCCTGGTGTCCTGCACGACCCGTCCGCAGCGACCAGTTAGTCGTCGATCAGCACGCGGGCGCGCGCCTCGGCGGCGAGGGGATTCGGGAACGGGGTTCATCGAGGTTCACCCAAGGGCGACCGGGCGGAAACATGGCGACAACCGTGACGGGCGGCCTCGGCGACTCCCCGGACTTGAGTTTCGCTCGGTGACGCCGCCGCCAAACTAAAGATGCCATTGAGTTTCACGGCACTACATAGCAGAGGCACCGGCGCCTCCAGGAGACCAGCCGAAGGGGTTCAGCACGCTCAGATCGGCTACAGCCTGGAAGTCTCGTACGTTCCGGGTTGCCAGCTGGTGGCCTCCGGCCATGCAGATGCCGGCGATCTGCGCGTCAGCCAGGCTCATGGGCCGCCCCGCGGCCTCGGTGGAGATCAGCACCTGCGCAGTCACTCGGGCAGCATCGACGTCGTACAGCACGATCGTCTCCCGGAACGCCGCAACCAAGCGCTGCCAGCGTTGCTCAAGTTGGCGATGTCGCTTGCCAGCAGGCAATCGCCCAATCCCCCGCTCGATCTCCTCCACCGTAACCACACAGATCGTGAGGTCCGAGGGACCCAGCGAGGTGGCCCAGGACAGCACTGCGGGATCGGGCTCATCACGCATGAACTCCGACACCACGTTGGTGTCGGCGATGATCACGTCAGGTCCACCGGGCGAGGCAAGTCGGTTCGCGGCTCCAGCGGAAGATCCACCCCGCCAATCTCGGACATCGCCCCGTGCAGGGCCAGCAGGAAGTTCTCCTCGGGCAGGTCGACAGTGGCATCAAGAATCGCGCGCACTTCGGCCTCCACCGAGCGGCCGTGCTTGGCGGCCCTGCCTCGCAACCGGGCGTGCGTGCGCTCATCGAGCTGCCTGATCGTTAGGGTCCCCATCACGTCCACCTCCTGACAGCAATGCTAGCACCAGCTGTTTCGCCCGGCGGGATCTGGCGTCGTCGGCGACGTATACCCCCCACCTCTTGCGCACTACCCCATGGGGGTATCCGACGACCCGGGGATACTACCACCGGAATAGTTGCATGCAATAGCGTGCAATAGCGTCTGCGCTGGTCGTCAGCCTGAACGCTAGGGACGATACGGTCGAGGGCGTCAATTTCGGGGCCGTTTCCCTGGGTGACAGCCACCTCGGGTGCCTTGCGGCGGACAAGAGACCCTCCGCATCGTCCTGCGTCCGGCTCATCGATGTTGTTTGCCGTCCTACCTTGTCAGATGCCACTTTCCTACCCGAGAGTCACACTGGATCAGTCGTCAGCGATGCCCCGATAGGGGTGGGGGTATAGCCAGAAATGGTCAGAAATCGACACTGAACGCGTCCTTGTTGCACACGGCGTGCAATAGCCGTGCAATATGTCCTAGTCAGGGGCACATTCGGGTCACTCATAATCCCTGGGTCGCGGGTTCGAGCCCCGCCCGCCCCACCGTGTGGCCCGACCAGTTCACGCCCCACCAGCTCACGTCCCACTGCCCGCCCCCGGCTGGTTGAGCCTGTCGAGACCCAAACGGTCCCTGAGGAGCGTTCGCGAGGAACGAGCGACGGGTCACGAAGGGCCGCCGCCACAGTCGAGACAAGGTCGATCGAAAGCCACAAATCGCGACCTGCAACGACGACACCGTCGGGACGCTGGAGAAACGAGCGCGGCTCGGCCAGCAGGTCGTCCTGACCCCTCAGCGAAGTTCGACGCCGACAGCTGCCTCCAAGAAGTACGCCAGTTGATCGAGCGAACGAGTGGTTGCCCCGAAAAGACCGCGCCGAGAAGGCGCGCGCAACGGCGAAGACGCCCGACTTCGAGACCTACGCGAAGAAGTGGATCGCGAAGCACCGCACCGACAAGGGTGAGCCACTGCGCTCGTCCACGAGGCCAACTACGAGGCCACGCTGGAGCACCACCTGGTGCCGACGTCCGGAGGGATGCGGCTGCGGGACATCACCAAGGGCGCGGTGCGGCGCTGGTACGAGGACACGCTGGAGGGCAACGGCGACACACCGCGGGCGAACTCGAAGGCGTACGGGCTGCTTCGGGCGATCCTGAACAGCGCGGTCGACGAGGATCTGATCGAGGCCAGCCCGGTTCACATCCGCGGCGCGGGCTACCAGCCGAAGCGACGCAGGCTCGAGCCGGCCTCGATCGAGGAACTCGACGTGATCGTGGAGAACATGCCGGAGAAGTGGAAGCTGATGGTGCTGCTCGCGTCCTGGTGCGCGCTGCGCTACGGCGAGATCGCCGAGCTGCGCCGCAAGGACATCAAGCTCCGCCACGTCAGCGGCCGCTGGACCGGCGTGATCCAGGTGCGCCGCGGCGTGGTCTGGGTGAACCGCAAGATCCAGGTCGAGCCGCCCAGGTCGGAGGCGGGCATCCGTGACGTCGCGATCCCGCCGCACCTCATCCCGATCATCAAGGAGCACCTCGAGACCCACGCCGCACCCGGCCAGGAGGGCCTGCTCTTCCCCGCCGTCAACGGACGCCAGCAGCGGCCCTCCACCACCACCAGCTACTTCAAGAAGGCCGCCGAGATTGCCGGACGGTCCGACCTGCGCTTCCGCGACCTTCGTCACACCGGAGCCGTGATGGCCGCCCAGCAGGGAGCGACGCTCGCCGATCTCCAGGCGCGCCTCGGCCATTCGACGGCCAACGCCGCCTTGCTCTACCAGCACACCGCCAAGGGACGTGATCAGCTCATCGCCGAGGGGCTATCAATGTTGGTCAGCACATGACCTTGATTTCGCGGCCAGCGACCACAATGCCTCAGGTCGCCGCTCCTCTAGCTATCAAGAGCGAGATCTCGTCTAGGACCTCTACCACCTCGTCCGCGATCTCCGAGGCAGCCATGCTTCTAGCCAAAGTATGTGAGTTGAGCGTCCGCGCGCCGCGTTCCTGAAGTGCCTTGTTGAGGCTACGAATCACCATCTTGGCATCGATGATGCATACTCGCCCTTCTTGTGACGACCAAAGCGTCTCGAACTCGCCGCGGGACGCCTCCAAGACCGTCCGATCAGAGTGCCCGGATGTCGGGCTGCCAGGGAGCCGCCTCTCGGCAAGGCGTTGAGCCTGCATTGCATCCATCGCCTCGTCGCGCCCCGCAGAGAGTGACTCTTCGAGAAGCAACTCCGCGTCGGCGCTCGGGATGCCTGCGACACGAGATATCGCGCCTGGAACCAGGAGGTAGTTCTCTAGCTCACGACGCCTCCACACGTGGACTCTGGCATTCACTGAGCGCACGGCCGCAGTCTCGACATCGACGGCTGCCTCGCTGCGAAGATCTCGATCCAGGAGAACAAATGTGCGAACCGCTGCCCCGAGCGACTCCATCGTTTCCGAAAATGCAGCAGCCCGCCAATTCTTGGAGAACCCGCCCAGGGGGATTGTCGCGTAACGGTCAGAGTCCGCCACCGCCGACTTGCCCAGTCGACGCGCCAAGATCGCGAGCACAGGAGCGTCATCGCCCTCGACAAAGACAGCTACCGGGCTCCTAAGCGCACGACCGACGCCCAGCTCATAGCCGCTGCCGAGGCGGCGTCCAATGACACCAAGAGCACCGTCCGGCTTGGGTCGCTCAGCCCGTCGTCGCGATCGATCGATCCAGACAGCGCTGCCGGGCTGCGCCTCCGCCAATATCTCGACGCTATGGGTCGCGATGATTGTCTGTCGTGCGACCGGGGCGAACAGGCTCCGGGCGAGCCGCCGTTGAAGATCTGGGTGGAGGAAGACGTCCGGCTCGTCAAGGACGACGATGGGGCTATCACCGAGGCTCCAGATGTGGTAAAGCGCCTGTAGCCAGATTTGTATGCCATCACCTGCCCAACCGATCTCGCGTTCATGACGGGTGCCATCCTCCTGATAGAAGAGGTCGAAGCTGTCCTCTTCCGAAGTCTGCACACGACGAAGCATGAGCCCGGTAATCTCGGGTGTGCGTTCAAATACGAAGGCTTTGAATTCGCCCCACTGGTCCTGGGTCAGCCGATAGAGCGCATTTCGGAAGTAGCGACTTGATCGTCGACTCGTGATGTTTCTGCGAAGCGTCTCGTCCGAAATGTACGATTCACGGCTATCCAGGGGTGTCAAGGTCGGCACGACACCGATCGTTGGTATGTCTTCCCGCGCAATCTCCCGTGGTGGCCGAATCGGTGCGCCGTCCGCACTGAATACGTGGTAGGTCCCGTGGCGTTGACCGTTGTCATCGTCTTCGTCGTCGAAAGCCGGCCAACATGCAACCAACCGGGCACCAGAGGACGCTGTCGCTTCGATCCGGGTCTCTTCGTAGCGAAAGTCGTGCCGGATGTTCTCCTCAGAGAAGGCTGAAGCCTCGATGGCAGTCGTTGTGATGGGCCAGCCGCGGACCACTGATCCGGCGACGGCGCCAGCAGTGGACGGAGCCACCCTTCTGGCCGTGGGGAGCATCGAGGCAAGAAGGCGAATCGCTTCCAGAGTTGTGGACTTGCCAGCGTTATTGGCCCCAATGAGCACGTTTGTCTGGCGAAGCGAGATCGAGTAATCCGCAAAGCCCTTGTAGTTCACGAAGCGGAGACTCTTCAAGCTCAACGGTCCCGGCACGCAAATCTCCTTGAGGCTCGATCGGCCCTGCGAAGGACCAAGGACAATCCACAAGCATCTTATGGTTGCTGCATCGTCACGCTGGGGAGAAACGCTAGAGCCGTCGGCGTCCATGGTGGTGCTCACATCCCACCGTGCTTGGTCGCACCGCGACTCACCAACTCCCTGCGGAGGGCACCCTTGTCAGGATCCTTTCAAGATCGCTCACACGGACGCGGATAGTCCGGCGCCCGGTCCGGAAGGCGGCAGCTCACCTGCTGCAGTTCGGCGGCGCAACGTGTGGACACTGATCCCGAGCATGCCGGCGGCGGCCAGCGAGATGAAGGCGCCGGGCTTGGTGCTCTCTATGGCGGACATGCTTGCTCCTTCTCGGTAGATGGTGTTCAGAAGCCGATGCTGGGACCGTGGCGGTCGTGGCCGTAGCCGGGCAGGTGTTCGTGCTCCGGCCGGCGTCGGGGCGGCGGTGTGACGGCCTCCCCCACACATCCTCGATCCGTCGAGGCGGCGGCCAGCCTTGCCAGACCTTGGCGAGGCCGGCGACGCGCCAACAGAGCGCCTAGGCGGGCCGCTCGTTCGGCAGCGGGCCCTGCCCGAGGGCACGCTCGACCAGGTCACCCGCGTCAAGGCCCTTCTCTGCGAGCCCGTGGAGCCGACGCGCGATCACCATCCCCTCTGGGTCGTGAGCGAGTGCCGGGTCGAGGGTCGGGAGAAGCCGGCCCCACTCCCCTGTGCCCAGCGCTCGGTCGAGACGGGCGTCCATCTCGTGCTGCCAGCGGGCCGCCGCGTCTCCAACAGCCGGTGCCCCGGCGGCACGCCCGTCGGGCTCGGGCACGTCCATCACCGCTCGCCATACGGTGATGTCGCCGAGCAGGACGCCGTTCTCGAACATTCCGGGGCGTGAGCGACATCTGCCCTAGCCAGTTCGGGTGAGGTGGTGGGAGCGGACCTCCCTGCGCAGGACCTCGGCCAACCCCTTCGATCCGGTCGGCTCGGGCCTGCAGGTACGGTCCCACACCTCGTCCCGCGCGATGCGGGAAGGGATGCCGCGCAACCACGGCAACGGTCCGGGCGCCTTCTCGGGCACCAAGAGTTGCAGACGGAAGTCCAACACCGCGGCCGGATCGCGCGCCGTGTCCAGCTCGTCAAGATTCGCGGCCTGCCGTAGCAGCGCCACTGGGTTATGGCCGTCCGCGACCAGGCTGAGGAGGTCTGCGCGGAGGGTCTCCCACGCGGGGCACTCGATCAGCCACAACACGATCTGGTCGGCTTCGTCGTCGAGTCGCCGGACGGCGGCCGCCCCGACGACTTGCTCGGCCGCGGCGGCAAGCGCATCGGTGTAGCGGGCCACGGCCGGAGCGAGCAGCCGTGCCGGGTTGTCCTGCTCGGACAGTTCCGTGCTGGCGGAGACCGGCGCGTCAGCGTGGGCAAGGATGCGCTCGAGCCGTTCGACGCCGGTGAGCAGGTACACCGAGTCGGTGTGCGCAAGTTCGTGAGGGTCGCCGTCGCCGGCGACCTGCAGGTAGACGTGGCTGGCCTGCCGCCCGCGGGTGAGCATCGTGTAGAGCCGCTCACGCGACTCCTCCCCCGTTGCCAGTCCGTGCATGGTGTCGGCGGTGAGGCCCTGGGCGCCGTGGATCGTGGTCGCGTAGCCTAGGTCGACCCACTCCCTCACGTAGTCGGCGGGCAGCGCCACGGCATGCTTCGAGCGCAGGCTCTGGACGCGCAGGCTACCGTCCGCCGCGACGGACGCGACCCGCCAACGGTCGCCGTTCTTCACCCAGTCACGGCTTCCGACAGGTAACCGGCGGTCGTTGTGGCGGGTGATCACGAGGTCGCCGGCCACCGCGATGTTGTCGTCGGCGAGACCGGCACCGCGACCGAGCATGGTGCGGCCCTCGTGGTAGCGCTGCTGGGCGAGCTGATTGAGTCTGGAAACGAGGTCTCGGGTCGGGGCGAGCATGAGGGCGTCCAGCCCGTTCGCGTGGTCCTGCGTCCACGCATCCAGCACCGCGCGTGCCATGGTGATGATGTCGCCGACGTGGATGCGGTTGTGGTCGAGGTAGTAGCCCAGCGCCTCCGCCCGCCCTCCCGCAGAGCCGTGGACGCCGCTGCCTCGGCCGGGTCGTCGAACCGGAGGGTCTCGGCGAGTCGGCAGGCACCGTGCTCGGCTCGATGTCCCTCAGGACGCCACCGGCGCCGATCGCGGACAGCTGCCGGTCGTCTCCGATAAGGCGGACGCTGCCGCCGCGGATCATGACCTCGGCGATCGCCCGGTCGAGGCTGAGGGTGTCGGCCATCCCGGCCTCATCGATGATGACCAGGCTCTTCGGGTCGATGGCGGCCATCCAGGCGGGCGCGGTTTGCTCAAGGTGGTTGAGGCTCCAAGTGAGCTTGGCGAGGGTGTCGCAGGGCACGCCGAGCTCGTTCTCGAGCGCTTTGGCGGCCGCCGCGGACGGCGCCAGCCCGACGACCGTGCCACCCGACTCCGTCCACGCCGACCCGAGGACGCGCATGGCCGTGGTCTTGCTCGTGCCGGCCGGAGCGATGGCGAGCTGGACCCGGCGCCCGGAGCAGGCCATGTCGCGGACAAGGTCGCTCTGGCCAGGCGCTAGCTGGGTCCGTTGGCGAGCGCTTCGAGCTGCGCGAGATCGACCAGGGTCCGGTCGAAGGCGCGTCCATCGGCACAACGAGCGCACCCTGACGCTCCTCCGCCCGCGACTACGCCGAGCTTGAGTTGCCGGGCCACCCGGACCCCAGCACCACGGCCTGTGGTGCGTTGGCATCGGGTGCTCGCCTGGGGCCGCTGCGGCGCGCGGCGCCACAATGCACGACAAGGACCGCCGATCTTTCCCCTCTGCGGGCTGACCTAAGGAAGGCGAGCCGGCAGGATTCTGTCCAGCGTCTCCTGACTGAATCCGTCCAGCACAAAGTCCGTGTGGGCGGCAGGCATGAATCTGTAGCGTTCGCGGAGTTCGGCGATCGAGACTCGGCCTGGTCGGTAGTCCACAACCTTCATCTGTGTCTGCGGCCACGGCAGGCCAAAGCGTTGGTCCATGCTGTAGGCGATCTCCGTAGCGTATTTGTGAACAACCCGGCGGACATACGGATCGCCTGCCGGGAGCGAACAGCCGATGACGATCAAGCTGCCGCGTGTTCCCGCCCACTGCAACAGGCCGCGCCAGAGAGGAACCAGAGCCGAACCAGCTAGCGGCTTGGCCGTCGAAGGGCTCATGATCAGTGGGGGTGTGCGCCACCAGCTAGACGTGCTCTGATAGTAGGAATCGAGATCGGATGGGGCAATCACGCCGATCCGACCGAGCGGATCCGCTGCCGGCCGTGGTCCCTCAACCAGGGAGTCGACATGAAGTTCGGAGCTGGGAGCGAGAGGAAGCCCGACCCAGTCGAGCGAACCGTGCAGCTTGCTGAGGATCAACTCGTCGGGCTGAGCAGCATCCGTCGTCGTGAAGTGCTCATTGACGGTGCCATACCGGTCGGGAAATCGCCTGTAAGGAAGGCCCACCGCGTCAAGAGCGCGCTCGAGAACGAGGTCATAGTTGAGCGTGAGCACTTGATCCCAAACGGTGAGGCGCCGCGCAAACTCTAGGTAGACCTCCGGCAGTTCATCCGGCATGGCCTCGTTCAGAACATGTCCGATTGCCCAGCGAAGCTGCAGGCTGGCACGACTGCCGGCGTCCGAGAACGTATCCGAGCCCTCCAGCTGGAGCATGTCTTCCCAGTCGAGCCAAGCGCCGAACTCCTCGATGTCGAACGCTCGCAGGGGATCCGTGTCGCGCAGATACTCCCGGTATCGTTCAAGTGCGTCATCTAGGGCACTTGCCCCACTGTCTGCCAGATATCGGCGTGCGACCGAACGGACCTGATCGAGCAACTCCGACGCAAGCGGCATGCCTGCCGACCTCGAGAATCCCGCGCCGAGCAGGATCACACGGTTTGTGTAGACCTGCGCTGCCTCAGATGCCTCCGCTTCACGTGAGCCCATACCCCGAGCGAAGCACAATCTCGATGGGCCTGCAGGAGAAAGGCCTTCCGAACCCCGCATCACCCGATGATCGCCACCCCAAGCGGCACCGAGTGACTCATGGGTGACCCACGTCCCGTAGCGTCCTCCGGTCGGCAAGCCGGCTCTGTCTACAGGCGCACTCCGACTGCCCCCACAGCCGGCACACGCCACGCGATGCCGCGCTGGCGACTGTTGATGACGCCGACCCGCAGTACGGGCACCGGGTAGAAGGTCGCACGGCGGCCGCCAAGATCGGCCTAGAGTGACACCCGGTGCGCCAAACTCGCGGGCGTTAGGCGCTGGCCAAAGCAGGTCAGCCAGTTGGTAGGCAAGGAGCGCGACGTGACAGGTATCCACTCGCCAGCACCGACTCATGAACCGGCCGTTCCTCAAGACTGGCCAATGGGGCACGTATCGGTTGCACTTACTCCCGACGAGATTGACGAGTGCATCGAGGTCGTGATTCACGGTGCGAAGCACTACCTGCACTCAACTACTGCGCGAGAACTCTCGAACATGCTGCTCGCGAGACTTGATGAGTGGAACGTTATTGCCCATGATGCTGGATACTCGCGTCTGACTCGAGCAGTTGGGAAGGACCGCGCCGAAGGAGATGATCAAGAGCGGCATTAGCGGCTCCCCAACCGTATAGCACAGACTGGCCTGTGCGGGCCCGCTAGCCTCTGTCAATCGACCTGTAGACCGGTCCGTGTGGGCCACACAAGCGAACTGTGTACCCGATGGGAATATTGCCCGGAGGCGGCTGCGGACGTTCACACCTAAAGCCGTCACCCGGGCCGATCGAATCCCAGCCCAGCCGATCCTCCCCGCGCTTGGCCGTGGCCTCAACGACGAAGTCTTCCAGGATGTTCGCAAGCTGAGCGATTTCGTGAGTCACGATCGTCCCGTAGCGATGAGGGGCACCCGAGCGATTCACCATGGCCGCCGCATCCCGATCGGTCACGATAGCGCGGCAGTATGGCAACGCGGCACTCATGGCATCTATGTCTCGGAGCATGTTCAGGCTCCAAGTGCGCGCAGGATTGCGAAACACCTCCAGCTTCATCTCCGCTGCTATGCGCAGTGTTGGCACCTTCTCCGCGAACGCTACGGCCGCACGGCGGGAAGCCTTCTCATCCGCCCTGCCTGCAATCGATGCGAAGCTGAGCCGATACTCGGAGAGCACACGCTCGAGAAGGTCTGAGTACTCGTGCAGAGGCTCGCGCACCAAGAGCCAGACACGCAACTCTGCCCGCGACGGCGCCGCTTCTTCGAGCTTCGCAGCAAAAGCCAGTTCCCACGCCAGCCGATTCCCGGGACACTCCTCGTCGAAGCGGGACTGCTCCCCGCAGGGACAATTCTCAAGCCGGGGCCCGACGGGCCGTGGAAGCAGCGCGAGGCGATCGTGCTCGCCAACGGCTTCCTCTCCATCGATGGGAAGACTTTCGACAGCCCGTCCGATGCTGGCAAGTACGTCAAGGGTGGGGTCACGAACGGCTGGTACTTCTGGCGGCTCTCCGACGGACGCAAGCTACTCGATGTGCGGGCCGCCTTCACTGGCACCCGAAAGCTCACCGAGGAGCCTGCACGTTTCGACTGGTCCACCCTCCACGCCATTCTCGAAGCACTGCCTGAAGGGCACTGGACGACGTATGCGAGCCTCGCCGAGGTGATCGGCATCTCTCCCCAACCGCTCGGTAGCCACGTCGCTACTTGCCGACAGTGCGCGAACGCGCACCGGGTCCTTCAACGGGACGGAACGGTTTCGCCCGGGTTCGCGTGGCACGACGGAGACAAGACCCGAGAACCCATCTCCGTACTCCAGCAGGAGGGCCTCATCTTCGAGGGCGGCCACGCCGACAAGACAGCCGAATTCCGAGCCGACCAGCGAGCGGCGTTGGTCGATGATCAGGGCTAGAGGCGCAGACCCGTCGACAACGGGGACGGTCAGGCCTGGTCTTCTTCATCCAGAGTCGATTGGCTAGGCGCCAACCCGTTCTTGCTCAGGTAAGTGAGGGCGCGGTCAACAGCAACGAGCTTCCGCTGCAGTTCCTTCAGGGACGGTGCTGACTCGTCGGAGACGGCTTGCACACGTGCATACTCGCGCCGGACCGCGATCCCCGTCTCGATCAGACCCGACCATGTCTCAGGGTCCTGCTCAAGCCCCTGGCACTGGCGGAGCAGTGCTGCCGCCAACCGGGCACCGACCACAGCTTCGACCGTCTCCGCCGTGGTCGCCGGACTCGCCAGGCCAAAGGCAATCCCGCCACCTCCCGCGGTAACTAACGTGCCGGCCGTGAGCAGTCCCCCGATCATCCCGCCAGGGCCGAACGCGGCCAGCGCACTGGTGATCGCGGCGGCGCCGAAAGCGCCTGGCGCGACGGCAAGGGCAAGACCACCGGTGGCGGCTATCAGCGCAGCGGCGCCAATCCCGAGGGCCACCCACTTGATCCAGTTGGTTCCATCGGCAAGGGCCTTCCGAGCTTCCTCGGCGGCTGCGAGCACGTCTACGCCGATCTGGCCTCCGAGCCACATCTCCGCGGTGAGGTCCTCCATCGCCTGTCGGCGCATATCCATACCCACGCTGATCTCGAAGGGGCGAATCACATTCGCCGCGGCGACGCTCAGCAGCGGCACGATCGCGTCTTCCCTGGACAGGTGACTGACTGGACGGGGTTCCGGCGGCAGGGAGTCGGGATCGGCCAGGTCGACTGAGAGCCTGGCGATCTCCGTCGGCACACGGCGTCCCTCCTGCTCGTTGCGCGTCCGGACCAGATCCACCGTGCTCGCCTGCACCCGTCGCAGGGCCTCTGCGTACCGGTCACGCTGGTCGCCCTCAAGCCTGGCCTTCGTGAGGTGGGCGTACCGCAAGGCCATGAGCGCGACGGTCTCCGCGTAGTCGAGCGGGATCTCCAGCCCGCTGTCCACTGGCACAAGTTCCTTGCACAACGATCCGAAGAGGCCGAGCCCCACGGCCGCTGCGACGGCCCTGTCGGCGAGGTACATCTCGGCGTCATGGCAATGGAGCCCGATGACTGTCGGGATGCGGAAATCGAGCAACCACGGGAACACCGAGGAGATGCCCCGATGGGTTGTCACCGGGTCTGCGGCGTTCCAGAAGTTCACCCACCAGCCGAGGTTGGTCGGTGGCTCCTTCAGCATGTCGCGGAGCTTGTCGACGGCGAACTCCGGGTGGGCCAGCGGGCTGCCGATCGTCACCATGCCCACAACCTCGAGACCCTCCGGCAGACGTCGTACCAGGTCCGCGGCGATGACCGAACCGAGGCTGTGACCGACGATCACCATGCGGCCCGACTGTGGCAGCCGGCCGAGGATCCGATGCAGGACCCGCGCGCGGATCCGAGGCTTCGTGAGGTAGTTGCTGGCCTGCACGAAGTAGGGATTCGCGAGAGCGATGTCTTCGACGACATCTGCGCCTGGCCACCCTGTGCCGCGATCGTGCCGACCCAGAGCCACCTCAACGGCGCCCACCCGCCGTTCAAATGCCCGACGGTTCCTCCGACCCGCTTCACCGAATGGCGCCTTGATGGTCCGCTCGGGGAGCGACTCGTCATCGTCCGATCCGCGTAGCGCGTGAGCGTACTTCGGCGCGATCACCGTCACCCCGTCCAGCGACGGGTACCCCAGTGCTGCCAGTGCTGGCTCCAGCGCCTCTCTCCACTCATCACCCTGATGACCAGGTCCTACGCCGTGGAGAAGGAGCAGGATCGGCTTGGCGGTCACCGTCCCTACGGTGGTCATGGCCGGAACTCGAAGTCGAGCGCGATGGAGGCGTCGATGCCGGAGATGATCCCGGTGTAGAAGACCTTGGCCTGGTCCCGCAGGAGTTCCTCGTTCGAGGTCACATAGGTGCGCTGCGCGTCGTCGTTGAGCAGCGTGTTGATCATCTCGGTGGTGTCGATCGGTGCGGAGCCAAAGCTCAGCACGCCGTTGTTCTCGGCGGCAACACGGAAGTTCTCATCGCTGTGGCCGATGAAGACGAATCGGGGGATTGAGACCCGATACTCCTTTTCTCCCGTCTGTTCGATGTGAACCTGCTTGCCGTCGACGCCCACTTTGGCCTTGAAGCGGTATTCGAGGAAGGCCGCACGCTCAGTCCCGGGTACCTCGACGCCGAGGAATGTGGTGCGACCCTGCTCCTTTGTCGTGATCCCTTGAATCGCCAGACTCAGCAGAACGACCTGCTGCTCGCGCGTCACGGCGTTGATGATCTGGGTCGTGCGGGTCTCTGACTTCCCCCCGAACAGCTGGAAGCCCGGGAACGCCTGGGCGGCCGCCAGGGCCGCTACTCCACCTCCCACGATCAGACAGACGGCCAACAGCACCACGAGCCACGCCCGCGTCTTCTTCATTGCTTTCCTTCTCCTTCATCTGTCGCTCGTCCGCCTCGTTGCGGGCGGCGTGGCCAGGGGATCCTCGACGATCCGTCTAGACCGCAACCCCTGGGGCGAGCAGTTCCATCTGTTCGATGACCTGCTTGACCGCGCCTTCGGCCTGGTCGGGCGGGTACTTGTAGCGGCGCAGCAGCCGCCGGATCTTGGCGCGCAGGGAGGCGCGGACGTCGTCCCGGACCGTCCAGTCCGTCCTCACGTCGGCCCGCATCAACACGACGAGCTGCCGGGCGATGTCGGCGAGGACTTCCTGACCGAGAACATCCAGGGCGGAGGCGTTGTCGGCGATCGCGTCGTAGGTGGCGAGTTCGTCCTTGCCGAGCGGCGGGGTGAACTGCTCGCCTCGTTTGGCTTCGGCGGAAATGTCCTTGGCGAGTTCCCACAGTTCCAGCAGGACTTCCGCGGCGGTGAGTTGGCTGTTGGTGTAGCGCAGCATGACGTCGCTGAGCCGTTCGCTGAACGCCCGCTGCCTGACCAGGCTGGCGCCGGCCGATCGGGCGGCTTCGGCCAGGATCGCGTCCCGAAGGGCCTCGATCGCCAGGTGCGGATTGGTCGACTTCTGGGCCTGGGCGAGCGCGGCCGGGGTGAGGTCGTTGAAGTTCGGCGGGGCGATCTCGGCGGCCGAATAGATGTCGACCACCTCGTCTGACCCCGTGGCTTCGTAGGCGAGTTGGCGCAGCAGCCGGGACACTTCTTCGGGGACGGGCTCGCCACGTGCGGTGCGTTCGGCCGCGTCGTACTTGGCCATCCACACCCGGACCTCTTCATAGAAGCGGACCTCGTCACGCACATCACCCAAGTTGTCCGCCCCGGCCGCGAGGGCCCAGGCCCGTCCCAGCTGGCCGGCGAGCTGTCGGTAGCGGCCAGCCAAGTCGATCTCGCCATCGGCGACCTGGTTGCCCAGGGTGTGCGGGTCCCGTAGCCAGGCCGTCAGCCCGACCGCAGCCTTCACCCAGCCCTTCGGCCCGCCCAACTTGGCTCGCCAGTCGTAGCCAGCCACCAGCGCCCGGATCTGCTCGACCAGCTGCCGCGCCAGGTCCGCGCCCTCCCGGGAGTCACGGCCGACGGGGCGCTTCTCCTGGTCGGTCAGCGTGTACTCGGCCAGCGCCGCCGCGAGGCTCTCCACCAGCGGCGCAAAGGCGACCAGCAGGCCGGACTCCTTGCCGCGGAAGGTGCGGTTCACCCGCGCCAGGGTCTGCATCAGCAGCGCACCCTTCATCGGCCGGTCCAGGTACAGGGTGTGCAGTGGCGGGGAGTCGTAGCCGGTGAGCATCATGTCCTTGACGATCACGATCTCCAACTCGTCGTCGGGGTCCTTGAGCCGCTTCTTCACGACCTGGTTCTCCGACTCCCGTCGGACATGCCGCCGGATCGTGTCGGGGTCGGAGGCGGTCCCGGAGTAGACGACCTTCACCACGCCCCCCTCGAGGCTGTCAGAGTGCCAGTCGGGACGCAGCGCGACCAGTTGGTCGTACAGGTCGGCGCAGATCTGGCGGGTGGCGCACACGATCATCGCCTTGCCCGGCCCGTCGATCAGCGGACGCATCCGATCCCGCCGGGTCTCCCAGTGCGCCACGATGTCGGCCGCCAGAGTGGCCAACCGGGCCGGCGCCCCGTAGACGGCGTTGATCACCGCAACCGACTTCTCCAGCCGTTCCCGCTCCACCTCGTCCAGCCCGACGGTGGCCTCGTCCGCAGCCCGGTCGAGGTCCTCGGCCGAGACGTCGTCGGAGAAACCGACCTTCACCAGCCGGGGGTCGACGTACACCGGCACCGTCGCGCCGTCCGACACCGCCCGGGTCAGGTCGTAGATGTCGATGTAGTCGCCGAAGACCTCCCTGGTGTTCCGTTCGACCTCGCTGATCGGGGTGCCAGTGAACGCGATCAAGGTGGCGTGCGGCAGCGCGTCACGCAGGAACCGGGCGTAGCCGTCCAGGTCGTCGTAGTGGGACCGGTGCGCCTCGTCAACCACCACCACGATGTTGCGCCGCTCGCTCAGCAACGGATGGTCGGCCCCCGACTGCCGCTCCTCCAGCGTCCGGTTGAACTTCTGCAGGGTCGTGAACAAGATCCCGCCGGAGGACCGCTCGGTCAGCTCCGTCCGCAACTGCGAACGGGTCCGGATCTGGATCGGCTTCTCCGGCAGCAGAGTGGACGCGGCGAACGCCCCGAACAACTGCCCGTCCAACTCCCGCCGGTCGGTGATCACCACGATCGTCGGGTTCAGCAGGTGGGACGAGCGCAGCACCAGGTTCGCGTACAGCTCCATCTCCATCGACTTGCCCGACCCCTGGGTGTGCCACACCACCCCCGCCTTGCCGTTCGACTTGACGGCGGTCACCGTGCGGCCCAGCGCCTTGTTCACCGCGAAGTACTGGTGCGGCTTCGCGATCCGCTTCCCCAGCCCGAAGTCGCCGGTGTCGAACGCGGTGAAGTTCCGCATCAGATCCAGGAACCGCAACTGGTTCCCCAACCCATTGAGCGTCACCTCCAACGGCGTGTCGTAGTCGGTGTCGGCGATCACCTCACCCAGCCTCAACGGCACGCCGTCGTCGTCCACGTTCCAGGACGCGTAGTGGTACAGGGGCGTGAACGGCGTCCCGTACGCGGCCGTCACCCCGTCACTGATCACCGTCGCCACGCAGCACCGGAACGCCAGCGGGAACTCCGCGAGATAAGTGCCCAGCTGGGCGTGCGCGGACGCCAACGTCGCCTGCGCGACCCCGGCCTGCTTCAACTCGCACACGACCACCGGCAGCCCGTTCAGGTAACACACCACGTCGAAGCGGCGATGGTGCTCCGTGCTGTCGAGGCGCACCTGGCGGGCCGCCACCCAGTCGTTCTCGGCCGGGTCGATGCTCACCAGCCGAATCGTCGGGTTCTGCTCCAGCCCGTCGTTGTCGAGATAGGTGACTCCTCGGTAGCCGTGCACCAGGAACTCGTGGAACCGCCGGTTCTCACCGATCGCGTCCTGCGAGGCGGGCGACAGGATCTCGGTCACCGCCTGTTTCAGGTACAACGCCGGCACCGCCGGGTTCAGCCGGCGCACCGCCTCGTTCACCCGCTCGGTCAGCACGAGATCCGACGCCGACGTCCGCTCATGCGCCAACTCCGCACCCGTCGACGGCACCCAGCCGAGTTCGGCCAACACCTCCAGCGCCGTGGACTCCCACTCAGCCTCACTGATCAGTGCCATGAGCGTTCTCCCCTCCCACCCGTCGCTGGCTGAGCCTGTATAAGCCAACGAGTGTCAGACCCACCTGACACGTTTGCTGAACGAACTTGTGACGTGGACATTGGCAGCGTGTTGCAGCCGCAGTAGACTTGCAACACATCGAGGGAAGTGCGCTCGATGCGGTTTGAAACAGTTGAGTGGGACGAGGCCAACCTCGAACACGCCACCCGGCGTGCGTCGGCGATCGAGATCGAACAAGCCATCGCCAACGCGGATCGCATGTACCGGCATCGGGTCGCGGACCGAAGGCTCATCCGCTCCCGAACCGACGGCGGTCGCCGTTTGGCGATCGTGGTTGAGCTCAAGGACGGCGGACGCCGTGTCCGCCCGATCACAGCCTGGGAGGAGTGAAGATGACAGACACCGAGCACCCGACCGAAGCAGAACTCGCCGACTACTACGACCGCACGCACGACGTCTCCGGCTTCGACCTCGAACACCCCGAACCGATCACCCGGCCGCACCGCCGACTCGACGTGACGATCTCGGTGCGATTCAGCCCCGAAGAGATCGACCTCCTTCGGACCGAGGCCGAGCGCGCCGGGCTGAAGGTCACAGCCTTCATCCGGACCCTCGCCCTCCAGCACGCCTCCGGCCCCGTGCTCGACCGCGCCGCGCTGCGCAGGAAGCTCGCGACCGTGTCCGCCGAGCTGGACGCGCTCGAACGCCAGTTGGCCTGAGCCGGACATCACAACACCCCTTCTACAGCCGTCTCGGCCTCCCGGACGGTGATCCGACCCGACATCAGATGCGGAAGCAGCGTGTCGCGGAGTTCGGCGAGGTGACGCGACTCAATTTCGTGAGCCGTGACAAAGCTCAACAGGGGCGATAGATCGGCCTCCAACCCTTCAATCGCACCCTGCCTCAAGTCGGGAACACTAAGGGCGTCGAATGACCTCATCGTGATGGTGCTGAACACGGAGCCGTGCGCCACCGACAACGCTTCACGTGCCGCATCCTTGACCATGAAGTACAGGTAGCTGGCCGGGAGAATCTGGGTTGGCACGAAGGCATAACAGGACTGATTGAAGGTGCCGGACACGCCGAGCCGCGCGACGACGCCCACCGTTCCGCGCGCGGTGAGGATCACGGAGCCTGCCGGCACGGGCTTGGCCCTGGAGTTGGCTACGCCTCGATCGGAGATGCTCTCGGAGGTGTCGAGAACAACCCCTGATGGGGCGGAGGTGATGTCCTTGGCGGATACCCACGGAATCTCGCCTGACCAGTAGGTCGCTTCGGCGCGATCAGGCGTTCCTCCGAGCACAGGCACCAGCAGCTTGCTCGACTGAACGCGGGTCGCCCCAGCCGTCACTCGGTAATACAGCGCCTCCGCTAGGCGCTCCGCCACAGCGCAGGTGGTCGAGTTCGCGGCGATCTTGTCGTCGAGGGCGCCGAGGACTTCGGCGATCGCGCGCTGCGTCGATAGTGGCGGTAGCTCAACTCGCAACTCCCGTTGCTGGGTCAGACTCACGTATGGAGCCATGTCGGTTGACCCTGCGGCCGAAGCAAGCTGACCTTGGAAGGCCGGCGATCGCAGGTAGCAAAACAGGAACTGCGGCAGCAATCGGCCCTCGTCTACCGACCTCCAGAATGTGGTTTGCGGCGAGCAAACGAATGGAGGAGCGTCGGCGGGCGCGAGCGCAACCTTCCCAACCGTTCCCTTATGGCTCAGGAGAACGTCGCGGGGTTGCCCGATACCCTTTCGTATCCGCGCACGAGCCGTAGCTGTGATGCTTTCAGCTGACTCGAAGCGAACAGCGCCGCCATCAAGATCGGCGGCTCGGATGAACGCGGTGCCGGACGCTGCGAACTCGTCGGGACGGGGTCGGTATTCGCCGTGGTTTCCATCCTCAACCCGCAGCACGTCGGCTCCAGTGAGCTCGGCCACCGAGTAGCTGGGCCAGGTCACAGCATCCGTCCCAACTGCTCGCGAACGACGGCGTCCAGCCGTGCTGACTCGTCCAGCGCGGCTACCAACCCGCTAGTTAAGAGCCTGAGCTTCTCGTCGAGGTCTTCGTCGTCGGCGACCTCGGCGGTGCCGACGTAGCGTCCGGGGGTGAGGGCGTAGTCGGCGTCCTTGATGTCGGCGAGGGTGGCGGTCTTGCAGAAGCCGGGTTGGTCTTCGTAGCCGCTTTGGCGCCAGGCGCGGTAGGTGCCGGCGATTTTCTCGATGTCCTCATCGGAGAAGGCGCGTTCGGCGCGGTCGATCATGTGGCCGAGGTTGCGGGCGTCGATGAACAGGACCTGGCCGGAGCGGTCGGTCCGCCACTTCTTGTTCTTGGCGAAGATCCACAGGCAGACCGGGATGCCGGTGGAGCGGAACAGTTGGGTGGGCAGGGCGACCATGGCTGAGACGACGTCGGCTTCGACGATGCGGGCGCGGATCTGGCCCTCTCCCCCGCTGTTGGTGCTCATCGAGCCGTTGGCGAGCACGACGCCGGCCTGCCCGTTCGGGGAGAGCTTGCTCAGGATGTGTTGAAGCCAGGCGTAGTTGGCGTTGCCGGCGGGTGGGACGCCGTAGCGCCAGCGGGCGTCGTCTTCGTTGCGGGCCCAGTCCTTGATGTTGAACGGGGGGTTGGCGAGCACGTAGTCGGCTTCGAGGTTGGGGTGGAGGTCGCGGGCGAAGGTGTCGCCCCAGGTGGGTCCGAGGTTGCCGATCAGGCCGTGGATGGCGAGGTTCATCTTGGCCATGCGCCAGGTGCGTTCCATGTTCTCCTGGCCGTACACGCTGAGTTCGGCCGGGTTGCGGTGGTGGGCTTCGAGGAACTTCTCGGCCTGGACGAACATGCCTCCGGAGCCGCAGCAGGGGTCGTAGATGCGTCCCTTCTGCGGTTCGAGCATCTCGACGAGGACGCGGACGACGCCGGGCGGGGTGTAGAACTCTCCGCCGCGTTTGCCTTCGGCGGCGGCGAACTTGCCGAGGAAGTATTCGTAGACCTCGCCGAGCAGGTCGCGGGCCTTGGTGGCGCCGTTGCCGGTGAACCGGGCGGAGTTGAACAGGTCGAGCAGTTCACCGAGCCGGCGCTGGTCGACCGCTTCCCTGTTGTAGATGCGGGGCAGGGTGCCGGCCAGCGGCGGGTTGGCCTCCATCAGCCAGCCCATGGCTTCGTTGATGAGTTCGCCGATGGTCTGGGTGCCGCTGCCTTTGGCACGGTCGGCGAGGTATTGCCAGCGGGCGTTCGGCGGCACCCAGAACACGCCGGAGCCGGAGTATTCGTCCTTGTCTTCGAGCGTGTAGTCGATGTCGTCGTCGGTGTAGCCGCCTTCGGCTTCGAGTTCGGCCCGGATCTGGCTGCGGCGTTCGTCGAAGGAGTCCGAGACGTACTTGAGGAACACCAGGCCGAGGATGACGTCCTTGTAGTCGGAGGCTTCCAGGGAGCCGCGCAGCTTGTCGGCCGCCTTCCACAAGGTGTCCTTCAACTCCTTCATCGTGGTGGGACGGGCCGGGTCAGCCTTGGGTCGGGCCATGGTTCTCCTTGGTGATGCGCAGCTGTCGGGACTCGACAGCGGTGGTCAGCTCGTGGGTGAGGGTGTCCAGGCCGGCGAGTTCCGCCACCAACCGTGCCCGTTCGCCGGCCAGGTGGGCCAGCGCCTCGCCGAGAGGCTCGCGGTCTCGTTCGGCGATCGTGGCCAGGGGCCAGGTGCGCCAGCCGGTCGTGGTGGCCCGGTTGATCCGGTCGGCGACCTGGGCGGGGACGAACGGGGCGCTGCTGCGCAGCCGCAGGACGCGGGCCGGGGCGAGGACGAGGGTGCCGCCTTCGATGTCGACGACGGCGGCCGGCCGGGGACGGACGGTGAGGATGATGTCGCCCGGTTCGGTGAGGTCGACGTCGTGGCGGGACAGCAGGTCCAGCCGGTCGACTGTCCTGGGACTGGTGGCCGGGGGTGTCGGGGAGTCGAGGATGTGGACGTTGCCAGGCGGGAGGCCGGTGAGGTCGAGGCGGCGGCCGGGGATGGCGCGCAGCCATCCGCGCTCGATCGCCTGGGCGATGGTGACGGTTTCGGGGAAGCCCTCGGCGGCGTCCAGGCCGTAGCCGGCGAGGCGTCCGGCGGTGTCTGCGGTGCGCAGTTCGACGACCCAGTCGGCGCCGGTGCGGGTGCGTTCCGGGGTTCGGGGCGCGCGGGCGGGGACCAGGGAGGCGTTGGCCGACAGCAGGGTGGCGGTCGGGACCGGGTGGAGGTGGGCCCAGGCGCGGCGGCGGGCGCCGTTGGCGCCCTGCCAGGCAGCGACCAGGTCGTCGGCGAGTCCGCCGAGGTCGCGCAGGGTCGTGTCGGCCAGGTCAGCGACCAGCGTGCGACGGTCGGCTGGCGACGTCTGGTCGGCGAGACCGAGCAACCACAGGCCGGACAGTTCCGGCGCCTGGGCGGGACGCAACCCGGCGGGGAGCCGGACGATCGCCCGCACCAGCCCGTCGCGGAGCAGTTGGTCGCGGCGGGCCAGCGCTTCGCCGTCCAGCGGGTCGACGAGGGTGGCGGCCGGGGCCAGGCAGAGGACGAGCTGGTGCTCGTCGAGCTGGAGGGCGATCTCGTCCAGCAGGTTCAGCTGGTCCAGCGGGCCGACGTCCGGATCGTCCGGGGTGGGCAGAACGACCAAGTGGGCCACCGGACCGGTGACCGACCAGTCCCCGCTCCCACGCTCCACCAACCGGTGATCGACATCGGCCAGCAACAACTGCCGACGAAGCAGCCGGGCCGCCGGACCGTGGGCGTCCATCACCAGAGCGGACAACCCCAGCGCCGCGGTGACATCGGGAAGCACATCCACCGCACACCCGGTTGGATCCATCACCTCCGGCTCGGCCAGCTCGCGAGTCAAGGGCCCGAACAACGACAACACGAACCGCTGGGCGTTCTCGGTCAACGCGGCCCGGGCCAGCCCCGTCCCGGGAGAACGCAGCCGGGACTCCACCAGCCGCCGATGCGCCGCCGCCTCACCCCACGCCTCGACCAACGCCTCCACCGTGCGCGCCAGCCCGGTCAGATCGGCGACGGGCTCCAGCTCGCCGAACAGGAACTGGTCATCTGGATCGTGGGTATCCGCCAGATCCAGTAGGCCGTCGGCGGTCAGGTGGGACAGCGGGCCGCCGTGGAGATGCCGCAGAGCGATCAGCGCGCTCAACGCCTCCGCCTGCCCCGCGTCCCCGTCGACAAGGATCGAGTGGGCGGCGACGTCCGCCCGGGCGTCCGGGTTGTTGCCGCGTCCGGTGTCCTCCAGCCACGCCACCACATCGTCGCGGGCGAAAAGCTCCTGGCTCCCCCGTCGCTCCCGCGCGGACGGAAACGGATGACTACTCGCCCGGGACCGGCGACGCCACACCGACACCACAGGACGCTGCACATGCGCGAGCCCGGCAATGTCCCGCATCGACATCAACTCGAGCACACGCCACCACCTCCGGTCCTATCCCAGCACCTGAGGCTGACACCCGCAATACCCACGCTTCGATAACCGGGGTTATCAGTGCGTGCCGTGCGAAGTGCCCCCACTCGGCGAGAGCCTTCCACCATCAGACCTCAGTCCCCCGAGAGGAGACCGCGATGGCCGACCCGCAGTTCCCCGTCCCGCCCCGGCAGCCCCAGCCCGGCTCGAACATCCCGACCCAGACGCCGTCCTCCGGCTACGGTCACCCCACCCCGCCGCCGCAGACGACGCCGCCCACCCCGACCAAGCGCGGCAACGTCCTCACCTCCAAGCCGGTCATAGGCATCGCCGCCCTCGTCGTCGGAATTGCTCTCGGCGCCGGCACCGCTGGCGGCGGCAAGCAGGCACCCGTCACCGCGGCAGCCGCGCCCACCGTGACCGTCACCGCTACGGCCACCGTCGACGCCGACGACCAGCCCACCGACGAGCCCACCACTGAGCCGAGCGAGGAGCCCACCGACACCCAGACCAGCGCGTCGGCACCGGAGAAGAAGTCCTACGTCACCCTGTCCAGCCGCAAGTTCAAGCTGCTGGTCAAGGACCCCGACGCCTACACCGGCAAGACCTATGTCATCTATGGCGAAATCACCCAGTTCGACTCCGCCACTGGCACCGACACCTTCCGCGCCGACACCGGCCCCAAGAAGCTGCGCATCTCGTACGGCTACGTCGACTACGAGCAGAACAGCATGCTCAACGGTGACGAGACCAAGCTCAAGAAGCTCGTCGAAGGGGACTGCTTCAAGGCCAAGGTCACCGTCCTCGGCTCCTACTCCTACGACACCCAGGCCGGCGGCAACACCACCGTCCCCCTCTTCCAGGTCGACTCCATCAGCGTCTACGACAGCACCGACTGAACCAGGATCGGGACGGGGCCGCGCACAGAGGGGGCGGCCCTGTCCCCCGGCAAGCCGAACCACTGACCCCGAGAGGAGGTGAACAATGCCCGACTACCACGTCACGCCCCGCGACGACGGGTGGGCAGCCGAAAGGGAAGGCGCATCCCGCGCCTCCTCGGTGCACCGCACCCAGGCCGAAGCCATCGATGCAGCCCGCGACTACTTGGGAAACCAGGGCGGCGGTGAGCTCAACATCCACGGCCGCGACGGAGCCATCCGCGCGAAGGACACCATCGCGCCAGGCAACGACCCCAGAAACATCCCGGGCTGATACCCACCCCCGCCCTGGCCGGTGAACCCGGCCAGGGCCAGGCCCCCCTTTGACCCAGTTGCGCTAGGCGTTGCGCACCAGCAGCCACAACGCGACATCTCGCGGTGGTATCTACGATCGCCTGGACACCCCGAGACACTCTCACTCGGCACACAATGCCGCCGTCCACCCACGCCAGCCGGGCCACCACGATGATCGGGCCGCGCGGCCACACCAGGCTTCGTCAAACTAGAGATGCCATTGAGTTTCACAGCACCTCGCAGCCGAGGCAGCGCACAGAAAGTCAGCCGAAGGGGTTCAGGACGCTCAGG
Source organism: Propionicimonas sp. (assembly GCA_036770475.1). Classification (GTDB taxonomy): domain Bacteria; phylum Actinomycetota; class Actinomycetes; order Propionibacteriales; family Propionibacteriaceae; genus Propionicimonas. The sequence continues at coordinate 115,750 of DAIPJC010000001.1, read as the reverse complement.
TCGGCGACAGCTTCGAAGTCCCGCACGTTGCGGGTAGCCAGCTGGTGTCCGCCGGCCATGCAGATTCCGGCGATCTGCGCGTCGGCCAGGCTCATTGGGCTCCCGGCGGTCTCGGCCGACACGAGCACTCCTGCCGTCGCCTCCGCGGCCTCGACGTCGTACACCACGACGGCCTCGTGAAACGCGACCACCAGGCGCTGCCAACGCTGTTCGAGCTGGCGCCGCCGCTTGCTCGTCGGCAGCCGACGGATTCCCCGCTCGATCTCCTCCACCGTCACCACACAGATCGTGAGGTTGGAGGGTCCCAGCGACCCTGCCCACGACAACACGCTCGGGTCGGGCTCTTCACGCATGAACTCCGACACCACGTTGGTGTCGGCGATGATCACGTCAGGTCCACCGGACGTGGCAAGTCGGTCCGCGGCTCCAGCGGCAGATCCACCCCGCCGATCTCGGACACCGCCGCACGCAGGGTCAGCAGGAAGTTCTCCTCGGGCAGGTCGACGGTCGCATCGAGGATCGCCCGCACTTCGGCCTCGACCGAGCGGCCGTGCTTGGCGGCCCGCCCGCGCAGGCGGGCATGCGTCCGCTCGTCCAACTGCCTGATCGTCAAGGTGCCCATCAGACGCCCACCTCCTGACAGCAATGCTAGCACCCAGACTTGCGGGAGCGTCGCAGGTTCGTCATGCGGGGGCAAACCAACGATGTTGCGCGCTCTCGCGTGACGAGCACCTGGGGCCCCACAGTCAGGCCACAGACAGGCGATGCGTCGGTCGACGTCTGGCTATATCGCGACGGTGTCCGTGGGATGCGTCCGGGCAGTTCGGATGAGGGCCGTGGCGAGGAGCACGATGGCGATGGCGGTGAGAAGGAGGACGCCGAGGGTGACGGAGTTCTCGAAAGCTGCGGTCTGATCGGGGGTCCATGCTGCGCCGGTGAACGCGCCTGTGATGGAGGCGGCGATCACGAGGCCGGCCACGGCGATGCCGATGCCGGACGCGACCTCCTGGGCGGTGTCGTTGAGGGCGGCGCCGATGGAGGTCCGCTCAGGTGGGAGGCCGCGCATCACGTTGATGGTCGCGGTGATCATGGTGATCCTCATGCCCCCGGCCACGAGCACGAGCGCGGTCGCGATGAGGGCGTAGTGGTAGCGGCCCAGCAGCGCGTAGATGAGGAGTCCCGTCACGACGGTGGCGGATCCGACCAGGGCGGCGCGGTCCATGCCGAGCGTCCTGACGATGCGCTCCACGAGAGGGCCGATCACGATCATGGTGAGAACTTGCGGGAGGGTGCCAAGGGCGGCGAGCGCGGGCGGCCAGCCCCAGGCGAGCTGCAGTTGGAGAGTGACGGTGTAGCCGAGTCCGGCGGTGGCCAGGCCGAGGGCGGCCTGGTAGGTCAGGCCGGTTCCGACCGACGGACGGCCGAACAACGTGAGGTCGATGAGGGGGTACGCGGCGAGGCGTTGGCGGAGGACGAATCCAGCGAGACTGGCGACCGCTGCGCCCGTGGCGACCCAGGGCCACGGGTTCTGCCAGCCGAGGTCGACGAACAGCGTCGGAGCCAGCAGGGCGAGCACGATCGTCACGGTTCCGAGCACGCCGCCTCCGAAATCGACAGGAACGCGGTGCAGCTCGTCGGGCCGATCCGCCCGGATGCCGAATCGTACGCCGAGGATCGCGAGCACCGCGATCGGCACGTTGACCAGCAGAAGCACCTGCCAGGGAGCGACAGCGAGGATGAGGCCGCCGATCGTCGGCCCGACGGCGAGACCAACCAGGCCCACGGTAGAGACCAGCGCGGTCGCCCGCACCCGCAGCGCATCGTCGTCGAACAGCCGGAACGACAGCGCCATCGAACCCGGCGCGGTCATCGCCGCAGCGACGCCGATGACCACACGGACGGCAATCAGGCCGCCCGGTGTGGACACCAGGAGGATCGACAGGCTCGCCAGCCCGAAGAGGACCAGCCCGATGAGCATCACCCGTCGCCGGCCGAACCGGTCGGCGACCGCACCGAAGGCGAGCATCAGCCCGCCGAACACCAGGGCATACGAGCCACTCACCCACTGCAGGTCCAGGGCCGAGGCGGACAGATCCCTCGCGATCGTCGGAAGCGCGACGTTCAGCACGGATGTGTCGAGCATCTCGATCAGGAACACGGCAGTCAGCCCGACCAGCGCCGGCCACGCATCGCGGAGCGACGGTGAATGCGGAGACCCGGCGGGAGGTAAATTGGATCGTCGTTCCATAATCTCAGTATTGGATCGACGTTCTATTCGTGTCAAGATGGACGCATGAGCACACAGCGTGCCGCTGGACGCCGGCCCAAGGACTCTTCCCTGACCCGGACGGCGGTAGTGGAGGCGGCGATCGACATCCTCGACACCTCCGGCGAGTCAGGGCTGACCTTTCGCGTACTCGCCGACCGCCTGCACAGCGGATCCGGGGCGATCTACTGGCACGTTGCGAACCGGAACCAGCTGCTCGACCTCGCCTGCGATGCGATTCTCGCCCCCGTCGAGTCTGAGGCTCCGCAGCTCAGCAAGGGCGACGAACTCGACGCCATTCGCACGCTCGCGTTGTCCCTCTTCGACACGCTCGACCGGCACCCGTGGATCGGCGTCCACCTGCCCAGCAGCCCCGGCCTGCCCAGCGCCCTCCGCCTGCTCGAACGCATCGGCGAGAGTGTGCGGTCCTTCGGTGTCCCCGCCGAACGCCAGTTCTACGTCGCCACAGCCGTCTTCACCTACGTCCTTGCGGTGGCAGCCCAGATGACCCGCAACGCCCAGACGGCCGGCGCAGCACACACCCAGGACGAGTGGCTGGCCGAGCAGGCGAACCAGTGGGCGCAGCTCGACCCTCAGACCCACCCGTTCCTCCACGGTGCCGCCGCCGACCTCCGCGACCACGACGACCGCGAGCAGTTCATCGTTGGCCTCGACCTTCTCCTCGCAGGCATTCAGCCCGCTGCACGCACCCGACAGCGATGATCAACCTGCCCGGCGAGCAGCCAGAGCCACTCGGTCAGCCGCGACGCTCCGAGGGCGCGAGCAGTCCGTCCAGCAGCACGCCGGTCATACTCGCGGCCCGGCCGTCGGCGTCACCGGGATGGCTGTCGGCGAGCCGGCTGAGGGCGTGGATGAGGTCCTCCGCGCGGACATCCCCGCGAATCGTGCCGTCCTGGGCTCCGGCGTCCAGGATCCGCTGGACCCGCGGCGCCAGCACACCGAGAAACTGCGCGGGCAACGGCTGGTAGGCCGGGTCGCCTGAGTGCAACGCGCTCGCGAAGCCGCGCTTGGTGGCGACAAAACGGGCGAGCGCCTCGGACCAGCGGCGCAGCGCCTCCGCCGGCGGATACTCGGACGCGAGCCGGTCCGCCTCAGCCGCCGTGGCTTCGAGCTCGCGACGGAACACGGCAATGATCAGGTCCGAACGCAGAGGGTAGTTCCGGTAGATCGTCCCGACTCCCACTCCTGCGCGGGCGGCGATGTCGCGCATCGGCGCGTCGACGCCCGACTCCGCGAACGCCGCCTTCGCCGCCTCGAGCACGGCCTCGGTGTTGCGGACGGCGTCCGCGCGCCTGCGCCGAGGAGCGACGGGCTCGTCCGTGGAACTCATCGACATCCCCTGCGTGACAAACGGAACATCGTTCCGATATGGTTGCGGACGGCTGTTCCGCTTACGTCAGTGTACTGCTGGAACACCACCCGACGATGGAGGTCACACCCATGCACTACCGTCCGCTCGGCCGTACCGGCATCAGCGTCTCGCCCTTCGCGCTCGGCGCCATGATGTTCAGTTCCTTCGGCAACAGCGACCAGAACGAGGTCGACGCCATGGTGGCGCGCGCCCTGGACGCCGGCATCAACTTCATCGACACCGCTGACGCCTACGGCGACTCTGAGGAGATCCTCGGGCGCGCCCTCAAGGGCCGCAGGGACGATGTCGTACTCGCCTCGAAGTTCGCCCGGCCGATCGACGACGATCCAAACCACCAGGGCGGCTCCCGGCGCTGGATCATGACCGCGGTGGACAACTCCCTGCGCCGGCTCCAGACCGACCACCTTGACCTCTACCAGATGCACCGTCCCGACCCGAACACCGACATCGAGGAGACGCTCTCAGCCCTTACCGACCTCGTCCGCAGCGGAAAGGTCCGTGCGATCGGCTCCTCCGACATGCCCGCGTCAGAGATCGTCGAGGCCCAGTGGGTGGCCGAGCGACGCGGGCTGGAACGCTTCCGCACCGAGCAGCCGCACTACTCACTGCTCGACCGGTCGATCGAGCGTGAAGTACTACCCGTCGCGCAGCGCTACGGCATGGGTACGGTGATCTGGAGCCCGCTCGCCAGCGGAATGCTCACCGGACGGGTACGCCGCGGACAGGAATCCGACCTGCGCCGCACACAGTTGTTCGCCGCGCTTCGCGACGAGCGCCGAATCGACGCCGTCGAGGAACTCGTCGCGCTCGCAGCGGAGGTGGGGCTGCCACTCACCCACATGGCGCTCGCCTTCGTGATCGCTCACCCCGCGGTGAGCGCCGCTCTCATCGGCCCGCGCACGATGGAGCAGCTCGACGACCTGCTCGCGGCAGCCGAGGTGACGCTCTCCGACGACGTGCTGGACCAGATCGACGCGATCGTCGCCCCCGGCACCGGCGTTGGCCGCATGGATCAGGAGTACAACACGCCGCCGGTCCTGTCGGCGCACCTGCGCCGCAGACCCTCCCAGGAGCGCTCGGCGGCATAAGCCTGGGTGGGCACGGAGAAGGCGAATTGCGGGCGGACTGAACAGGGCCGAGGTTCTTCCCCGCGAGAAGACTGGTAGATGTAGCGTCTAGACTTCTACCATGAGCCTGAACATCAAGAACGAGGCCACGCACGCTCGCGTCCGGCGTCTGGCAGAGCTCACCGGCCTCTCCCAGACGGCCGCGGTGGACGACGCCGTGCAGCATCGGCTCGCCGAACTCGAAGGCGGAGCTGCCCGCCGCGCCTCCCGCATGGACCTGATCGTGCACAAGATCCAGGTCGAGTTGACGCCTGCCGAACGCGACGCCCTGCGTGGCGCGAACGAGGAGCTCTACGATCGGGACGGACTCCCGCGGTGATCGTGGACACGTCCGCGATCGTGGCGCTGCTGCTCGCTGAGCCCGAAGCCGCCGAGATCGCGCGTCTGCTCGCCGAAGGCCCCGCGCGGATGTCGGCGGCGACGCTGGTCGAGCTGCACGCGGTCGCCGCCAACCGCCTCTCCCCCGTCCAGCACCGGCGGCTGGAACGGCTCCTCGTCGAGACCGAGGTGGAGATCGTTCCCTTCACCGAGGAGCAGGCCCGGGTCGCCGGACAGGCTCTGAGGGACTTCGGGCGCGGCAGCGGGCATCCCGCGCACCTGAACCTCGGCGACGCCTACACCTACGCCCTCGCGGCAACAACCGGCGAGCCCGTGCTCTTCGTCGGTGACGACTTCAGCCACACCGATCTGGACTCAGCGCTCTGAGAGGCAGCTTGTCGACCCTTCGTCAAGCTCAGGGATCACAAAGGCTGCAGGGAGCAGAGGCTGCAGGGAGCAGAGGCTGCAGGGAGCAGAGGCTGCAGGGAGCAGAGGCTCGTCGCCTCCGTCCCGCAGCCGCTCAGCTGACGTACTGCTGCACGAACGCCAGAGCCTCGTCGGCGACCTCTCGCCAGCCCGAGTCGATCGTGAGTGAGTGCCCGCGTCCGGGAATCGTGACGAGTTCGGTCACCCCAGGGTTCTTCGCCTGGATCTTGTAGCTCGCCTCGCTGATCGCCGGTGGCACGGTGTGGTCCTTCTCGCCGGCGATGATCAGCAGCGGCCCCCGCGCGGGATTCTTGCTGTCCACCTGGGTCTCGCCGCCGAACGGGTTGAAGTTCGCGAAGGCCGCCTGGAACAGCGGCACCCCCGCGGCCGGCACGTGGAAGGTCTCGTACAGCCGCCTGCCCTCATCCTCGCTGAGGTTGTTCACCCAGCCGTACTGGAACTGCTCCCAGGTGAGCGACACCCCGCGTCCCGCATTGGCCGGGTTCGTGAGGACGGGTGCGGCCGACTTCAGCGCGGACGCCGGTAGCGGCAGCACACCTTTGAACGGGGCGTTGTCGATCGCCACGGTGGCCACCGCGACGCCCGTCCCGGCGATCTTCTGAGCGATCAGGCCACCAAATGAATGGCCGATGACGACCGGCTCGTGCTCCAAGGCGTAGACAGCTTCGAGGTAGTGGTCGGTGACCTGCTGGACCATCTTCCGCGCGAACGCCTCCGGGTGCTCCCTCGCCTCGTTCACCGTAGCCGGATCGTCCGGCCAGCCCGGCGCGAGAGTGACGAAACCGTTGTCCTCGAAGTAGTCGCGCCACGGCTGCCAACTGCTGGACAGCAGCCACAGCCCGTGCACGAACACGACCGGCGTCCGTCCGCTCTCCTTCGCGCGCGAGATCTCCGCGCGCTCCCATTCGGACAGGGTGTTCTCGCTCATCGGGCTCCTCCCCACGTCAGACTCGGTCGATCTGTCAGCGCTGAATGACCCGCCAATGGGCTGACCTGTCGACTCACTGCCCGTCGCACTGGCCAACTCATCACAACCGTAAGCCGCCCACCCCGTGCGTGGACCCGGCCGATCCGCCGTTCTGCGGCGACAATTGCGGAGCGGACGCGCGGACGGGTTCGTCCTTCGATCGTCTGCGCGCCACCGCCCCGGAAATCCCCCACGGTCGGCCTGCGACAGTCACTCCCCTGTGGCGGACGCACCCGCCCGCCGCCGGAGTCACCCCGACGAGGACTGACGGCGGACTGACCGCGAATGGTGGGATGACGGGACAGGGTCGTCAGGGCCTGAAGTCCACCCAAACCGAAGAATGAAGAAGCATGCGCAAGATCATCGCGTCAATCGTCACCGGCACTGTGCTGTCCATGGGTCTGATAGCTGCCAGCCCCGCACCCGTCGCCCAGGCCGCACAGGTTCACAAACCCAGCGCCAAGCCCGGCCAGTACTGCGCCAAGAGGTACCACAACGACTGGACCAAGACCAAGAAGTACGGGAAGCTCAAGTGCAAGCGCTACCCCAGTGGCACGTGGCACTGGAAGCGCATCTAGCCGCCGGCTCTGTCCGTGACGCAGCGCCCTACGCAGGCTTGACCACGACCGGCGCCGGGTCGACCACCAGCTGCACGCGGGTGCCCCGCTGCAGCCGCAGGTCCGCGTCGTGCTGCAGCGCGACCAGGTCCCCACTCTCCAGTCGCAGTTCGGTGCGCCGGAACGCGCCGAGGAACACGCTGGTCTCGACCACCGCCGCCGCGCCGGCCTCGCCGGGCGCCGCGATCCTGACGTGCTCGGGACGCACGAACGCGCGGTAGTCACCGTCGGGGACTGTGCCCACCACCGGCACGGCCTGACCCCAGATCCGCGCCACTCCCCCGCTCAGCCTGGCCGGAATCAGACTGGACAGCCCGACGAACGCGGCGACCTCGGGACTGGCCGGAGTGAGGTAGAGCTCCTCCGGCGTGCCGATCTGCTCGATGCGGCCCGCGTGCATCACGGCCACCCGGTCGGAGATCGCTAACGCCTCCTCCTGGTCATGGGTGACGAAGACCGCGGTGATGCCCAGTTCCTTCTGGATCCGCTGGATCTCCTCGCGCAACTGCACCCGTACGCGCGCATCCAGGGCGGACAGTGGCTCGTCGAGCAGCAGCACCTTCGGCGAGGTCACCAGAGCCCGCGCCAGCGCCACGCGCTGCTGCTGCCCACCCGACAGCTCGTGCGGGTAGCGTCCGGCCAGCCCGGCGAGCCCAACCAGGTCGAGGCCCTCCAGCGCGAGCGCGCGGGCCCGCTCCTTCGACACCTTGCGCATGTCCAGTCCGAACCGGGTGTTGTCGAGCGCGCTGAGGTGCGGGAACAGCGAGTACGACTGGAACACCATTCCGATATCGCGCTGGTTGGTGGGGACGCGGGATACGTCCGTCTCGTTCATCCGGATCACGCCGGACGTCAACTGCTCCAGGCCGGCGATCAGCCGCAGGGCCGTGGTCTTCCCGCAGCCGGACGGTCCCAGCAGGGAAACGAACTCGCCGGCGTGGATCTCCAGGTCGAGTTCGTGCAGCACCCGGGTGCTGCCGAACTCCTTGACCACCTTCTGCAGGGACACGGACGTGGCCTGCCGGGTACCGAGTTCCGGGGCGGACGTCATGGGCGTTCCTTTCGGGGAGAACGGGCCTGGCCGATCCGCGAGATGAGCAGCAGCAGGACGAAGCAGAAGCCGAGCGCGAGCAGCGAGAACACCTTCGCCACGTAGGGATCCTGGTGGTTGACCACCACGAGCGAGGTCTGCAGGTTCTGCCGGTTCAGCAGGGACGCGATCGTGTACTCGCCCAGCACCACGGCGACCGAGATCAACGAGGCGGCCAGCAGTCCTGAGCGCAGGTTGGGGGCGATCACTCGCAGCACGACGGTGGGCCAGGACGCGCCCAGCGAGCGGGCGGCCTCAGCCAGCGTGGTCAGGTTCGTGGCGTCGATGGAGGCCTGGATCGAGCGGAACGCGAACGGCAGCACGAGGATTCCGTAGGCGAAGCAGAGGGTCCACGCCCCGGTGCCGAGCGTGCGTCCGATCACCAGATAGATCGGCACCAGGCCGACGACCAGCACGATCGCAGGGATCGTGACCGGTAGCAGGGCGAGGAACTCGAAGGCCCGCCGCAGCCCGGGAAAACGCAGGTTGATCAGGATCATCGTCGGCGCCAGTACGAGCAGCACGATCGCGACCGTGGTCACCATCAGCATGAGCGAGTTCGTCAACCCGACCCAGATCGGCGCGTAGGCTGCCGCCTTCGCAGGGTCGAGGATTCCGGCCCAGTGGGCGCCGGAGTGCCCGTCCCCGTCGCGCAGGGTGAACTCGAGGCTCGCCGCCAGCGGAATCAGGAAGAACAGCCCGACGACGACGCCGATGACGATCCGGGCGGCCGGCCCGGCGTGGAAGGACGCCTGTGGCTTCATGACCGCCACCGCTCGGCACGCTTCTGGATGGCCGAGTACACGGCCATCACCGCCGCCATGACGACGATCATCCCGGCGGCAAGCGCGCCGGCAAGGTTCGCCCGTCCCAGCACTGTCTCCGAGGTGAGCGCCGCCCGGATCTGCAGCGGGACGATCTGGGAGCCCTGGCTGGCCAGCGCGGCCGCCGTGGCGTATGCGGAGAACGAGTTGGCGAACAGCAGCAGGTAGCTGGCGAGGAAGGACGGCGCCAGCACGGGCAGCCCGACGCGCGTCCAGAAGGTGCGCCGAGTTCCGCCCAGGGTGAGGTTGGCCTCGGCCCACTGCGGCTTGAGCCCCTCCAGAGCCGGCACGAAGGTGATCACCATGAGCGGGACCTGGAAGTACACGTACGGCATGACCAGGCCCGGCATGTCGTAGAGCCACATCCCGCCGGCATAGATGTCGATGCCCGCGGCTTCAAGGAAGTCGGTGAGGAAGGATCCGCGTCCCAGCGTGGCGATGAACAGGAAGGCCAGCATCACGCCGCCGAATTGCGCGAGGACGCCCGCCGCCGCGTCGACGACCACCCTCGCCGGACGGGTGGCCGGGACACCCAGCAGCGCATAGCACACGAGCGCGCCGACGACCGCGCCGATCGCCGCGGTCAGCAGTGACAGCCAGATGCTGTTCCAGAACGTCCGGAGGATCACCGGGTCGGCCAGCGCTGCCACATTGTCGAGCGTGAACGCCCCCTGCTTGTCGAACAGCCCCGACCAGATCGCCAGGACAGCCGGCAGGGCGAGGAAGAGCACCACGTAGATGCCGAACGGGGCGAGCCCGAGGGTGCCCAGCCAGGGACGCGACATTGTCCGGGACGCAGGACGGGCCTGCGTCCCGGACGACGCTGTCGTCACAGACGACACCATGGTTTCCGCAGCCTACGAAATCGCCGCGGCCCACTTCTGGCCGAGCAGGGTACCGGCCTTGGAGCTCTGGTCAGCGGTCGGGACGAACCTCTCCTCGGGGGCCTTGGGCAGGGCCGCCGCCAGTTTCGAGTCGATCGTCCCGGCCTTGGTCATGGCGTCCATACGAACGGGACGGGCGCCACCGGCCAGCCAGAGGTTCTGCGCCTGGTCGGAGTAGAGGAACTCCTGCCAGAGTCGCGCAGCGGCCGGGTGCGGCGCACCGGAGTTGATCGCCTGGTAGTAGTAGCCGGCGTAGCCCTTGCCCGGGAAGACGACGACCTTCCAAGCCGGGTTCTTCTGGGCAGGGACGGCGTTCAGGTAGTCCCAGTCGAAGACGACCGGGGTGGCGCCGCTGGCGATCGTGCCGGAGTCGGGGTCGACCTTGAGGAAGTTGCCGGCCTTGTTCAGCTGCGAGAAGAAGTCGATGCCGGGCGAGAAGTCATCGAGACTGCCGCCCTGCTGCAGGGTGGCCAGCCCGACCGCCGCGAAGGCCGAGCCCGCCTGAGTCGGGTCGCCGTTGATGGCGACCGCACCCTTGTACGCAGGCTTCAGCAGGTCGGCGAGGGCCGTCGGGACCGGGAACTTCGAGGAGTCGACGCCAACCGACATGTAGCCTCCGTAGTCGCCCACGAAGAGGCCCGTGGGGTCCTTGAGCTCGTCGGGGATGTCGGACCAGGTCTGCACCTTGTACGGCGCGAACTGCGCAGTGCTGGACAGCGCGACGGCCAGGCCGAGGTCGAAGGTGTCCGGGGCTGTGTCCAGACCCTTGTTGTCGGTGGCGGCCTTGATCTCGTCCGCGCTGGACACGTCCGGGGACTGCTCGTTGACCGTGATCCCGGGGTACTTGGCCTTGAAGGCGTCGATCACCGCCCCGTAGTTGGCCCAGTCCCGCGGCAGCGCGATCACGTTGAGCGCGCCCTCGGCCTTCGCCGCGGCCTCGAGGTCGGACATCGTGCCGATCTCGGAGAGACTGGTGGCTGTCGCCGCCTTGGCCGATCCGGACGGAACCCCGGCCGTGCCGCCCGATGCCCCACAGCCGCTCAGGACGAGGGATGCCGCCAGAAAGAGGGCCGCGGCGCCAACGGCGCTCCGCAGGAAGTGATTGTGGATCATCAAGGAACCTCTCGATCTTCCTCCGGGGCGTGGTGGCGTGGCCGCCACGATGAAGTCAGCACCCCGTGATTTCGGCCGAAAACTATCGCCGGGCCGTCAACGTGCGGCGGCGCCGAGGTGAACGCCGGCCGCCGATTCGATGAAGAGAAGCCGCGGTCGCCGCGAACCGAACGCGCTGCTCGACCGCCCAGCGGTGTGCCGGCTGATGGCTCAACCGGCACACCTGGCCCTGGCAGGCGCCCGGGCATCCACCGGGCTTGGTCGGCCGAGTACCCAGCGGCTCTGGAGCTGTCACCCCACAGGCCCCGAAAAGAGTGGGAAAACACCCCGACCCAGGCGCCTTTCCATCCGCCAGCGCTTCTGTAGAGCTAGAGTCTCCGGTTGGGTTCTGTATGAGCGTTCCGCCCTGTGTCCGCGGACGTGACGTCAGGGAGTTGACGCATGTCTGATGTGATCGGGATGGAGGCGCTCGTCCCCAGCGGCGAGGCTGGCGGGCTGACCGAGGCCCGGCGGATCGCCTCGCTCCAGGCCGAACTGACCCAAGTGCAGACTGAGCTGGTACGACTTCAGGCCGAACTGGCGCACCTTCGACGGGCGGTGTCGGCCCGCCAGCGGTTGGGCCTCCTGACGGGAGTGGTCGCCGAACGATACGGGCTGAGTCCCGAAGAGGCCTGGGCGTTGCTGGTCCGCATCTCGCAGAACACCAACGTCAAGCTCAGTGAGGTGGCACGGCTGGTCCACGACGACCTTCGTGGCCGTCTGGCCGAGGCCGACCGGACGCTGGCTGCCCGGCTGAACGCACACGGGCCGCACGGGACCCGCCCCCTGATCGACCTCAGGCGCCGCCGCAGCGGGCAGGGCAGGTGAGTCGTCCTCCGGTGCGCCCGATGCTGCAGGAACCGCCCCGAGGTGGGTATCAGAGCTATCAGAACGAGCCCAGGAATCCCTTCACCGGAGGTAGCCGTGCCCATTGACTCCGCCACCCTGACGCGCAGCCTGCGACGGTTCGCCGACCATCACGAGCCCGCCCAGCTGGTCGACTCGCTCCAGGAGGTGGTGGACGGCTGCGTCGCGATCTTCGGGGTCACCGGTGGCGGCATCATGATCGCCGACGAGCAGAACATCACCCGCTACGTGGCTGCGTCTGACGAACGCGGCCGGATCCTCGAGGTCGCCGAGAGCGAGACCGGCCAGGGCCCGTGCACGGAGGCCTTCGTCACCAACGACACCGTCGCCAGCACCGACCTGCCCAGCGACCCCCGCTGGCCGGAGCTCGCTGCGATCGTCGCCCCGCACCACATCCACGCCGTGCTCGGTGCGCCGGTTCGGCTCGCGGGAATCACCGTCGGCACGATCGACATGTACCGTGACCATCCCCATGCCTGGGACGAGACCGAGCAGGCCGCCATCTCCCGGTACAGCGAGGTCGTCGGGACGACCTTGATGGCGGCGGTGACCGCTCACCGTGCCCAGGAGCTGGCCGGCCAACTCCAGTACGCCCTCGACTACCGCATCGTCATCGAGCGAGGCGTCGGCTATCTCATGGCCCGGGACCGCGTCGACGCAGTCGGCGCGTTCGACCGCCTCCGTCGTGCGGCCCGGAACACCCAGGCGAAGATCGGGGATGTCGCCACCCTGCTGCTCGACACCGGGCGTCTTCCCACTGACAACGGTTAGCGGACGGGACGTGCCGCCCTGGCCGCCAGCTCTTCCCAAACACTCATCCGCCACCCAGCTCACGCACAGGTTCGGCGGCCACCGTGGAGTCATGCCGAACCCGACGACCGCGAGGACACGCACCGCGACGACACCGGTCAGGAGTTCCCTGCACTCCTGGTCGCACCGGCTTCGTCGCGCGGCGCGACAGTGGCGAGGAAAGCTCGTCCGCGGTCTGGAGAACCTGGTCGATGAGCTGCTCGTGCGGCTCGCCCTGATCGAACCGGTTCGGGTGCCGGTGCGGAGCCGCGAACAGCGGTGACCCCAGCCACCGGTCCGGCCGTTTTCGGGGTGAGCACGGCCGGGCCGGGCCGCCGGTTCCGTTCACGCGGACGGCGGGCGTCTCGACAAGCTCGACGAGCCGACTTCAGCTCATGCGGCGGGCTGAGTCGACTCGGACGCTTCCAGCAGCAGTTCAAGGACCTGCAGGACGCCCTGCTCCCGATTCGTCGGTGCGACGAACCGCGCCGCTTCGATCACCTCAGGATGCGCGTTCGCCATCGCGAACGAGTACGGGGTGTCGCTGATCATCTCCAGGTCGTTCAGGTAATCGCCGAACACCACCGTCTGCTCCGGTGTCACGCCCAGTTGCTGCTGCAGTGAATCCAGCGCCGCGCCCTTGTTGGCGTCCGCGCTCATGATGTCGACCCAGTGCTCGCTTGACGCCACCACCTGGTGCGGGGCGCAGCGCTCCGTGAGCAGCGTGGCTGCACCGGCCTCTGCGCCCCCGAAGTCGAAGACCGCGCACTTGATCGCCGCTTCGCTCACCTGCCGCAGATCATCCACGATCTCCAGTGCCGCGTAGTACCTGGACACCTCGGCCACGAACTCGGCGTCCGACCGCTCGACATACGCCGCGTCCCGGCCGCACCAGACCAGTCCGATGTCGTACCCGTCCGTGACCAGGTCGCGCACCAGCCCCACCAGCGCGGACGCGAAGCCCGGCTCGAGTGGCGTGCAACTGAGCTCGTTCCCGTCCAGGACGACGAAGGTGCCGTTCTCCGCGATGAAGGCCATTCCCTCGTCGCTGCGCGCGAACAGCCGACGCAGTGTCGCGTACTGCCGTCCGCTGGCCGGCGCGAGCGTGATCCCCCGCTCCCGGAGTCGCGGCAGCACCTCCCACAGCCGATCGGGAATCCGGCCGTCGCCGTCCAGCAGGGTGCCGTCCAGGTCGGTCACCACCAATCGAAGGTCGATCGGTTCGCTCGGCAGGACGGTGGTCACGGCTGATTGAGGCATCGGTTCTTTCTCATACTCGGACGCGACACAGCCACGCCGCAAAAGCGGCGAGCAGCGCTGGGATACCGGCATTCTATCGCCGGTCTCGACGGGCTCGGCCGACCGGGGACGGGTGGAGGGCCCACCATTGACCATCAATCCCGAGCGGGGTTAGGTTTCATGGATCGCACGGCAACCCGGCGATCGCTGCCGGACTGCCGCGCGACACCCCCAACACCCCCTTCACGAAGGAGCTTCGATGAAGAAGCTGCGCATTCTCGTCACCGTGCTGGTGGCAGCGCTCTCACTCCTGTCCCTCCCCGCCACGCAGGCCGAGGCCACGCCACGACCCAGACCCGTGCCGACCTCCGCCACCTTCACCCTCAACGCCAAGGTGCTGGACGGCGGGCAGCAGATCGTCTCGTTGACCATCGACAGTTCCCGCCTCGGCGTCCGGGCGTCCAGCCTGAGCGCGGGCACCTTCAGCGTGCACGCGGTGGGCACCAACCCCACCTCCGCCACGGACGTTACCGGGATCGACGCCGACCGCACGGTCACCGGCGTCCACCTCGACCGGCGGGGGCGCATCGTGATCGACCTCGCCTACGGCTTCGACGTCTCGAGCGCGTTCACCTTCGCCTGGTCGAACTCCGCGGGCACGCTCGGCCGCAACATCATGCTCGACCTCGCCTACACGGTGACCCAGAACCATCCGATCACCCTGCGTGACGGCCGGTCGTTCACGTTCGCATCACTCACCCAGGGCAAGGTCGTCGATCCCGAGGTGGACGCCTACCGCTACGGCCAGTCCCACGGCCTGAAGTACCGGCTGTTCACTCCGGCCGGCTGGGGCAAGCGTCCACTGATCGTGTGGCTGCACGGCGGCGGCGAGGGCGGCTGGTCGGACGCCTACAACGACGACCTGCCCCTGATCGCGAATCGTGGCGCTCTGGGCTTCAGCACCCCGAAGGCGCAGCGGGTCTTCGGCGGCGCCTATGTGCTCGCCCCGCAGGCCACTGACTACTGGCTGAACGATCCGGCGATGGGCTACTCGGCGAAGCTCAAGGCCCTGATCGACGACGTCGTGAAGCACAACCGCATCGACCGCAGCCGCATCTACGTGGTGGGCGCGTCCAACGGCGGGTACATGGCCCCGAAGCTCGCCATCGACTACCCCGGCTTCTTCGCGGCCGACGTCCCGATCAGCCCGGTCGTCGCGTTCGGCGACTCCACCATGATCAGCGACGCGCAGCTCACCCAGTTGCGCAGGATCCCGACCTGGGTCGTGCAGGCCAAGAACGACCCGGTGGTGCCGTTCGAGACCAATGGCAAGCACATCTACGACGTCGTCGGCAACGCCCTGCTGAGCGCCTATGACGGCGTCACCTGGGACGGCGTGACCTACAACGGCCACTGGTCCTGGATCTACGTGGCCCACAACGATCCGACGACTCGTCACGGGCTGCACATCTGGCAGTGGATGGCCAACCAGTCGCTGAAGCACCACCACCGGTAGCCGGTCGCCCTTCCGCTGGTTGAGCCCATTCGCTGGTTGAGCCCATTCGCTGGCTGAGCCCATTCGCTGGTTGAGCCTGTCGAAACCCCACCAGGCTCGACCAGCCGGGCGGTCGGCCCTTCGTGACGGTTCGCTCGTTCCTCACGAACCTCCTCAGGGACCGCTTGACCCTAGGGCGTGCCCTAGCCGCCGCGGGGGCGTCCGCTGTCCGAGCCGGGGCCGGGCAACGGTCGTCCGTCGAGGCCGGTGAACGTCGTCGCGCCGTCTCGTTCGACGCGCCGCAGCGGGTACAGCGCGGACGCGGTCGTCGCCGACGGCCACCACACGAGGTCGCCACCACCGGAGGGAATCGTCGGCTCACCGGACGCCAGCGCAGCCCACGACGCGACCTCGCCGTCCTCGCCCACGGCGACCACCCAGCCGGGCTCACCGCGGCGTCCGAGAGTCACCAGGCGGTAATGGGTGGGCCGGTCCAGCCGCGCGACGACGTCCAGCCGCGCCGGGACGTCCGTCCCTGCGCCGGTGATTCCCCGGGCGGCCTCAACCGCCCGGGTGTCGTCAACGCTGCTCACAGGACCAGCCTAAGCACAGGGCACATCCGCAGGGTCTCGACAGGCTCGACCAGCCGTAGGGGCTAAATGCCCCGGGCGTCGGTGGTGAGGCCGGCGAACATCCGTCCGTCGCTGCGCAGGTAGAACCGGTGGTTGCCGTAGGTGATCAGCTTGAACGGGTAGTACGGCGAGAGCGACTCGCGGCAGGGACGCCAGACCCAGTGCCGGCTCACGCATGCGATCTCCGGGCGGATCCGGATCTCGCCGAGCCGGCCCTGCAGCGCGTGGACGCGGCCGAACACGTGCTCGTCCACCTCCTCGCGGCCCAGCGTCACCAGCGCAGGCAACCGACGCCGGGTGAGGATCCGCGACTGCTGGTAGGTGCCGAACCGCGCATCGAGCGCGACCACCGACGTCGCGAGGTCTCCCTCGCCGCCCCGCGGCACCAGGTAGTAGTAGGAGTCCTGGCGGTCGAGCCGCTGCACGAGCACCGGCTCCCCCACGACCCGGTCGCCGAATGCCTTGCGCCAGCGCGCCCGCGTCGCCAGCCCCGCTTCCTCGACCAGTTCGAGGGAGAGGTTCGCGGCCACCTCGGCGCTCAGCAGTTCGCGTCCGTCGAAGCGCGGCTGCCACGGCGTCCGCTCGACCGGGACGGAGCGCCCGGGCGGCTCGGGGTCGCAGACCGCGACGAACTTGCCGCCCCAGTGGCCGCTGGGGATGCCGGTCATGTAGTCGGTCTGCCAGGTCGAGTACGAGATGTGCTCGTCCGCGACACCCCGCGCGCCACCGGATCCGCAGACGTCGCCCGAGGTGTGCGGCGGCGGTCCCGGCGGAGCGGGCGTCGGCGGCCACGGGTTGTTGATGTCGAAGCCGCTGATCGTGTAGCCGGGATCGAGGAAGGACGTCGGTGTGGCCGATGTGGTCACGCCCCGGACGACGATCCAGTGCGCCCAGCCGTAGACCATCGCGATCGGCGAGATCTGGTAGTGGTGGATCGTCCAGGCGATGATCCGCGAGATCGAGTCCTCGTCGTCGCGGGAGTCGAGCACGAAGTACTTGCTGGACTGGTGGTTGTTCATCGTCCAGGTGAGGCCGTCGGGCGCGGTGTACCAGCCCGATTCCGCCGTCGAGTGGGCGTGGTTGTCGGCGTACAGGGTCACCTGGTCGACCAGCCCCGCGCCGCACTGCGCCAGCACCATCTGGGCGCTCGCCGCCCCGCAGTAGTAGTCGGTGTCCTGCTGGTGGTACTGCGTCGCCAGGTCCTTGTGGACGGTCATGGCTGCTCCTTCCCTCCGGTGCGGGAGGTGCTCTCCCGGACAGTGGGAGGCCGGACGGGCCATCCGCGATACATCGAGCACGGACATTCCCTATTGACAATCTCATTGTCATTTTGCCATCTTGGTTGTCATGATTGATGAGGCAGCGTTCGAGGACTTCGTCGCGGAGGTCAGGTCTACCTTCTTCTCGTTGCGCGCGGTGGCGGACGGCCTCCACGCCGACCTCGGCTGTTCTGCCGTCGAGCGCGGCGTGCTCCATGAGCTCGACCGCGTCGGGCCTACCCCCGTCCCCACCCTCGCCCGCTCCCGCGCGGTCAGCAGGCAGGCCATGCAGAAGACCGTGGACCGGATGCTCAAACACGGCTGGGTGGAGACCGTCGCCAACCCCAACCACCAACGGTCCCCGCTCGTCGCGATCACGGCGGCCGGCGACCAACTGCAGCGGACGACCCGGTCCCGCGAGCGGGCCCTGCTGTCCTCGGCGCCCGTCCCGGTCACGGCCGCGGAACTCGAGCAGGCCACCGCCACGCTCGCCCGAATGCGGAGCTTCCTCGCCACCACCGGCGCGGCGGCGAGATGATCGCCTTCACCGACGAGCTGTACGAGGGCCAGTTCGTCCGCACGCTCGGTCACGCCGTCTACGGAGGTGCTGACATCGGCGAGACGCTCGCCGCCGCCGACCGGGTCCGCAAGTCAGACCGCGAATCGTGGCTGGCCGAGTGGCGCGGCCTCGCCGAAAGAACACTGGCCTCCGCCCACCTCAGCCGCGAAGCCGGGGACGCCGCCGGCGCCCGCGCGGCGTTCCTCCGGGCGTCGAACTACTACCGCAACGCCTACGTCCTGCACCTCGAGGCTCCCCTGCCACCGGCGGCACACGAGTGCTACCGCGCGCAGCGGGACGCCTTCACGCAGGCCGAGGTGGGCACGCCCTTCCAGGTGCCGCTGGAGGAGGGGACGATGCCCGCCTGGTTCTTCAACGGCGGCGAGGGACGGCGTCCGCTGGTGCTCAGCGTGGGCGGCTACGACGGGACGGCCGAGGAGTCGTATTTCTGGAACGGCGCCGCCGCGGTCGCTCGTGGCTACCACTGCGTGACCTTCGACGGGCCCGGGCAGGGCGGCATGTTGGTCGAGCAGGGCGTCCCGTTCGTGCCCGACTTCGAGCGTGCGGTGAGGGCCGTCTTCGATGCGGTGGTCGGCCGTCCGGACGTGGATGCCGACCGGATCGCGCTGGTCGGCGAGAGCTTCGGCGGCTACCTTGCCTCACGCGTCGCGGCGAGCGATGCGCGCGTCGCGGCGTGCGTCCTCGATCCCGCGCAGCCAGGCTTGCTGCATCAGATCCTGGCCCAGGTTCCCCTTCCCGAGAAGGTGAAACGCCAGCTCCCGGTCGGTCCGGGCTGGGCGGTCAGGGCACTCCGAGCCGTCCTTTCCCTGCGGGCAACGCACCCCACCGCGGGCTGGGCCCTGCGCCGGGGAATGCTCGTCCACGACGTTGCGACCCCATGGGACTACGTGGTGGAGGCGGCCCGCTACGACGATGCACTGACTGCCCGGATCACCTGCCCCACCCTCGTCGCAGACGCGGAGGACGACGACATCTCTGCCTTCGCGAAGGGCTGCTACGACCGGCACACCTGCCCGAAGGAGTACGTGCGCTTCACGACCGCGGACGGCTCGGGGCGCCACTGCGTGGGCGGCAACCGGACGGCCTTCCACGAGCGGGTGTACGCGTGGCTACGACCGCTGCTGAAGCCTCAGTGCTGAGGTTTGGGCACGCCCAATCAGCGGACAGGTTGGTCCGCTCGGTTCCTGCCAAGGCCCGGTGCGCGCCGATCCTCCGCCTGTACATTTGACGCACGATGAGCGACCAGAGCGCAGCCGCCCCCGACCCGAAACCCGGGCTCGGTTACGAGTTGCTGGACGTCGACCCCCGACGCCTGGGAAGCATTTCGATCAAGCGCCGGTTGCGCCCCGGTCACCTCACGCTCGCCGAGTCCCGTAAACCGCTTCCGTTCTTCGGAGCGGCACCTGGACGCCTGCCGAGCGACGACCCGGTGCTGCTGGTGGCGAAGGTTGCGCCGTTCTCCATCCTCGCCGCGAGCGAGTCGCACAAGCTCGACCCGATCGCCGAGCGCTGCCTGGCCGAGGAGGAGACGTGGGCCCGCGCCGAGGGCCTGTTCCACTCGGCGGGCGAGGACGCAACGTACCGCTGGGTGGCCCGGCGGTTCATTCCCGGAGTACCACTGGATCAGCTGGACGCCGGCACGAGCGCAGAAGCCAAGCGACTGTACGCCGAACTCCTGCTCGCCGAACTCGCGCAGATTCACGCCGCGGGCGAGATGCACCTCGACATCAAGCCGAGCAACGTCATCGCGACGGCGACCCGTACCTGGCTGATCGACTTCGAGTCATCCCGCGACCTCGACCAGAACTCGACCCTGCCGATGCTCACCACGGACACGTTCGCGAGCCCCGAGCAGATCCTGGGCCGGCCCACCGGGCTCGTCGGCCCGGCATCCGACATCTTCAGCTGGGCGCTGACGGTGGTCTCGCTGTTCCGCCCGCGCTTCCACCCGTACTGTGACGGGCCGTTCGACCGGGTCAGGCTGGCCAGCGCGGCCGAGGCGGCCGACCACGTCCAGCCGCTTCTCGACCTCTCGTGCGTCCCCGACCCCGCCCTGCGCGAGGCCGTGCGCAGGGCCCTCGCCTTCGATCCGAAGCTGCGTCCCCCGGCCGCCGCGCTGCGCGATCAACTGGCCGAACACGGGACGGTCGTGCTCACCGAGATGCCGGTCACGGTCGTCCTGAACCCGTCCGACTACGAGATCTCCGAGCCCTGGTGGCGGTCCGCCCTGCGCTGGGTCGGGCCGGGCGGACCGCTCGGGGACAAGCGGGTACCGGCCATGGTGCTCCTCACCGCCTACGTCGCCGCGGGCACCGCGGCGCTGCTACTCGGGCTGCTTGCGAACTGGGTCGTGGGGGTGCTGACGTGAACCACGAGTTCCGGGCCAAGCAGCAGGCCGCGAGAGAGCGCCAGGTAGCACTGGCACGCTGGCAGCGCTATCGCAGCCGTGCCTACTACCTGCTCGCGTTCGCGGTCGTGGTCTTCGTCCTGTGGTTCGCAGCCTTGGCGAGGCGGGGATGATCCTCTGTCCGATGTGCGCAGAGTTCCACGATGCGCGCAACTTCGTCCTCAAAGACCGTCAGGGCGCGACCCTGAACCAGCGCAACCCCCTGCCGGTGGACGAGCTCCTCCCCCACCTGCCCAGCTTCGCGCGACAGTGGCTGCACAACCGACGGGTGGCGAACGCTCGGCAGCGGCTGGAGGCGGGCGCGAACTGGCAGTGTCCCCGCGGGCACCAACTGCCTGACGACTTCGCCGACACTCGAACGATCGTGATCGGCCTGATCGGCTCACCGCAGACCAGCAAGACCACCTACCTGGGCCGCCTGGTGTCCGAGATCGTCGACCACGCCCGATTGTCGCCGCTGGGTATCCACTGCACGCTCGCCGACGACGATTCGCAGGACTACTACAACCAGTACATGGCCGTGCCGCTCGAACAGGGGATGGCGCCGGCGACCACCCAGCCGCTCACCGGTGAGGCGACCACCCGCCCCCTGATCGTACGGGTGACCACGCCCGGCCAGCGGTTCAACGTGCTGTTCTTCGACGCCTCCGGGGAGAACACGACGAGCGCGGAGGTACTGGCCCGGCACAACCCCTACATTCACGCGCTGAACGCCGCCATCGTGTTCGTCACCCCACGAGCGCTCACGGAGCTTCCGTCCGGCTACCCCCTGACCGGTCGGGAGGCGGCCGGGCCTCGCCAGATGCACCAGGTCGTCACAAACCTGGACCGGGTGCTGACCGCCCACCCGAGTTTCCAGGGCAGCCATCCCCGACGAGATCTGCCCATCGCGCTCGTGCTCGCCAAGTGCGACGAACTCGACGCCCTGCTGCAGGCACGCGAGTCCGGCGCGCACCGGTTCGGTTCACTCGTCCTCGACCACCGGCTGTTCGACGGCATGCAGCAGAAGCTGGACGCCCAGGGCGACCTTCCCTACGACATCCTCACGACCTACGGTGCGCGTGGGATCGTCGAGGCGGTGTTCAACCTCACCGACGTCCGTTCCGTGCACGCCGTCTCGGCGATGGGCTGCCCTCCCGACCCCACCGGCCGCTTCGCACCGGCGCAGCCGGTCAACGTCATCGAGCCGCTGTTGGCGGTGCTCTGGGCGCTGCGAATCGTGGGTGACCGCGATGTCTACTGAGGTCGCGGGCGAGCAGCTTCTGCTCGCGTGGTCATCCTCGAACCTGTTGGGGGTGAGCGGAATGGGCCCCGTGGCGGCGTCCCCGGGATGGCCCCTGCCCCCGCGCGACAACTTCGCCGGCCTCGGCGACGCCGCGCGGTACCTGGCCGACGGCGCACCTCTTCCTCCCGGCTCCGTGCCGCCCGTCTGCCTGGAGTTCCGCCCCGGCCCCTCGCAGTGCCTGCTGCTCGCCAAGACGTACTCGACGACGAGTCAGCGCGCCGGCCAGTACCAGGTACACGCCATCCGTGCAGGGGCCGGCCTCTCCGTCTGGGACCTGTGGGCGCTGGCCAGGAGCGGCACCCTGGTCCAGGAGGAACTCAGCGACTGCCCCACCCAGCTGCCAAGCCTCTCCCTCACCCCGGCCCGGCGGATGCGGGTGGCCCGCGACCCCGACGACGTGGGCGAGCTGGCGCGGCTGCTGCAGTGCCTGAACGAGGACCGTCCGTACCTCGTCGGCACGGCCGATCAGGACCGGGGCGTGGTTGCGATCCAGACCCTGCTGTCCTACCTGCCGATCGGCCTGGCCCGGGAGATCCCGGTATCGACCTTCGTGCCGAGGGCCACCTCCTGGCGTTCTGGAGTGGGCCTGCTCGTCGACCCGTTCTCCGCGCCCGCGGTCGACCTCGACCTCGACCTGCACGTCGATCCGCCGCGCTCCATCGTGGCGAGCGGGGCCTACCTCGCCCTGGCCGACCAACTCGTGACCGGCGGCACGGACGTTCCGGTGGGACGGGTGGGTTCGCTGGCCGACCTGAGGTCTCTGCTGGCGCTGGAGCGTTCGGACCTCGCCACCGTCGAGCTGGGCCAGGTGACCCACGCTGTGGACACTCCTCTCTTCGACGCCGTGCTGACGAAGCTGACTGAGCATCCGGGCTGCCCTGAGGTCATGCTCCGGTTCATCGGCGACACCGGTCTCGACGAGACGCTCGCCCGGCGGTTGCGTGAGGAGGGGCCCCAGCACGCCGACCTCGTGGCCACCCTCATGCGGAGATTCGGGGAAGCGAGCTCTGCCCCGGCACGTCGGCCGCTGCAGGCTTGGCTGCTGGCGGCAGTGGGACCGGACCAGTTCGCCGACTACGTCGTGCCTCCACTGATCGCGGAGGCACGCTCCGATGGGGTCACGGTCCACTCCCCCGAACTCGCCACACTGCTGGCCGGCCAGCTCGACGTCGGCGACCTGAGTAGCTTCACCTTCGTCTCCGCGCCGACGCGATGGGGGCCGGTTGTCGAAGCCGAGTTCGAGGCGTCCCTGCGCGCGGAGGGCACCATGTCCGCAGCGTCGCGGCAGCTGGTCAGCGACCAGCCGGCCAGAGCGGCCACCTTCCTCGACTCCCGCCTGGAGTCGGGGGACCTGTCGGCCAAGGCCGTCGCGTGGGCGCTCGAGCGCTGCACCGACGGGGATCTACCCGCCCTGGTCGCGGTGCTCGTCCACTCGAAGGCCGTGCCGCGCGAATACGTGGTCAAGGCACTGGGCGCGCGGCCCGAAGCTGTGATCCGCGCGATTCTCGACGCCCAATGGCCACGGATCGCTGCGCAACTCGGGGTGCCGGCGTCGGTCGCCGGCCTGCTCGCGGTCCAGCGAAAGTCGTGGTGGAGCGGACGCTGAGCCAGAACAGACGGAACTCAGCCAGGCCAGGGCCGCGCCTCAGCCCGCATCGCGGAGCCGCGCCAGCAGCAGCGCCTCGGAGAGGATCGCGTGCTGGAAGGTCTCCAGGTGCAGCGACTCGTTGGGACTGTGCGGGCTGCCCTGCGGGTCGAGCACCGCGGTGACCAGGACCGCGGCATCCGGAAACTCCTCCGCGAGATCGGCGATGAACGGGATCGACCCACCCACCCCGAGCTCCACCGGCTCGACGCCGTACCCTTCGGCGAGCGCCTCGCGCCCGAGCTCCATCCCCCAGCCGTCGGCAGCGAGGAAGCCCTGCCCGCAGTCGATGTCGCTGAAGTCCAGTTCGGCACCGAACGGCGCGTGCGCGACCAGGTGGGCGCGAAGGGCTTCGAACGCCTCCCGGGCATCCTGGCCGGGCGCGACCCGCGCGCTGACCACGACCGAGACCTCCGGATGCAGGGTGTTGGACGCGGCCGCGGTGCTCGCGTAGTCCACGCCGGTGATCGTGATCGACGGCTGGTTCCAGATCCGGGCGAGCAACTCTCCCCTGCCGATCGGACGGGTGCCCTGCGGCAGGTCGGTCTCCTCCCGCAGCCGGTCCTCGCCGTAAGCGGGCGTCGGCGTGTCGTGGCTGGCGAGTCCGTCGACGGCGACGGCGCCCTCGTCGTCCCACAGGGTCGCGAGCAGCTTGATCGTGGCGAGCATGGCGTCCGGGACGGCGCCCCCGAACATGCCCGAGTGCAGCGCGTGGGCGAGCGTCCGCACAGTCAGAGTGAACCGGACCGCGCCGCGCAACGTGACCGTGATGCCCGGCGTCCGGCTGTCCCAGTTGCCGGAGTCGGCGACCACGATGAGGTCGGCGGCGAGCGCTTCGGAGTGGTCGGTCAGGAACTGGCCGAACGACCGGGAGCCGTACTCCTCCTCGCCCTCCACGAACAGCGTGACGCCGAGCCCGAGGTCATCCCCGAGCACCTCACGCAGCACCCGCAGCGCGGCGAGATGGGTGATCACGCCCGCCTTGTCGTCGCCGGCGCCGCGTCCGTACAGGCGCCCGTCCCGCTCGGTGGCCTCGAAGGGCGGCGAGACCCACAGCGCCTCGTCGCCGGCCGGCTGGACGTCGTGATGGGCGTACAGCAGGACGCGACGCTGCCCCGGCGCGCCGGAGCGCGTGGCCAGGACCGCCGGCTGTCCGTGCTCTGTCGTGCCCGGGATCGCCGCGGTGTGCACAGCCGCCTCCTCGAACACGCCCGTCGCCGACGCCAGCTCGCGGATCGCGTCCGCGCTGCGCCGCACCTGGGCCTGGTCGAACGCCGGCCACGACACCGAGGGGATCGCCACGAGGTCGGTCAGTTCGGCGAGCGCGCGCGGCATGGCTGCGGCGACGGCGGCGCGGAGTGCGTCGGTGGTGGCGGGATCGGTCATGGGGTAATCCTCGCACGGGGCCCGCACCTGGGGCGGACGTCCTCGCATTGGTATCATCGACGCTTGTCATGTCGAATTCGAAGACCGTGAACCCACAGCGGAGCCTGGGCTCAGCGATCGCCCGCTGGCTGCTCGCGACGTTCGCCCTGATCCTGCTGGCGATCGCCGGCTGGATCCGATTCCACTTCGGATCGGTCAGCTTCGAACAGATCGTGACCAACCTGCCGATCTCCGGTGGTGCCGAGGGCGTCGGCAACAACGGCCTGCTCACGGAGGCGCTGATCGTCTGCCTGGCCGTGCCGATCGCCCTGACCACCCTGGTCGCCGTCGGGCGACTGCTGTGGTCGCGCCGCCGCGTGTCCCGGCCGGGGGTTCGCCGCCGACGACTGGCGCTGCCAACGGTCGCGCTCGCCATCGCGCTCGGCACGCTCCTGACCGTGGCCGGTGTTCCGCAATATGCGGCGGCGATGCTCGATCAGCGCACGATCGCCGACTACTACGTCCGTCCTGCCGTGACCAGCACGCCCAGCCACCCGAAGAACCTGATCACGATCTATCTGGAGTCGACCGAGAACACCTACGGCGACACGAACATCTTCGGGCAGAACCTGCTCGCCAACCTCGACGCGGCGACCGAGAGCTACGCCCCGTACGACCTCGGCATGTACCACACCGGGGGCTGGACGATGGCCGGCATCGTGGGCACGCAGTGCGGCATCCCGCTGAAGAGCGAGTTGCTCGTGGTCGGACTGAACTCCAACAACGAGGGCGAGGAGGTCGCGCGCTACCTGCCGGGGGCAACCTGCCTCGGCGACATCCTGGCGGCGCAGGGCTACACCAACGCGTTCGTCGGCGGCGCCCACTCGCGCTTCGCGGGCAAGGACACCTACCTCTCCGACCACGGCTACACGCAGATCCAGGGTCTGGACGACTGGCTGGCCGACGGCGAGGACGCATCGGACATCTCTGCCTGGGGGCTGTCGGACGCACGGATGTTCGCCCACGCCGAGGACACCGTCGCCGGGCTGCGCAAGGCCGGCCGTCCGTTCAACCTGAGCATCCTGACCCTCGACACCCACGATCCGGGAGCGGTCTACCCTTCGTGCACCAGTGACGACACGATCGCGATGGCCACGGCGCTGAAGTGCTCGGGAAAGGCCGCGGCCGGCTTCCTCGACTACCTGAAGGATCACGGCTACCTGGACGACACCGTCGTCGTGCTGATGGGCGACCACCTGAAGAACACCGGCGACAGCGACAACTTCCGAGACGAGCTCAACAACGCGCCGAACCGCACGATCTTCTTCCGTGCCTGGAGCCCGGACGGCGTCCCGTTCGGCCGGGAGGGCGCCGACCAGCTCTCCGTCCTGCCCACCACCCTGGAGCTGCTCGGCTACGGCCTGCCGGACGGACGCGCCGGGATCGGCGTCTCCTTCGTCGGCAGCCACGACCTGGCCGGCACCGCGCTCGCCCTGCCGGACCACGACTACCAGACCCTGCTCGAGGCACCCTCCAGCGCGATCTACCAGCAGTTCTGGCAGTCGTAGGCCGGAGCAGAATCGGCTCCGACGCCGCACTCGCAGGTGCGGCTCAGGGACGCCACCGGCTGGCGGTCTCGACGAAATGGTCGGCCACTGTCGAACCCTGGCCGGCGAAATACACGTGCAGATAGCTCGCGACGACCCCTCGATACTGGTACCCAGCCCGGAACTCCTCGCCATCGCTTGTTCGCACAGCGTAGAAATCGGCGGGGATCGGGCATGCGGCGATCCGCGACTGATGGAACTCCTGGCCCCGCAGCACCGTCCCGCGCTTCCCCAGCAGCGAGTCCGCGCCGGTGGTCAACTCCACGTACCGGATCGCCAGGTGCCGCGGGTCCATCGTGATGTCGACGGGCAGGACGCCGCTCATCGGGTACTCGACGCCGTCCTGCGTGCGCAGCGTGCGCCCCAGCCAGACCAGCCCGCCGCACTCCCCGTAGATCGGCATCTCACGCTCGGCAGCATCGCGGAGCTGGGCCGCGAGCCGCGAGTTCGCGGCAAGGGCCGCAGCGAAGCTCTCCGGATAGCCGCCACCGAAGTACACCGCATCACAGGAAGGAGGAAGCGCTTCCCCTGCGATCGGTGAGAACTCGGCCAGTTCGAAACCGGCCTCAGCGAGGGCGGCGAGGTTCTCCTCGTAGTAGAAGCAGAACGCGGCGTCGCGCGCGAGCGCCAGCCGGGCCCGCGACGCCCGCCGGCCAGCCCGCGCAGGGACGGCCGACCGGACCTGTCTACCGACCGCCAGGCCACCGAAGACCCGATCGACGTCGATCTGCTTGCCTGCCCGGGCCACGCCGCCGGCCGTGTCCGCGGGGTTCTCGTACGGCGTCAGCAGACCGAGGTGACGTTCAGGCACCTCAAGGGCCGGATCCGCCTCAACGGTGGCGACCACCCGCCGCCAGCGAGCCTCGCCGATGCCCTGCTCGATCAGATCCCGATGGGCGCGGCTACCGACCCGATTGAGGATGAACCCGCCGATCTCGACCTGCGGATCGAACCCCTCCATGCCGTGCATCACCGCACCGGCCGTCCGGGTCATCCCCCAGACGTCCACGACCACCATCACCGGCACCCCGAGAATCGCAGCGACATGAGCGGCACTGCCGAAGCCACCACCGTCAGCCCCGTCGAACAGCGCCCCCATCGCCTCGATCACCACCGCATCGGCCCCGGCGCTCCACCGCGCGAACACCTCACGCAGCCCGTCCTCACCCATCATCCACAGATCAAGGTTGACCGAAGCACGTCCGGTCAACGCCCGGTGGTACATGGGATCGATGAAGTCCGGCCCGATCTTGAACGACTGGACCACCAGGCCGCGCTCCCGGAGCGCCCAGAGCAGGGCTCGGGTGATCGTCGTCTTGCCCGCACCGCTGTGGGTGGCCGACACCATGACGGCTGCCGGCCCCTCCACCGACGATCGCAGGTCACCGTCGACGATCAACGGGCCCCTCAGCGTCGTAACGATCGAGCAGCTCGAGCGTGTCAGCGACATCGGTGCCTTCGACCCTGAGCCCGACACTGGCCGTCCGCTGCCGGAAGGGTGCGGCCTTCTGCTCGCGTGCAAGGCCGCGAGCAAGCGCGTTGACAGCATCACCGAGGCCGATGTGCTGCTCCTGACGCAGCCGTTCGGTCGCCGCCGCGACCTCTGGATCCAGCCGTATCGTCGTCCTCATATCGACACGTTAGCTCTCAGATGCATACAACATGCCTCACTCATGCCGCTTCCCGTGGGTGAGCGTTCAGCCGGGATGACGTAGCGAGGGTCCCGCGATGACGTAGCGGAGGGTCACTGCCCCACGACCGTCACCATCACCTTCCTAGGACGCCGGCGGGCCTCGCCTGGGAGCGGCCGCCGAACGCAGAGGAGCGCATCCAGGACTGGAACGCCGCACTGGGCTCCACGCCCAACTCGCGACGGGCAAGGTCGCGGTACCGGACGAATGCCCGCCGCGCCTCGATGAAGTTGCCCTCGGCAACGTGCGCCTCGGCGAGCGCCCGGTGCGCGGTCTCCCGCAGCGGCTCGATGGCCACGGCGTCCATCGCCGCGTCGATCGCCTCTCCGTAGCGGCACGCCTTGCACAGCAACTGGCTGAGCACCTCCAGAGCATGCAGCATTCGCTGACGAATCCGCTCCCGCTCGAAGATCACCCACTCGTCGTACCAGCCGGGCAGCAGCTCCGACACCGTGGACGTCCACTCCGGCACGTGCAGGTCCGCCTCACTCGCCGTCCCCGCGATCAGCCGGTCCGCCCACTCGCACAACTCATCGAGATCGGTGGTGGTCCACTCGCGCAGGTAGATGCTCACCTTGTCCGACTCGATCACGTCGATTCCCGCGCCCCGCAGCCGCCACAGCGCCGAACGCAGGTTGCCGGACGCGCGGTCCTCCGATCCGTCCGGCCACAGCGAACCCGCAGCCTGACGCCGGTCCACCCGTCCGCCCTGCAGCGCGACGAACGCCAGCAGCCGTTTACAGCCCTCTGGAACAGCGCAGCGGCGGCCGCCCTGGACCACGTAGGGATCACCGAGCAGGTGGACCACGTCGGCGAACGCCTCCTGCGGCTCGATGTACGCAACAGTCATGACCAGCCCCCTCCCCCGGGGAAGTCTGAGACCCCGACGGTACGGAGGCTGCGTCACGACCGCGTCACACCGGTCACACGGTCACCACGCTCGTCACGACGCTCCGGCCTGTCCCGAGGTGGACGTCTGCTCCGGTGTCGACGGCTCATCGCCGTGCTTGCCACAACCACAGTCGTCGGGGTGCTCACCCTCCGGCTCTTCTGGCTTGTCGGAGCCACAAGGCTTGTCGGAGATACATATCCGGTCGTACACCACCAGAATCTCGGCGACCGGACCGCCGACCAGCCGCGTGCACCAGTCCTGCGCGGACTGCCGACGGCACTCCAGCACCGCCTTCGCCCCGGTCAGCAGTGAGATCGCGTCCACGCCGTCGGCCCACGTCGTCAACGCGTGGCACAGGCAGTCGATGTACGCAGCGCTGTCCGCGAACCCGTTCCAGATCCGGGCCAGCTTGCGCCGCGCCACCAGCGCCGCCGCGTATTGCTTCTTCAGATCGACTTTCGCCGCGTCGTCCGCCAGCGCAGCGGTGATCGCGTCCAGGTCCGCCTTGACCGCGGTCACCCGGAGAGCCAGAGCGTCCGGCTCGGTCACCAGGACGTCGAAGCATGCCTGTGCCTTCGTCACCACCTCGGTGTAGCGATCGATCCGGCGCACCAGCTTGCGGTACCGATCGGGCGGCTCGCGGTCGAACTCCACCACCTCGACGCAGCACCCCAGCGGGCCCTCACAGCAGTCCAGTTCCTTGCACACCTCCTCGAACGCCTCGTCGAGGCAGCGCACCACCCGCTCCTGCTCGATGAGGCACTTGATCCGCTCGATCAGGTGCTTCACCTGGTGCTTCATGTCCTGCACCTTCAGCGCGGCGTCGTGCCGTGCCTCGCGGTAGCCCGTGCGCGCGGTGTCGTAGGCGGTCTGGGCCGCCTGCAGCGCATCGCTGTGCTGCTTGGTGTAGTCGAGTTGCGCGGTGAGTCCCTGGTCGCGGCACTTCCGCTCATCGATCGAGGACGACGGGTCGCACCCGCAGTCCGTGGTCTGCGGCCGACAGTCGCGCCACTCGTCGTCGCCGTTCCTGCCCGGCTGGTCCGTGCTCATCGTTGCTCCCTTCGTGACGGCGAGCCGAGTCTGACCAGCGCTCTGTCACGGACGCGTCGCGCGACGCCCCGTGAGCGACGGCCCGGTGACGCGCCGTCCCGACGATGGGCGCCATGGCGGGATTCCAGGCACTCAAGGCAGCCGGCGTCAGCATCGTCGCGCTGCTCAACCGCCGCTTCGCCGAACGCGATGGCGGCGCGGGTCTCGCCGCCATGCTCGCCAACACCCGGCAGCTCAAGACGATGGCGATGAACAACGGCCAGCTCATCCAGCAGCCGTCCATCTCGGTCTACTGCTACCGGGTGAGCGTCGACAAGGAGACCCGGCCCGGCTGGTCGGCCGTCGCCAGCGCGGACGGCATCCCGCGGATCCCGCTGCGGCTCCACTTCCTGCTCGGCGCCTTCGCCGCGACCGTCGAGGAGGAGCTGCTGTGGCTCGGCCTGGCGGCGTCGATCCTCGAGGGCGAGAGCATCCTCACCGGGCCGCTGCTGCTGCCCGTGACCGAGACGGCCGGTGTCACCGTCAACCCCTGGCGCCCCGGCGACATGCTGCAGATCGTCACCGACGATCTCGCCATGGACTCGATGAGCGAGGCCTTCCAGGCGTTGAGCACGGACTACCGCCTCCAGCTGCCCTACCTCGTCCGCGTGATCTGCCTGGACGCCGTTCCGCAGACCATCGGGACCCCGGTCGCCACCGTCGCAGCCCGCGTCGACCGGATCCAGGACGCGGTGGCGCCATGACCGCGGACACGATCGACACCAGCGTGGGCGCGGTGCCCGTTCTGCACCGGCTCGCGCTCGGCCTGTTCGCAAGGGACGCGGTGAACGACCGCGGCACGAACGCTCCGCTGCGCGTGGGGTGGGAGGCGTCCGGCCAGCTGCTTCCGTCCGGCCATCCCGACTGGTGGCCGTGCGTCGATTTCGAGCGCGCCGGCGGTGGACGGTTCCGGCTCCGCGCCACGCCCACCCGTCCCGACGCCCTGACCGTCCGCCTGCTCGACCGGACGCGGCGCTACGTGGCCCGCCGGCTCGGGGTGACCCTGTGGCCGTGGGCCGACCTGGTCGACCCGCTGCCCGCCCACTTCGTGGCGGTCGCCTCCCGGACGCTGCCGGTCTGGCTGTTCCCCGGCGCGGCCTATCCGCTGCCGCGCGGCGCGACCGCGATCCGGGGCCGCGTGGCCCGCCAGACAGACGCACTGCCCTGGGCGCGGATCGACGCCGTCGACGCCGGCGGGACCGTGCTCGGACGCGCCCACGGCGACGACCGCGGCGAGTTCCTGCTGCTGCTCACCGACACCAACCAGAACCCCGTACAGAGCACCGTCGACGTCCGGCTGGTGGTGCGCGCACCCGCCGTCCCGCTGCCGGCCCCGCCGGTGGAACCGGTGCCGCGTCCGGCCAACCCGCCCGCCGCGGGCGATCTCGACAATCCCCTGCTGCGCGGGCTCACCGCGCCCGCGGTCCACGTCCCGAACACCGCCCCGACCCTGCAAGTCAGCGTCAACGTCGGCGAGGAACTCGTCCTCGCCGACGACGTCCCGTTCATTCCCTGAGGAGACCCACCATGCCCGAGTACCTCACTCCCGGCGTCTACGTCGAAGAGACGAGCTTCCGGTCCCGTTCGATCGAGGGCGTCGCGACCTCGACCTTCGGGATGGCCGGACTCACCCGCTACGGCCCCGTGCCGTACTTCCTCACGCCACCGAACTGGCCGCGTCCGCTCGTCATGGTGCCCGGGCCCACGCTGGTGACGAGCTTCACCGAGTTCGAGCGCGCCTTCGGAGGTCTCGACGACGTCGGCAACGACGGCCTGGCCGACCGCCAGAACTACCTCGCCTATGCCGCGCGCGCCTTCTTCGCCAACGGCGGACGGCGGCTGTACGTCTCGCGGGTGTTCCCGTTCGTGAGCGACCAGGCCGGCGCGATCGCGCTCGCGGGCAACTTCGCCGGCCTCCCGGTCGGGAACCCTGCCGTGGGCACCTTCCGCTCCCGCTGGCCGGGCGCGGCGGGCAACGAGTTCGCGGTCTCGGTGAGCTTCCAGCGCAGCAAGAACATCCTCATCCCCGGCTCCGGCCCCAACCCGGTCGCAGCGCTCAAGGGCGTCCAGCCAGGAGCGGCCGTTGAGACCTTCGCCAACGCCGACGCCATCCCAAAGGAGAAGGTGCCGCCGGTGCCGCCGGTCGCCGCCAACGTCCAGATCATCGCCCGTGCGGCGGACGGCAGCCTCGGCTTCAGGGACCAGAACGGCGCAGCGGTGCCCATCCCCGCCGGCGTGGGAGCGGTGTCGCACCTGACGATCACGGTCAACGTCCGCTGGGGCAGCCAGCGCCTCGACTCCTATCCCGGCCTGGAACTCGACAGTGCCCACCCGCGCGGCCTGGGAAACGTCCTGCAGGCCGAGGACCCCGCGGACGACCTCTCTCTGGTGTGGTTCGACACCGGGAGCGTCCCGCCCGCCTCACTGGCCCCGGGGGCACTGGTCACCGCCCTGCTCACGCTCGCGACCGAACAGTTCCTGACCGGCGCGGCCGAAGGCAACGTGGTGACCCCTGACGACATCGCCGGAGAAGCGGCCGATCCTGACGACGAGAAGCGGGCGGCCACGGGACTGGCCGCACTGGCAGAGGTCGAGGACATCGCGATCGTCGCCACCCCGGACGCCGTGCGCTTCGACCTCGCCGGCCAGACCACGGCCACCAACAACCTGATCGGCCACTGCGAGGCACCCAGGGCCTACCGGATCGGCGTCGTCGACCCGCCGAAGGACAGCTCGATCTCCCAGGTGCGGGCGTTCCGGGCCCAGTTCGACTCCAGCTATGCGGCGCTCTACTACCCGTGGATGGACATCCTCGATCCCACCGCACGTCCGGACCCCGGCGCGGCGCCCGCTGTGCTGCAGCTGCCGCCGAGCGGGTTCACCGCCGGCATCTACGCCCGCAGCGACATCGCCCGGGGCGTCCACAAGGCGCCGGCCAACGAAGTCGTGCTGGGCATCACAGGCTTCCGGCAGAACATCACGTTCGACCGGCAGGCGGTGCTCAACCCCGAAGGGGTCAACGCCCTGCGCTTCTTCGAGGGACGGGCGAACCGCGTCTGGGGTGCCCGGACGATGAGCTCCGACCCCGAGTGGAAGTACGTCAACGTACGACGGCTCTTCCTGTACCTCGAGCACTCGATCGACCGCTCGACCCAGTGGGCGGTGTTCGAGCCGAACAACGAACGGCTGTGGGCCTCGATCCGGCAGACCATCGAGGACTTCCTGATCACGGTGTGGCGCACTGGTGCCCTGATGGGCACCAAGCCGGAGGAGGCGTTCTTCGTCCGCTGCGACCGCACCACCATGACCCAGAACGACCTGGACAACGGCCGGATGATCTGCCTGATCGGCGTCGCCCCGACCTACCCGGCCGAGTTCGTGATCTTCCGCATCGGCCAGTGGACCGCCGACGCGCAACAGAGCTGATTCCCAACCAGGCAGGTGAACCATGGCAACCAGAGACAATCCGTACGGCGCGTTCAACTTCCTGGTGAAGCTGGGCGACGAAGGCGGTGAGGAGCAGATCGTCGGCGGCTTCTCCGACGTCAGCGGCCTCGGCAACGAGATCAAGTACTCGGAGTACCGCAACGGGAACGACGCGGACAACCACGTGCGCAAGGTGCCCAACATCAACAGCACCGACGACGTCACGCTCAAGCGCGGAGTGATCGGCGATCTGCGGCTGTTCAGCTGGCTGAAGGCCCAGCGCGAGGGCGACCTCGACCCGCGCACCGTCACGATCACGCTGATGGACGAGGGCCGCCAGGACGTCTGCTCCTGGGTGCTGCGCAACGCCCAGCCCAAGAAGTGGGTCGGCCCGACGCTGGCCGGCAAGGGTGGCGGCGAGGTGGCAATGGAGGAGCTGCACCTGGTCGCAGAGCAGATCGACTTCAAGTCGTGACCCTTACCGCCGGGCTTCAGACGCCGGGGCACCCCGGCGTCTTCCTGGCGCCACCGCGGGTGCCTGAGGCCCTCGGGCGGGTTCGCCTCGACATCGCCGGCTTCGTCGGCGTCGCGCCGCGGGGGCCGGTGGACGAGCCGGTGGCCGTCACGCGCTGGTCGGAGTTCGTCCAGGCGTTCGGCGGCCTCGAGCCGGCGCCAGGAGGGCCCGTCCGGTTGCTGCCCTACGCGGTGGCGACCTTCTTCCGCCAGGGCGGGCAGCGCGCCTGGGTGGTGCGCCTCGCCCCGCACGGGCCGGACGCCGTGCCGACCGAAGCGGCGACCGCGACCTTCGTGCTGGGGCTGCCCGACCCGGAGCGTCCGGCTGCGCTGCGTGCCGCCAGCGAGGGCGCCTGGGGCAACGCGCTGCGGCTCGTCCTGACCTTCCAGGCCGGCCAGCGCAGCGAAGCGGAACTGGAGGCCCAGGACGTGCTGCGGCTGCCGCCGGGCAGCGCCGTCACACCGGGGACGCTGCTGCGGCTGACCGCCCCGGGCGAGAGCGTGGTGGCACTGCGGTGGATCGACCGGATCGACGACCGACTCGCGCGGGGAGACCGCGTCCGGGTCTGGCTCGACAGCCAATTGCCACTGGCGCCGGGCGACACCGTCAACGCGGAGGTGGTCACCGGCACCTTGGGAATCGACGAACCCGGACGCACCGGGGAGCGCCTCACCGGCCTCGGCCTGCGAGCGAGCCACCCGCGGTGGATCCCGTCGGCGCTGAAGACCGAGTCGCACCTGGTGGTCGCCGTCGACGACTGGCCCGTCGCCGTGGTGCCTGACGTGTCGCTGTCACCGGTCGGCATCGACCTGGCCACACCGGGGACCGACCGGTCGCACCTGATCGACGCCAACTCGTTCTTCGACCCGGACGACACCGACGGCGACGACATCGACGAGGACGAGACCCCCGACCACGCCGCCGCACACATTGGGGTGAACCGGATCGCGCGGGTCCAGGAGATCGGCCTGCTGTGCGTCCCCGACCTGGGCTGGCAATCCTACGTGCCCGCGCCCGATCCGCCTGTGCTGCAACCGAGCCGACCCCCACTTGGCTGCTGCAGTGTGTGCGACCCTGCCGAACCCGAACCCGAGCCGACCCCGGTGCAGGCCGCGCCCGGCGGGCTCGACCCGCGCGCGCCGGCCGACCTGGCCGAGCTCACCCGACGCCAGGTACAGCTCGTGGACGTCGCCGGCCGCTACCAGCGGTTCGTCGCACTGCTCGACGTGCCGGACGGGCTGTCGCCCAGCCAGGTCACAGCGTGGCGGGCGCACTTCGACTCGAGTTACGCGGCCGCCTACTACCCGTGGCTGGCTGTGGCCAGTGGGACGGGCGGGACGGCGATCGCGGTGCCGCCGTCCACGTTCGCCGCGGGAATCATCGCCGAGCGCGAGGTGCGTCTCGGCCTGCCCTGGGGGCCTGCCAACGAACTCGCCAGGGACGCCGTGCGGGCCGAGGCGGCGATCACCGACGCCATCCACGACCGGCTCCACGGAATGGGCGTCAACGTCTACCGCGCCGAGCGGGACGGCTTCCGGCTCAGCGCCGCACGAACCCTCTCTTCCGACCCGGACTACCGGCAACTGAGCGTGCGCCGCCTGATGACCATGTTGCGGCTGAGCCTCGAACAGCAGACCCAGTGGCTGGCGTTCGAGCCCCACACCGCCGAGCTGCGCGAACGACTGCTGCGCACGGTCACCGGCTTCCTGCGCGGGCTGGCCGCACAGGGCGCGTTCGCCGGCCGGACCGAGGCCGAGTCGTTCTTCGTCCGCTGCGGCGACGATCTCAACCCGCCCGCTTCCCAGGCGCTGGGGCGGCTGATCACCGAGATCGGTGTGGCCCCCGCGGTGCCGCTCGAGTACATCCTCGTCCGGATCGCCCGCGACCCGGACGGCAGCCTCGCGGTGACCGGCGATGAGTGACGTCTTCCTGCTCCCGGCCTTCCGCTTCCAGGTCACCCTGACCCGCGTGACCCTCGGGAAGGCACCTCCACTGGACCCCGACGTGCTCGACCCCGAAGGCCGCTTCGCCGAGTGCAGCGGCCTCGACCTGGAGGCCGACGTGAAGGAGTACCTGGAGGGCGGCCGCAACGACCGGGTCCACCGCCGGGTCGGCCGGGTGAAGCTGGTGCCGATCGTGCTCAAGCGCGGGATGTTCTCGGCGAGCGCCAGCGCGAGCGCCAACCCCGCCCTCTGGAACTGGCTCACCAACATGGTCAGCGGCGCATTGCCGGTCTCTCGCTACGACGGCCGGATCCAGATCTACTCCCCGCACCTGCTCACACCCCTCGCTACATGGACCTTCGACCGCGGGCTCCCGCAGAAGGTGACCGGCCCGACCCTCAACGCGAAGACCGGTGAGATCGCGATCGAGGAGCTGCACATCGTCCATGAGGGGCTCCGGATGGAGGTACCGAAATGACCGACTTCGCGACCGCGACGCTGAGCCGGCTGGTGCAGTCGAAGGCGAAGGGCAGGAACGGCAAGCCTTCCATGAAGGTCGACCCCGCTGCCGTCTACCCCGTGCAGTTCAACCCGACCACCCTGAAGATCACCCGGTCGAACAACATCGACAAGGGCGGCGCCACCACCAACACCCAGAAGCGACAGGTTCCGTCGGTTCAGCCGGCCACCCTCTCCTTCGATCTCGAGTTCGACACTGCCGAGGGCGACAGCGACGGCCAGCCGAAGGACGTCCGCGACCTGACGAACATCGTGCGCCAGTTCGCCGAGCCGACGAAGGAGAAGCCGAAGGATCCGCCCCCTTCGGTCGAGTTCGGGTGGGGCACCTTCCGATTCCGGGGCATCGTCACCCAGCTCACAGAGGAGCTGGACTATTTCTCCTCCGAAGGCCGGCCGCTACGGGCCAAGGTCTCGCTCACGATCACCGAGCAGCGGGAGGATTGGGAGGCGTCGGAGATCGGGGCGGGCGCTCGCACCACGAGCACAGGAACCACGGGGAAGAAGGGCTCGACCTCCGCGGGCGGG
This sequence comes from Propionicimonas sp., assembly GCA_036770475.1. Classification (GTDB taxonomy): domain Bacteria; phylum Actinomycetota; class Actinomycetes; order Propionibacteriales; family Propionibacteriaceae; genus Propionicimonas. The sequence continues at coordinate 78,896 of DAIPJC010000001.1, read as the reverse complement.
GCGACCGCGCCGTCCGCCGTACCCGGGCACGGTCCTGGATCCGACGCCACCCCCAACCCTGTCCTCACCGCGCTCGCCCAGGCTGGCGAGAGTGTCCAGCAACTGCTCTCGCGCCTCGACGCCGACCCGGCCACGTGGCGCTCGGCGATGGCCGGCCTGGACAGTCCCCTGTCGCTGCCGGCGGGTACGCAGGTGCAGCTGGGTGCATCGGTGTCGGCCTCTGCCGGACTGGGCGCGGACGCCACCCTCGCCGCCTCTGCGGGTGCCGGTGGTGGCTTCACTGCCTCGGCCAGCGTGGACGACCTGACCAGGACCCGGGCCGCGCTCGGGATCGGCGACGCCTCGTCGCTGGGTCGCGGCGCCGTCGCAGAAGCAGGGGCGGGCTTCGTCCTTGCCGAGGCGGGCGGGGTGGGGCTGGCGTCGGCACGGGTGCAGGTGGATGCGGTCGCGTCCGCGCAGGCGGGGGCGCGGGCGTCGTTCTCGGTGCCCGTCGTGAGCGCGAGCGCTTCGATCGGCGCGAGCGCGACGGCCGGCGCTGGCGTGACGGCGGATCCACGCGGCCTCAGCTACGGCCGCGGCATTCCGCTGCGGGCCCGCGTCGGTGGTGACGCCACCGCGACGCAAGGACGGTGACACTGCTCGCAGAACCACCCGAGGGAGGTGCGCGATGTCGGTGCACGTGGGCGAGATCCACACCGAACTGTCTGCGCGTGGCACCGCGTCCCCGGGTACGGCCGACGCCCCGGAGCCGGCCGACCACCGTCCGGGCGCCCACGAGGATCGCTGGCGCGAGAGCCGGGCCCGGGTGCGGCAGCGGGAACAACGGGTCTGCGCGGAGGACTTCGATGCCTGACCAGCTGCTCGGCATCGCGTCCCCGGTGTTCACCGTCGCAGGCGAAGTGGCGCACGCGCTGGCCAGGGACTGCGTCCTGATGGTCGTGGACGAGGGGGTCGAGGGCCTGCGCACGCTGGAGGCGCACCTGGTGGCGACCGGCGTCGGCGCGGCAGGGCCGCCGGGCGACCTCCTCCACCTGGACGGCAGCGAGTTCGACTTCGGCACCGACCTGACCGTCAGCGTCGGCACGGATACGGCCGAGCGCAAGGTCTTCGACGGCACGGTGTCCGGCATCGAGGTGGTGCTCGGCGACAGCGAGCAGCCGGTCGCGGTGATGCTCGCCGAGGACCGTCTGATGCGGCTGCGGATGACCTCCCGGATGCGTACCTACACCGGCGTCACGGACGCACAGGTGGCGCAACAGATCGCGAGCGACCACGGCCTCGATGCCGACGTGTCCGTGGACGGGCCCCGCTACGACGTCCTGCAGCAGCTCGGCCAGAGCGACCTGGCTTTCCTGCGCGAGCGCGCCCGCCTGCTCCAGGCTGACCTCTGGTGCGACGGCACGACGCTGCACTTCAGCGACCGTTCGTCCCGCAAGGCCGAATCGGTCACCCTCATCCACGGCGCCGACCTGCTGAGCTGCCGGATCACCGCCGATCTCGCCCATCAGCGCTCCCGCGTGACGGTCGGCGGGTACGACGCCCGCGCGAAGTCCGTGATCGACGAGCACGCGGACGGCGACGCGATCAACGCAGAGGCGCCGTCCGGGCGCACCGGGCCGACGGTCCTGGACCAGGCGCTGGGCACCCGGCCCGCCTTCCGCGTGCGCGAGGTGCCGCTGACCACGGCCGAGGCCTCCGCGTGGGCGCGGGCCCAGATGCTGCGCAGGGCGCGGCAGTTCGTCGTCGCCACCGGCGTCACCCGAGGCACGCCAGAGCTCGCCGTCGGCACCCAGCTGCGCCTGGAACTGGTCGGGGCGCCGTTCGAGGGCGAGGGCTACTACGTGACGCGGGTCAGGCACACCTACGACAACGTGCACGGGCTGCGCACCGCGTTCGAGGCCGAGCGGCCGACGCTCAACGAGGTGTCCTGATGGGCCTGCCTGCGCCGGTCGACGGCCAGGGGCCCCGGTTCTTCGGGGTCTACCCGGCGCTGGTCACGAAGATGTACGACGACCCTGACCGGCTCGGCCGCGTCCAGGTGCGGTTCCCCAGCCTCGGCACGGACGGCGACAACGACGTCCGCGCCTGGGCCACGCTGTGCAGTCCCTACGCCGACTCCGACCAGGGACTGCAGGTGCGGCCCGAAGAGGGCAGCCAGGTCGTGGTCGCGTTCGAGGCGGGCGACTTCCGGCGTCCCTACATCGTCGGAGCGGCCTGGAACGGGACCACTCCCTTGCCGGACGAGCCGAAGCGCGCCAACGACATCAAAGTGCTGCGGACGCGGGCCGACAGCCGGCTGGAGTTCGACGACTCGGGCGCGCCCAAGGTGAGCATCACCATGGCGGCCGGCCACAAGGTGGTGCTCGATGAGGGCGCCCAGGAGATCACGATCACCCACAAGAACGGCTGCACGATCACCCTCAACTCCTCCGGGGGCATCGACATCAGGGCCAACACCGAGGTGCACGTGACCGCGCCAGAGCTCAACGTCACCGCGGCGACCTCGAACTTCAGCGGAGTGGTGAACTGCACGACGCTCAACGCCAGCGTCGGCATCACCTCACCGCTGTACAGCACGGGAGTGGGGAATCTCTGGTGAGCGCCGGCTTCGTGTTCCGATCCCCCTGGTACGACCGGGTGCGGGAGGGCATCGACCTGCGCTCGTCGCAGGCCATGCGTCCGCGCCTGCAGATGTACGACAGCGCACAGTTCGTGAAGCAACTGCTGCGCGACCCCGCGGACAGCCTGGTCTTCGGCGACGACGACGTCTGGACCTACCCCGTCCCCGCGACGCCGGCGGTGACCGACAACACCCGGCTCCGGCTGGCCACGTCGAAGTTGGTGCGGACGAACCTCCGCAAGCTCTACCAGCCCAACCACCAACGGTTCTACGTGGTGGTCGTCGAGTTGTTCTGTGACGTGCCCGGCCTGCCCAGGGCGGGCTCGCACGACGAGGTCACCGTGTCGTTCCGGATGCGGCGGATGAACACGACGCTGACCGCGAAGGGACGGCCGGCCCGGCGGGTGGCGACCCAGCTCGTCCACGCCCTCGCCGGGGCGCAGGGCATCGAGACCGCAGGCACCGCGTCCGACGTACGGGACGTGTGGTGGGCCAATGTGGCGTGGCGGCGCCGGTTCGAGGCGGAGTACAGCGACGACCTCGCCGGAATCGAAGCGCAGACAGACTTCCAGCAGTGGCTGGTCAGCCCGTCCGGACGCGGGCGCTGGCGGACGGTCGACGACCCGGGCGATCCCGTGCTGGACGACGAGCTGGAGCAGACCTTCCCGATGTGGCGGCTGCCCGTCCGCGAGATCGATGCAGGGAAGGGGTGCGCGGGGCCGGAGACCCGGTCGCTGTGGTTCGGGGTGGTGCCCACCTTCTCCGACGAGCACTGGCCGGCGCCGCAGCCGGGCGGCAAGCCGCCACTCCCCGAGCCCAAGCTCGACGACCACGCCATCTACGAGATCGCGTGCATCGCGTCCCAGCCGCGTCCCGGGTGTCCGCCGCTCACCTGGGTGAGCGCGCCGACCGAGCCGTTCCGCCTCGCCGACCCGATGGATCCCGCCGGGACGAAGAACCGCAGCGTCACGATCACGCTGCCCGACCTGAGGCGGCTGGCCGCCCGGGCCGGTGAGCAGCAGGGGCCGGGAGGGGTCCGGGTCGTCACGCCGCCCGACTCGCAACTGATGGTGAACCCCTTCAAGGGCATCCCCGGCTCGGGATCGGGCCGGGTGGGCGCTGGTGGAGCGATCTGCACGTTCGCGATCGAGTTGTTCTTCCTGGTCGCGTTCTTCCTGTTCCTGATGTTCCTGCCGATCGTGGTGCTGGCTTTCCAGCTGTGGTGGCTGCTCGCGCTGCGCTTCTGCATACCGCCGAGCATCGGCTTCCAGGCGACCGCGGACTTCATCGCCACGGGCAAGCTGCTGGTCGACGTCGGAGCAGACGCCAGCATGCGGGCGGAGTTCAACCTCTCGCTCGGCAACGACTTCACGGACTTCGCCCCGGGTGACCGGACACCGGACTGGGTCGACTCCCTCAACGCCGCGAAGGACCCGGGCGGCACCCTCGTGCTCGCCAACGACTCCAACCTCACCCACGCCGTCCTGGTCAGCACCGACCCGCGGGACGCCGTCCCCGAGACTCCGTTGCCGCGGGAGCCCAGTCCTGCCGATCCGCTCTGCGCGGTGCCCGCAGGGCCATGACCGTCGCGCCCCGCGAGCCCGCCCGGGAAGCGCCTCGGCCCGAACCTGCCGTGCGGACCGACCCGGCATCCAGGACCAGGGCCAGCACGCCGGAGACCGCGGCACCCGGGGATCGCACGAGTCTCCTCGGCCGATCGCTCGCGCTGGCCGTGCACCCCAAGCTCACTGTCGGCGCACCCGACGATCCATGGGAACGCGACGCGGACCGCACCGCCAGCCGCATCGCCGGCCAGGACCCGGGTTCAGCGCATTCCGCTCCCGTCCGGGACGAGACTGTCCCGAGCGGAGCCGGCCTCGCGACCCGCATCGCATCGCCCGCATCAGGCAGGCCGCTTCCCGACGCCCTGCGCGGCGAGATGCAGGCATCATTCGGGGCTGACTTCACCGGGGTGCGCGTCCACGACTCGATCCAGGACCGGGGTGACGCGGATGCGCTCGGAGCCCGTGCCTTCACCTACGGGCAGCACATCTGGCTGGGCACCGGCGCGAGCGACACCGAACGCCCGCTGATGGCTCACGAGTTGGCCCACGTCGTGCAGCACGATGGCCCGCGGCCCGCTCCCGACATCCAGGGGGCCTGGTACAACTTCAGCATTCCCGGAACCGACTACGAGTTCGATCCATCGTGGACCGGGGTCAAGTACGCCGCCGGGCTGGCCAAGGACACCGCTGTCGAGGCGGTCACCTGGATCTTCGACAAGATCAAGGGACTGGTCGAGGACGGACTCCACTGGCTCGAGGAGCAGTACGCGGCGATCAAGGACCTGGCCGTGTCGGGGTTCGAGGCGATCAAGAACGGACTGGCCAGTCTGGTCGACCTGGTCACCTCCCCCGCCGCCCTCGTGAAGGCTGCCTTCGCGGCCATGGACGGCGGTGCGCTGAGTCGGGCCTGGGACGCCCTGCGCGTGGTGGCCCGGGGTCTGAAGGTCGGCGTGAACGCCGTGGTCGACGGCGTGCTGGGCGTGGCCAACGGGCTCTGGCGCACCGTGTCTGGTGGCGTCACCAGACTCCTCGACGCGGTGGACGGGCTCGTCGACAGCTGGGTCTTCAGACGATTGCCCGAGGCCCTGCAGGATGCAGCGCACGCACTGGTCGACAGTGTGCGGACCAAGTGGAAGGAGGTGCGCGACTACCTCACCGACCTGCTCGAACGGCTCAACCGGTTCGTCAAGCGGATCGTGGACGCCGTCGAGCGATTCCTGGAACGAGTGGTGACCCGCGGAATCCAGGTCGTGATCGAGGTCGTGAGGAAGATCCACGCTGCATGGGAGTTCGTGTGCGAGGTCGCGGCGGATCCCGTCGCGTACATCCAGCCCTACGTCAACCGCTGGGCGGCCAAGCTCAACGCCGAGGCACCGGGCAAGGCGGCGGGCTTCGGCGAACAGAAGATCCGGGAGGTGGCTGCCACCTCACTCGACGGCCCGAACGTCACTGTCCACCGGCAGCCCGCCGCAACGACGCGGACGCGGTCCCGGGAGAGCGTCTCCGACGTGATCGCCGGATTCGGCGGCGCCATCACTGACGCGTGGGCCAAGCTCGACATCGGCGCGATGCTGATGGAGACCATCACCAACATGTTCTGGCCCCCTGCGACCATCCGGGCCATCGGGCGCGAGTTCTCCGAACTCTGGAACACGGACTGGACGAACACGGCCAACGAGCTGTTCGCGTGCCGCAGTCCGCTCGACGACTTCTGGGGCTGGCTCGATGACGTCTGGGCCAACTTCCTCATCCTGCTGGACTTCCCGCTGGCCCTGTGGCGGCGCCTCAACAACGTGGTTATGTTGTTGATGGGTTACGTCACCATCATTCTCATCATCATCGGCGCCGTCGTCGGCGGGATCCTGGCCGCACCCGCAGGTGTCGTTCCCGGTGTCATCGCGGGCGCCGTCGCCGGCCTGGAGCTGGCCGCGACTCTCGGCGAGGGAGTCCTGCTGTCGTACCTCTACGCCGAGGGCATCACCGTCGTCAAGATCCTGCTCGAACTCCTGACCGCCCGCCAGACCGCAGAGCAGAAGGCCCGCGACTACCTGCAGCTCGCGGCGAGTCTCCTCGGCGTCGGCGTCGCGCTGGTGATGGTCGCCATCATCGCTCTCCTCTCGGCGCTGGTCGGCCTCGTCGTGCGCGCGGTGAAGGGTCGCGGGGTGAAGGCGGCGGACCCGGGCGTCCCGACGAAGAACACGCCGGCCGACCCCGGGTCCACGCTCCCGCCGGACACCAAGCCGCCCACGCAACCGACCGAGCCGTCAGGCACTGCCAAGGCGGTCCGGCCGGAGGAGCGCGTGACCGAGGTCGTCGGCAAGCCCAACACCTATCGCGTCACTGACACAGCGGCGCTGGAGTACAGCAAGCCGTCGTTCCTCAAGGGGCTGAAGAACAAGGCCACGTCCCACTGGGAGTTGCTCGTCAAGCTCCCCAACGGCGAGGTAGCCGTGTTCTGCGAGGTCAACGTCCGCTTCAGGGGTAGCCCGGACCTGAACCTCTTCCCCAAGGAGGCGATCGTCAAGGGAACCGGTCGCGTGGTGTCCCTGGAGGCCGAGGGCTTCAAGTGGACGTCCGAGTCGCTGCGGCTCGCGATCGAGTCGTACAAGGCGAACTACGGCGCGAAGCCGGCGAACCTCGGCGGATGGCTGGCGAAGAGCAACCTGAGGAATTTCCAGAACGAATTCGCGCGCATCAGGGCCGCCAAGCCGAGCGCCTCGGTGCAGGAGATCGCGCAGGAGGCGATCGCCTCCATCTCCTTCGGGAAGCAGCGCATCCCGCTCGGGTACGAGCACTTCCACGTGACGATGCTGAAGACCGGCAAGGTCACACTGGCCGACGGAACGACCCAGGTCGTGCCCACCCTGGTCAGGGTCGAGGCCGGCACGCAGCCGGTCGCGCTTCCCGTGGTTCCCCCCGTTCCCCCGAACGCCGAGACCTGGGTCGAGGAACACGGTGAGGCCGGCGAAGAGGATGAGGAGTAGCGACGTCCCCGGCGACGCCTCCGTGACGCCCCCCGGGCCACCATCGAGCCATGGTCGATGTGGTCGAGGTATGGACGGGGACCGGGATCCGGCTACCGCTCCTGCCCGCTGAGGGCGACGGAAGGCTCGACTGGCTCGGCGGGTTGGACCTGATCCGGCAGTCGGTCACCACCATCCTCGACACCGAGCCCGGCGAGCGGATCATGCTGCCCGGCTTCGGCTGCGGGCTGCGCCGCTATCTGATGGCGCCCAACACCGTGACCACCCGCACCGGCATGGCCAACGACATCCGCTCCGCCCTGGAGACGTGGGAACCGCGCATCCAGGTGCTCGACGTGTCGGTGGCGCCCGGCGACGACCCCTACCTGGTGTGGGTGGACATCGCCTACGTGCGGCGCGCCGACCTTCGCGCCGACAACCTCGTCTACCCCTTCTACCTGAGGTGAGCCGGCGATGGCGCTGATCGGACCGATCCTCGACAACCGCACTCAACAGCAGCTGCGGGACGAACTGGTGCGCCGGATCCCGGTGTACTCGCCGACCTGGACCGACCACAACGAGAGCGACCCGGGCATCGTCCTGCTGGAGCTGTTCGCCTACCTCGGCGAGTCGCTGCTGTATCGCTTCAACCAGATCCCCGACACCACCCGGATCGAGTTCCTCCGGCTCCTCGGTGTCCAGCCGCGGCCTGCGCAGCCCGCGTCCGCCCTGCTCTCCGCGGTCACAGACGAGGCTGCGGGGTCGCAGGTGCTGAAGGGCTCCGAGGCGTCCGGCGCGGTCACTTTCCAGACCACCGACGAGGTCTACGTGTGGCCACTGGAGGCGCTGGGCGCGGGCAAGACCGAGACCGACGACGGCGCAGCGGACGCCAAAGCGGACGCGCGCGAGCGGGCCGGGGTCGACGAGGACGACTCCGTGTTCTACCGCACCGTGGTCACCTCCGCCGACCCGGCCGACCCGAACGCCGAGACGATCGACGTGAGCGAGCAGCTCGACGCCTCGCTGTGGATCGCGCTGCTGGCGCGTCCCACCTTCGATCCGGCGCCACTCGCGCGCCGGACCCTGTTCGTGGGGGTCGCCTTCGACGAGACCTTCCCCGAGCCGCCCGTGCTCGAGAAGCTGCGTGACGACGGCACCATCGAGACGCTCAGCTCGCGCGTGCTCACCGACGACCCACCGCCTACGGAGTGGCACCTGTGGGCAGGCTCCGACGCGTCCGGCAGCCCGGTGTTGCTGCCGCTGAGCGTGCTCGGTGACACCACCCGCGGGATGGTCACCACCGGCGTGGTCAAGGTGGAACTGCCCGACCAGCTACCGCGGCTGCGCACTCTCGGGGACGGGCTGGCCGACAGTCCGCCGATCGTGGACGACGAGGACGTGCGGGCACGGATCGTCGGTTGGCTGCGGGTCCGGCGCCCGCCGCGCAACGACATCGGGGACGCGATCCACCGCGTCCGCTGGGTGGGCGCGAACTGCGTCAGCGCCGAGCAGTCCCGCACCCCGCCGCCCGAACTGGTCGGCAGCGGCACCGGGGACGCCGACCAGCGCTACAGCCTCAACCACTCCCCCGTCCTGCCCGCGACAGTGGTGCTTCAGGTCGAGGAGCCCACCGGCTGGGTCGGCTGGGACGAGGTGGAGAACTTCACCCTCAGCACGCTCGACGACCGGCACTTCACCGTCGACCACGAGAACGGCGCAGTTGTGTTCGGTCGCGCGCGCGTCCCACAGCTGGGCGAACGCATCCGCGTCCAGTCGTACCGCTACAGCGAGGGCGCCAAGGGGAATCTACCCGCGGGCTCGATCACGTCCTTCACCGGGCATCCCGGTGTCACGGTCACCAACCCGTTCCCCGCGGTCGGCGGCTCCGATCCCGTGCCGCTGCAGGACGCGCTCGCGGCGATCCCGGGTGAGGTACACCGCCGTGATCGCGCGGTCACGCCCGAGGACTACCAGGCCTTGACGCTGGAGGTGAGCGGGGTGGCGCGGGCCGAGGTCCTGCCGACCTTCCATCCCGACACCCCCACCGTGGCGGCGGCCGGCGTCACGACCGTGGTCGTCCTGCCCGAGGAGGACACCCGCAACCCGGACGCCCCGCTGCCCGACATCGGGCTGCTGCGCCGGGTCGCGACGTACCTCGAACCACGCCGACTGGTGACGGCCGAGCTGTACGTGATCCCGCCCGAGTACGTGCGGGTGGCGATCTCGGTCGGCGTGCAGGTGCGCAAGGGCTACCAGGTGGATGCGGTGCGCCGCTGGGTGGAGCAGATCGTGCGCCAGTACCTCTCCGCGGTGCCGCCGAACGGGCCCGACGGCGCCGGCTGGCCGCTGGGCCGCGCGGTCCGGGCGGCCGAGTTGGAGGCCGTCGCTGTGCAGGTGGAGGGCGTCGAGTACGCGGTGGGCACCCGGCTGGCGCTCGTCACGACCGCCGCCGACGGGGTCACTCAAGTCGTCGAGGAGCGCGACCTGATCGACCTGGAGATCTGGCAACTCCCGGAAGTGGTGTCCCTCGACGTCGTCCGCGGCGATCCACCCGAGCCCGCCGCGCCCGATCCGGACCCGACCGGCAAGGTGCCCGTCCCGCTGCCGCCGGAGGTGTGCTGATGTACGCCGACCGGAGCGTCGCCCTGCTCGCCGACACCGACCAGTGGGCCCGCTGCTCGCACGAGGGCACCGTGCTGCTGCGGGGTGGCGGCGTGGGCCTCGACTGGACGGACGCGCCGCCGTCCGGGCGCTACTGGGACGACGAGCTCCAGCAGTGCGTCCCGCCACCCGCTGCAGTCCCGGCGGACTGCCCGGCCGGCATCGCTTCCGACCGCTGGTGCCGCACGTGGCGGACCCGGCCCGGACTCGGCACGCTCGACATCTACCCGCGCAAGCAGGCGCCCCGCGCGGGCGTCCCGGGCGGGTTGCGGCACCCGACAGGCATCGCGATCGACGCCGACGACCGGCTCTACGTGGTGGAGTCGACGGGCCGGGCGGTGCTGGTGGCCGACCTGGTCTCCGAACGTGTCCTGCGCCGGGTGCCGATCCCCGGACGTCCGGTCGACGTCGCCGCCTGGGGCGCCGACGGGGTGCTCGTGCTCGCCGTCTCACCGAAGCGGGTCGTGCACCTGCGCGGACGCCGTGGCCCGTGCCCCGGTCCGGGAGTACTGCGGCGCCCCTGCGGGCACGCGGGGATGACGCCGGCCCGGCTGACCGTGTTGTCGGACCGGGTCGTCGTGCTGTGGCAGGGCCGCGACACCGCGGTCGTCGCCGACCTGGAAGGCAACGAACTGCTCGAGTGCCCGGGCGCGACTGACCTGGAAGGCACCACGGACGGCCTGCTCGTCGTCGCGCTGCAGCCCGGTGAGCCGATCCGCCGCTACGGGGAGCTCGACGGTGCCCTGGTGGAGGACGAGCCTCTCGCCGCGGCCGACTACGACGGCGGCGCGGTCGGTATCGACCCGACCGGGCGGGTGATCTACACCACGGCGGGCGGCCGGCGCAGCACGCAGGGTCCGCAAGCGCGCCACGCTCGACTCGGCGTGGTCACCACCTACCGGCTGGACAGCGGTACCTACCGCACGCGCTGGGGCCGCCTGTTCCTCGACGCGTGCCTGCCCACGGGAACCGGCCTCGTGGTGCGCGCGCTCACCAGTGACGAGGACGAGGTCGACGATCCGTTGTCGCCCGGGCTGCCAGGGCGCGGCAACGTCGTGGTGCCGTATCCCGACCGGACACCCCCGCTGCCCCCCGCCGCGGCCATCGCCGCCGCCACGTCGGTGCACGTGGTACGGCGCGGGGACGGGCCGGTGCTCGGCGCGGTGGATCCGTTCGTCACCGGCGCGGAGTGGACGACCTACGAGACGGGCATCACGGCTCCTCCGGGGCGCTACCTGTGGCTGCAGCTGGAGCTCAGCGGCACCGAGCGGACGTCGCCGAAGCTGCGTGCCCTGCGGGTGGAGCGGCCGGGCCACGCCCTGCTGGCTGCGCTGCCCCGGATGTACTCCACGGTGGACGAGCAGGCCGACTTCCTGCACGGCTACCTGACACCCGCCGAAGGCATGCTGCACGACCTCGACACCGCCGCCGCAGAGCGTCGCGTCCTGGTCTCCCCGCTCAGCGCGCCCGAGGACTTCCTGCCCTGGCTGGCGTCCCTTGCGGGCATCGTGCTGGACCTGCGCTGGACGGAGGAGGCCCGGCGCGCCCTGCTCGCAGAGGTGTACCCGCTGTACGCCCGCCGCGGCACGACGGCAGCGCTCGAGCGCCTGTTGCGCCTCTACCTCGGCCGGGACGCCCACATCGTCGAACGGTGGCGGCTGCGCGGACTCGGCGGAGGGTTCCTCGGCCTGGAACCGACCGGCCTCGACGCCCCGACCGTCGGCGGCACCACGCGCAGGTCCGGAATGCTGGGGCACTTCACAATCGGCGGCGCGCTGCCCTCATCGGACTCGTACACCCGGCTCGCCCACCGGTTCACCGTGCTGGTACCGGGCTGCCTCACCGCGGAGCAGCGCGAGGTCGTCGGCGACATCGTGCGAGCCCACAAGCCGTCCCACACGCTCGCGGACGTGTGCGAGCTCGGCGACGGGCTTCCGGTCGGACGGCTGCGCCTCGGCCTCACGGCCTACGTGGGTCCGCGCGCAGGCCGCGGCACCGGGGTGCTCGGCCGGGCCCGGCTCGGCGCGGGCGGCACCGTGGGCACACCCGTCGTCGCGTCCAGAGTGGGCAGCGACCGGCTCGGGGCGGTGAGGGTCGGATGACCGAACTCAGAATCGACCGGCTGAGCGCGTCCGCCGCAGCCGACTGGCCAGCCCAGGAGGAGGTGGCCGGCATGCTGCGCCGGGTCGCCGACGACCGGCTCGAACGAGCCCTGGCCGAGCACCCGCTGCCCGAGGGCGACTGGTGCGTGCGGCGGCTGGACGTCGACGTGGACCTCGACCCGGAGCGTCCGGTGAGCGCCCTGGAGACCGACTGGGCCGACCGCATCGTCACGGCCCTGCGCCAGTCGCTGCGGGACGGGTCGCGGGACGTCGTGCGCTACGTGCGTCCCGAGCAGGCCGTGGACGACCTGCTCCGTGGAGTGGCAACCGGACGTCTCGAGCGGGACTGGGCCTGGCGCCAGGTGGGGCTGGTGCAACCCGGCGACCCCGACCCCCGCTCCGACCCTCGTGGCGTGTTCCTCATCGTGCTCGCGCGGCTGCCGCAGGGGCCGTCCGCAGCCCTCGACCGACTCGTCCTCCGGGTGGGGCTCGCGGTCGTGCACCGCCTGCTGGGACGCGACGGCTGGACGCGGGTCGCCGCCCTCGCTGTCCCCGGCGCCGACATCGACGTCCTGCTGGGCGAGCCGACGGTGAGCGCCTCGCAGAAGCATCCGAAGCGCCGGGCCGCCGCTGCGGTGAACCGGGCGAGCCTGGCCCGGGCGCTGACCGGCCCCGGCACGATCCCCGCCGCGGTTCGCTCAGCGGCCCTCCGCGCGGACCAGCCGACGACCCGCGCCTGGGCACTGCTCACGATCGCGGCGGCCGACCCGTCCCTGCTGCGCCGGCCGGCCAACGAGGTCCGCGAGCTCGTCCACGAGGTCGCGACCCTCCTGGTACCCGGCGCCGGCCGCACCCTGCGCGACCGCGCTCCCGCGGAGATCGACGCGGCGCAGGGGGCGACCGTCGACGCGTCCCCCGTGTCGTTCGCGCAGGAGGCCCGGGATGATCTGACCGGCCGGCCTGACGTAGCCGGCGCACCCGCAGCGGTCGGACCGGATCCCGCTGTCGCCAACCCGCGCACTGAGCGTGTCCAGGCTGCCGTCGACGGGTTCGATCCGGTCGACGACAGCGAGCCGGCCCCCGCGCACACCTCCTGGGGAGGCCTGGCCTTTCTGCTCAACACGGCCGCGGACGCGGGACTGCCCGACGTCCTCGACCAGCCGCCCTTCCTCGCTCGCCCCGCGTCATGGGTGCTGCGCCGGCTCGGCCGCGAGCTGGTCGGGGTCGAGGCGGACGACCCCGCGCTGCTGGCTCTCGCCGGGCAGGACGCCGTCGCGCCACAGGCCGCTGCGACCGAACCCGAACAGGCGGCGATCGAGGCCTGTGCCGCGCGGTGGGCCTCCGTCACAGCGCTTCGGCTGCGAACTGACCGCCGGGAGGATCCGCGCACCGACACCGAACTCGTCCGGGCGCTCGCGCGCCGCGAGGCCACGATCCTGTGGGAGCCCGGGTGGGTCGAGGTTTCCCTGCGCCTCGACGACGTCGACCTCGACGTGCGCCGCGCCGGCCTGGATCTCGACCCGGGCTGGGTGTGGTGGCTCGGGCAAGTGGTCAGGTTCCGCTATGAGTGAGCTCGCCTACCTCGTCCCTGTCGCCGGTGCGAACAGCGCCGACCTCACCGCGCGCGCCGCCCGGCTGGCCCGGCAGGTGGCCGCGGTGATCGAACGCACCTGCTCACCGGATTCGGGCGCGCCGCAGGCGGTCGCGTTCCTCCGTGACTGGGCGGACGCGGCCGGCGAGCCGGCGCTGACGCCGCTGGACGCGCCCCTCGACCGGCTCGCGCACCGTTTCGGCCTCAGCTCCACAGACCTCGACCTGATCGTGCTCGCCGGGCTCCCCGAGGAACACGAGGGACTGGCCAGCACGTTCCGCTCCCTGCATCCACTGGGCGACCCACGGCCGACAGCCGGGCTGGCCGCGCTGCTCCTGGGCGGCACAGTGTCGGACCGCGCCGCGCTGCGCGACCTGCTCTGCTCGGGCGCGGCCGTGCGGCATCGCCTGCTCCGGCTGGAGGGGGCGAGCCCGTTCTTCGAGCGCTCGCTCGTGCTCGCGGACGAGCTCTGGCCGGCCCTGCACGGCTGCGACGCCTGGCCCACCGACCTCCCGCGCGTCGCCACTCTCGCACCACCCGCGGGCATGAGCCCGTGGCTGGATCGACCCGACGTCCAGGCCTGCATCGCTGCGGTCCGGCGGGGCGTCCGTGCACTGCTGGTGGTGCCGCACGAGGACCGTGAGGTCGGCAGGGCGCGGTGCGTGGCGATCGCCGCGGCCGCCGGCGTCCCGCTGGCCGGTGCGGCGGTGCCTGCCACCGACCGCTCCGGCATCGCCCTGCTGCTCGCGCACGCTGCGGCGCGGGGCGCCGTCCCGCTGCTCGAACCCACCGAGACGACCGGCCGTCCGGCGACGCCCGTGGCGCTGGGCGACTATCCCGGCCCGGTGCTGGTCAGCGCCACTCCGGGCGCGCTGGTCCCGTCCGCCGACCGCGCGGTGCTGGCCGTCGACGCCGGTCCCGTCCCCACCTCGGCCGTGCGCGCCGCCTGGGCCGCCACGCTGCCCGGGGTCGACGGCCGCGTCCGCACCCTCGCCGCCCGCCACCCGCTCGACCCCGCTGTGACCGCCCAGCTCAGCCTCGACCTCGCCGTGGCCGGACGGGACCCCGACCCCGCCCACGTCGCCGGAGTCGTCCGCATCCGCACCGGGGTGAACCTGCCCGCGGGCGCCCGGCTGCTCTCCCCGCGAGTGCCATGGGACGACCTGGTGCTCCCCGACGACGCGCTGGACCAGTTGCGCGCGGCCATCGCCCGCCTCGAGCAGCAGGCCACCGTGCTGGAGGACTGGGGGCTGGCCGAACACGCGCAGGCGACCCGGGGCGTCCGGATGCTGTTCACCGGGCCGCCCGGCACCGGGAAGTCGATCGCCGCCGCAGTGCTCGCCACCGCCGCGGGTACCGACCTGATGGTCGTGGACGTCTCGCGACTGGTGTCGAAATGGCTGGGCGAGACGGAGAAGAACCTCGCGGCCACGTTCGAGGCGGCCGAGCGCACCCGCTGCGTCCTGCTCCTGGACGAGGCGGACGCCCTCTTCGGCACCCGCACCGAGATCTCCGACGCCCACGACCGCTACGCGAACCTCGAGACCGCCTATCTGCTGCAGCGCATCGAGCAGTTCGACGGCCTGGTCGTACTGACCAGCAACCTGCGCCAGAACATCGACCCCGCGTTCACGCGCCGGCTCGACTTCGTCGTCGACTTCCCCCTGCCCGACCTCGCCGCGCGCGTCGCGCTGTGGAAGCGGTGCCTGCCCGCGCCGTCCCTGGGCGCGGTGCTCGACCCCGGCCTCGACCTGGACGGGCTCGCCCGGCTCTACCCCATCCCGGGCGGCTGGATCCGGAACGCCGCCGTGGCGGCGGCCTTCGCGGCGGCCGCGTCCGGGGAACCGATCACCTCCCGGAGCGTCGTCGACGCCGTGCGCAGGGAGTACCTGAAAGCCTCCACCCCGTTCCCGGGTGAGCCACCAAGGAGACGAGATGACCACGACTGACGAGCACACCGTTCACGGCAGCGGCCTCGACGCCACGGATCCGCAGGCGGTCCTGCCGCTGTGGCCCTGGAACGACTTGCGGGCGTCCACGGGCATGCTGCTCGGCGCGGACGACTTCGACGTGCTCATGGGCAATCCGCGCGCGAAGCACCAGCTGCACAACGCCTGGCTGCACGGACGTGGGGTGGTGTGGGGCCTCGGCCTGCGCTCGCACGGAGAGTGGGAGCTCGAGGTGGCGCGCGGCCTGGCGATCGACGGCTGGGGCAGGGAGCTGCACCTCGACGTCGCCCGCTGCCTGTCCTTCAAGCAACTCCTCGAGGACGACCACGATCCGACCTGCGGGACCCGCGAGGTGGTGCTGTGCGTGGTGGCCACCTTCGACACGTGCCTGGACGCGCCCGTGCCCGCCCTCGCCGATCCGTGCGACGTCACCCGCGAGAACGAGGAATACTCACGCGTCGTCGAGCGGGTGCGGCTCGACATTGTCCGCGGCTGCCCGAATCTCCCTCCCCCGCCGTACCACCGCGTCCGGGTGCTGCTCGGCCTGGACGCCGTCGGCGAGGACGACGAACCGGGCAAGCAGGCGCTGGTCAGGCTCAACGAGGTGCTCGCTTCGCCCGCGTCGTCGCGGGCCCGTGAACTGCTGTGGCACTTCCGGTGCCTCGCCGCCCTGGACGCCGCCGACCGGCGTCCGGCTGGCGGGGAGTGCGAGCCCGGGCTGTTCCCCGTGGCCGCGGCGGACGCCGGCGTCGTGCTCGGCTGCCTGAGACTGACCATCCGGGACGAGTCGGGGTGCCCCGAGATCGTCGAGGCGGCCCTCGACGAGTGCTGCCGCGAGACCGTGCTGCCCACCACGGTGATCCAGGACCTGGTCTGCGGCCTCGCGCCCGGCCTCATCGGTGAGGGTGACGCGGAGCTCGGGGTGGGCCCGCAGGCCGTGCCGGGCAGCATCACCTGGGGGCCGCGCGCCCGCGAGTTCTCCTTCGCCGTCACCGCCGACCTGCTGCCGGCCACCGTGACCAGGGACGCCATCTCGGTGACGTCGCTGTCGTCGTCCGGCTGGGTGGTGGAGGACCTCGAACGGCGTCCCCGCTACGACCCGGCCACGCACCGGGTGATCGTCCGGCTGGCCGACCGGCCCATCCACCCGCTCATCCGGGTCGTCCTGCAGGGCACCGGCGCCACTCCGGTGTACGGCGCCGACCCGCCTGTGCCTCTCGCCGGTGTCGTCGGTGACGACCCCGGCCACACCGGACAGGGCCGCGACGCGGTCCTCTCCGGCCCGAACCCGCTGTACGAGGGAGCTGATACCGGTGACCACCACGAAGAGTGACTGCGGCTGCGCCGACACGAAGACGACGACCCCGCGGGCCACACGAACGACACCGGCTGCCGCGGCCAGAACGCCTCGTGCGACAGTGGCGACCGGGGGCACGACGAACCCTGCCGACGGCGGCACGGTCGTCCTGGATGGATTCCGGGCGCTCAACCCCGTCGACGGCCTCTTCCTGCGGGCCGAGCACCTCAGCGCGATCCAGGACTATGCGAAAGCGCTTGCGAACGCCCTGGCCACCGCGGGCGGGGCGGGTGTCGTACACGGCCTGGGCGTCACCCTCACCGGCTCTGACGTCGAGGTCTCGCCCGGCCTCGCGGTGACCCCGCACGGCCAGCTGCTGCGGTTGGCGTCCACGGTCAGGATCACGCTCGACGACGACCACCTGCCGGTGCGTCCGCCGAACGGCTTCTGGCGGGTCGAGCTGTTCGGAGCCAGCGCCACGTCGGGCTCGGCGCCGGTCTACGGGAGCCTCTGCAACGACGGCTGCGGGGACGGCGACGGCTCGACCATCCAGCCGTGGCGGGACGAGGGAGTGGAGATCCGCCTGACCGCCGACAGCCTCCCGGGGCTGGACGGGGTGGCGCTCGAACGGCGCCCGAACTGGCTAGCGTCTGCCTACTTCGAGCGCGAGCGGTCGTCCGGCCAGCCGTGGCTCACCCCCGCGGCCGCGGCGAGCCCGATCGCGCCGCTGCTGTCGCACGACTGGGAGGATGCCACCGCCCTGCCAGGCGAGCAGGGGGTGTCGCTCGCCCTCGTCCAGGCCGTCGACGGGGCGTACCGGCTCGACGTGTGGGCCGCGCGGCGCCTGGTGGACGGGCCGCTGGCCGCGGCGAGCTGGCGCAACCGCCTCGCCATGCGGCCCTGGTCGGTGTTCCTCGCCCAAGTGCTGCAGTTCGAGGCAGAGCTCGCCGCGTCGGGCGCCCAGAACGAGTTGCTGACAGACGTTGGGGCCGCCCACTACGAGGCCACGGCGAAGGAGCTGCTCGAGGAGACCCAGCGCTTCATCAGCGGCCTCAGCGAGAAAGACCCGCTGCGTGCCCGCAAGGTGTTCCAGCGGCTCGAGGAGGTGGTGGAGAAGGCGGCCGACGCCCCGGCGGGTGAGGGCGGGCCCGCGTCCGCGTCCGCCCAGCTCGGCATCGGCGAGCTCCCGCCCGCGGGCTATCTGCAGGTGGACCAGAGCCGCAAGGATCTGGAGCCCGTGGTCAGGGCCTTCTTCGGCGACCAGGTGGACGTGCGGTTCCGGCGCCTGCGGGCGGACCAGGTGCCCGACGAAGTGCTCGCCGCACAGTCCCGCGACCGGATCCCCCTCGACCCGGTGCCCGGCACGCGGCCGAAGGTGGACGTGCTCATCCCTGCCGAGCCTGCGGACAAGGTCGAGCTCGCCGCCGCGGCCTATGACTGGGTGGCGTTTGTCCGGCGTGGCCCGGAGGAGGCCACCACCCAGGCCCCGCCGCCGGAGACAGAGAACGTCGAGGTGTACCTGTATGTCGTCGATCAGGGGAACGCCGATCGATTCGACCGCGAGTTCACCGACGCCGACCTCAAGCAGGCCCAGCTGGGCGACATCGGATCCCTGACCTTCCCGAAGGGCTCCTGGGCCTACCCGGGCGGTGCAGTGGCCCGCAAGGTGCTGGACGCGCTGCAGGGTAGCCGTCCGCTGACACTGGTGGCGCTCACGAAAGGCGACGACACCCCGCTGGCCGCGGTGCGCGCGGGCCTGTTCGGGACCTCGCTGGACTCAGGAGCACCGCTGCCCGTGCGGGCCTGGCCGACCAAGCCGGTGGAGGCGATCGTGGTCGTCGCCCCGATCGTCATCAACTGAGGCCCGGCCGTGACCGGCCAGACCATGTTCGGTGTCTGCACGCTGCGCGCCGAGGTGCAGCCCGAACACCTCCTGATCACGATCACCACCAGCCGGGCGCTGGAGTCGAGCGCGCAGCGCACCTTCGTCTCGCGACCGCGGGCGGTCGCGTCCGTCCGCGACGCCCTCGCGATCACCGAGCAATTCCTGTTGTCGTTCGCGGTGTGGGAGGAGACGGCACGGACCTGACCTTCGTCGCCGAGGGCCACGGTTCCCGTCGAGCGCCCGCGTCCGGACAAGGGCCCTCGACGCGAAAGCTGGCCCTCGCGCACGGACGGTGGCCGAGGCCGCCTCAGCAGGGGTCGGCCAGGAGCGTGCGGCGGACGAACGGCGACAGCAGGTCGCGCATGACCTTGGAGGGTCGGGCTCCGAGTTCGTCCCGCAGCAGGTCGGCGAACCGCTGGTACTCGCGGACGGCCTCTGCGACGTTGCCCTGGCTGAGGTGTGCCCGCAGGAGCACTCGGTGCGCGCTCTCCCGCAGTGGCTCGGTCGAGGTCGCGGCCAGTGCGACCCGCAGCGCCTCGTCGCAGCGGCCGGAGTCGAGGAGTCCGTTGCCGACGAGGTCCATCGCCTGCAGGCGGAGCTGGCGGTAGCGCTCGCGCTCGACCACCACCCAGTCGTCGTCCCAGTCCGGCAGCAGGTCGTCCCCTGCCTCGACCAGGTCGCGGGAGAACGCGACCAGCCCGTCGGCGGACGGCTTCCCTGCAGGCAGCAAGGTCGCGATCCGGGCCAGCCGCTGGACGTCCACCTCGACCCCCGGGTCGAGCCACGCCTGCGTGGCAGAGGAGACCACGATGCCCAGCGGCGCCAGCCGCCACAACGCGGAACGCAGGCTCGCCCCCGCGTGCCGTGGGTCCACGTCCGACCACAGCACCTCGCTGATCCGGCTCCTGGTCGCCGGCCGGTGCTGGAGGGCGAGGTAGGCGACCAGCCGACGGGACGCGGGCGCGAGTCCCACGGGCACACCAAGGACGGTGAGTTCGAAGCCGCCGAGGAGGACCAGTCCCACGGCCGGCGGAGAGGGGTGCCTGGACAACGCTGCTCCCACAGGTGTTGGCCTGAGCCGATGATCCATTCAGTGACGCCAGGGACGCAAGGTGCAGCTTTGCCACTGTCAGCTGTGGGGACGGTTCTCTCGGTTCACCCGCACCGCTGGTCGAGCTCGTCGAGACCCGGCGGGCATCTCGACGGGCTCGATGAACGATGTCGGAGTGGCTCGATGAACGATGTCGGAGTGGACCGAGTCAGGAACCGTCCCCACCAACCCGGAGCACGGCTCAGGATGCGACGGCGCCACTCTCCTGGCTCGCCTGCGGCGACGGCTCCATCATGAACTCCCAGGTCAGCCCGTGGCCCATCACCACCAGGAGGATCAGTGCGACGGACGCGGCCTGCAGCGGGGTCGCGCCGATCAGCCCGGCCACTGGCGGGACGACGGCCAGCAGCACGATCAGCGCGTAGAGCACCACGACCAACCAACGGAACCGGCGGAACGGACCGCGGTGGCCGCTGCGGTCCACCGAGACGAGGCGCAGGGTGGTGGCGAGGCCGATGATGGACGCGAGGCCGAAGCCGGTCCGCCAGACGAGCGGGCTGCCCGCGTCCACCTGGGCGAACGTGCTCATCAGCCCGGGCAGGAGGAACGACAGGTAGACGCCGCCGGCGAGCTTGCGCCGCCCAGGGTCGCCCTTCCAGTCGGGGTGCCGCTCGATGACCGTCCACCACAGGCCGACGAGCGTGAAGCAGGTCACCGACATCAACGAGTAGAACGCCGTGAGGTCCATGCCCCACCGTCGTCCGCTCGCGTCCCGCGCGTCCAGCCTGCGCCCGGCGGCAGTCTTGCGCAGCCGCGCCGTCGGCGGACCGCGTCCAGACCGCCGGTCGAGCCCTGTTGCCGGTGGCCCGGCGTCGGGTAGAACCTGAGGTGACCCAGGGAAAGGACATCCCGTGACCTATCGCATCGCGTATCTCATCGGCAGCTTGTCGAGCACATCCATCAATCGGCGGCTGTCGAAGGCGCTGATCGCGCTCGCCCCTGCGGAGCTGGAGTTCTTCGAGGTGGGCATCGGCGACCTGCCACTGTTCAGTCCCGACTACGAGTCCGACCTGCCGCCGGCCGTGGTCGCCTTCAAGCAGGCCGTCGAGTCCGCGGACGGGGTGATGTTCATCTCGCCCGAGTACAACCGCGCGATCCCCGGGGCGTTGAAGAACGCCATCGACTGGGGCTCGCGTCCGCGCAGCCGCAACTCGTTCGCGCGCAAGCCCACGGCGATCATCGGCGCGTCCACCGGAGCGATCGGCACGGCGGTGATGCAGTCCCAGATGCGCAGCGTGCTCAGCTTCCTGGATGCCCCGCAGCTGAACTCACCCGAGGCGTACATCACCTTCAGGCCCGATGTGTACGGCGAGGACGGCACGGTTCACAACGAGTCGACGGCGGCGTTCCTCAGCCACTACATGAGCGAGTACGCGGCGTTCGTCGCGCGGGTGCTGACCGTGACCGCACCCGGCCACATCGGGGACGCCTCCCCGGTCGCCTGAGGTGGACGCCGCCCTGTTCGTGAAGGCGTTCGCCGCGCTCTTCGCGATCATGAACCCGTTCGTCGCGCTGCCGATGTTCCTGTCGCTCACCACCGACCAGGACGCGAAGGCGCAGCGCCGCACCGGACTCCGGGTCGCGCTCTACAGCGCGGTGCTCGCGGTGGTGATCCTGCTCTCCGGCTCGGTCGTGCTCGCCTTCTTCGGGGTGAGCGCGGACGACTTCCGGATCGCCGGCGGCATCGTGCTGCTGATGATCGGGCTCACCATGCTCAACGGCAGCGGCAGCACCGCCCACAGTGGGACGGCGGTCGAGCAGGAGCACCACGCGCAGGTCAACGACCCGTCCTTCTACCCGATGGCCTTCCCGATGATGGTCGGCCCGGGGACGATCACCACGCTGGTGCTGCTGGCGGGCGGCAATCCGACCGTGGTCGGCTACACCACTGTCGGCATCGCGCTGCTGGCCGTGATCGCGGTTCTCGCCGTGGTTCTCTTCTTCTCCACGGACATCGGCCACCTGCTGTCGCAGACGCTGCGCACGATCATGACCCGGCTGATGGGCATGATCCTTGCGGCGATCGCTGTGGAGATGGTCGTCACGGGCCTGGGCACGGTGTTCCCCGGGCTACGGTGAGCATCCAGGAAAGGAGCCAACCATGACCGGGACGGTCGTGACCGACAACCGGGACGCCCAGCGTTTCGAGGCCCATGTCGACGGCGTCCTCGCCGGATTCGCCGAGTACCAGCTGACCGACGAACTGGTGGTGTTCACCCACACCGAGGTGGAACCGGCCTTCGAGGGAAAGGGCATCGGGTCGTCCCTCGCCCGGTTCGCGCTCGACGCCGTGCGCTCGGACGGAACCCGCAAGGCGCTGCCGGTCTGCCCGTTCATCAAGGGCTGGATCCAGAAGCACCCCGACTACCTCGACATCACCTACGGGGCGTCCGCCACCGAACGCTGAACGGTCCCTGAGGAGGTTGCGGAGTGAGGAACGAGCTCCGCGACCGTCACGAAGGGTGGCCGTCCGAAGCCAGTTCGCGTTGGTGTCGCGGAAGCACCGACGGAGACCCCGGTCTCGACAGGCTCGACCAACCGTGGTGACGGCAGCCCTTCGTGACACTCGCTGGCGCTCGCTCCTCAGGGACCGATCAAGGGGGTCTCGGGTGCTCGCTCCTCAGGGACCGATCAAGGGGGTCTCGGGCGCTCGCTCCTCAGGGACCGTCTGGCCTCAGGCGGGGAGCTCCCAGGTGTGGACGGGCTCGTTGGAGTGCATGTTGGCCGCGTAGGCGGCGACCATCTCGCGCAGGGCGTCGTGGCGGGACAGGCCGCGGGCCTCCAGCCGGCGGACGGTGGCCACCTGCCAGTCCGCGCCGTTCTGACCGGACAGGCAGCGTCCCTCGATCACACCGAGCAGCCGGTTGCGGACGGCGACGTCGACGCCCCACGCGTCCAGGCCCTCGTGGGCCATCGGCAGCAGCTCGCGCAACACCAGCTCGCTCGCCGGGATCTCGCCACGGCCCGGCCAGAACAGGACGGCGTCGATTCCGTTGCGCGCCCCGATCGCGAAGTTCTCGGTGGCGGTCTTGAAGGACATCCGCGACCACACCGGACGGTCCTCGTCCACCATCGTGCGCACCGCTCCGTAGTAGAAGGCCGCGTTGGCCAGCGTGTCGACGATCGTCGGCCCGGCCGGCAGGACGCGGTTCTCCACGCGCAGGTGCGGGCGTCCGTCCACGATGTCGTAGATGGGCCGGTTCCAGCGGTAGATCGTGCCGTTGTGCAGCCGCATCTCCTCCAGTTTCGGCGTGCGGCCCGCGTCAAACGCCGCCTGCGGGTCCTCGTCGTCCAGCTCAGGCAGCATCGCGGGGAAGTAGCGAGTGTTCTCCTCGAACAGGTCGAAGATGGACGTGATCCAGCGCTCCCCGAAGAACACCCGAGGCCGCACGCCCTGGTTCTTCAGCTCCTCCGGACGCGTGTCCGCCGCCTGCGTGAACAGCTCGATCCGGGTCTCGGCCCACAACTCCTTGCCCATGAAGTAGGGGCTGTTCGCACCCAGCGCCAGCTGCGGGCCGGCCAGCACCTGCGCGGCGTTCCAGTGCGCGGCGAACTCCGCCGGACGCACCTGCAGGTGCAGCTGCATGGACGTGCACGCCGACTCGGGCGCGAGCGAATCCGCGTAGCGCAGCAGGCGCTCCCCCGTTGGACCGGCGATGTCGAGGTGGATGTCCTCGCCCCTGGCTGCCAGCACCGCGTCGTTCAGCGCCTGGTAGCGGGCGTTGGCGCTCATCCACTCGCCCTCGTAGGTCTCCGGGGTGATGGTCGGCAGGATCCCGATCATGACGATGTGCGCACCCAGCTCCGCGCAACGCCGCTCGGCCTCGTTCAGGGACGCCCGCAGGTCGGCCTCCAGCCGCACGGTGCTGTCGCCGCCGAGCGAGTGCGGCGCGACGTTGAACTCGATGTTGAAGCGCGCGAGCTCAGTCTGGTACTCCGGATCCGCGATCGCGGCCAGCACCTCGGCATTGTTCATCCGGGGCTCGTAGTCGCCGTCCACGAGGTTCAGTTCGATCTCCATGCCGACCAGGGGCCGGTCGAACTCGAAGGAACTCGTGGCGAGCATCTGCTCGAACACGTCCAGGCAGGTCTTCACCTTGTCGCGGTACCGCTGGCGCTGCTCACGGGTGAACGTCGCCGACACCAGGTCGCGTCCCATGTCGCGAGTATGCCGTCTGGGCAGGCGTGGGCATAGAGGCGTCCCGGGGTTTCGACGCCGCTCAACCAGCGGTGGTGGTCAGCCGGCGACCTCCGTGCCGGCGAAGCGGCGGGCGTAGGTGTCGAAGTCGAGCGCGACCGCTCCGTCCAGTTCGGCCGGCTCCGCGGCGATCCACAGGTCGATGTCGAGGCCGGAGATCGCACTCGACAGCTCCGCCGGCCACTCGTTGCCGTAGCCGTAGCGGCTGCGCAGCACCACGTAGTCGGCGTGCGACTGCTCCAACTGCCCAATCTCGGGCTGGTCGAGCAGGCGGAAGGCCGCGACGGGATTCAGGGCGTCCAGCCGGCGAGAGAGCGTCGAGCGCAGGATGGCCGCGCTCGTCCAGCCGAGCACGGAGTAGGCGTCCTCGGCGAGGACGTCGAAGTCGGCGCCGAGCCCGCGCACCTCACGCGCCCATGCGGTGACGCGATCCGTGCAGCGGTAGTCGAGCGAGTGCTCCCTGACCAGCCTGCCCAGCGACGCGGCCGACTGCCCGGCGTGCCGGAAATAGTGGCCGGGCCTCGTTCCGGTCCGGCTCGTCAGATGGGAAGTCGTCGGCTCCCAGGTGTCCATCCTCAGCATGTCCCCTCCCAAGGTCCTGCCATTCGGAGGCGCTGCCGCCACAGGCTGATACCTTCGACGTCGATGGAACCCCATCAGGTATCGGCCGCAAAAGACCCCTCGCGGGCGACGCCCGTTCGGGCGACAGCCACACCCCGGCGAAAGGGGACGGTTCTTTTCGTTCACCGGTGGCGCAAGGGAACCGTCCCCTCGTTCAGAGGCCAGCGAGCGGGACGGTGGGCTCGGTCGGAACGCTGAGCAACGCCTGCAACACGGCGTAGAAGCCAGCCGGGTCGACGGCCTCGACCACCTCCGCGTTCGGTTCCAGCCCGAACTTCGCCCACGCCATCGTCGACATCCCTCTGGTCAGGCTGGACGACGTCTCCACGTCCACCCGGTACGGAGCGCTGGCGAGGACGAGTTCGGGGTGGAGCAGCGCAGCGAGCGTGAGGGAGTCGGGATGCGTGGAGCCGTCCACACCCACGGACTCGTCGTAGTCGATCGTGGCGTCGCACATCCGCTGGAAGAACCGGGCCAGCGGCGTCCCGATGGCGCACAACCGGCCATAATCGGCGCGCGGGAAGGTCGCGTCCCGCAGCGTGACCGGTGCCCACGGGATGATCCGGACGTCCGGGAAGCCGGCGTCCAACACGATCTGGGCGGCGTCCGGATCGACGTAGAAGTTGAACTCAGCGCTCGGCGTGATGTTCCCGCGCCCGTTGTTGGAGCCGCCCATGATCGACAGGGTCTTCACGCGCGCGGCGAACGTCCGGTCGAGCACCACGGCCGCCGCGATGTTCGTCAGCGGGCCGATCGCGATGATGTTCAGCTCACCGGGCGCCTCCGCGGTGAGGCGCAGGAGCGCCTGCACGGCGTGCTCTTCGGCGTTCGCGGCCAGCGAGAGGTCCATCGAGAGGCCGCCTGACCCGTCCCCGTGCACGTCCTCCGCCGACTCCCACTCCCGCAGCATCGGACGTCGACAACCCACGTGCACCGGCACCTGGCCGAGCCGGCCGGCCACGTTCAGCGTCAAATGGGCGTTGGCCACCTGCTGCTCGAAACCGACATTGCCCGCGACCATCGTGATCGCCCGCAGGTCCGCCAGCGGGTCGAGCAGGCCGAGCAGGATCGTGACGCAGTCGTCCTGCGCCGTGTCGGTGTCGATGATGATCGGGATTCTGGCCATGCTCCTCCTTGTCAGCGGTCCCCCACCCTAACCAGTGGCGCCGCTCGTGGCCGAGTGCCCGAACTGCCACCGTCCGGACGGCCGGACGAGCGCGCCACCAGCCCGGCCGCAGCGGGAGCGCGTGCGAGACTGGAAAGGGCCGCACGGCGGGACGGAGCGTGGTTGTGACGAGGGGACGGGTCGGGGCCGCAGCAGCCCACAGCCGCGTCCCCGGCATCGACGGCCTGCGCGGCCTGACCGTGCTGACCATGGCGGCGGGCAACCTCGGACTGGGCGTCGCCTGGGTTCCCGACTGGCTCAAGCACACCCCCGATGTGGGGTTCACGATCGCCGACCTCATCGCTCCGGTGTTCGTCGTGCTGAGCGCCTTCACCCTCGGACCGGCGGTCGAGCGGCGCCGTCGCACCCAGGGCACCCGCGCCGCCCTCACCTGGCTCGCCGTCCGGTCACTCGCACTGATCGGGATCGGTGCCGTCATCACCGCAGGCCAGTGGCTGCTCGAGCCCGCTCCACCCGGCACCGATCTGACCTGGGGCGTGCTGCAGGCCATCGGAGGCGCGAGCCTGCTGACCTGCACCGTGATCCTCGCACGACCGTGGATCCGCGTGGTGGTCGCACTCGTCATCCTCGCCGGCTACCAGTGGATGCTGAACACCTACTGGCTCGACATCGTCCGGCACACCGTGCAGAACGGCCTGCCCGGGACGCTGTCCTGGGGAGCGCTGATGCTGCTCGCCACCGCCGTCGCGGACGCCTGGCGCGCAGCCGGGACGCTGCACCGGCGGGTGGGGCGCCTGGTCGAGATCGGCCTGCTGGCCGTCGGGCTCGCGCTCGCCCTCACGCCCGCCGTGCCGATCGGAAAGGCTCGCGCCTCAGCCACCTACATGCTGTTCACGCTGGGCCTGACCCTGGTGGCGCTCGCGATCTTCGACGCCGGTCTCGGCGTCCGGCCGCGAGCCCTGCTCTGGTTGCAGCGCGTGGGACGCCACCCCCTTCCGCTCTACTTCGCCCACCTGCTGCTGCTCGCACCGCTCACCCTGGCCGGCGACGGCTTCCTCTACGCGGGCGCGCCGCCGTGGCTGACCCTGGTTGAGGTGGCAGTCATGGTCGGCGCCCTCGTCGGGCTGGCGGCCGTCCTCGACCGGAAGGGGTGGGCGCTCCGGTTGTAGGGCTTCGTCGAGCTCAGGGCTTCGTCAAGCTCAGCCACCATCCGAGCTCAGGGCTTCGTCAAGCTCAGCCACCATCCGGGCTCAGGGCTTCGTCAAGCTCAGCCACCATCCAAGCTCAGGGCTTCGTCAGACTCAGCTGGCGTCGGTGCGTTCGCCGAACGTCCCCGGCCCGCTGTGGTCGAGGAACGCCGACACGCTCTCGGGAAGAGCCCGCTCGGTGCTCCAGGCGAGGCCGAGGGGGCGCGACTGCCGTGGCACCAACGGAACATAGACCGGATCCTGCGCGTCCATGCGGGACGGCTCGGGGATGATCGCCACGCCGAGGCCGGCCCCGACGAGGCCGCGAATAGTGTCGATCTCACTGGATTCGAAGGCGATCCGAACGCCGGCTCCGGCGGCGAGCAGCAGTTCCTCGATCACCGGACGCAGTTCAGTCGTGCGGGAGAAGGCGACGAAATCCTCCCCGTCGAGGTCTCCGGGAGCGAGGCTCGCCCGTCCGGCCAGGCGGTGGGTGCGTGGGACGGCGACGGTGAGGCGCTGCTCGACGAGCGAGCGCCAGCCGATGCCGGACGTGCCAGGCCCGGGAGCAGTAACGAACGCGACGTCGAGGGCATCGGATGCGATCCAGCCGAACAGGTCGCGGGCGAAGCCCTGGCGCAGTTCGAACCGGCTCTCCGGGACCACCGCGCGGAAGTTGCCGACCAGGCGCGGCACGGCCCACAGCGCGGCCGACTGGAGGAAACCGAGCCGGATCGTGCCCAGCGGCCCGGTGAGCTGGCGCAGGTGCCTGCGACTGAGCTCGAACCGCTCGACGATCGCGACGGCGTCCGTCCGGAACGCCGTCCCCGCTCGGTTCAGTTCCAGCCTCCTGCCACGCCTCGTGAACAGCTCCGCGCCGAGCTCCGCCTCGAGCCGCGCCAGCGCCCGGGACACGTTGGACTGGTTTACCCGCAGGAGCGCCGCCGCGTCCCGGGTGTTCTCGGTGTCGCTGAGCGCGAGGAAGGTGCGCAGGGTCTGCTCGTCCACGTCCGTCAGCTTATCGATGCATCAGTCGCATCAATAAGATGATTCTAGTCATTTTGCGCATCTTCAACGAGCGTCCACAATCAACGACGTGTCCACAGCTGTCGAACTCACCGGTGCCACATCGCCACGCACCGCCTGGATCGGTCATGCCGTGGGCACCCGGACGTATCGCCGCATCGTCGTCGCGCTGATGGCCGGTGGCCTGGCCAACTTCTCGCTGATGTACTTCGTACAGCCGCTGCTGCCGATGCTGGCCGCCCACTACGGCGTCACCCCGGCCGAGTCCGCGCACGCGCTGTCCGTCACCACCCTCACGATCATCGCGGGCCTGGTCGCCACCGGACCGCTGGCCGACCGGGTGGGCCGCGTCACGGTGATGCGCTGGTCGCTCCTGGCGTCCGGCTTCCTCGGGCTGGCGTGCGCCCTCGCCCCCACCTGGGGAAGCCTGGTCGTCGCGCGCGGGCTGCTCGGCCTCACCCTCGCCGGGCTGCCGGGCGCCGCGCTGCCCTACCTGCGCGAGGAAGTGGACGCGGCCTCGCACCCCAGGGCCAACGCCGCCTACATCGCGGGCACGGCTGTCGGCGGTGCCGCGGGACGGCTGCTCCCTGGGCCGCTGGCGACCCTCGGGGGGTGGCCATTGGCGGCCACCGTGGTGAGCCTGCTGACCCTCGGCGCCGGCGTCCTGCTGGTCGTGCTGCTGCCAGAGTCGCGGGGGTTCCGGCCGAGGCCCGTCCGCGTCCGCCAGGCGCTGCTCGGCACCCTGGCCGCGCCGGCCGACCGGGTGGTGGCGCTACTCTGCCTGGCTGGATTCGCCTCGATGGGTACGTTCGTCGGGATATACAACGCCGTGGCGTTCCGCCTGCAGGCGCCCCCGTTCCTGCTCGGCGCGGCAGCCTCACTCGTCTACCTCGCCTATCCGGTCGGCATCGCCTCCCCGATGCTCGCCCGCGCGCTCGCCGACAGGGTGGGACGCGGCCGCGCGACCGCGCTCGGCATCGGACTGCTCTTCGCGAGCGTCACCCTCCTGTCGCTCTCCACCCTGCCCGCCGTGGTCGCAGGCCTCGGTCTGATCACGTTCGCCTTCCTCGGCATCCACTCGCTGCTGAGCGGCTGGGTCGTCGACCGTGCCAAACGGCGCGGGCGCGGCACCGCGCAGGCCTCGTCCGCCTATCTCGGCACCTACTATCTCGGCAGCACCCTCGCCGGAGCGCTGGCCACCTGGCTGTGGCAGACCGGCGGCTGGGCCGGCGTCGCCGAACTCGGATACTGCCTCGCGGCCCTCGGCCTGTTGGCGGTCCTTGCCGCCACCCGGGCCGACCAGGGCGCTGAAGCGCTGGGGGCCGCTCCCGAGGAGTTCGCACAGCCCTGACCACCCCGTCATTCCGGGCGCGACCCGGATCGACATGAGCGGTCTCGCCGGACAGGTAGAGGGATCCCGGCCATCCCACGAACCCGACGGTCCTACAATCCCGGGGACACCATCGCCCGAGCCGGAAGCCTGTCCGTGGACCTGACCAGCCTGTTTCCCGCCGGCCTCGGCGCCGAGGGCGTCGCACTGCTGGTCGTCGTAGCACTGGCCGCCGGCTGGGTGGACGCGGTCATCGGCGGGGGTGGTCTCCTGCAGCTACCGGCCATCCTGCTCGTGCCGGGCATCCATCCCGTTCAGGCGCTGGCGACGAACAAGCTGGCCTCGATCTGCGGCGCCGCGACCAGCAGCACCACGTACTACCGTCGCGTCCACCCGGACCTGCGCACAGCGCTGCCGATGGCCGGCGCCGCGCTCGTCGGCAGCTTCGGGGGCGCCGCGCTGGCCACGCTCCTACCCGTCGCCGTGTTCAAACCGATCATCGTGGTCGCCCTGGTCGCGGTGGCGACCTTCACGGCCACCCGGCCCGCCCTGGGACTCGAGACCAGCCTGCGGTTCACGGGACGGCGCCACTACGGCAGCGCGATCCTTCTCGGCGCGGCGATCGGCTGCTACGACGGCCTGCTCGGTCCCGGTACCGGCACTTTCCTGGTGATCGCGCTGGTCAGCGTCCTGGGCTACAGCTTCCTGGAGGGGTCGGCCAAGGCGAAGATCGTGAACGCAGCCACCAATCTCGGCGCGCTGCTGCTGTTCGCGCCGCACGGCGCCGTGCTGTGGGGGCTGGGCGCGGTCCTCGGCGCGGCCAATCTGGTCGGGGGCTATCTCGGGTCGCGCACGGCGATCGCCCGCGGTGCCGGCTTCATCCGCGTGGCCTTCCTCGTGGTGGTCGCCGCGCTGGTCGTGAAGCTGGGTGTCGACGTCTGGAACGAGAACGTGGCGCCGCTGTTCGGCGCGTGATCCCTCCATCGATCGCCGGACGCCCGGCTGCGCAACAGTCCCAGCACGGGCGACAGCGGACGGACACGTCGCCCCGGTAGGCTTCCACGCGGCCGTTGGCGACCGGTGGCGCGGGCTCGCGGCAGCAGAGGGGTGGGGAGAACATGGCGACAGCGCTCGAAGCGCACGGTCTCGTCAAGGTCTTCGGTGACGTGCGTGCGGTCGACGGCGTCGACCTGGTCATTCCGCGCGGCACGTTCTACGGCATCGCCGGACCCAATGGCGCGGGCAAGTCCACCACGCTGCGCAT
This sequence comes from Propionicimonas sp., assembly GCA_036770475.1. GTDB lineage: Bacteria > Actinomycetota > Actinomycetes > Propionibacteriales > Propionibacteriaceae > Propionicimonas. Next base: position 48,400 of record DAIPJC010000001.1, on the reverse strand, counting down.
GCTCACCGGTCTGCTGCGTCCGGACGCGGGCAACGCCATCCTCGACGGCGTCCCGGTCTGGCCCGACCCCCTGCCCGCGAAGGCCCGGATCGGTTTCGTGCCGGACAACCCCGTCCTGTTCGACCGGCTCACCGCCCCGGAGATGCTGGAGTACGCCGGGATGCTGCGCAAGATGGATCCCCAGGTCGTCGCCGAGCGCTCCACAGAACTGCTGCGCGTGCTCGACCTCGCGGACGAGGGCGAGAAGCTGATCGCGGACTTCTCCCTCGGCATGATCAAGCGGATCGGCCTCGCCGTCGCGCTGCTGCACTCTCCCAGGGTGCTGGTGCTCGACGAGCCTTTCGGCGCGCTCGACCCGGTGAACACCCAGGTGATGGAGGACATGCTGCAGCTGTACCGCCGCGGCGGCGGGACCGTCGTCTTCGCCAGCCATGTGATGGACGTCGTGCAGCGGCTCTGCGACCGGCTCGTCGTGATCGGCTCGGGACGCGTCCTCGCCGAGGGCACCGTCGCGGAGGTCGCCGGTGGACGCAACCTGCAGGACGCCTTCGTCGAACTCGTCGGTGGACGCGACCTCGAGGAGGGTGAGCTGTCGTGGCTCTCGTCCTTCTCCGGCTGAGGCTGACCATCGCCCGCCGCTCCCGCGGCCATGGCAGCGGAGCCCAGTTCTACTTCGCCACTTCGTGGGTGCTGGGCGGCGTCGGCGGACTGCTCGCCGCCATGGGCAGCGCGGCCCTGGTGTCCGGCCGCGGCCCCGGCGACCTGCTCCTGGTCACCGCCTTCGCCTCGATCTTCATCCCGTGGGTGGTCGGGCCGATCGTCGAACCCACCCTCGCGGACGGCGTGGTCGATCCGCGCCGGCTCGAGCAGTTCCCGCTCACCGGTTGGCAGCAGGTGACCGGGTTGCTCGCGGGAGCGCTGGTCTCGCCCACCGCAACCTTCACTTTCCTCTTCGCTGCGGGCGGCGTGGTTGCGCTGTCCGAGGACCTCTTCGCTCGGCTCGCGTCCCTGCTCACCGCCGGAGCGTTCACGGTGATGTGCGTCGCGGTCTCACGCTCGGCCCAGGCGTTGTTGTCCGGGGCCCTCCGGTCCCGGCGCGGCACCGACATCGCGGCCTTCGCTGCCAGCCTGCTGGTGCTGGGCATCTACCTGTTCGCGCAGCAGGCCCGCTCCGCGACGATGGCGCTGGGCGGCCAGTCCGCGTCCGGCCCCGTCGGTACATTTCTGAGCTGGACGCCACCCGGCGCTGCGGGCCGGGCCCTGATCAGCGCGAGGGACGGCGAGTGGGTCGACTACCTCGTGCGGTTCGGCATCCTCGCCGTGACGATCGGGCTCGCCCTGGCTGCCTGGGCCTGGGTACTCGGACGCCGGGTCAATGGCGCCGTCAGCGGCCAGCACGGCGCCAGGCGGCGGCGCACCGCGAGCACTCTGCCGCTCACGCCGGCCCTCCTCAAAGGCCTGCCGACAGGCCCCACCCTGGCGGCGGCGTCTCAGCAGTTGCGGTACTTCTTCCTCCGTTCGCCGCGGGCCATCCAGACCCTGGTCATCCCGCCGGTGATGGGCGTTGTCGTGGCCCACGCGAGCTTCTCCAGCTACGGGCTGGAGGCACAGGTGGCTGCCTTCGCCGCGATGTCCGTGGTGGCCGGCAGCTTCAACCTGTTCGGCTATGACGGGCAGGGGTTCACCTACTTCGTTCTCGGTGGGGCACCGCTGCGTCGCGTCCTGCTCGGCAAGGCGCTCGCTCCCACGCTGTACCTGATTCCGCTCGTGGTGACGTTCAGCCTCGTCGAGGCGATCGTCCGGGGCGCGGGCGGGGCGACGGTGCTGGCCGCCATCCTCGCCGGCTGCTGCGTCGTCGCCCTCGGCGTGGGCGTCGGGTCGGCGTCCAGCGTGCTGAACCCCAGCGACCAGTCCCGCGTCGGCCAGCGGCACGGCTCGTTCCTCAAGGTCCTCGGCTGGTTCATGGGGTTCTTCACCGCTGCCGGAGTGGGAGGCGCGCTGTGGTGGATCCTGGCCGACTTCGTCGGCAGCCTGGCCAGTGGCGCGGTCATGCTCGCGGTCACGGTGGCCGCCACTCGATGGCTGCTCGGCTGGTCCGGCCGTCGGCTCGAGCGTGAGCCGTACCGGGTGATGGAGAAGCTCGATCCGCGCACGGCGTGAGCTCCAGCTCACCCTGCCAGCGGCTCGTCGCACGTCGGGTCGAGCGCTGCGGCCAGCGGACGGAGGATCGCGAGCGCTCGCTGTTCCAGGCGACGGACGGTGCTCAGGCTGACCCCCAGCCGCTCGGCGACCGCGGTCTGCCCGAGCGGCTCACCCGTGGCGAAGCCGAAGCGCAACGCCACCACACGCGCCTGGTCGGCGTCGAGCCGGTCCAGTACGCGACGGAACTGGCCGGCGTAGATCGCGGCGTCGAAGTCGCGCGGCTCGTCCTCGGCGACACCCGGCCCGTCCGCCAGGAAGTCCAGGCCGATCGGCGCCCGGTGGCCGAGCAGCCGACCGGTGGGCGCAGCGGGCTGGCCGAGCTCAGCGGCGAGCTCTGAGATAGCGACGCTGCCGCCGCGCTCCTGGTCGAGCGCCGCCGCCAGGCCACGGGCACGACGGAGCCGCAACGCCCGGCTCGGCGGCAGAGCCAACTCACCGAATCGCGCTGACCCGACCTCGGCCAGGTGCTGACGGACCCGGATCGTCGCGAAGGTGGAGAACCGGCTGCGATCGGGGTCGTAGCGCTGCAACGTGTCGGCCAGAGCGACGAAACCTTCCTGGAAGAGCTCCTTCGCAGGCAGACCGCTGCACCGGGCCTCGCGTCCGGCCAGTTTCCAGACCAGCCGGACGTTCGCGAGCAGGAAGCGCTGCCACGCCCGCTCGCCGGACGCGACGACCGTCTCGAGCTCCTCCGTGGTCGCCGGGATCGGGCGTTCTCCGGTGTCGAGAAGGTGCCGGGCGACCAGCCCGGCCTCGATCTCGCGGGCGAGCGTCCGTTCCTGGGCCGCGGTCAGCAATGGGGTGGGTTCGACGGTGTGCATGCACCCACCCTGCGTCCGTTCACGCCGATTGCACCGTACGAACTCCCCACTGTGGAGCAACATTCGGACAACACCGAATTCCTGGGGACGCGCTCACAGCCCCTTCGCTCGGGACGCTTCGGCCCGGAACCGGGCTACACCGCGGGCCCGGTGGCCAGGGCCAGTAGCTCCTTGCGCTCCTTCTCCAGGGTCACCAGCTGGGCGAACCGACGGTTGTAGGCGGGCTGGTCGTCGAGCGGATTCGTGCGCTGCAGCTTGGACTTCAGCTCGGCGATCCGCCGCGAAAGGCTCTGCACGCGCAGCTGGGCGGCGTACTCCCTCGCGTAGGCCTGGGTCGGTTCGCGCAGCACCGGCTCCACGGCGAGCGACACCACCAGCTGCTCGAGCACCGGGTCGGGGTTCGCGTGCAGAATGCGCTGCGTCCACCCGCCCGGAGCGTCCGCGGCGGCCAGCACCGCGTCGAACAGGGCCCGGTAGGCCGGGTGGCTGAAGTCGTCGGACGCCAGTCCGTTCCAGCCCTCACCGAACATGTCCGGCGCCCGGACGATCAGCCGCAGCGTGCCACGCTCGGCCTCCAGGCGGCGGTCGCGGGGGTCGGGCACCGGCAGGCTGGGCGCCGGCTCCGGCATGCCCGGTAGCGCATCGCCAGGGTCCGGCTCCGGCCGCCGTCGTTCGGGGCGCGCACGCCGCTGCACGGCCACCTTCACCTCGTGGCGGACCTCCTCCGGGTCCATGCCGAGCAGCTGGGCGAGCTCGCGGAGATAGCCCGGCACCAGTGACGCGTCGCGGATGCTGCTCACCAGCGGCGCGGCCGCCCGGAGCGCGGCCAGGCGCCCGTCCACCCGGTCGAGGTCGTAGCCGGACACCACATTGCGCATCACGAACCGGTACAGCGGGACGCGCCGGCCGACCAGCTCACGCAGCGCGGCGTCGCCGTGCTGCATACGCAGGTCGCAGGGATCCAGCCCGGTCGGCTCCACCGCGACGTAGGTCTGGGCCAGAAAGTTCTGGTCGCCCTTGAACACCTTCAGCGCGGCCGCCTGCCCCGCCGCGTCGCCGTCGAAGGTGAAGATCACCTCGCCGCCGGCGACGTCACCGGTGCCCAGCAGGCGCTGCAGCAGCCGGGCGTGGTCGTCGCCGAACGCCGTGCCGCAGGACGCCACCGCGGTGTCGACCCCGGCGAGATGACAGGCCATCACATCGGTGTAGCCCTCGACCACCACGGCCTGGTTCTTCTTCGCGATGCTGGATCGGGCCAGGTCGAGCCCGTAGAGCACGGTCGACTTCTTGTAGACGATCGTCTCCGGGGTGTTGAGGTACTTGGCCGGCATCCGGTCGTCGTCGAAGATCTTCCGCGCCCCGAAGCCCAGCACCGACCGTCCTGCGTCCCGGATCGGCCACAGCACGCGGCCCTGGAAGAAGTCCCAGCCGTTCTCCCGGACCAGCCCCGCCTTGACCAACTCCTCGTCGGTGAAGCCCTTCGCCTTCAGGTGCTGGCCGAGCTCGCGTCCGCCCAGCGGCGCGTAGCCGATCCCGAACTGCTCGGCAGCGGCCTTGTCGAAGCCGCGGCCGTCCAGGAATTGGCGTCCGGGCAGCCCGGCGCCGCTCATCAGCTGGCCGGCGAAGAACTCCGCGGCCAGCTGGTTCGCCTCGAGGACGCGCAGCCGCAGCCCCGGCTCGACCCGGGCGCCGCCGCCGTCGGAGTAGCGCAACTGCACCCCGACCCGGTCCGCGAGGAACTCCACGGCCTCCGAGAAGCTGACGTGGTTGATCTTCTGGACGAAGCTGATCACGTCCCCGCCCTCGCCACAGCCGAAGCAGTGGAAGAACCCGCGCGCCGGCGTGACGTGGAACGACGGCGTCTTCTCGTCGTGGAAAGGGCACAGCCCGGTCAGCGAGCCGCCGCCGGCGCGCCGCAGCGTGACATACGACCCGACGACCTCCTCGATCCGGGAGCGTTCCCGGACGGTCGCCAGGTCCTCCTCGTTGATCAGTCCGGCCACGCGGCGATTGTAGGGCGAGTCACCCGCAAGCACTGGCCGGGGTCGCCACCTCGTCCGCACGCTCCACCACAAAGTGGACGGTTTCCGGGCCAGACGCGGAGAAACTGTCCACACTGCTGCGCCACGCGAGACCGCAACCCGGCTCTGCACCACAAGGTGGACGGTTTCCGGGCCAGACGCGGGGAAAGTGTCCACCTTGGGCTGGACCAGAGCTCGGTAGCGGTGGACCGAAAAAGGAACCGTCCCTTTCGGGACAGGGTTGGGGTTCCGTGGCGGACGGAACGGGCTACGCGTCCCGGCCGATGCCCTTCGGCAAGCGGTCGGGATCCCAGCCGAGCAGCTCGACGGCCGTCCCGAAGGCGAACCGGTCGGTCATGCCGGCCACGTACGTCACCGCGGCCCGGACGCGACCCTCCTCGCTCCGGTCAGGGGCGACGAACGCGATCGGCAGGGCCAGCGGATGGTCGGCGTAGTACTCGACGAGGCCGTGCAGCACGGCCACCACCGCTCGAGACTGCGCCAGCGAGTCGGGGCGGGTGTAGATCTGCTCGTAGTTGAACGCGCGCAGCGCAGCCAGCGCGGACGCCGGCCCCTCGGCCATCCCGACCGAGCCGGTGGCTGCCACCGTGCGGATCACCGCCCGGACGAAGGTACCCAGCTGTTGACGCCTGGTGCGTCCGGCGAGTTCCACGACCTCCTCCGGGAGCTCGTCGAGGCTGACGATGCCCGCGTCGGCTGCGTCCTCCAGGTCGTGCGCGCAGTACGCGATCCGGTCCGCCCAGCTGACGATTTCCCCTTCCACCGTGGCCGGCACCGGGCGCGACCAGGAGTGGTTGCGGATCCCGTCCAGGGTCTCCGCGCAGAGATTGAGGCTGGTCAGCACGACGTCCGCGCCCCACGGACCGTGGTCGTAGCCCTCGGCAAGGAAGGCGTCGAAGGCGTCCTCGCTGGCGTGACCGCCGGGCCCGTGCCCGCAGTCGTGGCCCAGAGCGATGGCTTCGGCGAGCGTGGCGTTCGCTCCCACGCCGCGGGCGATCGACGTCGCCACCTGCGCGACCTCGAGGGCATGGGTGAGCCGGGTGCGCTGGTGGTCGGAAGGGAACACCACGACCTGCGTCTTGCCCGCCAGCCGCCGGAACGCCGTCGAGTGGACGATCCGGTCCCGGTCCCGCTCGAAGCAGGTCCGTTCGGCGTCCGGTTCCTCGCGGATCGCACGGTCTCCCGCGCCCTCGGCCCGGGCGGCGCCCGGCGCCAGCCGCTCGGCCTCCCACGCCTCCCGCTGCTCACGCAGTACGGGCCGGTCGAGCACCAACCGTGCGCCGTCCTGCTGATGGGCCCGGACCAGCCGGTCCCCCGGATGACCGGACATGGTCTCGGCCCAGGCGACGGCACGCGGCGGAAGGTCTGGCATGGCTCCATCTTGGCAGCAGCCGGACGCGGGTATCGCGCGGCTCCGCCGAGGTGTCGGACGCCGAATCGGCGAGCGCGGCGTCCGCCAGCGCTACCCTTTCAAGCATGTCGAACGAGGAGCCGGCAGGCACGCCCCAGACCCCCAAGGACGCCAGCGGTTTCCCGCAGCCCGGCGCCTACCACTCGCCCCAGGCCTATCCCGCTCAAACCCAGGGAACTCCCCCGTATCCGCAGCAGCCGTACCCGCAGCAAACGTACGGCCAGCAGCCCTACCCACAGCAGCCCTACCCTCAGCAGGCTTACGGCCAGCAGCCCTACGGCCAACAGCCGCAGCAGCAGCCTCAGGGGCAGGCCGACAGCGCCTACCAGATCACTCACTACGCCGCGCAGTACGGCGGCCAGGGCTACGAGCAGGCTCCTCAGCAGTACCCCGCACAGCCGTATCCCGGACAGGCCGGCTATCCCGGCGCAGTGAAAGCAGCGAAGAGCCCCCTGCTCGGCATGATCGCGTTCGCCGTGCTGCTCCTGTGCGTCGTGATCGGCAGCCTGGCCGGGTTCCAGGTGATGCAGGTGGCCGCCAACCTCATGGTTTCCAACGGCGTGACCCCTGACAACCAGAGCGAACTCACGCAGATGCTGCAGCAGGAACTCATGTCCAGCTACCCGCTGCAGACCGCCGTGCTCAATCTCACCGGCTGGGGCGGCTTCGCGGCCTGGATCGCCGGCATCGTCGCAACGGCCACGAACCGCGGCCGGATGTGGGGCGTGTTCACGATCATTCTCGGCGTCCTGGCGCCCGTCATCATGGTGATCGTCCTGTTCGCTGCGCTCGGTCCGGTGCTCTCCGCCGTCCGCTGAGTCCCTTCGACCGCACCCGTCGTCCACCACGACGGACGCCCGACCTGGCCACGGTGCGCCCCGAAGCCCGGGGCGCACCGTCGTCTCCGGAGCGAGCTCCTCGATAACGGTTCGGTAAACCCTGGGCGATCTGCTTGCCTCTGTGAGAGTTAGTAAGGTTTACTAACCAACATGCAGTACCCCATCCGACGCAAGCTGCGGCCCGAGGACGCCCGCCGCAGCAATGTCGCTCTCGTGCTGCAGGCCATCTACGACGACTCCCAGCTCTCCCGGGCCGACCTGGCCCGCGCCACCGGCCTCACCAAGGTGACCGTCTCGGACCTGGTTGCAGAGCTGATCGGCGCAGGGCTCGTCCATGAGTCGGGTACCAGCGACAACCCACGACCGGGCAAGCCGTCCACACTGCTCGCTTTCAATCCGGGCGCCCGCGACATCCTGGCCATGGACCTCTCCGCCCGCGACCAGCTGCGCGGTGCGGTGTTGAGCCTGCGCGGCGAGCCGATCCTGACCCGCGTCCGGACGCTGGACGGTGCAGTCGGGGAGGACGCGCTCACCGCAACGCGCGAACTGGCCGCCGAGCTGACCAGCGCGGCCGCCCACCCCGTGCTCGGGCTCGGCGTGGGCACGCCGGGCACCGTGAACCACGCGGGGACGGTGCTCTCCGCGCCCAACCTGCACTGGCACAACCTGCCCCTGCAGCAGCTCCTCCACGACGACCTCGGCCTGCCCGTGCGGGTCGAGAACGACGCCAACGTGGGCGTCCTCGCCGAACGGCGCTTCGCCGGAGGCCCGGACGACCTGGTCCGCGTCCAGCTCTCCCGCGGTGTGGGCGCCGGCCTGCTGGTCGGAGGCCGCCTCGTGCACGGCGCGGCCAGCGACGCCGGTGAGATCGGGCATGTCGTGATCGACGAGACCGGGCCGGTCTGCGGCTGCGGCAAGGTCGGCTGCCTGGAGACCTGGACGTCGGTGCCCGCGTTGACCGCCCGCATCCAGGCCGAGCCCGGACGCCGCGACGACCTGCTCGCCGAGGCGGGGCACCGCCTCGGCCTTGCGCTCGCCCCCGTGGTCGGCATGCTCGGCCTCGCGCACATCGTGATCGGCGGGCCGGCAGAGATCGCGTCGTCCGCTCCCCTGCTGGACGCCGCCCGCGACTGCATCGCCGAACGCACCCGCTCGGAATTCCGTCCCGACCTCGAGCTGGTCGCCAGTTCGCTCGGCGCGGACGCCGTCCTGCTCGGCGCCGCGGCGTTGGTGCTGCTGAGTGAGCTCGGGGTCGGCTGACCCCCATGAACGTTGTCCCGTCCCGTCCAACCGAAAGGAAAGCAATGAAGAAGATGCTGCCGGTGGTCGCACTCGCGACCGCCTCAGCCCTGGCTCTCGGAGGCTGCGCCTCCAGCGCCTCGAACAGCCCGACCACGGCCACGTCCGCCGCGTCGGCCGCGCCGCAGAACATCACGCTGTGGCTGGCCGGCGGTGACACGCCCGACGCGTTGCGCGACTACCTCAAGACCACCTACAACGCGAAGACCGGCGGCACGCTCACCATCGAGCAGCAGGCCTGGCCCGATCTGGTGACCAAGCTCACCACGGCCCTGCCCGACGAGAACAACACGCCGGACGTCACCGAGATCGGCAACACCCAGGCCCCGACCTTCACCAACGTCGGCGCCTTCGCGGACATCTCCGACATGTACGCCGAACTGGGTGGCGACAAGCTGCTGCAGTCCTTCGTCGACGTCGGCAAGGTGGACGGCAAGAACTACGCGCTGCCGTACTACTTCGGCTCCCGCTACATGTTCTACCGCAAGGACATCTGGAAGGCCGCCGGTGTCGACGTGCCGACCACACTCGACCAGTTCAACGCGGACGTGAAGACCATCACGGCCAAGAACCCGAAGAACATCAAGGACTTCTCCGGCTTCTTCATCGGCGGCCAGGACTGGCGCAACGGCATCTCGTGGATCTTCGCCAACGGCGGCGACCTCGCCAAGTACGAGAACGGCCAGTGGACGTCCACCCTGTCGGATCCGAACAGCGTCAAGGGCCTGACCCAGCTGCAGGACCTGCAGAAGAACGCCTCCCACGCGCCCAAGACGATGACCGACGCGTCGGTGTACCTCTACCTGAACGATTCCGACGTGCTCACCGGCTCCGACAACAGCACGACCAAGGTCAGCCTGTCCGCCGCCACCGTAATGGCTCCGGGCTGGGCGCACTGGTCGATCGGTGACGCGGCCAAGAAGGACGGCAAGGTGGTCCGCACCTGGAACGACAAGACGTTCGGCGTCTTCGTCCTCCCCGGCAACGACGGCAAGCCGGCCCCGGTGTTCGCCGGCGGCTCCAACATCGCCATCTCGGCCAAGAGCAAGAACCAGGCCGGCGCTCGCGAGCTGATGAAGATCATCTTCTCCCCCGAGTACCAGCAGATGCTCGGCAAGAACGGCCTCGGCCCGGCCAACTCCGACTACGTCTCGAGCCTCGGCGACGACCAGTTCGCCAAGGCCCTGATCGAGTCCGCCTCCAACTCCAAGCTCACCCCGGCGGCTCCGGGCTGGGCGACGGTCGAGGCGTCCGGCAAGCTGGAGGAGTTCTTCCAGAAGATCGCCGAGGGTGGTGACGTCGCCACGCTGGCCAAGCAGTACGACGACATCCTCACCCCGATGCTGAACGCGAAGTGATCCACCGCCGGGCCGGCCACCTGTGCCGGCCCGGCCCACCAGCCCGGTTGGGGCCGGCCTCGCTCGGCCCCAACCGCAGCCACCGGACCCGCCAATCCCGCCGCGTGGCCCCCGATTGCCCCATTCTTTAGTTGTCACAGCGCGCCGACACCGTCGTGCCCGCGCCGTCGCGCCCGTTCGCGAGAGGAGCCTGGCAATGACCACCACCGCGCCCACCGTGGTGGAACAGACTGGATCCACGGCCCCGCCTGCGCCGCGCCGGCGACGGACCCCGATCGCCCCCTACCTGATGCTGGTGCCCAGCATCGCGATCCTGCTGTTCGCCCTCGGTTACCCGCTGTACTGGCAGTTCCTGACCTCGATGCAGAAGTTCGGGCTGTCGCAGCAATTCGGCAAGCCGCCAGAGTTCGTGGGGCTGGCCAACTACGCCAAGCTGTTCAGCGACCCACAGACCTGGGCCGTGGTGGGACGCTCGATCGCGTTCTGCCTGGTCAACGCGGTGATCACCGTCGTGCTCGGCGTGCTGATCGCGCTGCTGATGAACGCCGTGGGCAAAGGCGTCCGGCTGCTGCTCCAGGTGTCGATGCTGCTGGCCTGGGCGATGCCGGTGATCGCAGCGATGACGGTGTGGATCTGGCTCTTCGACTGGCACCGCGGCGTGGTCAACTGGCTGCTCACCGCCGCCGGCCTCGACTTCACCGGCCACAACTGGCTCGAGCAGCCGCTGAGCTTCTACTTCGTCGCGACCGTGATCGTCGTGTGGATGTCGGTGCCGTTCGTGGCCTTCTCCGTGTACGCGGGCCTCACCCAGATCTCGGACGAGGTCATGGAAGCCGCCGCCCTGGACGGCGCCAGCCCCACCCAGCGCTTCTTCTCGATCATCTTGCCGATGATCCGTCCGGTCCTGATGATCGTGCTGCTGCTCCAGGTGATCTGGGACCTGCGGGTATTCGCCCAGATCAAGACACTCCAGGACGCCGGCGCCCCGCTCGCCGAAACCGACCTCCTCGGCACCTACATCTACCGCCTGGGCGTCGGCTCGTCGGACTTCGCGATGGCGTCCGCGCTGTCGATCTTCGTCCTGCTGCTGACCGTGGCGCTGAGTTGGTTCTACGTGATGCAGCTGATGAAGGAGGACGCCGCATGAGCAGTCCCGTCACCACCCGCAGGCGCATCCGCCCCGGCCGTGCGGCGCTGACCGTGGTCGCCGTCCTCGTCGCCCTGGTCTGGGTGTTCCCCGTCTACTGGATGCTGAACTCCTCGCTGCTGCCGAATGTCGTGCTGACCTCGACCACGCCGCAGTTCCTGCCGTTCGACGGTTCCCTGGACAACTTCACCGCCGTGATCAGCGGGGGCACCTTCCTGCCCGCGCTCGGCATGAGCGTCGCGATCACGCTGACCACCGTGGTGTTCTGCCTGCTGTTCGCCTTCCTGGCCGCGCTCGCCATCAGCCGCTTCCGGTTCCGTGGCCGCAAGACCTTCGTGCTGGCCGTGCTGTTCATCCAGATGCTGCCGGCCGAGGGGCTGTTCATCGCCCAGTACAAGATGATGAGCACCCTGAGCCTGCTGAACTCGGTGGCCGGCGTCTCGATCATCTACATCGCCGGGGTCGTGCCCTTCACAGTCTGGATGCTGCGCGGTTTCGTCGCCGGCGTCCCCGCCGATCTCGAGGAGGCCGCGATGGTGGACGGCTGCAGCCGCAGCCAGGCGTTCTTCCGGATCACGTTCCCGCTGCTCGCGCCGGGACTGGTTGCCTCGGGTGTCTACGCCTTCCTGCAGGCATGGAACGAGTTCACGGTCGCGCTGGTGATCCTCCAGAAGGAGGAGTACCGGACGTTGCCGCTGTGGCTGCGCGGCTTCGTCCAGGCATCGGCTTCCCACGAGACCGACTGGGGCCAGGTGATGGCTGCGTCCACACTGGTGGCCGTGCCGGTGATCATCTTCTTCCTGTTCGTGCAGGGCCGGCTCACGTCCGGCCTGGTCGCGGGCGCAGTGAAGGGCTGAGCGATGGTTCCTGAACCCCGCGACGGGCGCGTGCTGAGCCTGGGCGTCGACATCGGGGGGACGAAGTCCCACGGCCTCGTCCTGGACGGCGCCGACCGCGTACTCGCCGAGCAGGTGCTGCCCACCGAACCGTGCGAGGCGGGCGTCCGCCACACGGTGATCGAGGTCGCCCGCGCCCTCGCCGACGACCTCGGCGTCGCGCCGTCGGCGTTCACGTCGGTGGGGCTCGGCATTCCCGGGCTCGTCGACCACACGTCCGGCGTGGTGGAGACGGCGGTCAACCTCCGGATCACCCGCAGCGACCTTCCGGCCCTGCTGGCGGACACCTTCTCGGCCACCGTCCGGGTGGAGAACGACGTCAAGGCGACCGCGCTCGGGGCCGGGCTGACCCTCGGCGAGACCTACCGTGACCTCGCCTACGTCAATCTCGGCACCGGGCTCGCCGCCGCAGCGGTCAGCAACGGGCGGCTGGTGCGCGGCGCCAGGAACGGTGCGGGCGAGATCGGGCATCTCGCCGTGGACCCCGCCGGTGAGCTCTGTGACTGCGGCCAACGCGGCTGCCTGGAAACCGTGCTGGGCGGCGCCTACCTGGCGCGCCGGCTCGGCGCGCTGGGCCTCGGCCTCGCCAGCCTCGGCACCGACTCCCGGCCGGAGGCGGTCGCTGAGCGCACGCGGGTCGTCACCGCCCTCGCCACCACCTTCACGCTGGTCGTGATCACCTATGACCCCGCTGTCGTCGTGGTGGGCGGCGGCGTGCTGCGCGCGGCCGCTTGGCTGCGTCCGCAAGTCGAGGACGAGTTGCGCCGGCGTGCCGCGCAGTCGCCCTTCCTCGCCGGACTGGCGGTGGACGGCCGACTCGTCGAACTGCCTGCCGACGCACCCGTGGCCGCCCTCGGCGCTGCCGTGGTGGGTCGCAAACGGAAACTCCGTGCCCGGCCCGCGCTCGCCGGCACCGCGCTGGAAGGCTGAAATGGCGATCCCTGGAAGTGTCCGTCCCCTGAAGGCAGTCGTGCTGGCCGCCGGCCACAACGAGGCGACCCGCGACCTCCTGCTGCGTCCCCTCGCCGGCTCTGCTCCTCGCTCCGCTCGTCAAGACCCTCAATCGGCTCGGCCGAGTGAGCAAGCTCCCTCGGCCCTCGCCTCAATCGGGTCTACCGTGATCGAGCAGACCCTGGCCAACGTCACCTCCGTGGTCGCGAAGCAGGACGTGATCATCGTGGTGGCCGAGCACGACCCTTCCGTCCGCGAGCACCTCGGCGACAGCTGGAACTACGTCGTCCAGACCGTCCAGGCCGGCACCGGGGACGCCGTCCGCTGCGCCCGGTTCCAGCTCATGGGCTTCGACGGCGACGTGCTGATCGCCTACGGCGACACCCCGCTGCTGCGCGCGGCGTCGCTGCGCGGCCTGCTGTGGCGGCACCGGCTCAAGGACGCCCAGTTCTCACTGCTGACCGCCGTGCTGCCCGACGGGGCCGACTACGGACGGATCCAGCGCGATCCCGAGGGCCGGATCACCGGGATCGTCGAGGCCGCCGACCTGTCCGAGTCCAGCGAGCAGATCACCGAGGTGAACGTCGGCGCGTACGTGGTCGACAACGCGATCCTGATCCCCGAACTCGACGTGATGGCAGCGACCGGCGAGCACCGGCTGACCGAACTCGCGCAGCGGCTGATCGGGCAGGGCGGCACGCTCGCGTCCTACGCCCTCGTCGACCCGGGCGAGGTGCAGGGCATCAACACCGACTGTGAACTCCAGGCGGCGGCCGACATCGTCCTCAAGCGGCTGTTCGCGCCGCAGCACGCCGTCGAGACCGGCGAGATCGCGTTCGGCACCGGCGGCTGGCGAGCGCTGATCGGCGAGGGCTTCACCATCCACAACGTCCGCCGGCTGTGCCAGGCGATCGCCAACGAGGTCACCCGCTGCGGCACCGAGCGGATGGGCGTGGTGATCGGCGGCGACCGGCGGTTCCTGTCCCGGGAGTCGGTGGTGGCCGCGGCGGAGGTCTTCGCGGGCAACGGGATCCGCGTCCACATGCTCACCGAGGACGTGCCGACGCCGCTGGTCACGTTCGCGGCACCGTACCTGGGCACGGCCTACAGTCTGATCTTCACCGCGTCCCACAACCCGCCGCAGTGGAACGGACTGAAGGTGTTCCGGGCGGACGGGTCGCTGCCGCTGGAGGACGAGACCGACGCGCTGACCGCTGAGGCGAACTCCTTCAGCCAATCCGACGTCGTGTCGATCGGGCTCGACCTGGCGTCCTCGGTCGGGCTGGTCACCGAGGTCGACCTGACCAACCCCTACATCGACGCGATCGAGCGGATCGTCGACGTCGACGTGATCAGGGACGCCGGTCTGCGGGTCGTCGTGGACGCGATGTACGGCACGTCCCAGCTCACCCTCGGCACGATCCTTTCGGACGCCCGCGTCCGCACCGAGTTCATCCACGACCGGCACAACCCGCTCTTCGGCGGTCGCTCCCCCGCTCCCGATCCGGAACGGCTGTCCACGCTGATCGACATCGTGCGCAACAGCGGACGGCGGGTCGACCTCGGCATGGCCACCGACGGCGACGCCGACCGGATCGCGATCATCGACGAGCAGGGCCGCTACATCTCCACCAACGACCTGCTGCTGCTCATCTACTGGTACCTGCACGAGGTCAGGGGTGAACGCGGCGGCGTCGTCCGGAACCTCGCCACCACGCACCTCCTCGACCGGCTGGCCGAGGCCTTCGGCGAGGAGCACCGCGAGGTGCCGGTCGGGTTCAAGCACATCACCGCGGGCATGGACGCGATCGACGCCGTGCTGGGTGGCGAGAGTTCCGGCGGTCTCACGATCCGCGGCCATATCAAGGGCAAGGACGGGGTGTTCGCCTGTGCCCTGGTGGTCGAGATGCTCGCCCGCACCGGCCGGACGCTGCCCGAACTGCTGGAGACCGTGTACGCGATCACCGGCCGCCTGTACCAGGTCGAACACGGCGTCCCGGCCACCCCGGACATGCGGGTCGAGCTGCCCCGGCGGATGGCCACGGCCGCGCCGACCGAGGTCGCAGGCTATCCGGTGACCCGAATCGACACCTACGACGGCGTCAAGATCCACCTCGAGGGCGGGGCCTGGGCACTGCTGCGCTTCTCCGGCACCGAGCCGGTGCTGCGCATGTTCGTCGAGGCCGAGACCCCTCAGATGGCCGACCAGCTGATCGCCTGGCTGGAAGCCTTCGCCTCCGCCTGACGCAACCCTGAACGGAAAAGGACCCAACCCGATGCGCTACGGCCACTTCGACGACGACCGCCTGGAGTACGTGATCGACCGGGTCGACGTGCCTGCGTCCTGGATCAACTACCTCGGTGTCGAGGACTGGTGCACCGTGATCAACCAGAACGCCGGGGGCTACAGCTTCTACCGGTCCAGCCAGCAGGGACGGGTGACCCGGTTCCGGCCCAACGGCGTGCCCCTCGACCGGCCCGGCCACTACCTCTACCTGCGGGACGACGCGGACGGCGACTACTGGTCGGCGTCCTGGCAGCCGGTGGGCAAGCCGCTCGCCCCTGTGCTGGCTGAGCTTGACGAAGCCCCCGCAACGATGGCTGAGCCTGACGAAGCCCCCGCAACGATGGCTGAGCTTGACGAAGCCCGGGCGACCCTTCGTCAAGCTCAGGGAGCATCCCCAACTCAGGGAGCATCCCCAACTCAGGGAGCATCCCCAACTCAGGGAGCATCCCCAAC
>DAIPJC010000001.1:0-32594 GCA_036770475.1 Propionicimonas sp. | reverse complement strand
TCAGGGAGCATGCGCCGCCTACCGCACCCGGCACGGGCTGAGCTACTCGGTGTTCGAGTCCAGCTACCGCGGCATCGAGGCAAGCCAGCGGGTGTTCGTCCCGCTCGGTGAGGACGCCGAAGTCTGGGACGTCACCCTCACCAACACCAGCGACACCACGCGCACCCTGTCGCTGTTCGGCTACGTCGAGTTCTCGTTCCACTCCGTGCAGATCGACAACGAGAACTTCCAGATGTCGCTCTACGCCTCCGGCGCGGACTACGCGGACGGTGTGGCGGAGTACGACTTCTACTACGAACCCTGGACGTACCACTACTTCACCGCCACCGCCGATCCGGTGGGCTTCGACACGCTGCGCGACTCCTTCCTCGGCGCCTACCGCACCGAGACGAACCCCCTGGCGGTCGAGCGCGGCGAGTGCTCGGGCTCGCAGGCCACGACGAGCAATCACTGCGGCGCACTGCACCACCGGGTGACGCTCGCGCCGGGCGAGACCGTCCGGCTGGCCTACGTGCTGGGCTACGGACGCCGCGACGTCGGGACGCGCCTGCGCGCGACGTACGCCGACCCGGCGGCGGTGGACGCCGCCATCGCCGGGTTGGCCACCTACTGGCAGCGCAAGCGCTCGGTACTCGCGCTGCAGACCCCGTCCGCGGCGATGAACACCCTGCTGAACACCTGGACGCTGCTGCAGGCCGAGACCTGCGTGGTGTGGTCGCGGTTCGCGTCCTTCGTCGAAGTCGGCGGACGGGTGGGGCTCGGCTACCGCGACACCGCGCAGGACATCATGAGCGTCGTCCACACCAACCCCGGCAAGGTTCGGCAGCGGATCGAGGAGCTGCTGCACGGGCAGATGTCGTGGGGCTACGGGCTGCACCTGTTCGACCCCCTGCTGTTCGCCGAGAACCAGCGCGAGGACATCCCGGTCGGCGTGAAGCTGCCCACGGTGGTGCCGGGACGGGCGTCCGACCTCGTCCACGGCCTGGCGGACGCCTGCTCCGACGACCACCTGTGGCTGGTGCCCTCGGTGCTGGAATACGTCAAGGAGACCGGCGACCTGGGCTTCCTCGATCAGGTGGTCCCGTTCGCCGACTCCGAGTTGACGCTCGCAGAACGGTCTGAGGTGCTGGGCGGCGACGCCGCGTCGCGCTTCGATCCAGCCCCGGCCACCGTCTACGAGCACCTGCGCCGGGCGATCGAGTTCAGCGCGGAGCAGGTGGGCGCCAACGGGATCGCAAAGGGCCTCCGCGCGGACTGGAACGACTGCCTCAACCTCGGCGGCGGCCAGACGGCATTGGTCAGCTTCCTGCACGTCTGGGCGGCGGACGCCCTGGCCGAGGTCGCGGGGCACCTGGGGTGGGCCGAGGAGCAGGAGCGGCTCCGGGCGATCTCCGGGAAGGTCTCCGATGCCGTGAACCGGGAGCTCTGGGACGGCGGCTGGTACCTGCGCGGCTACACCAGGGACGGCGTGAAGATCGGCTCCGCCGAGAACCCTGAAGGCAGGATCTTCCTCGAACACATGCCGTGGGCGGTGATCTCCGGTGCGGCTCCGGTCGAGCGCGGCACCAGCGCGATGGACGCCGTCCGAACCCACCTGGCCAGCGAGTACGGCACGCACCTGTGCTGGCCGAGCTACACCCAGGTCGACGACACCATCGGCTATGTCACCCGCGTCTACCCGGGCGTGAAGGAGAACGGGGCGATCTTCAGCCACCCCAACGCCTGGCCGATCATCGCCGAGACCATGCTCGGCCGCGGCGAGGCGGCGATGGCGTACTACGACGCGCTGGCGCCGTCGAACTCCAACGACCGCATCGAGGTGCGGGGCGCCGAGCCGTACGTGTACGCGCAGTTCCTCTACGGACGCGACCACGAGTGGTTCGGGAAGGCGCAGAACCCCTGGCTCACCGGCACCGCGGGCTGGATGTACACCGCTGCCACGAAGTACATCCTGGGCGTGCGGCCGGACTTCGACGCGCTCGTGGTCGACCCGTGCATCCCCGCCGAATGGGACGGCTTCACCGTCACTCGGCAGTGGCGTGGCATGACGTACCACATTGAAGTACTCAATCCGGATCGTGTCAGTGCCGGGGTCGCCGCTGTGGAAGTGGACGGACGCGCGCTCGCGCCCGTCCCCGATCCGCAGCGAGGACGACTGACCGCCCGCCTGCCACGAGGGCCCGAGGGTTCGCGCCAGCACGTCCTGATCACGCTCGGCTAGGGCGGAGAGCATGTCGAACTCCGAACTGCTGCGGGCCGTCAGCGAGACCCTCATGCCGGGCTTCCACGGCCCGACGTTGCCCGGCTGGCTGGCCGCCGAACTCGAGGCCGGTCTCGGCTCGGTGTGCCTGTTCGACACGAACATCGCCTCACCCGACCAGTTGAGCACGCTGACCGCGGCGATCCACGGGCTGCGTCCCGAGGCGGTGATCACGACCGATGAGGAGGGCGGGGACGTCACCCGCCTGCACCACCTCAGCGGCTCGCCGCACCCGTCCGCCGCCTTCCTGGGCCGCCAGGACTCGGTGGGGGCGACCGAGTCCGTCGGCTCCGCGATCGGGGCTGAGCTGAGGGCGGCGGGAATCGACCTGAACCTCGCCCCGGACGCCGACGTCAACGCCAACCCGCGCAACCCGGTGATCGGCGTACGCAGCTTCGGGTCGGACCCACGGCTGGTCGCCCGGCATGTCGCCGCCTACACCCGCGGCGTGCAGGATGCCGGCGTCGCGGCCTGCGCCAAGCACTTCCCCGGGCACGGCGACACCGCCACCGACTCCCACCTCGGGCTGCCGATCGTCGACGTCGACCGGAACACCCTGGCGCACCGCGACCTGGTGCCGTTCGCCGCAGCGGTGGACGCCGGGACGCTCGCTGTGATGACCTCGCACATCCTGGTTCCGACCGTGGACGCGCACCTGCCGGCCACACTGTCGTCCGCGGTGCTGAACCTCCTCCGCCAGGACCTCGGCTTCACCGGTGTGATCGTCTCCGATGCCCTGGACATGGCCGGAGCGAGCGCTGGCCGAGGCATCCCCGAGGCTGCTGTCCTGGCCCTGGCCGCCGGCGTGGACCTGCTGTGCATCGGCTACGGCAACACCGGCGACCAGGTGGCCGAGATCAAAGCCCACATCGTCAACGCGGTGCGGACCGGTCGGCTGGACGAGGCCCGGGTCTTCGAGGCCGCCGCGCGCGTCGACAGGCTCGTCGCTGCGTTGACGCGGCTGCGCGCCCGTCCGCCACGACCTGCCGAGGCGATCGGCGTCGACCCGGCGGTGTTCTGGCGGCGCGGGCCGCTGGTCCCCGTGGCCGCCCCGGTGATCCTCACGCTCGACTCCGTCGGCAACCCGGCCCTCGCCCGCACCCCGTGGGGCATCGGCGAGCACCTACGCGAAGAGCTCGACCGCTGGCTGCCCGGCGCCCGTTGCGGCACCGCTCGCGATCTCGCAGGCGTCCAGGCGATCCTGGCCGCTCACCCTGACCGTCCGCTGGTCGTGCAGGGCCGCGACCTGGGCCGGGTCCCGTTCCTCACCGAAGCGGTCCGGCTCGTCAGGCAGCAACGCCCGGACGCGATCGTGGTCGAGCTCGGCTGGCCGGAGTCACCTGCGAGCCACGACATCGCCACCTACGGCGCCGGGCGCGCCCAGGCGACGGGCCTCATCCGGCTGCTCGGAACGCCCCGGTCCTAATGCCGCGCACCTTTTGAACCGAACCCGGTCAGAAACGGTGCGCGGCGCGGATGCGCCTGCCGTCTACCCGCCGGACGCGTCCGACTCCGCCGCGGCGATGTCCTCGTCGCCCAGTTCGGTGGAGTCCAGCCAGCCATAGGGCAGGATCACGTGGTCGCGCGGTGTCCCCTGCCGTCCCCGCGGAGCGCCGAGTTCCGCGGCAGGGAACGCCACGGACGAGTCCAGCTGCGTCAGCAGCGCGTCCAGTTCGGCCAGGGAGGACACCATCGCCAGCGAACGCCGCAGGTCGCCGCCCACAGGGAAGCCCTTGAAGTACCACGCCATGTGCTTGCGCAGGTCGGTCAGGCCGTGCTTCTCCCCGTACAGCCCTGCCATCAGC
Organism: Propionicimonas sp.; assembly: GCA_036770475.1. Lineage (GTDB taxonomy): Bacteria > Actinomycetota > Actinomycetes > Propionibacteriales > Propionibacteriaceae > Propionicimonas. The sequence goes on along the minus strand of DAIPJC010000001.1, from coordinate 28,529 downwards.
TCGGCGTGCCGCCGCACCATGGCCGCCACCTCGCCGAGGATCGGCAGCGTGCGGGTGCTGCGTCCGGCGAAGGCGTCAGCGAGGTCGCGGAACAGCCAGGGACGGCCGAGGCAGCCGCGTCCCACGACGACGCCGGCGCAACCGGTCCGCTCGACCATGCGCAGCGCGTCCGAGGCTTCCCAGATGTCGCCGTTGCCGAGAACCGGGATGTCGAGGGCGTCCACCAGGGTGGCGATCGTCTCCCAGTCCGCGTCGCCCGAGTAGGCCTGCTGCACGGTGCGGGCATGCAGTGCGATGGCCGCGCAGCCGGCGTCCTGGGCGATCCGGCCCGCGTCCAGGTAGGTGAGGTGGTCGGCGTCGATACCCAGCCGGGTTTTCATGGTCACAGGGACGCCGTACCGGTCGGCGGCCTTGACGGTCTCGCGCAGGATCGCCGCCAGCCGGTCGCGCTTCCACGGCAGCACTCCCCCGCCGCCTCGCCGGGTGACCTTGGGCACCGGGCAGCCGAAGTTCAGGTCGACGTGGCGGACGCCGAACTCCTCGCACAGGATCACCGTCGCCCGCGCCATGACGTCCGGGTCGACGCCGTAGAGCTGCACCGAGCGGACCGTCTCCCCCGGGTCGAACCGCAGCATGTCGAAGGTCTTCGGGATGCGCTCCACGATGCCGCGGGAGGTGATCATCTCGCAGACGTAGAGCCCCGCGCCCTGCTCGCGGCAGAGCTGGCGGTAGGCGGCGTTGGTGATGCCGGCCATCGGCGCCAGCACCACCGGGGTCGACACCTCCACGACACCCCCGGACGGCGCGACCAGCCGCAGCGGCTCCACCATTCCCACCTCCTGTCGCGATTCGGCCACTCGAGTCGGCCCGGGTGTCGCAGCTGCCACATCCTGGCCCGTGCGTGGCCGGATCACGTCACCTTCCGGCGCGCCAGCCTACCCACCCCTTGCGCGGAAGCCGTCCGACAGTGTGCGCTAGGGGGCATGAGCACCGAGCACAGTCGGGTGGTGGGGGCGCTCGCGGCGATCTCGCGGGCGAAGTTCCTGCCCGAAGCCGTCCGCAACCGTGCCGCGCTCGACGAGCCCCTGCCAATCGGTCACGGCGCCACGAACTCGCAGCCATGGACCGTGCAGTTCATGCTCGAACTCCTGCACGTCCCCGAGGGCGCGTCCGTTCTCGATGTGGGCAGCGGCTCGGGCTGGACGACGGCCCTGCTGGCCCAGCTGGCCGGTCCGAAGGGCTCGGTGCTCGGCGTCGAGGCCGTCCCGGAACTCGTCGAGCTGGGACGCGGCAACCTCGCCGCCTTCCACCTGCCCTGGGCGCGGGTCGAGCTGGCCGTCGCCGGCGTGCTCGGTGTGCCCGACGCCGGCCCATTCGACCGCATCCTGGTTTCCGCGGACGCGGGCGAGATCCCATCCGAGTTGGAGGCCCAACTCGCGATCGGCGGACGCATGGTGCTGCCCGCGTCCAGCGTGATGTGGGTCGTGGACCGCGACCACGAGGGCTGGCACCGCGAGCCTGTGACCGGCTACCGGTTCAGCTTCGTCCCGCTCGTCTGACCACCGGGGACGGTTCTCCCGGTTCGCGGGGACGGTTCTCCCGGTTCACCGGGACGGTGAACGGTGGGGACAGACCCCACAGTTCACGCCGGATCAGCAGCCGAGCAGCCGCGCGCCCAGGTAGGACTGCACCTGATCAAGCGCCACCCGCTCCTGAGCCATGGTGTCCCGCTCGCGAATGGTGACCGCGTTGTCCTCGAGCGTGTCGAAGTCGACGGTCACGCAGTACGGGGTACCGATCTCATCCTGGCGGCGGTAGCGGCGTCCGATCGCCTGGGCGTCGTCGAACTCGACGTTCCACACCTTGCGCAGCTGCGCGGCGAGGTCACGGGCCTTCGGCGACAGGTCGGCGTTGCGGGACAGCGGCAGGACGGCGGCCTTCACCGGCGCGAGCCGCGGGTCGAGCTTCAGCACCGTGCGGACGTCCACCCCGCCCTTGGTGTTCGGGGCCTCGTCCTCGGTGTAGGACTCCACCAGGAACGCCATCAGCGAGCGGGTCAGACCGGCGGCCGGCTCGATCACGTACGGCAGGTACCGCTCGCCGGTGGCCTGCTCGAAGTAGGTCAGGTCGGTGCCGGAGTGCTTCGAATGCGTGCCGAGGTCGAAGTCGGTGCGGTTCGCGATGCCCTCCAGTTCGCCCCAGCCGTCACCACCGGCGAAGCCGAAGTTGTACTCGATGTCGACCGTACGCTTCGAGTAGTGGGACAGCTTCTCCTTCGGGTGCTCGTAATGGCGCAGGTTGGCCGGTGAGATGCCCAGGTCGATGTACCAGTCGGTGCGGGCGTCGATCCAGTGCTGGTGCCACTCCTCGTCCGTGCCGGGCCTGACGAAGAACTCCATCTCCATCTGCTCGAACTCGCGCGTCCGGAAGATGAAGTTGCCCGGGGTGATCTCGTTGCGGAAGCTCTTGCCCACCTGGCCGATGCCGAATGGCACCTTCATCCGCGCGGTGCCCTCGACGTTCTTGAAGTTCACGAAGATGCCCTGCGCGGTCTCGGGACGCAGGTAGTGCAGCCCCGACTCGTCCTCGACCGGGCCGAGGTAGGTCTTCAGCATCATGTTGAAGTCCCGCGGCTCGGTGAACTGGCCGAGCACACCGCACTCCGGGCAGTTGATCTCCTCCAGGCCGGACGGCTTGCGTCCCTTCTTGAACTCGAACGCATCCTCGAGCTGGTCGGACCGGAACCGCTTGTGGCAGTTGCGGCACTCGGTGAGCGGGTCGGAGAACGCACCGACATGGCCGGAGGCAACCCACACCTGGCGCGGCAGGATGATCGAGGAGTCCAGGCCCACGACGTCGTCGCGGCCCTGCACGACCGAACGCCACCACTGGCGCTTGATGTTCTCCTTCAGCTCGACGCCGAAGGGACCGTAGTCCCAGGCCGCCCTGGTGCCGCCGTAGATCTCGCCACAGGGATACACGAATCCCCGCCGCTTGGTCAGGCTGATCACATTCTCCAGGCGGCTGGCCACCATGAACTCCTCGTCGTCTCACACCGCGCTGCCCGGCTGGCAGCTTCGGCCTAGCTTAGTGTTCCGCGGGGCAGGTTCTCGCCGACGGACTCCGGCGCCGCGTAGGCGCTCGGCTCGTCGATCGCCAGCGAGAGCAGCGGGTAGAGGACGAGCTTCGCTTCCGTCCCGTTGAACGCCCGGCGGTAGGACCCGACGTCCGCCCACCGGCTCACGATCGCCCACAGCTCCGGCTCGTCCAGGTTCTGCACCAGGTCGGCGCCCTCGCAGCCCGCTGACGCGGCGAACCGGGCCACGACAGCCTGCGCCCCCACCACGAAGCCGGATGCGTCCCCTGGAACCCGGAACCTGCTGATCGCCATCACCCCGCCAGCCTAGTGAACGAAAAGGGGACGGTTCCGAGTCTCGTAGCAGCGACGCCGTCACACTACGAATCTCGGAACCGTCCCCTTTTCGTTCAGGTGCGGCGTTGCCGGGCGCAGGGGCCGGGGCAACGTGGCCGCACCGGGAGCGGGACGCGCCTACTGCAGGTCGTTCTTGTTGATCAGGCCCGGGTCGATGTCCGCGGTGCTGGCCGAGACGTCTGCGACGCCCGTCCGCGGGGCGGCCTCGTCCGCGCGCACCGGCGTCCGGTCCTCCAGGACGTTGGTGTCACCCCGGCGCAGGCCTCGCTGGATCATGCCGATCACGCTCGGCTTGCCCTGCATCTTGCTGAGCACGTCGAACGCCACGGCGGCCAGCAGCACCAGGCCCTTGATGATCTGGATCACGTTGGAGTCCACGCTCATGTTCGCCAGGCCCAGGTTCAGCACACCCATCACGAGGCCACCGACCATGGACCCGATCACCGTGCCGATGCCGCCGGTGACGGCTGCGCCACCGATGAACACGGCCGCGATCGCGTCCAGCTCGAACCCGGTGCCGTCCTTCGGGTTCGCGGCGTTCAGGTAGGCGGTGTACACCATGCCGGCGACGCCGGCCAGGACGGCCATGTTGACCATCACCATGAAGTCGATCCAGCGCGTGTTCACGCCGGTCAGCCGCGCCGCGTTCCGGTTGCCGCCGACGGCGTAGATGTGGCGGCCGAACACCGTCTTCTGCGTGATGAAGCTGTAGATGAAGATCAGCGCCAGCAGGATCAGCCCGATCACGGGAATGCCCTTGTAGGACGCCAGCAGCAGCCCGAAGATGATGATCACCGCGCTGACCAGGACGAGCTTCGTGACGCTCTGGACCATCGACGGCAGCTTCATGTTGTGCTTGCGCAGACCGGCGCGCTTGCGCAGCTCGAGCCAGATCACCGCAGCGACACCGAGCACGACCAGCAGCAAGGTGAGGTTGTGGTAGTTCGTATACGGGCCGACCGCGGGCAGGTAGCCGTTGGCGATCACCTGGAACTCGTCCGGGACGGGAATCGACTCGGCATTCAGGATCATCAGGTCCAGGCCGCGGAACAGCAACATGCCGGCCAGCGTCACGATGAACGCCGGGATGCCCACGTACGCCACCCAGAAGCCCTGCCACGCGCCGACCAGGATGCCCATCACGATGCCCAGCACGATCGCGAGGTACCACGGCGTGTGCCAGTCCCGCATCGCGAGGGCCACCGTGGCGCCGACGAACGCACACACTGAGCCCACCGACAGGTCGATGTGGCCCGCGACGATCACCATCACCATGCCGATGGCCAGGATCAGCACGTAGCCGTTCTGCACGAGCAGCGAGTTCACGTTGCGCGGCTGCAGGAACAGTCCGTCGGTGAGGAACTCGAACAGGATGATCAGCGCCGCGAGGGCGAACATCATGCCGTACTGGCGGAAGTTGCCCGAGAACAGGTCGGAGAGGATGCCACCTGAGCGCGCGGGGGCCGCGTCCGTGGTGGCCACGTTCGGTTCGGCCATGGTCAGTCTGCCTTTCGTTGGGTCATGTAGCGCATGAGGATTTCCTGGTCCGCCTTCTCCCGCGAGACGTCGGCGGTGATCACGCCGGCGCTCAGGGTGTAGATGCGGTCACAGATGCCGAGCAGTTCGGGCAGCTCGGACGAGATGACCAGCACGCCCTTGCCCGCGTCGGCCATCTGGTTGATGAGTTCGTAGATCTCGTACTTCGCGCCGACGTCGATGCCGCGGGTCGGCTCGTCCAGGATCAGCACCTCGGGATCGGTGAACAGCCACTTGCCCAGCACCACCTTCTGCTGGTTGCCGCCGGAGAGCTTGCTCACCCCCTCCTCGATGTTCGGGGTCTTGATTCGCATCGCCTTGCGGTACCGCTCTGCGGCGACGATCTCCTCGTTGTCGTCCACCACGCCCCACCGCTGGATCTTCTTCAGCCCGGCGGAGGTGATCGACTCCCGGATGGTGTCCAGGAGGTTCAGCCCGAGGCTCTTGCGGTCCTCGGTGACATAGGCCAGACCGGCGTCGATCGCCTGCTGGACGCTCCTGATGTGCCGCTCCTTCCCGTGCAGGAACAGCTGCCCAGCGAGCTTCTGGCCGTACGTCTGGCCGAACACGCTGCGGGCGAACTCGGTGCGGCCGGCGCCCATCAACCCGGCGAGACCCACGATCTCACCGGCGCGGACGGCCAGGCTGGCGTTCTTGACGACCAGGCGCTCGACGTCATCCGGGTGCGCGACGGTCCAGTCCCGGATCTCCATCAGCATGTCGCCGATCCTCGGCGTGTGCTCCGGGTACCGGTGCTCGAGGTCCCGGCCGACCATCCCGCGGATGATCCGGTCCTCGTTGACGCCCTGATCGGCGATCTCGAGGGTCTCGATGGTCCGGCCGTCGCGGATGATCGTGATCGAGTCGGAGATCGCTTCGATCTCGTTCAGCTTGTGGCTGATCATGATGCATGTGATGCCGCGGCCCTGCAGTTCCTTCAGCAGGCCCAGCAGGTGCCGCGAGTCGGTGTCGTTCAGCGCGGCGGTCGGCTCGTCCAGAATCAGCAGCTTGACGTCCTTGCCGAGCGCCTTCGCGATCTCGACCAGTTGCTGCTTGCCGATACCGATGTTCTTGATCTGGACGTCCGGGTCCTCGGCCAAACCGACGTGGTCCAGCAGCGCGCGAGCCCGCGCGTTCGCCTCGTTCCAGTCGATCACGCCGCCGCGAACCTGCTCGTTGCCGAGGAACATGTTCTCGGTGATCGTCAGTTCGGGGATCAGCGCGAGCTCCTGGTGGATGATCGCGATCCCGGCGTCCTCGCTCTCGCGAATGGTCCGGAACCTGACCTCTTCGCCGTCGAAGTAGATGTCGCCCGTGTACGTGCCGTACGGGTAGACCCCGGACAGCACCTTCATCAGGGTCGACTTGCCGGCGCCGTTCTCCCCGCAGATGCTGTGGATCTCGCCACGTCTCACTTCGAGGTTGACGTCGGAGAGGGCCTTGACCCCCGGGAATTCCTTGGTGATGTTCCGCATCGACAGAATCGTGTCGCCCATGCGCATGTGCCCCTTGTCTGGCCGTGTGGCGCAGCTAGCCGCCTCCGCCCCCGGAGGTGCCCTCCCGGGCGGAGGACCTGCGTCCGCCGCCCGGGAGAGAGTGAGTGTGGATCAGGAGACGCCCAGGTCTGCCTTGGTGTAGTAGCCCGCGCCGACCAGAATCTCGACCGCGTTCTCCTTGTTCACCGCGACCGGCTGCAGCAGGTAGGTCGGGACGACCTTCACGCCGTTGTCGTAGGTCTTGGTGTCGTTGACCGTGACGGTCTTGCCCTCGAGGACTTCCTGCACCATGTTCGCCGTGGCCTTGGCCAGCTCACGGGTGTCCTTGAAGATGGTCGAGAACTGCTCGCCCGAAAGGATCATCTTCACGCTCTCCAGCTCGGCATCCTGACCGGTGACGATCGGCATGGCCTTGCCGCCGGAGCCGTAGCCGTTGGCCTTGAGGGCCGCGATGATGCCACGGGAGATGCCGTCGTAGGGGGCCAGCACACCGTTGAGGTCGGCGGTGGAGTACGACTTGGTGAGCAGGTTCTCCATCCGCTTCTTGGCCACACCGGCGTCCCAGCGCAGGGTGGTGACCTTGTTGAAGTCGGTCTCGCCGGAGACGATCTTGACCGTGCCGTCGTCGATCTTCGGCTGGAGGACGCTCATCGCGCCGTCGAAGAAGAACTTCGAGTTGTTGTCGTCGGCGGAGCCGGCGAACAGCTCGACGTTCCACGGGGACTTGGCGCCGGACGCCTGCAGGCCGTCGAGCAGCGACGTGCCCTGCTGCACGCCGACCTTGAAGTTGTCGAACGTGGTGTAGTAGCTGACCGCGTCCGTCTCACGGAGCAGGCGGTCGTAGGCGATCACCGGGATGTTGGCCTCCTTTGCCCCGGCGAGGGCGCCCTTCAGGGCGACGCCGTCGATGGCCGCGACGACCAGCAACTGGTTCTTCTTGGTGACCATGTCGTTGACCTGGGTCACCTGGGTCGGGATGTCGTCGTTGGCGTACTGCAGGTTGACGGTGTAGCCCGCATCCTCCAGCGTCTTCTTCAGGTAATCGCCGTCCTTGATCCACCGCTCCGAGGTCTTGGTCGGCATCGCGACGCCGATCGTGCCCTTCTCGGTGGTGCCACCGGTCGCGGCCCCGCTGGTCGCGGGCGCGCCGGACGACTGGCCGCAAGCAGTGACGGTCAGCGCCAGTGCCGCCGTCGCCGCGAAGGCAACCAATTTGCGCATTGCTGCTCTCCTTCTTCGATCCCCGCCCCTGCGCGGGATCTCTTTGGGTGTTCCGGCCCCGGGAAGTCCCCGGGCCCGGGGCTATTCAGTTGTGTGGTGCCGGCCGGCGGGTTCAGAACCCGAGCGCCAGTCGGTGGTACGCGTTGTTCCAGCGCAGTTCCTTCAGGAACTGCCCGGTCGTGGTGTCGGCGCCGATCAGGGCCAGTTCGATCCCGAGCATCTCGGCCAGGTCGGTGAGGTGCTCGGCGGTGATGGCTGTGGACAGCACGGTGTGGTGTGGTCCTCCTGCAGACAACCAGCACTCGGTGGACGTGGTGAAGTCGGGCTTGGCCTTCCACACCGCCCGGGCGACCGGGAGCTTCGGCATGTCTTCCAGCGGTGCCACGACCTCGATCTCGCTGGCGACCAGCCGGAACCGGTCGCCGAGATCGGAGAGGCCGAGGGTGACCGCGTCGCCGGGGGCGGCGTCGAAGACCATCCGGACGGGGTCCTCGCGTCCGCCGATCCCGAGCGGGTGGATCTCGATCCGGGGGGTTCCGGCGGCGATGGACGGGCAGACCTCGAGCATGTGCGCCCCGAGGCTGAGCTCCTGGCCGGGCACCAGGTGGTAGGTGTAGTCCTCCATGAAGGACGTGCCGCCGGGCAGCCCCGCGGCCATCACCTTCAGCGTGCGGCCCAGCACCGCGGTCTTCCAGTCGCCCTCCCCGGCGAAACCGATGCCTTCTGCCATCAGCCGCTGGACGCCCAGCCCGGGCAGCTGCCGCAGCCCGCCGAGGTCCTCGAAGTTGGTGGTGAACGCGCCGAACCCGCCGTCCACGACGAAGGTCCGCAGCGCCGCCTCGATCCGGGCGCCATAGCGCAGCGAGTCGTGCCGGTCCGCGCCCGGGCGAAGTTCGGGAGCGACGTCGTACAGGTCCAGGTACTGCTCGACGAGGGCGTCGATGTCGCTCTCGGACACCTTGTCGACGACCTCGACCAGGTCGTTCACACCCCAGGTGTTGACCGACACGCCCAGGCGCCGCTCGGCCTCGACCTTGTCACCCTCGGTGACCGCGACGTTGCGCATGTTGTCGCCGAACCGCACCAGCTTCAGCGTGGCCAGCTCGGCCCGGGCCAGGGCCGCCCGCGCCCACACCCCGATCCGCGCGACCACGCGCGGGTCACTGACGTGGCCGGCGACCGTCTTGCGCGGCACCCCGAGGCGGGTGGCGATGAACGCGAACTCCCGGTCGCCGTGCGCAGCCTGGTTCAGGTTCATGAAGTCCATGTCGATGCTCGCCCACGGCAGTTCCACGTTCACCTGGGTGTGCAGGTGCAGGAACGGCTTGGCCAGGGCGTCCATGCCCGTGATCCACATCTTCGCCGGCGAGAAGGTGTGCATCCACGCGATCACGCCCACACAGTCGTCGTCGGCGTTCGCGTCCAGCATCACCCGCCGGATCGCAGAGGCGTCGGTCAGCACCGGCTTGGCGACCACCTCGGCAGGGACCTGCTCGGCCCTGTCCAGAGCGCCGGAGATCTGCGCGGACTGGTCCCGCACCTGCAGCAGCACATCGTCGCCGTAGAGGCCCTGGCTGCCGGTGAGGAACCAGATCTGCTTGCTCATTTCGCACTTCCTTGTCCATAGACGTTCTGGTAACGGTCGAAGAGACGATCGACGTCGGCCTGCGGGATCGGCACCGGCTCGCCCAACTGCCGGGCGAGATGGACGGTGCGGGCGACGTCCTCGACCATCACGGCGGCCTTGACCGCGTCCCGGGCGTCCGAGCCGATCGTGAACGGACCGTGGTTGGCCATCAGGACGGCGCGCGAGCGGCTGTTCCGCAGCGTCTCGACGATCCCGCGGCCGATCGAGTCGTCGCCGATCAGCGCGAACGGGCCCACCGGAATCTCCCCGCCGAACTCGTCGGCGATCATCGTCAGCACGCACGGGATCGGCTCCCGCCTCGACGCCCACGCGGTGGCGTAGTCGGAATGGGTGTGCACCACGCCGCCGACCTCCGGCATGTGGGCGTAGACGTAGGCGTGGGCCGCGGTGTCCGAGGACGGCGCTCGGGTGCCCTCGACCAGCCTCGCGTCGAAGTCGCAGACCACCATCGCCTCCGGCGTCAGGTCGTCGTACGACACCCCGGACGGCTTGATCACCAGCAGTTCAGCGCCCGGCACTCGCGCCGACACGTTCCCCGCCGTCCAAACCACCAAGTTGTTCCGCGGCAGCTCTGCGTGCAGCGCGGCCACCTCCACCTTCAACCGCTCGACGACGTCACGGAGTTCGGTCGGGATCGCGCTCGTGGCTGGGCCACCGGCTCCTACCGCGTCCCCGTTTGCTGGCCTGACTAGGCGTGTCACTGAATCTCGTCACCTCACTGTGTTGCCGAGTGTTAGCGATAACACCGATCGCTCAGGGAGATGTTACCGGTATCACCGACGTTCCTGCACGGTTTGGAGATAACAGTTTGGTATCGGTAACACTGCGGAGCTCACTGGCGCCGCGCCTAACGGTCGGAGGTCAACCCTGCCCCACCCGCGTCCGCTCCACATGCGTCAGCGAGCGCAGCCCGCGCTCCAGGTGCCAGCCGATGAAGGCCGCAACGAGCCCGCTCCCCTGCCGGACCGTGGCGTCGGCGACGCCCCGCGTGGAGAGCCAGTCGCCGGTCAGCAATGAACCGAGGTACTCCACCGTGGCGGGAGCGGGATGGGCAGAGCCTGGCGGCCGGCAGCGGCGGCACACCATGCCGCCGAGCTGGGGCGAGAACGCCTCGTGCGGCCCGGGCGCACCGCACCGCGCGCAGTCAGTGAGCGTCGGCGCGTAGCCGGCGAGCGCCACTGACCGGAGCAGGTAGGCATCCATCACCATCGCCGGCGGACGCGGCCCGTCCGAGGTGCCGGACGTCAGCGCGTGCAGCGCCCCCACGAGGAGCTGGTACTGCTGCAGGGCGGGCTCGCGCTCCTCGGTGACCAGCCGGTCGGCGGTCTCGATCATGACCTGGCCCGTCGTGTAGCGCTCGTAGTCGTGCGCCAGTGGTTCGGAGTAGGGATGCAGCGTGACCGCCTGGGTGATCACGTCCAGGCTGCGACCCGTGGCGAACTGGAGGTCGACGTGGCTGAACGGCTCCAGCCGGGCGCCGAACTTCGAGGACGTCCGACGCACTCCCCTGGCCACCGCGCGCACCTTGCCGTGCTGCCGCGAGAGCATGGTGATGATGCGGTCGGCCTCGCCCAGCTTGTGGGTCCGCAGCACGACCGCCTCGTCACGATAGGTGGGCACGCCGACATTCTCCCCCGCCGACCCAGGGGTCTGGGCAGGCTAAGCCCGGCGAGCCGTTGCCGCGGCCCGCACTTGCCTGCCATGATTGCGGTGTTATCGGTAACACGCCGATGTGATGAGCGTCATGCCAGGAGGATCAACGATGATCGACGACGTCCGTGCAGCCATCGAGGAGGGCCGGACGGCCCTGGGGGTCGAGTTCGGTTCGACGAGGATCAAGGCGGTGTTGACCGGCCCGAACAATGCGGTGCTGGCCACCGGAGGCCACGATTGGGAGAACCAGTTCACCGACCGGGTGTGGACGTACCCGCTGGACGCGGTCTGGTCGGGGCTGCAGGACGCCTACGCCTCGTTGGCCGCGGACATCCGGTCGCGGTACGGCCTCGAGTTGCGCACTCTCGGGGCGATGGGCGTGTCGGCGATGATGCACGGCTATCTCGCGTTCGACGCCGCCGGCGAGCTGCTGGTGCCGTTCCGGACGTGGCGCAACACGATCACCGGGCCGGCCAGCGAACAGCTGAGTGAGCTGTTCGGCTACAACATCCCGCAGCGCTGGTCGATCGCGCACCTGTACCAGGCCGTCCTGGGTGGCGAGGAGCACGTGGGACGGATCGCCTCGATCAACACCCTCGCCGGCTACGTGCACCAGCAGTTGACCGGCGAGCGGGTGCTCGGCGTGGGCGACGCGTCCGGCATGTTCCCGATCGACACCACGACCGGCGGCTACCACGCCGAGATGCTGGCCCAGTTCGACGACCTGGTCGCAGGGCACGGCTTCGGCTGGCGGCTGGCCGACCTGCTGCCGTCCGTCCTCGCGGCCGGTGCGCCGGCCGGGCGGCTCACCGAGGCCGGCGCGGCGCTGCTGGACCCGTCCGGCACCCTGCAGCCCGGGGTGCTGTGCTGCCCGCCCGAGGGCGACGCCGGCACCGGCATGGTCGCAACGAACTCGGTCGCGCCGCGGACCGGCAATGTGTCGGCCGGCACGTCGATCTTCGCGATGGTCGTGCTCGAGCACGAACTGGAGCGGATGCACCCCGAACTCGACCTGGTCACCACCCCGGCCGGTGACCTGGTCGCGATGGTGCACTGCAACAACGGCGCCAGCGAACTCAATACCTGGGCCGGCGTGTTCGGCGAGTTCGCCACCCGGATCGGCGCAACCACCGACGCCGGCGCGGTATTCGAGGCACTGTTCACCGCATCGCTGGACGGCGATCCCGACTGCGGCGGACTCCTTGCCTACAACTACCTGTCCGGCGAACACATCACCGGGCTCGAAGAAGGCCGTCCCCTGTTCGTGCGCACACCCGACTCCCGGTTCACGCTGGCCAACTTCATGCGCGCCCAACTGTTCGCCGCCCTGGCCAGCCTGCGGATCGGCATGAACATCCTGCTCACCGACGAACAAGTCGCCCTCGACTCACTGTTCGCCCACGGCGGGCTGTTCAAGACCAAGGGCGTCGCCCAGCGCTACCTCGCCGCCGCCGTGGACGCCGCCGTCTCCGTCGGCGACATCGCCGGAGAAGGCGGCGCCTGGGGCATCGCGCTCCTCGCCGCATACACCAGGGACCGCGCCGACGGCCAGACCCTCGCCCACTACCTCACCACGCAGGTGTTCGCCGGGGCCAGCCTGGAGACCATCGAACCCGACCCCGCCGACGTCACCGGCTTCAACGCCTACGTCGCCCGGTTCAGCGCCGGACTCCCCGTCGAACACGCCGCCATCCAGCACACCTGAGCCGACGATGGCTGAGCCTGACGAAGCCGACGATGGCTGAGCCTGACGAAGCCGACGATGGCTGAGCTTGACGAAGCCGTCCACCGCCCTTCGTCAAGCTCAGGGAGCATCGTCAAGCTCAGGGAGCATCGTCAAGCTCGGCGACCCTTCGTCAAGCTCGGCGACCCTTCGTCAAGCTCAGGGATCGTTGGCTGAAAAGCCCTCGCCGGAGGCCGCCACCCAATAGGCTCAGCCGATGGGAGTCCTGCGGATCACCGTCGACCACACCGTCCGGATCACAGCCGAGTCGGCCAGAGTGCACGTCACCGTGCGCGGCTCGTCCACTCTCGCGGGTGGCATTGCCGGACGTAAGGCTTCGCTCGTCCGCGACATCGTGGCGGAACTGACCGGGCGCGGGGTGACCGAGGACGCCGTCGAAGTCACCAGCGTGCGCCTGGCCGCCAGCGACGGAAGACTGCTCAAGTCGCAGACCGTAGAGATCGCACTGGTCATCCCGGCGAGTCCGGACCAACTGCCGGACATCCTCGGCGTGCTCTCCGACCGACCCGGCGTGAGCGTCGATCGCCTCGAGTGGGTGTACGACGAGTTCGAGGCCAGCATCCCGGTCACCGCAGCGGCGATGGTCATGGCCCGGCGCAAGGCGGACGCCGTGGCGGCCGCGGCCGGGCTCGAGGTGACCGGCATCGCCGATGCGTCCGATTCGTGGAGCATGCCGACGCCACGCATGGAGCGCGCACGAGCGGACGTGATGTTCGCAGCGGCTTCGGCCGGCGGTCCGCCGCTGGATCTGGGGGTGGAGTTGAACGCCACCACCGAGCTCTCGGTGCATCTCAGCGTGGATTTCGAGCTGTCCCCCTAGGCTGTTGCCATGCACCGGATCTCAACGTTGAGAGTGTCGCCGCTGTGCCTGGGCGGCAATGTGTTCGGCTGGACGGCGGACACCGCCGCGTCCGAGGCGATCCTCGACGCGTTCGTTGAGGCCGGTGGCAACTTCATCGACACCGCGGACTCCTACTCCACCTGGGTGCCGGGCCACCGCGGCGGCGAGTCCGAGAGCGCCATCGGCGGCTGGCTGCAGCACCGGCACAATCGCGACCAGGTCGTGATCGCCACGAAGGTCGGCAAGCACCCCGTGCACCGTGGCTTGCGTCCGGCCAATGTGAAGATCTGCCTCGACGGCTCCCGTAGGCGGCTCGGCTTGGAGACCATCGACCTCTACTACGCCCACGAGGACGACCCGCATGTGCCGACCGCCGAGTGGGTCGGGGCGTTCGACCAGCTGGTCCGCGCCGGGGCGATCCGGCACTACGGGCTGTCGAACTTCACCCCCGAGCGCGTGGCAGAGGTGATCGACGTCGCCACCCGGGACGGGCTGGCCCTGCCGGTCGCCGTGCAGCCGCAGTACAACCTCGTGCACCGCGCGGAGGTGGAGACCGCCGGCCTCGCGGCGCTGTGCGGCGAACATCACCTCGCGCTGGTGCCCTACCGGGGTCTGGCCGCAGGCTTCCTCACCGGCAAGTACGCGCGTGGCGAGCAGATTCACGGTCCGCGGGCGGCCGCGGTGCGGGCCTATGCGACGGACGCCGGTTTCGACGTGGTGGACGCGGTGGTCTCCGTTGCCGATGAACTCGGCGTCGAGCCCGCCACCGTCGCCCTCGCCTGGGTGCGCCACCAGTCCGCGGTGACCGCGCCGATCGCGTCCGCCAGTTCGGTGGAGCAGCTGCCGTCCATCGTCGCGGCCGTCGAGCTGAAACTCACCCGCGCCCAGCTGCATCGTCTGACCAAGGCCTCCGCCCCGTTCGCCTAGCCCTTGGTCCGACGCGCGCCCACCCTGTCCTGGCCTCACGAACGCAAGGTGGACCGTAGCCGCCGATGTCGGCGCTTACGGTCCACCTTGTGCGCTGGCGGGCGTCCGGGAACCGGCTTCTATGCGGCTCAGCTCTCGACGGAGCCCTCGATCTGGGTCGCACCACCGCTGTGGCTGACGCTGATCTTGCGCGGCTTGGCCTCCTCGGCCACCGGGATCCGCAGGCTCAGCACACCGTCGCGGTACTCGGCGGCGATCTGATCGAGCGCGACGCCGTAGCCCAGGGTCAGCTGGCGGGCGAAAGTGCCGGACGGACGCTCCCGGACGAGCCACTTCTGCTCGTCCGTGGTGTCGACGGTGCGCTGCGCGCGTACGGTCAGGGTGCGGTCGTCGACGTCCACGTCGATCGAGGCCGGGTCCACACCGGGAAGGTCGATCCGGGCGATGAAGACGTCACCCTCCCGGTACAGGTCCATCGGCATGGCGGTGCTGGCCGGCGTCCGGGCGACGTCGGAGAACCAGCGGTCCATCTCGCGGAAGGGATCAAAAGCGCGTGCCATTGTGGCTACTCCTCTCGTCTGGTTAGCACTCTCCTTCTTTGAGTGCTAAGACCAGTCTGCGACGGATCGGCGATGATTTCAAGCAGGTTGAGCCTGCTTGACTCAACTCTGTTCGGCCCTTGGCGAAACCGTCGGACGGCCGGGCTCAGTAGGCTGCGGTCGTGGCCCACCAGAAGCAGCTCCGCCCGCCCACACCGCACCCGTCGGGTGCGCGTCCGCCCGTGATCGACCCTCGGGCGCTGCCCCGGCACGTGGCCATCGTAATGGACGGGAACGGCCGCTGGGCCAAGGCTCGCAACCTGCCCCGGACGGCCGGCCACGCCCGCGGAGAGGACGCCCTGTTCGACGTGATCGAGGGTGCGATCGAGATCGGCGTCAAGTACCTGTCGGCCTACGCGTTCTCGACCGAGAACTGGCGCCGCTCCCCCGACGAGGTGCGCTGGCTGATGGGCTTCAACCGGGACGTGATCCACCGCCGCCGTGACCAGTTGGACGCCATGGGCGTGCGCATCCGGTGGGCCGGACGGACGCCGAAGCTGTGGCGCAGCGTGATCCGCGAACTGCAGGACGCCGAACGCCAGAGCGAGGGCAACGAGGTTCTCACTCTCCAGTTCTGCGTGAACTACGGCGGGCGGGCAGAGATCGTGGACGCGGCGCGCGCGATCGCGGAGGCAGCCGTCCGTGGCGAACTCGATCCGTCCCGGCTCACCGAGGCCCGGTTCCGCCACTTCCTGGACGAGCCGGAGATTCCCGACGTGGATCTGTTCGTGCGCTCCTCCGGCGAGCAGCGCACGTCCAACTTCCTGCTCTGGCAGTCCGCCTACGCCGAGATGGTGTTCATGGACCGGCTGTGGCCCGACTTCGACCGCCGCGACCTCTGGCGGGCCGTCGAGCAGTACGTCCAGCGCGACCGGCGCTACGGCGGCGCCCAGCCCAACGCGGTCGGCTGAACCGGCTCACCGGTTGATCGAGCCTGTCGAGACTGCATCGGTTTCGACAAGCTCAACCAGCCGAACTGCGGGGCCTACGGGAGCGACCCGGCTCAGTCGGTGCCGGACTCCATGCCGGAGAGGTTCTGGGCCTCCTCGATCTCCGGGTCGGTGACCTCGCCCGCAGTGATCGCCGACGCACGTCCGGAATCGAGCTGGCCGACCAGCGCCGACACCTCGCCGCCGACGAGACCCAGCTGCGCGTACTGCTCGAGCCGGGTGCGGGAATCGGCGATGTCGAGATTGCGCATGGTGAGCTGGCCGATCCGGTCGGTCGGGCCGAAAGCGGCGTCCCCGACCTTCTCCATGGACAGCTTTTCGGGGTGGTAGGAGAACGCAGGTCCGTCGGTGTCGAGGATCGAGTAGTCGTCGCCGCGACGCAGCCGCAGCGTCACCGAACCAGTGACGGCCGAACCCACCCACCGCTGCAGGGATTCGCGGATCATCAGCGACTGCGGGTCGAGCCAGCGTCCTTCGTACATCAGCCGGCCGAGTTTGCGTCCTTCGAGCTGGTAGTTGGCGACCGTGTCCTCGTTGTGGATCGCGGTGACCAGCCGCTCGTAACAGATGTGCAGCAAGGCCATCCCCGGCGCCTCGTAGATGCCACGGCTCTTCGCCTCGATAATGCGGTTCTCGATCTGGTCGCTCATGCCGAGACCGTGGCGTCCGCCGATGCCGTTGGCCTCGCGGACGAGGTCGACCGCGGAGGCGAACGTCTGGCCGTTGATCGTCACCGGACGGCCCTGCTCGAAGGCGATGGTGACATCCTCCGCGGCGATCTCGACCGACGGGTCCCAGAACCGGACACCCATGATCGGCTCGACGATCTCGATGCCGACGTCCAGATTCTCCAGCTCCTTGGCCTCGTGGGTGGCACCCCAGATGTTGGCGTCGGTGGAGTAGGCCTTCTCCTTGGAGTCCCGGTACGGCAGACCGCGCTCGGCGAGCCACTGGCTCATCTCTGCACGACCGCCCAGTTCGCGGACGAAGTCGGCGTCGAGCCACGGCTTGTAGATCCGCAGCTGCGGGTTGGCCAGCAGTCCATAGCGGTAGAACCGCTCGATGTCATTGCCCTTGTAGGTGGAGCCGTCACCCCAGATCCAGACGTCGTCCTCGCGCATCGCCCGCACCAACATGGTGCCCGTGACCGCGCGCCCGATCGGGGTGGTGTTGAAGTAGGTGCGTCCACCGGTCCGAATGTGGAACGCACCGCAGACCAGCGCGACCAGGCCCTCCTCGACCATCGCCGTGGTGCAGTCGACCATGCGTGAGAGCTCCGCACCATAGGCCCCCGCTCGGCCCGGCACCGAGTCGATGTCCGGCTCGTCGTACTGGCCGAGGTTCGCGGTGTAGGTGCACGGAACCGCGCCCTTCTCCCGCATCCAGGCAACCGCGACGGAGGTGTCGAGACCGCCGGAGAACGCGAGTCCGACGCGTTCGCCGACAGGGAGTTCGGTGAGGACCTTGGGCATGGCAGCAGATCCTATCGGGGTTGGCGTCCGGCGCTCGCCGACCGCCCGCCGATGGATTCCCCGGGGGGTATGTCACCCGGACGGGTGTCGTCCGCACGGGGACTCGCGAACCGGTCGGCGGCTACGAAAAGATCTACCTGAGAAAAAGCGCGAGGTGGGCCGTTTAGGGGCGGCGCCCTCGGGCAACAAACCAAGAAAAGAGGGGAAAAGTATGACCACCAACACCGAGGGGAAGCGTCGCGGCAGGAAGATCGCCGCCGGAGTCCTGCTGGTTCTCGGGCTCGGCGGCGCGACCGCCGCAGCGGCGGCGCAGCTGGGTATCTCCTGGTCCGGCAGCTTCCAGGCGGGCGCGGTGGCAGTGAACGCCGACTGCCAGCCTTCGAGCAAGTCGATCACGTCCAGCTTCGACACGCCGACGTTCAGCGGCACCGCGAGCCTGCCGTGGACGATCGCGAATGTGAAGTTCGCCGGCGTCGACGACGCGTGCAAGACCTACAACTACGAGGCTGCCTACAAGGCCTCCAGCGGCGACTGGGTGAAGCTGGGTACCGGCACGGTCACCGGCGCCACGGTCAGTGTCCCGCTCGGCTCGGTCGACCCGCAGACCATCAAGCAGGTCGCCCTCACCATCTATAGCTGATGACCACCCGGGCAAGCCGGCGGACGCTGTTCCGCCGGCTTGGCCAGATCGTCGGATGGGCGGTGCTCGTCGGCATCGTCGTGCTCGGGTGGCCGTCCCACCTCGGTGGGTGCACCACACTCACCATCGTGACCGGGCACTCGATGGAACCCACCCTGCAACCGGGCGATCTGGCCATCGAACGCTGCGGCGCGCCGCAGATCGGGGACGTGGTCGCCTACCGGCCGTTCGTCGACAGGACCCCTGTCGTGATCCACAGGATCATCGGGGGAGACCCGGTCAACGGTTGGCAACTGCAGGGCGACAACAACCACTTCGTGGACCCGTTCAAGCCCGTGGCAGCACAGGTGAAGGGCGTCATGGTGGCGTCCGTCCCGAAGCTGGGAGCGGCGCTGTCGATCCTCGCATCCCCTACAGTGTGGATCTCGCTGCTGCTCGTCGCCGCAGCGTTCCTGCTGTGGCCCGACACCGAACCGTCGCCTGATCGAGCATCGGCTGAGGACGACCCGAATGAGACTGCGCTGGCGTAGCACTCTGGCGTCACTGGCGGCCCTGGCCGCCGTGGCGTCCCTGGGCGTGTCCGCAGCTGCGAAACTGAGCCTGCAGAACAGCGCCGGCTCTCCCCTGTTCCAGACCTGGAGCCGATGCAGCGGTCAGGTGAAGGCAACGATCACCGGAGCCTCCGTCACGGTCACCGGCATCGACTCCGCCTGTTCGGGCAAGACGCTGGCCGCGTACGTCCGCTCGGGCAGCAGCACGTTGACCGCCTCCGCCACCGTGTCCGGCAGCACCGTGACGCTCACGCTGCCGTCCGCGCCGGCGACGGTCAGCGGCGCCCTCGTCACCGCGGGAACCTGGCCGCTGCCCACCGTGTGGGAGCAGACCCAGACCACGCTGCCCGCCGTCTCCTGCTCCGCGATCTCCGGGACCGGCACCTGTACAGCGACAGTGACCGGAATCACCTCGTGGGGCTACCCCACCCTGTCCGACTACAACCTGAACGTCACCGTGTCGTCCAGTTCGACCACGCCGGTCACCTGGCAGGTGACGATCAACCTGTCGAGCACCGACCTGCCGTTCGTGGCCAGCGACCTCTCCGATACCCAGGGCGGCCTGGTCAAGGTATCGGCCACCGCCTGCTCGGCCAGCCCCCGAACCGTGACGGTGAAGGGCACCACATCGTGGGGCAACTACCACCAGGTACAGTCCGGTCAGTCGTCGAACATGCAGGTGCATGGCATGACGAGCGGTTCGGGCGGCCTGATCGACTGCTGATCCCGCGTCGAGACGTCCGCAGGGCGGGCGACGGGGAGCCGCTCAGGCGACGACCGGATCAGCCAGGGTCTCCTCGATCACGCGGAGCGGCAGGGTGGACGTCGCCGGATCGTCCGTCACGCTGATCAGCGCCTTCCAGAGTGCCCAGCCTCGGGCGCGCGCCCACGTGTCCGCGCCGAGGTCGACAACGTCGGCGAAGGCCGTCCGCGCGCGTCCGGTGAGGAATGTCCAGGCGATCACCAGGTCACACGCCGGGTCGCCGACGCCGCTGGTGCCGAAGTCGATCACCGCCGCCAGCCGGCCGCCGTCCACCAGCAGGTTGCCGATGGCGATGTCACCGTGAAACCAGCTCTCCGGGCGGGTCCACTCGGTGGCCAGCGCCGCGTCCCACACGGCGGACGCTGCGGCGGCATCGACCCGGCCGGCGAGCCTCTCGATACAGCGACGGGTCTCGTCGTCGTAGTGCTCCGGCGAGCAGCCCCGGTAGAAGCTGTGCTCGCCGGCGAGAGGCCCGCCGGCCGGATCGACGCCCCACAGTGCGCGCAGGAACTCGGCGAGACTCGTGGCGAAGGCGACCGGGTCGGCCACCGAGTCCTCGGACGCCGTCTCGCCGGGCAGCCATCGCCGCACCGACCAGGGCAGCGGGTACGGCTCGGACGGCGTGCCCGCGAACACCAGCTCAGGCACAGGCAGCGGCAGGTGTGGCGCCAACACCGGGAGCCAGCGGTCCTCCTTCGCCACCGCGGCGGCGTACCGAGGATGCGAAGGCAGCCGGACGCTCAACTGATCCCCGAGCCGGTAGGTGCGGTTGTCCCAGCCGTCCACCGGCACCGGCTCGACCGACAGGTCGGCCCACTGCGGCGCCTGCTCGGCCAGCAGCAGCCGGACCAGGTCGGCGGTGATGCCGCCGCGGCCGTCCTGGGGTTTCGACAAGCTCAACCGGCGTTCCCCGGCGTCACGGGCGTGCCTCGACGGGCACCGACTCTGCCGCCGCGCGTCGCGCGTCGCGGTCGAGCGCCCCCACCACCGCCCGCAGGGACGCGGTGACGATCGAATCGTGCAGGCCGACGCCCCACACCACGTGCGCGTCCTCGCCCTCACCGATCTCCGCCTCGACGTACGCCGCCGCCATCGCGTCGCCGCCGGAGGACAGCGCGTGCTCGGCGTAGTCCAGCACGCGAACGTGGTAGCCCAGCAGGCCCAGCGCGTCCACGAAAGCAGACACCGGGCCGTTACCCTCGCCGGTGATCTCCCGCTCCACGCCGCGGTCCCGCACGGTCGCGGTGACCGTGTAGCCGTGGCCGTTGGACACCGACTTCACGGTGACCAGGCTCAACGGCTCGGTGTCGGCCAGGTACTCGTCGGCGAAGATCCGCCACATCTCGTCCGGCGACACCTCGCCGCCCTCGGAGTCGGTGCGGGCCTGCACGACCCGGGAGAACTCCATCTGCAGCCGCCGCGGCAGGTCCAGGTGGTGCTCGGACTTCATGATGTACGCCATGCCACCCTTGCCGGACTGTGAATTCACCCGGATGACGGCCTCGTAGGTACGGCCCACGTCGTGCGGGTCGATCGGGAGGTACGGCGCCTCCCAGGGAATCTCGTGCAGAGACTTCCCCTGGGAGGCCGCCGTCTTCTCCAGCACCTCCAGCCCCTTCTTGATGGCGTCCTGGTGGGAGCCAGAGAAGGCGGTGTACACCAGATCACCCGCGTAAGGATGGCGCGGATGAACCGGCAGATTGGTGCAGTACTCCACCGTGCGACGGATCTCGTCGATATCGGAGAAGTCGATCTTGGGGTCGATGCCCTGGCTGAACAGGTTCATGCCCAGGGTCACCAGGCACACGTTCCCCGTCCGCTCGCCGTGGCCGAACAGGCAGCCCTCCACGCGGTCCGCGCCGCCCATCAGGGCCAGTTCGGTCGCCGCGACCGCCGTCCCGCGGTCGTTGTGCGGGTGCAGCGAGATCGCGACGAAGGGACGGTTCCTGACGTGCCGTCCGAAGTACTCGATCTGGTCGGCGTAGGTGTTGGGCGTGGACCGCTCGACGGTGGCCGGCAGGTTCAGGATGATCTCCCGGCCCGGACCGGGCTGCCAGACGTCCATCACGGCGTTGCAGACCTCGATGGCGTAGTCGGTCGGGGTCTGGGTGAAGATCTCGGGGCTGTACTGGTAGCCGAACTCGACGTCGGACAGGTTCTGCTCGGCGTACTTCATCACCAGTTCGGTGCCCCGGGTGGCCAGCGCGATGCACTGCGCCTCGTCGATGCCGAAGACCACCCGCCTGAACAGTTCCGCGGTCGCGTTGTACAGGTGGATGTTCGCCCGCTGCGCCCCGATCAGGGACTGGGCGGTGCGTTCGATCAGGTCCTCACGGGCTTGGGTGAGGACGCTGATGGTCACATCGTCGGGGATCGCGTCGCCCACGATCAGGCTGCGCACGAAGTCGAAGTCGGTCTGGGACGCGGAAGGGAAGCCGACCTCGATCTCCTTGTAGCCCATCCGCACCAGCAGGTCGAACATCTTCCGCTTCCGCGACGGCGTCATCGGGTCGATCAGCGCCTGGTTGCCGTCCCTCAGGTCGGTGGACAGCCACCGGGGTGCTGCGGTGATCTTCTTCGTCGGCCAGGTGCGGTCGGGCAGGTCGATGGGCTCGAACGGCGTGTACCGGCCGAACGGCATCGGGCTCGGTTGCTGTACCGGGACGGGCTGCTGACGCGTCGGGAAAGTGTGGGTTGTCATGGGTTCCTCGCTGGTGGCGGCGGCTGGGTGCCAGGCGCGTGACGAACTCCGCAGCGAGGAGGCCTGATCGGATCTTCTAGGCCTCGCTGCGGCGACCAAGGATGAGTCGCGCCCACGACATGTCTGTCATGGTGTCACACGATCGGGGCTTCGCCAAGCTTTTCGGCCTGCGTCAGGGTGCAGCGTCCCAAATGGCGGACGCCGCGTCCGTGCCCTCGGTGCCTCCGCCGGCCTCCGTGGCCCCGTCCATGTCGGTCAGCAGCAGGCGCGCCTCGGTCTGGGAGAGTCCGGTGAGCTGGAGCAGGTCGACCGCTACCGACCGCATGACGGAGACGAGAGCCACGGACCGCCAGGTGGAGTGCATCACGGCGGCCGGCGAACAGTCGGCCGCCAGGTTGGTCGCCTGTTTGCGGGCGCGGGCGGGGAATTCCCAGCGCGTGATCGCCTGGGCCATGGCGTCGGTCACCCCGCTCGCCTCCGCGACCAGCATGGCCGCCACGGGCTGGGGGCCGGACCCGTCGACGACTCCACGGCCCTGCCTGAGCAGGACTTCGAGTGTGTTCAGGTAGCGCGACAGCAGCAGGCCCTGACGCTCCAGCTCGGCCAGGACCGGTCGGTCGCGGCGAAGGGCCGGGTGCAACCCGACGATCTGGCGCGAGGACGTGACCACCGTCCGTCCGTAGTCGAGGATCTCGTGGACGGTCGCGAGTTGGTCGTCCACATCCCCGAGCCGTTCCGGGTCCCCCTCGCGCAGCCCGTCCGCGATCGCCCGCATCAGCAGGGTGAGCTCGCTGTGTACCGCGACGATGTAGCGACGCGGACGGCTGGTGAGGTCGCGGGGCAGGATGATGGCCAACAGGAGCGCAACGCTCGCGCCGATCAGTGCGTCCACCGCGCGTCCGGCCGGGTTGGACGTGAGCAGCGACACGGTCGCGAGCACGACCATCGCGTTCACACCAGCCTGCATGGTGAACAAGTCGCCGCGGTCGGCCAGCCGGGCCGCGAGGGCGGCGATCACCAGGACCACCCCCAACTGCCACACGCCCGAGCCGACCAGGATCGAGACGACCTCGCCGATCAGTACCCCCAGCACAGCACCGGCGCCTAGTTCCGCCACCTTCCGAGGCTGCCGGTTCTTCGTGAAGCCCAGACAGATCCAGGCCGCGACGGGCGCCAGGAACGGATAGGGGTGGCCGAAGACATGCTGTGCGATCCAGAACGCGAGCACCGCCCCCAGCGCCGCCTGCAGGACCGGGACGAACGATCCCCTGACCCGGCGCCAGCCGTCGCGCAACCTCAGCCGCAGGAGCACCGCGGTTCGGCGGAGGCGCCTACCGCCGGTTTGCGGTCCGACCGGCTCACCGTCAGAGAAAGCCACGGGTGAAGGCTAGTCAGTCTTCCGCGCGAGCGGACCGACGCCGGGACCGAGTTGAACGGAAAAGGAACCGTCCCCTTTTCGTTCAGAAGCCCAGGCGGTTCAGGAACTTGGGGTCGCGCTGCCAGTCCTTGAGGACCTTCACGCGCAGGTCGAGATGGACGGGCATGCCCACGAGCGCAGCGATCTGCGCGCGGGCGGCGGTGCCGACCTCCTTGAGCCGCTGGCCCTGGTGCCCGATCACGATGCCCTTCTGGGAGTCGCGCTCGACGATCATCGACGCATAGATGTCCAGCAGCGGACGGTCGGCCGGACGTCCCGCGCGCTCCCCCATCTCGTCCACCACGACCATCAGGGAGTGCGGCAACTCCTGCTGCACGCCCTCCAGCGCGGCCTCGCGGATCAGCTCCGCGATCAGCGTCTCGGTGGGCTCGTCGGTCACTTCACCGTCCGGGTAGTACCGAGGGCCCTCGGGCAGCAGCGTGACCAGTTCGTCCGCCACCACGTCCACCTGGTCGTCGGTGACCGCCGAGACCGGGACGATGCTCGCCCAGCGGATGCCGAGTTCCTCCTCCAGCGACGCGATCTTCAGCAGGTGCTCGGCCATCCGCGGCGGTGCGACCAGGTCGGACTTCGTCGCCAGCGCCACCAGCTGCGGGCGCTTCGGCAGCTTCGCGATCTCGCCGACCAGGTAGGTGTCGCCGGGGCCGATCCGCTGGTTGGCGGGCAGGCAGACGCCGATCACGTCCACCTCGGACCAGGTCTCGCGGACGAGGTCGTTCAGGCGTTCGCCGAGCAGCGTCCGCGGCTTGTGCAGGCCGGGGGTGTCGATCACGACGAGCTGGGCGTCCGGTCGGTTCACGATGCCGCGGACGGCGTGGCGGGTCGTCTGAGGTTTCGAGGACGCGATCGCGATCTTCGTGCCCACCAGGGCGTTCATCAGCGTCGACTTGCCGGCGTTGGGGCGTCCGACGAAGCAGGCGAAGCCTGAGCGGAAGGGCTCGGGCGCCCTTCGTGACGCGCCCTCGTTCCTCGGGCGCTCCTCAGGGACCGGGAGGGGGGGCGCGCCCTCGTTCCTCGGGCGCTCCTCAGGGAGCGGGAGGGGGGACGTGCCCTCGTTCCTCGCGGGCTCCTCAGGGACCGTTGTGGGAGTCATGAGTTCCTCTTCGCGGATTCGGTGGCGAGCTTGGTCGCCGCCTCGGCGCCGGGGTCGCCCTCCTCGGGCACCAGCGAGGCGAGGACGGTCTGGATCGAGTGGCGGCGGTCGGCGCCGCGCTCGGCGGTCAGCTCGATGCCCTCCCATTGCACGACCGATCCGGGGATCGGCACCTTGTTCAACTGCTTGGCCATCAACCCGAGGACGGTGTCCACGTCCTCGTCGTCCACCTTGAGGCCGAACAGCTCGCCCAGGTCGTCGATCGGCAACCGCGCCGACACCCGGAACCGGTTCTCCCCCAGCTCGGTGACCGGGGGCACCTCCTGGTCGTACTCGTCCACGATCTCGCCGACGATCTCCTCCAGCACGTCCTCGATGGTCGCCAGTCCCGCGGTACCGCCGAACTCGTCGATCACGATCACCACGTGGCTGCGGGTGACCTGCATCTCGCGCAGCAGTTCGTCCACCGGTTTGGAGTCCGGGCAGAACGTGGGCTGGCGCATCAGGGTGTCGACGGTCTCGTTGGTCTGCGCCTTCGGGTTGTCGTACATCCGGCGGATGACGTCCTTCAGGTAGAGGATGCCGACGACGTCGTCCACGTCCTCGCCGATCACGGGGATGCGGCTGAATCCCGACCGCAGCGCCAGCGAAACCCCTTGTCGCAGCGTCTTGTGATGCTCGATGTAGACCATCTCGGTGCGCGGCACCATGACTTCCTTGACGATGGTGTCGCCGAGCTCGAAGACCGAGTGGATCATCCGCCGCTCGCCGGCTTCGATCACCTCGCGGGCCTCGGCGATGTCGACGAGCTCGCGCAGTTCCGCCTCGGAAGTGAACGGGCCCTCGGTGAAGCCCTTCCCCGGCGTGAGGGCGTTGCCGATCAGGATCATCAGCTGCGGGATGGGGCCCAGCACCGTGGTGAGCGCACCGATCGGGCCGGCCGCCGCCAGGGCGACCCGCTCCGCGTGCTGCCTGCCCAGCGTCCGCGGGGCGACCCCGAGCACGATGAACGAGACCAGGACCATCGTCAGGACGGGGTACAGGATCTGCGCCCAGAGCGCCTCGAGGTGCTCGAAGTAGACGAGGGTGACCAGCACGGTGGCCACCACCTCGAGCAGGATCCGCAGGAACATGGACGTGTTCAGGTGCGGCGCAGGGTCCTCGGCCACCATCAGCAGCCGACGTGCACCCGCGTCCCCCTCATCGAGCAGACCCTCGGCGCGAGAGCGCGAGATCGAGGAGAGCGCGGCCTCAGCCGTGGTGACGAGCGCAGCGAGGACGATGCAGACGGCGCCGACTGCCAGCAGGATCCACTGGGTCTGGGTCAAGTGTCGCTCACACGCCTCGTCGGGGAATTGATGAATGCTCAGTGTAGAGGACGGGCAGTCGGCATCGTCAGCGGTGCGTGGCGCCCGGCACCGCTGACGATCCGCAGGACTCAGGCGCAGGGATCTGCGACCGGCACGGCGCCCTGCTCCGTCCGTACGTCCAGACGCACGGCCACGAGGGGGAGGAAGAACTGGACCAGCGGGCCGATGGCCAGGGCGTACACCACGGTGCCGATGCCGACCGTGCCGCCGAGCACCCAGCCGACCGCCAGCACGGACAGCTCCAGGCCGGTGCGGACCAGCCGCAGCGACCAGCCCGTACGCCGGGCGATGCCGGTCATCAGCCCGTCCCGCGGTCCCGGGCCGAGCTGGGAGCCGATGTACAGACCGCCGGCAAGTCCGTTGACGACCAGGCCGCCGACCAGGAGCCCCCAGGCCACCGGCCATGTCGTCGCGGGCGGAATCACGGCAAGGGTCGCGTCGGTGGCGACGCCGATCACCACGGCATTCGCGATGGTGCCCAGCCCCGGCCACTGGCGGAGCGGGATCCACAGCAGCAGGACGGCGAACCCGACCACGATCACCACCGTGCCGAACGACCAGCCGAGCAGCCGTTGCAGGCCGGCGTGGAACACGTCCCACGGGTCGAGGCCGAGCCCGCTCCGGATGAACATCGCCATCGCGAAGCCGTAGAGCCACAGTCCGAGCAACAGCTGCGGGATCCGCCGCCACAGCCGCCCTGCGCGCAGCTGCGCGAGGGGGCCGAGATCGGCAAGGACGCTGGCTGCGGAGCGCGGACGGAAAGCCATGCCCTCATCTTCATCCCGGATTGGCCTTGCCGGAAAGGGCCAGTTCAGGGACAGTGGCTACATGGCACTGCCCGGCACGTCCGCCTCGCGACTCGTCCAGCTCCTCGGCGATCGCGACCGCACGCTCCCCGCGTATCGCTGGCTGAGCGACGGCCTCCGAGTGCTGATCGCCGATGGACGCATCCCCAGTGGGCACAGCCTGCCCAGTGAGCGACGCCTCACCGAGTCGCTCGGACTCAGCCGCACCACGGTCACCCGGGCCTACGGGCTGCTCACCGAATCGGGGTTCCTGATCGCCCGGCAGGGTTCCGGACATGTCGCCACCCTGCCGCTGGGACGGGAACGGCTCGGCGTCGGCGGAGCGTTGCTGCCGGGCGCCGCCACGTCGGAGGACGTTCTCGATCTGACGTGTGCCGCGTGCCGCGCGCCTGCCGGCACAGCAGAGGCGTACGCGGCCGCGATCGCCGCGCTGCCCAGCTATCTCGCCGGCACCGGCTACGCCACCGCGGGGCTGCCCGAGCTGCGGGAGCTGATCGCGTCCCGCTACGCCGAGCACGGCCTCCCCACCGATCCCGAACAGGTGCTGGTGGTTGGTGGGGCCCTGTCCGGGGTGAGCCTCGCCGTGCGCACGCTCACGAGCCCCGGCGAGCGCGTGCTGGTGGAGACACCCTCGTATCCGAACGCGATCGAGGCCGCGCGCCGGTCGGGCGTCCGGCTGGTGCCGCTGCCCGTGGAGCCGGACGGATGGGACATCGACCTCGCGGTGTCGACCGTGGCCGCCACCGCACCGGTCGTCGCGCAGCTGATCCTCGACTTCCACAACCCGACCGGGTCGCTGATGCTGGACGAGGACAGGGAGCGCCTCGCAGCCGCGTTCCGCCGCTCCGGAACGGTTGCGATCGTCGACGAGACCATGCTGGAGGTACGGCTGGACGACCCTCCGAGACCCTTGCCGTTCGCAGCACACCTGGCTCGCTGCGTGCTGGTCGGGAGCTCTTCGAAGTCACACTGGGGTGGTCTGCGGACGGGCTGGTTGCGGGTGCCGAGGCCGCTGCTGCCGCGGATGCTGCAGGCGCGGATCGCCGATGACCTCGGCGCCCCGATCGTCGAGCAACTCGCGCTGGTCGAACTCCTCAAGCGCAATGCCGGTCTGCACCCGGAACGACGGCAGGAGCTGCGCGCGTCCCGGGCGGCCATGGCGGCCGCACTGCCGGACGCGCTGCCCGGGGCGCGGTGGGCGCTTCCTGCGGGCGGCCTGAGCCTGTGGGTCGAGCTACCCCGGCCGAGGGCAACTCAACTGGCCGCTGCAGCCAGGGAAGCCGGCGTCCTGATCAATCCCGGCCCCCAGTTCGCGGTCAGCCACGGGCTGGAGCGCTACGTCCGGCTGCCGTACAAGGACCCTTCGGAGGTGGTCACCGAGGCCATGAATCGTCTCGGCCGAGCCTGGCGGGCCCAGCAGGCGCTGCCCGCGTCCCACCGGGCCGAGAAGCCTCGTCCCGTGGTGGCCTGAGTCTGAGGACGGTCCCTGAGGAGTTCTTGCGAGGGACGAGCGAGACCGTCACGAAGGCCGGTGATCACCCACCGCACGTCGAGACCTTCAAACAACGATCCCTGAGGAGGTCTCGTGAGGAACGAGCGAGACCGTCACGAAGGCCGGTGATCACCCACCGCACGTCGAGACCTTCA
>DAIPJC010000032.1:0-44213 GCA_036770475.1 Propionicimonas sp. | reverse complement strand
GGGGACGGTTCCCCCGATTCGAGGGGACGGTTCCCCCGATTCGAGGGGACGGTTCTCCCGGTTCGAGGGGACGGTTCTCCCGGTTCACTGACCGCGTCAGCGTGAATCGATTCAGCAGTTTGGGCGATTCTGCCACGAGCCGGCGTCAGGGGTGGTTATGCTCAAGCCACCCTCAGGAAGGACACCGATGACCGCGCAACGGGCGAGCGTGAAGGATGTCGCGCTGCTGGCCGGGGTATCGGTCGGCACGGTGTCGAACGTGCTCAACCGTCCCGAGTCGGTCACCGAGAAGACGCGGTCGAGGGTCGAGCAGGCGATGGCTGACCTCAACTTCCATCGCAACGCCTCCGCCCGACAGCTCCGGGCGGGGGTGTCGCGGACGGTCGGCGTGATCGTCATGGACGTCGGCAACCCGTATTACACCGAGCTCGCCCGCGGCATCGAGGACCGCCTCGCCGCGGACGACCACACGCTGATCCTGTGCTCGTCCGACGAGGACCCCCGCCGCGAGGCCCGGTTCGTGCGACTGCTGGCCGAACAGGGGGTGCGCGGCGTCCTGGTCACTCCGATGGCCACCACGACCGAGCGGCTGGGCGACCTGCGCCGGCTCGGCATCCCTTCCGTGCTGATGGACTCCACCAGCAAGCAGCACACCGCGGTCGGCGTCGACCACGTCTCTGGCGGACGCCTGGCCGTCGAGCACCTGATCTCGCAGGGACACCGCCGAATCCTCTTCCTCGCAGGCCCGCCCGACCTGCAGCAGACCCGGCACCGCCTCAAAGGCGCCATTCAGGCCATTCAGGCCGCGGCCCTCGACCCCGCCGAGGTACTGCAGGTCGTGAACCTGCCCAATCTGACCGCGAACGACGGACAGCGTGGCCTGATCGAGGCGCTGGACACCCCCGGGCCGGCGCCCACGGCGGTCTTCGCCATGAACGACATCGTCGCGCTCGGCGCGATGCGCGAACTGCGTGTGCGCAGGCTCTCCGTCCCCCGCGACATGGCGGTCGTGGGCTACGACGACCTCTACTTCTCCGCCGAGCTGATGACACCGCTCAGCTCCGTCCGCCAGCCGATGCGCCAGCTGGGCTGGGCCGCCGCCGACCTGCTGCTCACCGACCACCCGCACTCGCTGTTCGAGCCGGAGCTGATCGTCCGCGCGTCCTCGGACTTCCCGCGCAGCTGACTCGAGGGGCGCCCGATGGACGTGGCGAAGCGAATTGCGCAGTAGACGGCCGTTCTGCGGAGCGCAAGCGCCTGCGGAAGCATCCACAGTGCGAATCGCTCCATGGCCGACGCTCTAGGCTGCTGGCCCGTGACCAGCACCGACCGCCTGTGGTGGCGTGACGCCGTCGTGTACCAGATCTACCCCCGCTCGTTCGCGGACGGGAACAACGACGGCGTCGGCGACGTCCCCGGCATGATCGGAAAGCTCGACTACCTCAAGGACCTCGGCGTCAACGCGGTCTGGGTGAGCCCGTGGTATCCGTCCCCGATGGCGGACGGGGGCTACGACGTCTCCGACTACTGCGACATCGACCCGCGCTTCGGCACCCTCGACGACGCGGACGCGTTCATCGCCGGTGCGCACGAGCGTGGCATCCGCGTGCTGATCGACCTCGTCCCGAACCACTGCTCCGTTGCGCATCCGGCGTTCCAGGCCGCGCTGGCCGCCGGCCCCGGCTCACCCGAGCGCGCCCTTTTCCACTTCCGGGACGGCCGCGGTGCGGACGGGGCCGAGCCGCCCACCAACTGGGGCTCGCTGTTCGGCGGCCCCGCGTGGGAGCGTGTGATCGGCCCGGACGGGCCCGAGCAGTGGTACCTGCACATGTTCGCCCCGGAACAGCCGGACTGGAACTGGGCGAACCCGGCTGTCGCGGCGATGTTCGACGACGTGATCCGGTTCTGGTTCGACCGCGGCGTGGACGGCCTGCGCGTCGACGTCGCCGACGGCCTCGCCAAGGACATGACCTACCCCGACACGCCGGTCGACCCGGCCACCGGGCTCGGCGTCGCGTCCTTCTACCCCGGCCACCCCTGGTGGAACCAGCCCGAACTGGAGGCCGTCCAGCGCCACTGGCGCGAGATAGCCGACTCGTACGCGGACCGGCACCTGGGCGAGCGGATCTTCGTCTGCGAGTCGAACGTGAAACCGCTGGACGCCCTGATGCGGTTCGTCGACCCGGGCCGCATGCACACCACGTTCAACTTCGACATGCTCTGGTGCGAATGGGAGGCCGGTTCGCTGCGAGCGATGATCGACCGCAACCTGGTCGCCCACGCCGCCGTCGGCGCGCCGACCACCTGGGTGCTCGGCAACCACGACTCCACCAGGGTCGTCACCCGCTATGGGAAGACCGAGACCGGGCGTCCGTTCACCCTGGCCGGCGCGGACTCGACGTGGCTGACCCGGTTCGCCGAGTACTTCTGGCCGATGCCGACCGACATCGAACTGGGCCGCCGCCGGGCGCGCGCGGCCGCCCTGCTCGAACTCGCGCTGCCCGGACCCGCCTACATCTACCAGGGCGAAGAACTGGGGCTGCCCGAGGTCGAGGACCTGCCCGAGGACGTCCTGGACGACCCCAGCTACTTCCGTACCGGCGGACGCATCCGGGGCCGGGACGGCTGCCGCGTCCCGCTGCCCTGGTCGGGCATCCGCGCGCCCTACGGCTTCGGGGCGGGCGCGAGCCCCTGGCTCCCCCAGCCGCCGGAATGGGCCGCTCTCAGCGCCCTGGCCCAGGACGGTGATCCCGACTCGACCCTCAGCCTGTACCGACGTGCGCTGGCCATCCGGTCCACCCATCCCGCGCTCGGCGACGGCAGCCTGGCCTGGAGCGACGAGTACCCGGGAAAGGTCCTGTTCTTCACCCGCGAGCTCGGGTTCGGCTGTCTGGCGAACCTCTCCCCCGACCCGGTCGAGCTGCCCGCCGGCGCCGAGGTGCTGCTGGCGTCCGGCTCGTTGGAGGACGGCAGGGTGCCCACCGACACCGCGGTCTGGCTGAGCCTCCCGTCCGCCTGAACGAAAAGGGGACGGTTCCTTTCTCATTCACTTATCCACAGGCTCAGCCGGCTCGGGCGGGCCTGTGCATAACTGAACGGAAAAGGAACCGTCCCTTTTCCGTTCACTACCCGAACGGCACAGCGCGCCCCTAAGCTCGGGAGATGGCGACCGATCCGAATGCCGCGGGAGTCCACCGGCTCCTCGCGCAGCACCTGCTCGTGGACGGGTTACCCCTCGTCCTCGACCTGAAGGCGTCGCAGGGCTCCTGGCTGATCGACCAGGCGTCCGGCGAGCGCTACCTCGACATGTTCACCTTCTTCGCGTCCAGTTCGCTGGGCATGAACCACCCGGCGCTCGCCGAGGACGACGAGTTCCGCGCCGACCTGCTCGAAGCGGCCCTCAACAAGCCCAGCAACTCCGACGTCTACACCGTGGCCATGGCCCGCTTCGTCGAGACCTTCGCGAGGGTGATGGGCGACCCGGCACTGCCGCACCTGTTCTTCATCGAGGGCGGCTCGCTGGCTGTGGAGAATGCGCTCAAGGTCGCCTTCGACTGGAAGAGCCGCTGGAACGAGGCCCACGGCATCTCGCCCGATCTCGGTACGCAGGTCATGCACCTCACCGGCGCCTTTCACGGACGCAGCGGCTACACGATGTCGCTGACCAACACCGATCCGAACAAGGTGGCCCGCTTCCCGAAGTTCGACTGGCCCCGCCTGGACAGCCCCTACATCGCGGACGAGCGTGACGTGCCGGCCTTCGAGGAGCGGACGCTGGCGCAGGCGAGGGCGGCGTTCGAGGCCCACCCGCACGACATCGCCTGCTTCATCGCCGAGACCGTCCAGGGCGAGGGTGGCGATCACCACTTCCGTCCCGAGTTCTTCGCCCGGATGCGCGACCTGTGCCACGAACACGATGCGCTGTTCATCCTCGACGAGGTGCAGACCGGCGGCGGGCTCACCGGCAAGCCCTGGGCCTACCAGTGGAAGGACGTCACCCCGGACGTGGTGGCCTTCGGCAAGAAGCTGCAGGTGTGCGGCGTGATGGCCGGGGGACGCGTGGACGAGGTCCCCGACAACGTGTTCCACGTCCCGTCCCGGATCAATTCCACCTGGGGCGGCAACCTCACCGATATGGTGCGCTGCCGCCGCATCCTCGAGGTGATCGAGGCCGACGACCTGTTCACCAACGCCCAGTTGCGCGGCGCGGAGCTCCTGGCGGGGCTGCAGAGCCTGGCCGCTGACCACGACATCATCACCAACCCGCGTGGGCTCGGCCTGATGTGCGCGGTGACGATGCCTGACCAGGACGTGCGCGACCGCGTGCTGAAGGTGCTGCTGGAGTCCGAGCACGTGATCATGCTGGGCTGCGGCGAGCGCTCGCTGCGGGTGCGCCCCGCGCTCACCGTGACCGCCGATATCGTCCAGCTCGCGCTGAGCGCGCTCGAACGAGCCCTCACCGCGGTCGAGCGCGATCTGGATCGGAGCGGACATGTTCAGTACGCATGACCTCCGCGCCGGCTTCGCCCGCTCCCTCTCGGCGATGTACGGCACCGAGGTGCCCGCCTACAACACGCTGGTGGAGGTGTCGACCGCGGTCAACGCGGACGTGCTCGCCGCCGATCCCGTCCGCGCGGAGCGGCTGGGCCGGATCGACCGCGTGACCGCGGAGCGGCACGGCGCGATCCGGGTCGGGACGGCGTCCGAACTGCGCGAGGTCGCGCAGATCTTCGCCGCTATGGGCATGGAACCGGTGGGCTTCTACGACCTGCGCGGCACCGAGGCGACATCCCTGCCGATCGTGTCGACGGCCTTCCGTCCGACTACGGCGGAGGCACTGGCGATCAATCCGTTCCGGGTGTTCACCTCAGTGTTGGTCACCGACGACCGGCGCTACTTCGACGTCGACCTGCAGGCTGAGCTGGACGCGTTCCTCGCTGGCCGCACCCTGTTCCCGCCCGAGGTGCTGAAGCTCGCCGAGCGGGCTGAGGCCGATGGCGGACTGCCGGACGCGGCGGCGGCGGAGTTCCTGCGCCTGGCCACGGCGTGCTTCGAACTGTCCCCCGAACCGGTCGACCGAGCGTGGTATGCCAAGCTGTCCGCGATCTCCGGGGTGGCCGCAGACATCGGTGGCGTGCCCACCACGCACATCAACCACCTCACGCCCCGGGTGCTCGACATCGACGACCTCTACCGGCGCATGGAGGCGCTCGGGATCACGATGATCGACGAGATCCAGGGCCCGCCGAAGTGGGACGGTCCGGACGTCCTGCTGCGCCAGACCTCCTTCAAGGCGCTGGCCGAGCCGCGCCGATTCCGCGAAGCCGACGGCAGCGTCACCGAGGGTGCGCTCAGCGTGCGCTTCGGTGAGGTCGAGCAGCGCGGCATCGCGCTGACGCCTGCCGGCCGCGATCGCTACGACCGGCTGATCGTAGAGATCGACCAGCGCTCGGCCGGACGCAGCGCTGCCGAACGCGACGCCATCAAGGTCGAGGTCTGGCAGCGCGAGTGGCCGACCGACGAGGCCAGCCTGCTGACCAGCGGCGAGGGTTTCTTCGAGTTCTCCGCCGGGCAGCCCCGGGCCGGGGATGCGCCCACCACGCTGGCCGGCCTGGTGACGGACGGCTGGCTCGTCGCCACGCCGATCGTCTACGAGGACTTCCTGCCCCGATCGGCCGCCGGCATCTTCGCGTCCAACCTCGACAACCAGGGCAGCCGGGACTCCTCCCTCGAGGGCTCCGAGCGGGATGCCGACTGGATCGCCCACGCGATCGGACGCACCGTCCACGACCCGGCCCGGTTGTACGCCGAGCAGAGCCGGGCCGCTTTGGTCACAGCCTGCGTCGAATTGCGCGTCCCGACTCCCGTGGAGGTCTCCCGATGAGTGCACTGCAAGCCCGGACGCGCGACCTGCTGGCCGCCTTCGGACTGGACGCCGACGCGCTCGGCGGAACCGGTGACGCGTGGACCGTGCGCAGCCCGATCGACGGGTCCGAGCTCGTCACCGTCCGCGGCCATACCCCCGACGAGGTGGGCCAGGCCATCGTGGCCGCTCGGACGGCCTACACCGAGTGGCACCTGACGCCCGCACCGGTGCGTGGACGCCTGGTCAAGCGCCTCGGGGAACTGATCGGCGAGCACCAGCAGGAGTTGGCCGACCTCGTCACGCTCGAGGTGGGCAAGATCGGCTCCGAGGCGCTCGGCGAGGTGCAGGAGATGATCGACGTCTGCGACCTGGCCGTCGGCCTGTCCCGCCAGCTGTTCGGGCGCACGATGCCGTCCGAGCGCGCCGGGCACCGGCTGCAGGAGGTGTGGCATCCGCTCGGTGTGGTGGGAGTCATCTCGGCCTTCAACTTCCCGGTGGCGGTGTGGTCGTGGAATACGGCGGTCGCCCTCGTCTGCGGCGACACGGTGGTCTGGAAGCCGTCCGAACTGGCGCCCCTGACGGCGCTGGCGAGCACCGCCCTGCTGGCCAGGGCGGCAGCGGAGGTTGGTGCGCCCGCCGGCGTGGGCGGGCTGGTGCTGGGCGATCGGACGGTCGGCGAAGCCCTGGTCGACTCCCCGGACGTGGCTCTGCTCAGCGCGACCGGCTCGACCCGGATGGGCCGCGAGGTCGGGCCACGGGTGGCGGCCCGATTCGGCCGGGTGCTGCTGGAACTCGGTGGCAACAACGCGGTGATCCTCGCCCCGAGCGCCGACCTGGACCTCGCG
Organism: Propionicimonas sp.; assembly: GCA_036770475.1. Taxonomy (GTDB): domain Bacteria; phylum Actinomycetota; class Actinomycetes; order Propionibacteriales; family Propionibacteriaceae; genus Propionicimonas. The sequence goes on along the minus strand of DAIPJC010000032.1, from coordinate 37,502 downwards.
GTGAACTCGATGGTGTTCGCCGCCGCAGGGACGGCGGGTCAACGCTGCACCACGTTGCGCCGGCTGATCGTGCACTCGTCGGTGGCGGACGCGGCGTGCGACCTGCTGACGAGGGCGTTCGCGTCCCTGCCGGTGGGCGACCCGCGCGAGGCGAACACCCTGGTCGGCCCGCTGATCCACGAGCGCGCGTCCGAGGCGATGCAGGCTGCGCTGGCCGAGGCGGTTGCCGATGGTGGCCAGGTCCTGGCCGGTGGTGAGCGGGTCGAGGTAGGGACGGGCGGGTGCTACGTCCGTCCGGCGCTGGTGAGGATGCCGTCCCAGACGCCGGTGATGCTGCGGGAGACGTTCGCACCGATCCTGTACGTGGTGGCCTACGACGACTTCGACGAGGCGCTGGCGCTGCACAACGCGGCGAGCCAGGGATTGTCGGCCGGCATTTTCACCCGCGACCAGGCCGAGGCAGAACTCTTCCTGGCCACGGCGGACACCGGGATCGCCAACGTGAACGTCGGCACGTCCGGAGCCGAGATCGGCGGCGCGTTCGGCGGCGAGAAGGAGACCGGCGGCGGTCGCGAGTCCGGCTCTGACGCCTGGCGCGCCTACATGCGTCGCTCCACCAACACGATCAACTACTCCGGCTCGGTCGCCCTGGCCCAGGGAGTGCACTTCGGCTCCTGAACGAAAAGGGGACGGTTCCTTTTCCATTCAGATATCCACAGCCAACCGGCCGGAGGCCAAGGGCTGTGGAAAAGTGAACGAGAAAGGAACCGTCCCCTTTCCGTTCACGCCGGTTCGGCGGGCCACCTCGCCGCGGCCTCGTGCATCGACTCAGGCAGCGGAACCGGACGTCCGGACGCGTCACCGCAGACCAGGACGGTGCGGGTGCGCACCAGCACGGCGTTGTCCAGCGGGTCCTCGACTTGCGCGATGATCGTCACCGACGTGCGTCCCACTCGGGCGACCGCCGAGCGCACCCGGTACGGCTCGACCCGATGCGCGATCTGCCCGAGGTAGTCGACGTCCTGCCTGGCGACCATCCACAGCAGGCCCTGCTCGGCGGCGAGGTGCATGCGGGTGGTGTCGTCGCCGTCCGGGTTCATCCGGATCCGGGCCTCGGCCACGAAGTCGAACACCCGCACGTTGTTCACGTGTCCGTACGGGTCGAGGTCGGACCAGCGCACCACGAACTCGTAGGAGTGCGCGCGCTCGCCCACCCGCCAGCGGCCCAGCGACGCGAACGGCGCCACCTCACCGGACTGCGTGGCGAACCAGCCCCGCTCCGCGGTGGTCATTCGGCGGGGCCGCATGGCGGCGTAGTCGAACAGGCAGAGCACCGATCGCGCCCGCGCCAACTCGCGTCCGTCCTGCACGACCGAGTAGCCGAGCGTGAACCGCGCGGCCCCCACCGAGCCGACTCGAAGCTCGACCTCTACCGGATCCACGCCGAACGCCACCGGCCCGAGGTAGGTGACCTGGTGGGAGACGACCATCGTGGACGTGCCCAGCAGGTGCGCGTTCGGCCCGGAGAGCAGCCAGTCGACCCGGGCCTCCTGCAGGTAGTCGGCGACGACCGCGTTGTTGACGTGTCCCTGCGCGTCCAGGTCGACCCAGCGCAGGGGGACCCGGCTGACGAAACCGCTCACTCCGCGTCGACCGGCTCGTCCTCGTACAGGGACGCGACCACGTCCGCGTAGCGATCAGCGACCACCTTGCGGCGGATCTTCATGTTGGGCGTGACCCCGCCGTCGTCGACGCTGAACTCCGTGGGCAGGATCGCGAACTGCTTCACCGTCTCCCAGCGCTCGAGCTTGGCGTTGGCCGAGTTCATGAACCGCTCGATGGTCTTGCGCAACTCAGGGCTCTGGGTGAGCTCCGCATAGTCACGATCGGCCGTGTTGTGCCGGGCTGCCCACTTGGCGAGGTTGTCGCGGTCCATCGTGAGCAGCGCGGAGATGTACTTGCGCCCGTCCCCTACCGCGACGACCTGCGAGACGTACGGGATCGTCGCCGCGATCACGCCCTCCACCTTCGCCGGCGCGACGTACTTGCCGCCCGAGGTCTTCATCAGGTCCTTCTTGCGGTCGGTGATCGTGAGGAAGCCGTCCGCGTCCAGCTTGCCGATGTCACCGGTGTGGAACCAGCCGTCGACGAGCACTTCGGCCGTGCGCTCCGGATCGTTGTGGTAGCCGCGCATCACCGCGGGGCCCTTGACCAGGATCTCCCCGTCGGAAGCGATCTTCAGCTCGGTGCCCGCCAGCGGCGGCCCGACCGTCCCGATCCGCACCGGCAGCGGAAGATTCACGCAGCTGACCGCACCGGTCTCGGTGAGACCGTAGCCCTCGACGACCGCCAACCCGGCCGAGTAGAACCACGCCTGCACCTGAGCGCTCAGCTTCGCCGAGCCCGACACGAAGAAGTCGATATTGCCGCCGACGCGGTCCTTCAACTTGCTGAACACCAGTCGGTCGGCGACCGTGTAAGCCAGCCGCATGGCCGGGGGCAGCGGGCGGTCGTCCAGCCGGTACTCCCGGGACGCGCGGCCGACAGCGAACGCCCAGCGGGCGATCCGTCCCTTCACCCCGCGTTGCGGCGAGGACAGCAGCACGGCAGCGCGCACCTTCTCGAAGATCCGGGGAGCGCCGCACATGAAGTTCGGGTGGGTCTCTCCCAGTCCGCTGACGATGCGGTCGATCCGTCCGTCCACCGCGGTGCTGAAGCCGATGCCGAGCTGAATGGTGAGCAGGTCCTTGCCGAAGACGTGCGACAGCGGCAGCCACAGGTACTGCAGCGCGGACGGGCTGATCAGCTCCATCTCCCGCAGCACCACGGCCTGGTAGACCCAGCACCGATGGGAGAGCTCGACGCCCTTGGGCAGACCGGTGGTGCCCGAGGTATAGATCAGCGTGGCCAGGTCGTCGATCCCGATGGACGCGATCGCGCGATCGACCACCTCAGGATCGGACGCGAGCAGCGCGCGACCGCGCTCGGCGAGCTGGTCGAGGGTGAGCACCCGTTCGCCGTCGCCCTCGCCGTCGAACAGGATGACGTTGCGGACCTGCTCCTCGGCCTCACGAGAGGCGTCCAGTTTCGCCAACTGCTCGTCGTTCTCCGCGACCAGCACCACGGAGCCGGAGTCGACCACGATGTGGGTGAAGTCCTTGCCCTGTGTATTCGGGTAGACCGTCGTCGTCGCCCCGCCCGCGCAGTTGATGGCGTAGTCGGCGAGGATCCACTCGATCCGGGTGTTGGAGACGATCGCCACCCGCTCCTCGGGCTGGAGGCCCAGCGCGAGCAGTCCCGCGGCGTACTCGTCCACGCGGCGGCGGGTTTCCGTCCAGTCGATCGAGACCCAGTTGTCGTGGGAGTCCGGGTAGCGGAACGCCTCCTTCGCGGGGGTCTGGGCGACCCGCCAGCGGAACAGCGCTCCTGCGGAGGGCGGGGAATCCGCGATCAGAGCGTCGACGTCGATCCTCGAAGGTTCCATCTGCCTCACATCCCCCTTTGGACTGTCTGTGCAGTCTAGGGCCGAGCGCGCCTTCGCGGGACGGGTCGGGGTGGCGTTTCTACTCACCACGTGCGGTTTGGGACGTCGACTCGCCCCGCTCCACTACTCAGGCGTGCGGGGTGAGGATCTCCGGCTCACCGTCGGTGATCGCGATGGTGTGCTCGGTGTGGGCGGTCCGGCAGCCGGTGGCGCTGCGCAGCGTCCAGCCGTCCGCGTCCACGACGAGACGATCGGTGTCCCGCATCACCCACGGCTCGATGGCCAGCAGCATGCCCGGGCGCAGCGGCAGCCCGCGGCCGGGCCGTCCGTCGTTGGCAATGTGCGGGTCCTGGTGCATGGTGCTGCCCACGCCGTGGCCCCCGAACTCGGTGTTCACCCGGTAGCCCGCGGCCTTGAGCACAGTCCCGATCGCGTGGGAGATATCACCGGTCCTGGCGTCCGGACGGGCGGCGGCGATACCCGCGGCCAGGGCCTCCCGGGTGGCGCCGATCAGGCGCTCGTCCTCGGGATCGGTGGTGCCGCCCACCACGAAGCTGGTCGCGGCATCGGCGACACAGCCGTCGATCGAGACGGCGAAGTCGAGGCTGACCAGGTCGCCCTCGCGGAGCGCGTAGTCGTGGGGCAGTCCGTGCAGGACGGCGTCGTTCACCGACGTGCAGATGACCTTGCCGAACGGGCCGCGACCGAACGGTGGCGCGTAGTCGACGTAGCAGGAGACCGCACCCGCCGCCGCGATCAGCTCGGCCGCCCAGGCGTCGATCTCGAGCAGGTTGGTGCCCGGCTGGGTGCGCGCGCGGAGATCGTCGAGCGTCTGGCCGACGAACCGGCCCGCCCGTCGGGCGGCCATCAGTCCACGGCTGCTCATCACTTCGATCACAAGGCCCTCCATCCGGTAGCGTCGCAGCGAGCACTCGGGGGCTGGCAGCGAGCCTAGGCCCATTCCCATCGCCTCGCGACACTGCCCACCAAGTTTGTTGAACCGTAAACTTCTTTGATATCATCCGATGGTGACCACCCAGCTCGAACCCCGTTGGCTGACTGCGGAGCAGCAGCGCATCTGGCGTGCCTTCCTGAACGGCGTGGCCCGCATCAACGACCGGCTGGACGCGGAGCTGCGTCCGTTCGGGCTCGACCTCGGCGAGTACGAGATTCTCGTGCACCTGTCGGAGTCGGAGCAGCACGCGCTGCGCATGTCCGATCTCGCCGAGCGCGTGCGGCAGTCTCGCTCCCGGCTCACCCACACGATCTCCCGCATGGAGGGGAAGGGCCTGGTGAGCCGCACGGCGTGCCCGTCCGACCGGCGCGGTGTGATCGCGGTGATGACCGACCACGGCTGGCGACTGCTGGTCGAGGCTGCGCCCGCCCACGTCGAGTCGGTGCGGCGCGCTCTCGTCGACCCCGTCGAACCGGACGACTTCGAAGCGCTCGGCCGAGCCATGGAGGCGGTCACCAGCGTGACAGACTGAACCCGTGCCGGCCGCAGCAGCATTCACCGATCAGGTCGCCGCGCTGGCCGCCGCCGGGTTCCGGCTCGATACGTCCACGCTCTCCCGGGCGCTCTACAGCAGCGACGCCTCGCTCTACCGCGTCCCGCCGGTTGCCGTGGCGCGTCCTGGCTCGACCAGGGAACTCGTCGACCTCCTGGCCGCCGCGCGTGAGGTCCGGTTGCCGCTGACGAGTCGCGGCGCAGGCACGTCCATCGCAGGCAACTCTGTGGGCCCAGGTCTCGTGGTCGACCTCTCCAGACTGGACTCGATCGCACTCCTCGAGGTCTCGCGGAAGGCAGCAATCGTCGAGCCGGGGGTCGTGGCGGCCACGCTCACCGCGGCCGGAGCGCCGCACGGACTGCGGTTCGGGCCGGACCCCTCGACCGTCGACCGCTGCACGATCGGGGGAATGATAGGCAACAACGCCTGTGGCCCCAGGGCCCTCGGCTACGGCCGGACGGCGGACAACATCCTCGGGCTCGACGTGGTCACGGGTACCGGCGAACGACTCTCGCTCGCCTCTCCGAGCCGGAAGCAACTCGTCGACGTCTCCGCCCGCCGCCCGACCTCCCCCACTCTCGCGGCGCTCTATGACCTCGTGATGGCGAACCTCGGCGTGATTCGCACCGAGTTCGGCCGGTTCCCCCGCCAGGTCTCCGGCTACAGCCTCGAGCACCTGCTGCCCGAGCACGGCTTCGACGTGGCTCGGTTCCTCGCCGGCAGCGAGGGCACCCTCGCCGTGGTCACCACCGCCCGGCTGCGCCTGGTCGCCGATCTGCCGTACTCCGCGCTGGTCGTGATCGGCTACCCGGACATGCCCTCGGCCGCGGACGCGACGCCTCGGGTGCTTCCGTTGCGGCCGACCGCCGTGGAGGGCCTGGACCGCCGGATCGTGGACGTCGTGCGCCGCCGACAGGGGCCGTGCGCCGTCCCCCCACTGCCGGACGGGGAGGGGTGGCTGTTCGTCGAGCTGACCGACGCCGACCCGGACGTCCTCGCCGAGCGGGCCCGGGACGTGCTCAATGCCGCTGACGGTCTCGGTGGCGAAGTGGTCGTGGACCGGGCCCGGGCGTCCCGGCTGTGGCGGATCCGCGCGGACGGCGCGGGGCTGGCGGCCGTAGGGCTGGCCAAGCCCGCCCATGCCGGCTGGGAGGACGCCGCGGTGCCGCCGGACGCACTGGGCGCGTACCTGCGCGATTTCGACGCGCTGCTGGCCGCGCACGGGCTGCACGGGTTGCCGTACGGCCACTTCGGCGAGGGCTGCGTGCACGTCCGGATCGACTTCGAACTCTCCTCGCCCGCAGGGGTCTCCGGCTATCGGCGGTTCGTGGAGGCCGCCGCCGAACTGGCCGCCGGCTACGGCGGATCCTGCTCGGGCGAGCACGGGGACGGCCGGGCGCGCTCCGAGCTGCTCGGTCGGATGTACTCGAGTCGGGCGCTCGCCCTGTTCGCGGCGGTCAAGCACATCTTCGACCCGGACAACCTGCTCAATCCCGGGGTGCTGGTCGACCCGCGTCCGCTGGACGTCGACCTGCGGCTGCCTGCGGTGGCGGGTTCCCGGCTGCCGCGGTTGGACGCCGATTTCGCCGCCGCGACCCATCGCTGCACGGGGGTCGGCAAGTGCCTGGCGGATACCGGCGGAGTGATGTGTCCGTCCTACCAGGCGACCGGGCGTGAGAAGGACTCCACGCGCGGCAGGGCGCGCACGCTGCAGGAGATGGTCAACGGAACCCTGGTCACCGGCGGCTGGCGGGCCCCGGAAGTGCACGAGGCGCTTGACCTGTGCCTGTCCTGCAAGGCCTGCGCCAGCGAGTGCCCGACCGGCACCGACGTGGCCGCGTTGAAGTCGCGCGTGCTCGCGGAGGCGTACCGGCACCGGCTTCGGCCGCGCAGTCACTACGCGCTGGGCTGGCTGCCCACCTGGGGTCGGCTGATCACGTCCGTGCCGGGCCTGGCCGCCCTGGTGAACGCTGCGCTGGCGGCGCCAGGGCTCGGTGCGGCCGCCCGCCGACTCGCCGGCGTCGCTCCCGAACGGTCGCTCCCCCGGTTCAGCCGGCACCCGGCTCGCCGGACACCGGTCCGCCCGGCGGCCGGACGTCCCGTGGTCATCTGGGTCGACTCCTTCACCGACACGCTGGACGCGGCCCGGCTCGACGCGGTGCTCCGGGTGCTGACGGCCGCGGGATTCGCGCCCAGCGTGCTGAGAAGGACCGCCTGCTGCGGCCTGCCCTGGATCACCACCGGCCAGCGTGACCACGCGGCCCGGCTGCTCCGCCACTCGCTGGAGGTGCTGCACCCCGTCGTGGCGTCGGGGACGCCGGTGGTCGGACTGGAGCCGTCGTGCACCGCGGTCTGGCGCAGCGATGCGTCCGAACTGGTGGACGATCCGCGGGTCGCGGAGGTGGCGTCGGGCGTTCTCACGCTGGCTGAGCTGCTGTCCCAGACGGACTGGACACCGCCCGACCTCGCTGGGCTGACCGTGGTGGCGCAGCCGCACTGTCACCACTCGTCTGTGCTCGGGTGGGACACCGACGCGCGCCTGTTGGCCCGCACCGGCGCGCGAATCGTGACGGTCAGCGGCTGCTGCGGGCTGGCCGGGAATTTCGGCGTGGAGCAGGGGCACTACGAGACCTCCGTGGCGGTGGCCCAGACCCACCTGCTGCCCGCGGTCTACTCCGCCGGGCCGGACGCCGTCCTGCTCGCCGACGGCTTCTCGTGCCGCCTGCAGCTCGACGACCTGGCCGGACGCGCGTCCCTCACCCTCGCTGAACTGCTGACGCTGCCGTCCCGCTGACGCCGCCACCACCCGGCTCCCTCACCCACGCCGCACCACAAGCTGGACACTTTCCCGGCGTCTTGCCCGGAAACCGTCCACGACGTGCCGGAGCCCACCCACCCCGCACCACAACGTGGACACTTTCCCGGCGTCCTGCCCGGAAACCGTCCACCACGTGGCGCGACCCGGCGAATCACCGCGTGGGTGGAGCTGGCATACACTGGGACGCCGCTCCACACCAGCCGAGGAAGTGTCGCCATGCCCGAGTTCATCTTCACCATGCACAACGTCCGCAAGAAGCTGGGCGAGAAGCTCGTGCTGGACAACGTCACGCTGTCGTTCTTCGAGGGCGCCAAGATCGGCGTCGTCGGGCCCAACGGCGCCGGCAAGTCCACGATGCTCAACCTGATGGCGGGCCTGCTCAAGCCGGACAACGGCGACGCGCTGCTGGCCAAGGACAAGTCGGTCGGAATCCTGCTGCAGGAGCCCCCGCTGACCGAGGGCAAGACGGTGCTGGAGAACATCCACGAGGCGGTCGCGGAGACGAAGGGCAAGCTCGACCGGTTCAACGAGATCTCGCTGGCGATGGCCGAGCCGGACGCGGACTTCGACGCGCTGCTGGCCGAGATGGGCGAACTGCAGACCGACCTCGACCACCGCGAGGCCTGGGACCTCGACTCCCAGCTCGATCAGGCGATGGACGCCCTGCAGTGCCCGCCCGGTGACGTGATCGTCGACCAGCTCTCCGGCGGCGAACGGCGGCGGGTGGCATTGTGCAAGCTGCTGCTGCAGCAGCCCGACCTGCTGCTGCTCGACGAGCCCACCAACCACCTGGACGCCGAGAGCGTGAACTGGCTCGAGGGCCACCTCAAGAACTATCCGGGCGCGGTGCTGGTCGTCACCCACGACCGATACTTCCTGGACAACGTCGCGGAGTGGATCTGCGAGGTCGACCGCGGCCAGCTGCACCCCTACGAAGGCAACTACTCGACCTACCTGACCACCAAGCGCTCACGACTCCAGATCGAGGGGAAGAAGGACGCCAAGCGCGCCAAGATCCTCGAACGCGAGCTGGACTGGGTGCGCTCCAGCCCCAAGGCCCGACAGGCGAAGAACCGGGCGCGCCTGGCCCGCTACGAGGAACTCGCCGCCGAGGCGGAGCGCAACCGCCAGGTCGACCTGGCCGAGATCAACATCCCGCCGGGCCCGCGGCTGGGGGCGGACGTGCTGCAGGCCACGAACCTCACCAAGGGGTACGGCGATCGGGTACTGATCGAGGACCTCAGCTTCACCCTGCCTCGCGCCGGCATCGTCGGTGTGATCGGGCCGAACGGCGTGGGCAAGACCACCCTGTTCAAGATGATCGTCGGCGAGGAGCAGCCGGACTCCGGCGCGCTCAAGGTCGGCAGCACGGTCACCTTCTCCTACGTCGACCAGGACCGGGCCGGCCTCGACCCGGCCAAGAACGTCTGGGAGGTCGTCTCCGATGGGCTCGACCACATCAAGGTGGCCAGCTTCGAGATGCCGTCGCGCGCCTACGTGGCGTCCTTCGGGTTCAAGGGGCCCGACCAGCAGAAGCCCTCCGGCGTGCTCTCCGGCGGGGAGCGGAACCGGCTGAACCTCGCATTGACGCTCAAGATGGGCGGCAATGTCCTGCTCCTGGACGAGCCGACCAACGACCTCGACGTGGAGACCCTGCAGTCGCTGGAGGACGCCCTGCTGGAGTTCCCCGGCTGCGCCGTGGTGATCTCGCACGACCGATGGTTCCTCGACCGGGTCGCCACCCACATCCTGGCCTGGGAGGGCACGGACGCCGACGACGCGGTCTGGTACTGGTTCGAGGGCAACTACGCCGACTACGAGGAGAACAAGATCGCCCGACTCGGTGTCGAGGCGGCTCGTCCGCACCGCACCACCCACCGCAGGCTCACCCGCGGCTGAGTTCTCTTCGACCGACCCTCGGTCAGGCTCGGGGACCGTTCCCCAGCGCGCGCCGGTCGACCGCCGACACCGGTGCGCCCACGGGCCCGGTGGTCGGACGGAGCCGGCGTCCGACCTGCGCGGAGCTCATCGTCAGCACCGCACTACCCAGTGCGACGCCCACGAGGGCGGTCAGCGCATCGGTCGAGAACAGCCCAGCCAGCCCGTAGAGCGGTGCCGCCACCGCCACCAGGAGAGCGGACGCCGACCAGCCCCCGGCCAGATTGAGTCCGCTGCCCAGGTTCTGGCGGAGCAGGCTGCCGCAGATCGCCGTACCGCCGACCAGGACCGCCCACGCCACGGCCATCCGACGCACCGACCGGCAATGGCGGCGCCTGCCCGCCACGAACGCATAGCCCAGCCACACCGCGAAATACGCGACTGAACCCGCGACACCGATCGGAGTGGGCCGCAGACCCAGCAGCAGTTCTCTGGCGTTCACCAGCGCAGCTCCGGCATGGCACGTCGCCACACAGACCGGCAGCATCCAGGCCCGGGACGCCGCCGCCGACCGACTCACCCGTTCGTCCGCGGGTCGTGGACGAACGCGGCTCCCTGCGCGTCCGGCCACCTGCCCGAACGGGGCCGGGGCCCCGGAACGGTCGTGCCTGGCGGGCAGCTCGGCATCATTGCGACTCCTTTGGGGGTGGGAGTTACACGGGCACCTTCGATGGAACCAATGAACACCCGCCGATTCAAGGGCACGCCGAGGTCCACACGGTTCCGTTCTTACCCACGTCCGGTCGCGTCGAATCGTTGCGGGGCGGCACCCACCTCAGCTGACGGCTCATCGGCCTCCTCCTGCTCCTCCGTGGCAATGAAGAGCTCGCCCAGGTTCACCTCCTGCTCCTCCTCAGCCACCGCTTTGGGCGACTTGCGGAACACCGACGTGCCTCGGGAGAGGTCGTGACCGACGGACTGCGCCTCCAGCTTGAGTCGTTCCTGGCGCACGCCCTCGGCGTCGGTCCACCGCTGGGTGCGCAGGCGTCCGACCACGACGACCGGATCGCCCTTGCCGATACTCGACTTCACGTTCAGCGCCAGCGCCTTGCTGCAGACCACGCCCAGCCAGGTGGTCTCGTCGTCCCCCCACTGTCCGCTCCGCCACAACCGCGGCGTGCAGGCGAGCCGGAACGTGGCGTAGGTCACGCCCTCCCGGTACTCCTTCAACTCGACGTCGCTGCCGACGTTGCCGGTGAGCCAGACTGCTGCATCCATTCGACGTTCCTTCCTTCCGTCCTCACCAGGAACTATCGGCAGGAAGGCTGCGGGCACGTCACCGAATTTGTCCACCTGTGGACAACTCCGGGCCTGTGGACAACGTGTGGCCGGCCGCGCTCGGCCGTAGTTCGTTGTGCTACGCGCGAGCCGCCTGAGCAGCCCGCTCCCTCGCCGTGCGATAGCGGTCCAGCTCGCCCTGCACGGGCGCGAACACCTCCTCGGCGACGACTGCCGCCACGGCATCGTCGAGGCTGCGCCGCGCGGTGCGGGCATGCGCGTTCGCGCCGATCTCGACCAGCGCCCGGCCCAGGACACCGAACAGCACCCCGGCGAGTACGCCGCCGACGAGCAGCCAGGTGCCTGCGGGCACCCCGTACCAGAGCACCGCGGGCAGCTGCGGCAGCCCCGAGAGCAGCAGCACAGGATTGGCGAACAGCCAGACGACCCCGGCCACCACGGCGGCGATCAGCAGCCACTGCACGACCGCGAACAGTCCCCACCACCACGTGCCGCGGCGCACGGAGAGGTCGGTGCCCGCGATGGCGGTGTCCAGACGGTCGAGCAGGAGCGTCTCGCGCCCGCGCGCCGCCGCTCGTATCGCCTGCGCCCAGCCTCTGGGCAGCCCGGCCGCTGCGGCGTCCGTGAGCTCCCGCAGCCCCTGGTCGGCCCGCGCCCGCTGTACGGACGTCGCCTTCGGCAGCGATGTGCGGTTCACGTCGGTCGGGCTGTGCTCTCCCTGCGTGAGATCGAGCCGCAGCTTCCGCAGCGGGTCGGGACGCAGCCGCGCGAGCCAGGTCACGAACGGCCAGCCCGTGGCCATCGCGCCGCGCCGCCGCCAGGCATTGCGGACGCCGTCCACCACCACGGGCACTCCTGCGGCGTCCCCGAGCACGCGGAACGCCTCCCGCTGCAGCTTCGCGTCCAGGGACGGAACGAGGCCCGTACCCAGGTCGGTCACGAGCGCGGACGCGGCCGTCGTCACGTCCGCTGACAGCCGGCGCGCCATGGCCTGCTTGTTGGCCACGGTCCGGGCGAGCGCCTCCCGCAGCTCGGGTACGCCAGTGCCCCGTAGCGCGGACGCGGCCATGATCGGCGTGGCCCGCAGGCCCTCCGCGTCCAGCAGGCGGCGGAGGTCCGAGATGCAGCGGTCGAGTTCCTCCGGGGCGAGCCGGTCGGACTGGTTCAGCACGACCATCATCACCTCGGCGTACGGCCCCAGCCGCCTGAGGTAGCCGTCGTGGAGCGCCGCGTCCGCGTACTTCTGGGGATCGACCACCCAGATCAGGGCGTCGACCAGCTCGACCAGCCGGTCGACGGTCAGCCGGTGCGACACCTCCGTGGAGTCGTGATCGGGCAGGTCGAGCAGCACGAGGTCGGAGAACTCGTGAGGCCCGGACGGCACCAGGTGGCGGCCGGTGACGTCGAGCCAGTCGAGCAACTCGTGCGGCAGCTCGCTCCCCCAGCTCACCGCCATCGCCTTCGACGTGGTCGGACGCCGCACCGCGACGCGGGCCAGTTCGGTCCCGGTGAGCGCGTTGAACAGGCTCGACTTGCCTGATCCGGTGGCGCCCGCCAGTGCGATCACCGTGTAGCTGCCGCTGAACGCCACCCGCTCGCCCGCCCGGTCGACCACGGCCTTCGCCTTCGCCAGCACGCCCGGGTCGCTGCGTCCTTCGGCCGCCTCGACCGCTTCGCCCAGTGCCCGGACGCGGGGCGCCAGCTGGTCGTCCGCCGCGCTCACAGCGACAACTCCCTGCGCGAAGGGGCTTCGTCAAGCTGAGCCATCGGAGCCATGGAGAGGTCCTCGGCGCGAGCGCGTTCCACCTCCTGGGCGGCGGCCAGCAGCTCACCCGCCTGCTCCGGACGGACGTCCACGGCGTCGAGCGCGCCGAGGTAGCGGTCCAGCTCGACGGCCATCAGGGCTTCGACGCGGGCGTCCAGGTCGGTCTTGGCGCGCTTGGCGAGCCGGCGGACAGCGTCCTCGCCGAAGATCGCCTCCAGTACCCGTTGGGCCAGGACGGCGGTGCCTCCGGCAACCCCGATCTCCGCGCCGACCAGCCCTCCGGTCTGGCTGAACACCAGGATCATCAGTGCCACGCCGACGCCGTTCACTCCCAGCGCCCAGAACCGGGCCGCCGACTTCTTCGCCGCGCCTTCGCTGGCCACCAGTTCCAGCACGTCGCCCTGCCAGTCGCGAATCGCCTTCGCCGCAGTGGCCGCATAGTCCCGGGACGCCCGGCCGAGGTCGTCGGTCGCAGCGGCCAGGACCTGGCGTCCGGCCGGATGCGCCTGCCAGGCGGACTCGACCCGCCGCGCAGCGGCCTCGCCCTCCTCGCGGATCAGAACCTCCATTCCCGACTCGACCGCGACCTTCACATCCAGCGCCTGCTTGGGCTCGCCCTTCACCGCGGCGACGAGCCGGTCCCGCAGCCAGCCGATCTTCTGCTCGACGGCGCGGAAGAACTCGCCGGTGCCCACGAAATCGTGCCAGCGGGCCAGTACCTCGCCGCGCAGCAGCGTGCCGTCCGCCGTCTGCACTCCGATCGTGCGGACGGCCTCCGCGAACGACTTCTCCGCGTCTCCGCGCAGGGTCTCCAGACTGACCACCTGCTCCTCGACGGCCCTCGCGACCGCCGGCGCGTCGGAGGCCAGCGCACCGATCGCCCCCCGCAGTGTCTGCAGCACGACCTCGTTCCTGCTGACCGCGTCGGCCGCCAACCCGCCCAGCCAGTCCCGGATCGGCGCCACGGCAGCAGCGGGCAGCAGTCCCTCGGCGTCCACCTCGGTCTCGGGGACGGCGAACAGCGGCGAGCGGCCGAGGCCGCGTTGGCCCATCATCTGGCCGAGATGGGCGGGCACCTCGTCCATCGCTGCGGGCGGCACCCGGTCGAGCACGACGGCGACCACGGCGTGCCGATCGGCAGCCGAGCGCAGGTAGTCCCAGGGCACGGCGTCGGCGTAGCGCGCAGCCGTGGTGACGAACAGCCACAAGTCGGCGGCGGCCAGCAGCTGGGCGGCCAGCACGCGGTTCTCCGCGACGACCGAGTCCACGTCGGGCGCGTCCAGGATGGCCAGCCCGCGCGGGAGCGAGGGCTCGGGCACGACCTGCAACGTCCGGGCATCGTGCGCCGCGCCGGTACTGCGAGCCAGCCCGGGCAGGATCGAGTCGGACGAGAACCAGGCGGCGTCCGCGGGATGGTGCACCAGCACCGGCGACCGGGTGGTCGGGCGGATCACGCCGGGCGCACTGACCACTCGTCCCAGTAGGGAGTTCACCAGCGTCGACTTACCCGCTCCGGTGGAACCCCCGATCACCGCGAGCAGCGGGGCGTCCAGCCGGTCGAGCCGGGGCAGCACGTAGTCGTCCAGCTGCGCCACGGCCCCGCGAGTCCGGTCGAGCGTCGCGGCGGAGCCGGGCAGGTCCAGCGGCAGCCGGACGCCGGCGAGCGCGTCCCTGAGCCGGGTGAGGGACGTGACGAGGAGCTCTGCGCCCATACGTCCCCTCCTACCCAGCCGGCCTATCCCTTCGGCGGTCCCCAGGTCGGGTCGACGGCCGAGTAACCAGGCGATCCTAGCGGCGCCTGCCCCACCGGCGCTGGCCAGTTGCCCCCGATGCCCGACGGTCCGGGGTAGGCCGGCGGCACGTAGGCGACGGGCCTGGGCCGGCGCAGCCGCGGCAGGCTCAGCTTGAGGCCGCGCGGGTCGTCGATCGCGACGCCGCGCAGGGCCTTGGTCTGTTCGATGAGGTACCGGGCGCGGACGGTCGCCGCTTCGTCGTAGATGCCGCGCACCTGGCCGTCCCGCAGGTAGGCCAGCTCGGTCAGCAGGCGCTCGAGCCGGACGGTAGCCACGAACACCGTCCAGCCGCGGGTGGCGGCCACCAGTACCGCCCACCAGCGCAGCCGCTGCTTTGCGAACACCACCGGGTCGCTCTGGGGCAGCCAGCCCAGCTGGGCGTAGTCACCGAGCCGGGCGGCCAGTACGCGGCCCTGCTTGAGCACCTGCCGGATCACGTAGCCGACCATCGTGATCACGAGCGGGATGGCGACCAGAACGTACAGCATCAGCTGGCCCTGTTCGCTGTTCAGGCCGGCCTGCGAGTTGAAGATCATGTGCAGCAGGGCCGCGGCGCCGTAGCCGGCGATCGGCGCGAGCACCCGGACGACCTTGCTGCGGGTGCGCAGCGCGATCGCGACGCCGATGCCGGTCATCATCGTGAACAGCGGATGGCCGAAGCAGGTCCAGAATCCCCGGAGCCACACCAGCTGGCTCACGGCGGCGTTGGCGTCCCCCACACTGATGTTCTCCGAGGCGTAAACGATCGCCCGGGAGTAGTACATGATGTTCTCGGTGAACGCGAAGCCGGCCGCGGACAGCCCGGCCAGCACGATCAGCGACACCTGCGAGGTGAGCCGGTACCTCGCGATCATGGCGATCAGGAACAGCACGGACGCCTTCGCCGCCTCCTCCACGAACGGCGCGATGAAGATCGCGGCGCGGGCGTTGGTCGCCGGGTCGCCGTTGCCCGCGATGGCGAGCTGCTGGGCGGCCCAGGTGTTCACATGGACGGCGATGAAGGTCGCGACCGCGCTTCCCCAACCCAGCACCAGGTACCAGACGACGAGCCGCTGCGGTCGGTAGCGGTCGGCCCAGATGAACACGACCGTCCAGAAGGCCAGGGTGGGCAGCGCGAACCAGAAGGCGGTGCGGATCGCGGACGGGTTGATGCCTGGGATCACTCCTCCGCTGACCGGCGTGTCCGCGGTGAGCAGCCGGTACTGGGCGACCAGCGCGACGGCGAAGACGACCGTGAGCGCGACCACAGCCCACGTCCACCAGGACTTCAGCAGGCGTTTCGGCAGTGGCGTGATCCGATCCTCCGGTAGCGGCAGGTCGTTGCGCCTGCGAGCGAGGTCGGCCACCGGGTCGGTCATGGCGACCAGCGTACAAGCGCTGCCGAAGCACCTCCGATGAGGGCCGCGCTGGTCGCACATGGCCAAACTGTACGGTTTGGTTTGACTCTGATCAGACTGAACCGTACAGTTTGGTTCGTGCCCACAGCGACAGCCAGGCGCCGAGCAGCCAAGCGCGAGCAGATCACGTCCGCCGCGCGCAAGCTGTTCCTCACCCAGGGTTTCAACGCCACCTCGATGGACGCCGTCACCGCTGAGGCCGGCGTGAGCAAGCAGACGCTGTACGCCTACTTCCCCACCAAGGTCGAACTGCTCTCCGAGGTGCTGTACGCGAGCATGAACGAGCTCGCCCTGCTACCACCGGGCCCGGCACAGATCACGACGCTCGACGATCTCCGGGAGCAACTGGTCGAGTTCGCCTCCCGGCTGACCGGCAGCCTGCTGCAGCCGGAGACGATCGCCATGATGCGGCTGATTCTCGGCGAAGTGTTCCACGTTCCCGAGTTGCGCAAGAGCTTCCGGGAAGCGCTGCCGGGCCAGGTCCTCAGCCGCACGGAAGCGCTGCTCCGCCAGGCCGACGCCGGGGGCGTGCTGAAGATCGCAGACCCGGCACTGGGTTCACGGATGTTCGTCGGCCCGGTGATGACCTATGTCGCCCTCGACGGCTTCCTGAGCGCCGATCCGTCGCCCGCGCCCCCGCGGGAGCAACTCGCGAAACTGGTGGACGCCTTCCTCGTCAGCGCAGGGAGCCTGTGATGGGCGCCCGCCGCCTCGGTGTAGCGACCCTGGCTCTGGCCGTGCTGGCCGGCTGCGCGTCCGCCCCGTCCGGAATCGTGGTGTCGGGCACCGTGGACGACACCCTCAAGACCGTGACCGCACCGAGCCTCACCGTCCCTGCGGTCAGCCTGGACGCCGGCTTCACCGACCTCACCGGCACCTACAACCCGGTCACAGGGACGACCGCTCCGAAGACCAGTTCGGTCGGCACGACCTACGGCATCGGCACCACGGTGCGGATCGCATCGGTGAAGGTGGCCCAGGGCGACACCGTGCAGGCCGGCCAGGTCGTCGCGACCGTCGACACCCACGCCCTGGACGCCGCGCTCGCCAGTGCGAAGGCAGACGCCGAGGCGTCGGCGGCCAGCGTCGACCTCCTCTCCGACGCGATCGACACCACCTACGACAAGGAAGCCGACGTCAAGGACGCCAGGCAGAAGGTGCACGACGCCATCGACAAGATCCACGACGGACAGGCCAAGCTGCTGAAGGCGAGGAAGACCATCCAGCAGGCCCTGCCCAAACTGAAGGCTGCGCTGGCCCAGGTGGAACAGATGATCGCCACCTACCCCCCGGTTCCGCCGCCCAACTACCCCACACTGCAGGACCTCCAGGCCAACGCGAAGAAGCTGACCGCCCAGATCGCGCAGCTGACCGCGGGGCTGAAGAAGATCAACGCCACCGTCCCCCAGCTCGCCGCCGGTCTCAAGAAGGCGAAGGCCGGGCTCAAGAAGCTCGACGACGCCCAGGCGAAGATCACGGACGCAAGGGGCACGCTGAACGACCTGAAGGAACTGGCCGAACTCAAGGCCGAGGCCATGAAGGTGCCGATCGACGTCGTGCACGCGCAGGTCTCGCTGGCGACGCTCAGGTCACCCGTGGATGGCGTGGTGGTCTCTGTGGCCGCCGCCGGCGACCAACTGGCTCCGGACGCGACCGTGGCGAGCATTCGGGAGACCGGCCCGAGCAAGGTCACCGCCTGGCTGTCCCCCGCCCAACTCGACCAGGTCTGCGCCGGCGACGCCGCGAGCATCACCGGCGACTGGGCGACCGCGACCGTTCCGGCCACGCTCACCCGCATCGGCACCAGCGCCCAGTACCCCCCATCCACCATCGCGACGGACGAGGTCCACCTCACCCGCGCGGTCGAGGTCGAACTCACCGCCACCGAGCAGCTGCCCGCGGGCGTGCCGGTGGAGGTCACCATCCAAGGCTGCCGGCAGGCAGCGGACACCAACCAGACGAACAGGTGAACGGACATGGCTGAAGCGAAGCGCAGGCACCCACCGATCCCGGTGATCGTGATCGTCCTGCTGTTGCTCGTCGGCGGCGGCATCTGGTGGTGGTGGAGCGCCACCCAGACCAGCACCGCGGCGTCCGCCCAGCAGCTCACCGGCACGGTCGAGACCAACGAGTACCAGGTCACGCCCGCGCTCACCGGACGGATCACCAAGGTCTCCGTCGCTGAGGGTGACCAGGTCACCAAGGGCCAGGAGCTCGTCCGGCTCGACCGCTCGGCGCTGAACCTGCAGCTCGAGCAGGCCAAGCAGGGCGTGAAAGCTGCCCAGGCGGCCGTCACCAACGCCAAGAACGACAATGACTCCACCAAGGCCGATATCGCCGCGGCTCAGGCCAGGCTGAAGCAGGCCGAGGCCGCCGTGAAGCTCGCCGAGGTGCAGCTCGGCTACACGATCATCACCTCGCCGCGCAACGGGACGGTGGTCTCGGTCGTCGGCAACACCGGGCAGAACGCGTCCCCGGGCAAGACCTTGCTCACGATCACTGATCCGGCCGACCTGTTCGTCCGCGTGTTCGTGCCGGAGACCGAGATCGGGAACGTGAAGATGGGGCAGGCCGCGAAACTCACGACCGACTCCAGCACCCAGACCTGGGACGGCAGCGTCAGCTTCATCGCCAGCACGTCGGAGTTCACCCCGAACAATGTCCAGACCAAGGATCAGCGGGTGAAGCTGGTCTACGAGGTGCGGGTCAAGGTGTCGGACACGTCCGGCACGCTCAAGGCCGGCATGCCGGTGGACGTGGCCCTCGGCTGAACCATGCTCCCCTCTCCCACGCCGGACGCCCCCACCCGAGAGGCAGCCGCACCGCCGGCCATCCGTGCCCGCGGCCTGCGACGCACCTTCGGTGAGACCCTCGCCGTCGAGAACCTGGACCTCGACATCGCCACCGGCGCCGTGTTCGGCCTGCTCGGGCCGGACGGCGCGGGCAAGTCGACCCTGATCCGCATGCTCGCCACCGTGCTCACCCCTGACGCAGGGGACGCCGACGTGTTCGGCCACTCGGTGACACGCGAGCGCGACCTGGTGACGCCGCGGATCGGCTACATGTCGCAGCGGTTCTCGATGTACCCCGACCTGTCCGTCGCGGAGAACCTGGAGTTCTTCGCGACGATCCGCGGCGTGAGTCGCGCGGACCGGCGGACCCGGTCGAAGGCTCTGCTGGAGGGCATGGGGCTGGATGAGTTCACCAGACGCCAGGCGCAGTTCCTCTCCGGCGGCATGAAGCAGAAGCTGATGCTGGCCACCACCCTCATGCACGAGCCCGACCTCCTGCTGCTCGACGAGCCGACCACCGGTGTCGACCCGGTCTCCCGGCGCGAGTTCTGGCGCATCCTGGCCGGGCTCCACCGCGACGGCAAGACGGTGCTCGTCGCCACGCCGTACATGGACGAGGCCGAGCGCTGCACCGACATCGCCTTCCTCGACCGGGGCCGGATCCGCCAGTCCGGCACGCCGGACGAGATCAAGGCCGAGGTGCCCGGCCGCCTGCTGGAGGTCTCCGCCACCGGCGCCAGGGCGGCGATGGCTGCGGTCGAGCACCTGCCCGGGGTGAGCTCTGCGCATCTGCTGGGCGACGTCGTCCGGGTGCTCTGGGACGGGCCGGGCGAGCCCGAGCCCGCGCTCGCGTCCGCCCTCGCCTCCGCGGGCGTCTCCGACGCAGCCATCCGCGAGGTCGCCCCCGACATGGAGAGCGTGTTCGCCTACCTCGCGGACCCTTCGTCAAGGTCAGGGAACATGGTGGCTGAGCCTGACGAAGCCCACCCCACCATGACGGCCGAGCCCGACGAAGCCCACCCCACCGTGATGGCTGAGCCTGACGAAGCCCCTTCGTCAAGCTCAGGGAACATGGTGGCTGAGCCTGACGAAGCCCACCCCACCGTGATGGCTGAGCCTGACGAAGCCCGAGGGAACGCGTCATGAGGGCCGCGCTCATGCGCATCGGCGCGATCGTCCACAAGGAGTTCCGGCACCTCGGCCGGGACCCCAGGATGCTGCTCGCCGTCGTGATCACCCCGGTGATCCAGCTGCTGCTGTTCGCCTACGCGATCAGCTTCGACGTCGAGAACGTCCCGACCATCGTGATCGACCTCGACCAGACCCAGACCAGCCGCACCTACGTCGAGCGGTACGAGGCATCCACCTTCTTCGACGTGGTCGCCCACGGCGGCACGATGGCCCAGGTCGACGCCGCGTTCGACGCGAACTCCGCCCGGGTGGCGGTCGTGATCCCGGCCGGCTTCGCCCGCACCCTGGCCAGCGGAGAGGCGGCCCAGGTGGCCGTGCTGATCGACGGCAGCGAGCCGACCGCGGCCAAGGTCTCGCAGGCCTACTCGGTGGCGCTCAACCAGCTCTACAGCCAGCAACTGACCCGCCAGTGGGCCGATCAGCAGGGGCTCGACCTGTCCAGCCTGGGCACGCTCGAACCGCGAATCCGCACCTGGTACAACCCCGAGCGCAAGTCGTCGGACTTCCTGATCCCGGGCCTGATGGTGGTCATCCTTGCCATCGTCACCGTGCAGCAGACAGCGGTGACGCTGGTCCGCGAGCGCGACCAGGGCACCCAGGAGCAGCTCGAGGTGAGCCCGATGCGCCAGATCGAACTGATGATCGGCAAGCTGCTGCCCTGGACGCTGATCGCGTTCGCGGACATGGCGCTGATCACGGGGCTGGGGCGCTCCATCTTCGGCGTCCCGTTGCGGGGCGACTTCTGGACGCTGGCGCTCGGGTCGGCGCTGTTCGTGTTCGCCTCCCTCGGCATGGGGCTGGTGATCTCGGCGATCGCGCCGAGCCTGGACACGGCGAACATCCTCGCGATGCTGATTGCCTTCCTGCCGGCCTTCCTGCTCTCCGGCTTCGCGTTCGCCCTGGACCAGATCCCGGTGTTCCTGCAGTGGGTGAGCTATCTGTTCCCCGCGCGGTTCATGGTGACGATCTCGCGCGGAGTCTTCCTGAAGGGCGCGGGCTTCATGGAGCTGTGGCCCGAGCTGGCCGCACTCACCGTGTACGCGCTGGTGATGCTCGTGATCTCTTCAGTCCTCTACGGCAGGAGGTCCGCGCGATGAGTGCCCGGCGAATCCGGCTGCTGATCTGGAAGGAATTCACCCAGCTGCGCCGCGATCCACTCCTGATCCGGTTGCTGCTGGTCATGCCCGTCCTGCAGCTGATCCTGTTCGGCTACGTGGTGGCCGTGGACATCCGCAACCTCGCCACGGCGGTGGTGGACCTCGACCAGACGTCCACCTCGCGCAAGCTCGAGGCCGCCTTCTCCGGCTCGGGCTACTTCACGATCACGCAGACCCCCGCGACCGAGGACGACCTGCGTCCGCTGCTCGACCGCGGCACCGCCAAGGTCGCGCTGGTCATCCCGGAGGGCACCCAGGACCGGCTCGACCGCGGCGAGACCGCGCCGATCGGGATCATCGTCGACGGCTCGGACTCGCAGATCTCCGCCGTCGGTAGCGGGTACGCGTCCCAGATCATCGCGCAGTTCAACGCCGACCGGATGACCGAGCAGGGCGTGAGCGTCACCGGTCCGGGCATCGACGCGCAGGTACGGGTGATGTTCAACCCGACGCTTGATCCGGTGAACACGATGATCCCCGGCCTGATCGCGGCGATCATGATGATCTCGCTGATGGCGATCATGAGCCAGGCCGTGGTGAAGGAGCGGGAGTCGGGGACGCTGGAGCAGATGTTCGTCACCCCGATCCACGCCACCGAGTACCTCATCGGCAAACTCACGCCCTACGCAGCGCTGGCGACCGCCCAGATGCTGCTGGTGGCCGCGGGCGGACTGTTCTGGTTCAAGGTGCCGTTCAACGGGAACTTCTGGGTCGTGCTGGTCGGGCTGGGTCTGTTCATGTTCACGTGCATCGGGCTGGGGCTGCTGATCTCGCTGGTGTCGCGGACGCGGCACCAGGCCCAGCAGGCGATGATGTTCGTGATGATCCCGACGATGGTGCTGTCCGGCTTCATCTTCCCGATCCAGTCGATGCCTGCGATCGTCCAGCCGTTGACGAACCTGATCCCGCTGACCTGGGCGCTCGAAGTGCTGCGCGGCGCGTTCGTGAAGGGCAGCGGGTTCGCCGCCCTCACCGTCCCGATGCTGGCCCTGGCCGGCTTCGCCGTGGTGATCTTCGGCGCCTCGATCATCGCCACCCGCCGCCGGATCGCGGAGTGAGGAGGGACGATGAGCTACCGCCAAACGGTCCCTGAGGAGCTCCCGAGGAACGAGGGAGCGTCACGAAGGGCCAGCGATGAAGCCCCGGCGATCTCCATCCGCGGCCTCACCAAGACGTTCGGCGACTTCACGGCCGTCGACGGCATCGACCTCGACGTCCCCCGCGGCCAGATCTTCGGCTTCCTCGGCCCGAACGGCTCGGGCAAGACGACGACGATCCGGATGCTCACGGGCACCCTGCGTCCGAAGTCGGGACGGGCGGAGGTGCTGGGCGTCGACGTGGTGCGGCATCCCGACCGGGTGAAGCGCCGGATCGGCTACATGAGCCAGAAGTTCGCCCTGTTCGAGGACATGACCGTCGACGAGAACCTGAAGTTCTACGCCGGGGTCTACGACCTGGAGCCGGAGAAGTTCGCCGCCCAGCGCGAGTACGTGCTGCGCATGGCCGATCTGGTCGGACGCGAGGACGAGCTCACTCGCAATCTCTCCGTGGGCTGGCGGCAGCGGCTGGCCTTGGGCGCGGCCACGATCCACGAACCGGAACTGCTGTTCCTCGACGAGCCCACGTCAGGCGTCGACCCCGTAGCCAGGCGGCAGTTCTGGGACCTGCTCTACGACCTCGCCAGCCGTGGCGTCACGCTGTTCGTCACCACCCACTACATGGACGAGGCCGCGCACTGCAACCGCCTCGCGTTCATCTACCGCGGCCGGATCATCGCCGACGGCAGCCCCGCGGAGATCCGCTCCGACCACATGGACCAGCGCATCTTCGACATCTCGACCCGCGACGTGGACGCCGTGCTGCAGTGGCTCGAGGCGGCCGACGGCATCGACGAGGCGTACCTGTCCGGGGCAACCCTGCACGCGGTGGTCCCCGCCGGCTCCCCGCTCACCGACGCCGTGCTCCGTGACCGACTGGCCACCGCTGGCCACCCGGCGGTCGTCGCAAAGGTCGACCCCACGATCGAGGACGTCTTCGTCAACCTGGTGTCCCGCCAGCGCTAGCTGCGCTCGGCCACGGCTGGTCGAGCCTGTCGAGACCCCGAGCGGCCGTCAAAAACGGTCCCGGACGCAGGTCAACCAACGGGTAGCCGCAGCAGCCAGCTCGCCCCGAGCACCAGCGCTCCCAGGGTGAGCACCAGCCACAGCACGATCCAGATCACCCGCGGCACGTGGGTGATCGCCGCGAGCTGTGCGGCGTCCGAGCCCGGTGCGTGCGAGAACAGCAGTTCGACGACCGGACGCGGCGCTGCGAGCAGGAGCAGCCAGGCGATCCCGTGGGCGAGCCAGCCGGCGACGGGCGGCGTGGCGTACCAGGAGAACACGCCCACCAGCACACCGGTCGCCAGCACGATCAGCGCGCCGTAGAGGTTGCGGAGCTTCAAGAGCATCAGCGCGAGCAGCACGACGATCAGCCACAGCAGGCCGACCGCGTACCCAGCGCCGGCCAGGGCTGCCGCACCCAGGCCGACGGCAGACGGGGCCACGTAACCGGCGAGCAGCGTCGCGACCATGCCTGGTCCCGTCGGGCGACCGCGGCTCGTGGTCAGTCCGGAGGTGTCCGAGTGCACGCGGATGCCGCTCAGCTTCCGTCCGGCGAGCGTGGCCACCACGGCGTGACCAGCCTCGTGGCAGACCGTCACGAGCAGCCGTACCAGCGGCCAGGCAAGCAGCACGAGGGCCAGCGCGACCGCACCGATCACCGCCGACACCTCGGGTGTGGGCGCCGCGTGGCGCGCCACAGCCCTTCGCCACAGCTCCGCGACCACCTCCATACACCGTTCCTACCTGTTCCGCTCAAGAGCCGTGTCGCGATTCCGGGTCCGGATCGGCAGAGACGGCCTGATCCCATGCCTGAAGCGCATCGCGCCCCGGAATCGCGTCATCGGCCAGACTAGGGCCGTGAGTCTTCGCAGGGCGTGGTGGTGGACACTGGACTACCTCTGGGCCGGGCTGGTCTGGGCCAGCACGCTGTTCGCCCCCGCCTCGCCCGACCACTACGCAGAGGGCGATGGCCGGACGGTCGTCGCGCTTCCCGGCGTGTACGAGGACTGGCGGTTCCTGCGTCCACTGATCGTGCCGCTGCACCGCCGCGGCCACGCCGTTCACGTCGTGACCGACCTCGGCCACACCCGCGCGCCCGTGGCGGACGGCGCGAAGATCGTCCTCGCGCTGCTCGCCGCGCGCGACCTGCACGACGTGGTGCTCGTCGGGCACAGCAAGGGTGGGCTGATCGGCAAGCTGGCCCTCGCCAACGACCTGGACGGCCGGATCTCGCGCGTGGTTGCGATCAGCACGCCATTCGGCGGTTCCAGCCGGGCGCACCTGCTCCCGCTGCGCAGCCTGCGTCCGCTCGTCCCCGGTCACTCGAGCCTGACCGCCCTGGCCGCGCTCTCCGCGGTCAACGGGCGGATCACCTCGATCTTCGGGCCGTGGGACGAACACGTCCCCGAGGGCAGTGAACTCCCCGGCGCCCACAACGTGCAGGTGGACGTGCCCGGCCACTTCCGTCCGCTCGGCCACCCGGCCGTGCTGGCCGAGGTGCTGAAAGTCGTGGAGTCCCACAACGCTCCCTGAGCCTCGCAATGCTCGCTGAGCCTCGCAATGCTCCCTGAGCCTCGCAATGCTCCCTGAGCCTCGCAATGCTCCCTGAGCCTGACGAAGGGCGCCGGTGGGGCTTCGTCAAGCTCAGCCAACACAGGCTCAGGCGAGAGTGACCGCCTGGTCGAAGCCCAGCCGCGGGTTGCGCGGGAAGGCCCCGTCGTCAGCGACATGGCCGATGTTCACCACCATGAACGACCGCAGCGGCGTGTCTGCGAAGAACTCGCGGTCGATGCCTGCGGCGTCGATGCCACCCATCGGGCCTGCGTCCAGGCCGGCGGCGCGGACGGCGAGGATGAAGCCGCCGGCCTGCAGCCAGGCGTTGTTCAGGGCCATTGCGCTGCGGTGCTCGTCGTTGGCGGCGAAGCGTTCCCTTGCGCCCTGGGACTGCGGATTGACCACCGGCAGGTTCTCGTGGAAGTCGGTGTCCGCGGCCAGGATGGCGACCACCGGCGCAGACGCCGACTTGGCGCGGTTGGTCTCGGCCAGCAGCGGCAGCAGCCGGGCCTTGGCGGCCTCGGAACGGACGAAGGTGATCCGCAGCGGCTGGCTGTTCAGGGCGGTCGGGGTGAACTTGGCGAGCTCGTAGACCCGGGCCAGCTCCTCGTCCGTCACCGGCTCAGGGGTGAAGCGGTAAGCGGTGTGCATGTCGGTGAAGATGCTCTGGGCGGTCAGCGGCTCGGTCAGGTTCTGCAGGGTCATCGAGGTCTTTCGCGGTAGTTGAGAACTAAGTAGTTGAGAACTTAACTATATCACCGTCTGGCCGGACCAATTGCCACCAAGACAGTCCAACCCCGACCGGCGTTTGGGTTTGACGAACACCGGTCCAGCTTGATGGGATTGGGAGCGATCCCCGAAGCCGCGGTCCAGCCTGGCTGGCCGCCCGGAGGCATGCCCTCCGACCTGAGTCCGACGCCCGCGGAATGGGAGCTCTGACCGTCCCTATCCGATCGCGAGTGTTGTGTTCCGGCCAACCCATGCCATCGCGGCGCACGAGCGTGCCCGCGTCCTGCTACTCGGCGCCTTCGCCCTGAGCGGCGTCATCTCCTTCTCCTGGCTGGCCCGCGTACCCAGCGTCCGGGACGATCTCGGGCTCAGCGCCGTGGAACTCGGCGGCATCCTCCTGGTGGGCTCGATCGGCGCCCTGGCGACGGTGTTCTCCTCCGCCACGCTGCTGGCGCGCTTCGGCAGCGCCCGCGTGTTCGCAGCCGGAGCTGTCGTCATGAGTGCGGGGTTCGTGCTGATGGGGGTCGGGCCGTCGCTGGCCTCGCGCGAGGTCTTCGGACTCGGGATCATCGTCAACGGCATCGGTGGCGCCCTGCTGAACGTGCCGATGAACGTCGAGTCCGCGCGCATCGAGCAGGCCTACGGACGCGCGGTGATCCCCCACTTCCATGCCGCCTTCTCGGCCGGCGCGGTCGGCGGGTCGGTGCTCGGCGCCGCAGCGTCGTCCGCCGGCATCCCCGTCGTGGCGCAGTTCGCCGTCGTCGGCGTGCTCGTCGGCGGCCTGCGGCTTGCCGCTCTCGCCGCCGGCATGGTGATGCCGGGCGCCCCCGTCCCGTCCAGGCACCGCGCGCAACGGTCGGACCGGAAGGGCGGGTTCACGGTCTGGACGGAACCTCGCACGGTCCTGATCGGCGTGGTGGCGTTCGCGGCAGCCCTCAGCGAGGGTGCGGCCAACAACTGGCTCGCGCTCGCCTTCGTGGACGGATTCGGCTCGACCGAGGCCATCGGCGGACTGGTACTCGGCGTGTTCATCGGCTCGATG
This sequence comes from Propionicimonas sp., assembly GCA_036770475.1. GTDB lineage: Bacteria > Actinomycetota > Actinomycetes > Propionibacteriales > Propionibacteriaceae > Propionicimonas. The sequence goes on along the minus strand of DAIPJC010000032.1, from coordinate 10,993 downwards.
GCCGTCGTCCGCGTGCTCGGCACGCGGGTGATCGACGGGCTCGGTCGCGTCGCCAGCCTGCAACTCTCCGGGCTGTTCGGCTTCCTGGGCCTGGCGTTGTTCGGGCTCTCCTCCCGTCCGCAAGTGGCGTTGGTCGGCGTCGCCCTGTGGGGTGTCGGCGCCGCGCTCTGCTTCCCGATCACGGTCGCCGCCGTCTCCGACGACCCAAGGAAGGCGCCCGCGCGCGTGTCGGTGATGTCGTCCATGGGCTCGGTCGCGGCGATGACCGCTGCCCCGCTGGTCGGGGTGGCCGCCGCGGCGCTCGGTGGCACCCAGCACGCGCTGCTCGTGGTGCTGGTCGGCATGCTGGCCAGCCTGGCGGTGTCGCGCCGGGTCGGGCCGTCGCTGACCCGGGTGGCCGATCCGCTCGAGGTGCTGGACGCCGAGCCGGCACGGGCCGCCTGACACACGCTCCCTGAGCCTGACGAAGGGTCCGAGCCGCCCTGCCCCCTGAGCCTGACGAAGGGTCCGAACCGCCCTGCCCCCTGAGCCTGACGAAGGGTCCGAACCGCCCTGCTCCCTGAGCCTGACGAAGGGCGCCGTAACCTGTCCGTCAGATTCGTCGGCTACTCTCCAACACATGCCGAGGGCAGTGCGTGCGACGATCATCCAGCCGGACCCGCAGGTGCCGGTGGACCGCTTCGGTCCCTGGCTCGCGAGCAACCGGGTGCTGGTCAGAGCGGTGCCGTTGTGGCAGCGTGACGTCCCGGACGTGGACAGCCTCGGCGACGGCCTGCTCGTCCTGGGCGGCACGATGAGCGCCCACGACGGCGCCGACCACCCGTGGATCGAGCCGCTCAAGGAATTGATGGTGGCGGCGGTGGACGCCGAGATCCCCACCCTGGCCATCTGCCTCGGCCACCAGTTGCTGGCCGAGGCGTTCGGCGGGAAGGTCACGGTGAACCACCCGGGCGGTGGCGAGCACGGTGCAACCCCGGTGAGCTGGCACGCCGGCGCCTCCGACGACCCGCTGCTGGGTCGGCTGGCCGAGTCCGGACGGTCGCTGCTCGCCCAGTCCCACAACGATGTCGTCACGAAGCTCCCGCCGGGCGTCGACTCACTGGCGACGAGCGATCACTACGCCAACCAGGCGTTCCGGATCGGCTCGGCCGTCGGCGTGCAGTTCCATCCCGAGGCCTCGCCCGAGCTGATGGGACGCTGGGCCGAACTCTCGGGCGGTGACGGACGCACCATGCGCCGCGCGATGCACGTCCACGACACGGAAGTGTCCCGTAATGGGCGCCTGGTCGCGCAGGCCTTCTGCGGTCAACTGCACACGCGGTCGATGGCCGCCTGAGCTCGTCCCGATCCGGTCCGACCGGCACCGGAGGATTGCCGGGATCGCCTATCGTGGAGGCAACCAACCGGGAGTCCGATGATCCGCATCCTGCCTTTCGCGATCGAAGCCATCCTGCTCGTCTTCTGCCTGATCGACTGCATCCTGGCCGACGACGCGCGCGTCCGGAACCTGCCGAAATGGGCCTGGATCCTGCTGGTGATCGTCGTGCCCCTGGTCGGCGGTATCGCGTGGCTGATCGCCGGCCGTCCGATCAATGTGCCGCGCACGCCGACGTCGGCGCCGGCTCGTCCGCGTCCCGGGACCAGCGAGTGGGAACAGCCACCCACCCAGCGCACGAAGGCGCCGGACGACGACCCCGAGTTCCTCGCGTCCCTGAAGAAGACCACCGACCGTGAGCGCAGGCTCAGGCAGTGGGAGGACGACCTGCGCCGCCGCGAAGAGGACCTGCGCCACCAGGAGGACGCCGGACCCGATCCGGACCCGGAACCCAAGCCTGACGACCGCTGAGTCACGCGCGCGTCACGGCGCGACCGCGACCTCGGCGTCCGGCAGACCATCCCGAAGGGCAACAGCCGGCCGCGGACGACGGGCGCCGACCAGGACGCCGGAGACCACCACCGCCCCGCCCAGCAACTCCAGCCAACTCGGCCGTTCGCCCAGGACCAGCGCCGCGGCGAGGATCCCGACGACAGGCACCAGCATGGAGAACGGGGCGACCACACCCGCCGGATGCCGGGCCAGCAGCCAGGTCCAGATGCCCGAGCCCACGGCCGTCCCGATCACACAGGTGTAGAGCAGGCCGAGCCAGGCCGGGAGCGCCGCGGCGCTGAACGATCCGGCCACCGCCGCGCTGATCTGAGCGGGCCCCTCGGTGAGCACCGACAGCGCGAGCATCGGCACCGGCACCACCACCGACATCCACAGCGTCAGGTGCAGCGGGTTGGGCGGCTGGGCGAGTCGGCTCGCCAGATTGCCGAAGGCCCAGCCGAGGGCACCGGCGAGCACCAGCAGGAACGGCAGCAGGGCGGCGGCCTGCGCGCGGGACAGCCCGACCAGCGCCATGCCCACGACCGCGATGCCGATGCCCAGCCACTGGCGTCCGCGCACCCGCTCGTGCAGCAGGAGCGCACCGAGCACGAGGGTGAACGGCGCCGAGGACTGCAACACCAGGGACGCGAGCCCGGTCGGCATGCCGGCGGCCATGCCCCAGTAGAGGAACGTGAACTGCGCCACGCCGAAACCGAGGCCGTAGCCGACCAGCCAGCGCAGCGGCACCTGGGGGCGCGGGACGAACAGCACGGTCGGCACGGCGATCAGCGCGAACCGCAGCGCGACGAGAAAGAACGGCGGGAACTGGGCGAGCGAGGCGTGGATCGCGAGGAAGTTCACGCCCCAGATGGCGGCGACGGCGATCGCGAGCAGGCGGTGACGGACGGGCACATCCCCATCGTCGGGCCAGCAACCATGAAGGACAATGCCTCTTCTTCTGAAATCGTCATTTAGGCTGCCTTCATGGATCTCCGACACCTGGAGCTGCTCCGCGAGCTGGCTGACCGCGGCACGATCACGGCGGTGGCCGCCGCCACCTACCGCTCGCCTTCCGCGGTGAGCCAGCAGCTGCGCAACGCCGAGCGGGCGTTCGGGACGGCCCTGGTCGAGCCGGACGGGCGCGGGCTGAGGCTCACCGCCGCGGGACGGCTGCTGGCGGAGGGAGCGGTCGAGGTGGAGACCTCCCTCGGACGGCTCCAGCGCGAACTGGACGACCTGCAGGGTGGGCCGACCGGGACGGTGACGATCGCCGGTCTGCCCAGCGCGCTTGAGTTCCTCGTTCCCGGGCTGCTGGCGCGACTGACCGGCACCGCCATCGACCTGCGGCTCGCGGACGAGGACGTGGCCGAGGAGGACTTCGCGAGCCGTGCCGCCGACCACGACCTCGTGATCGGCCACACGCTCTCGGCGGTCCCGGCCGGCTCGGATCGCCTGGTGGCGCACACGCTCGCCCATGAGCCGCTGGACGTGGCCATACCTGTCGCGCACCGGCTGGCCGCCCACCGCTCGCTGACTGCATCCGACCTGGCCGGCGAGCGCTGGATCGGCGTCCCGCTGGGCTTCCCGTTCGACACCGTCCGGATCGCGATCGAGAACCGCGCGGGACAAACGCTCGAGGTTGTCCAGCGGATCCGCGACAACCGAGTGGTCGAGGCGCTGGTCGCCGCCGGTCAGGGCTGCGCCCTGCTGCCACGGTTCACGACCAGGGCGCGGCCGGACGTCGTCCTCTTGCCGCTGACCGACGTCCGCTCCGTCCGCGCGATCGTCGCGCTGGGCCGTCCCGACCGGCTGGAGCGGGCCGCCGTCCGGGTGGTTCTGGCTACACTGGCCGAAGCCGGACGGGAGGCAACCAACGCCGATAGCGAACCGAGCCACTCCCAAAAGAGATCCACGGCCTGACTACCTGGTGGCCGTGATCGTGCCTCCTTGGAAGGTCTGGCTGCATTGGGTGTCGGTGCAGGTTTGGTCAGCGGTGGGGTAGCCGTAGGTGCCGGCTTCGTAGTTGGCGTTCTTCCATTTGGCGAGGACTGGGGCCTGGACGCTGTGGGCGCCCAGTGTTGTGGTGCCGTAGATCTCGCCGTTTTGGAAGTGCTGCCCGAACCCGTTGTCCTTCGCCGTGGTGAGCGAGCTACCGGTTGGCGTGCCGAGCGAGCCGGTAGGGCCTCCGGTGTCGAGCCAGCGTTGCCGGATCGCATCTGTCGTGATCCATGCTGAACTTCCGACCGTGGCGATCTGGCCGCCTTGGAAGGACTGCCAACACACCGGGCCGTCGCAGACCTGGGCAGCGATCGGGACGCCGAGGCTGCCGGTCACCCCACCGACGGTGTTCCACTTGGCCAGGATCGCGCCGGTGGGCATGTTCGTGTAGGTCACAAACCAGTAGGTGCCCGAAGGCCACGAACCCGATGAGGGGATGTCGATGGTGTAGGCACCAGCGGCGAGGTCGCGCTCGTAGTGGCTGCAAACTCCACCCAGGTTCTCCCCAGTCGCATCCCGGTCGAGCTTCGCGGTGCCACCGCGGCACGGCAGCCCGTCCCCATCGAACACCACCCGTAGACCGCCCGCGGGCACTGTGAAGTGATAGATGTCCTCGCTCGCGGTCGTCTCCAGGTTCCCGGCACCCGCAGTGGCGACGCCACCGACCTTCCCGCTCTCCACCCTCTGACCAATGGCATAGTCGAACGACTGGGCCGCTGGCTTCACGAACGTGTTGAACGTATAAGTGCCCGAAGGCCACGACCCGGCCGAAGGAACATCGATCGTGTAGCCACCCTCAACCAGATCGCGCTCATAATGACCACACACCTGGCCGAGACTGGCCCCAGTCGCATCGTTGACCAGCTTCGCCGCCCCGCTGCCGTTGCAGGGCAACCCCGAACCATCGAACACCACCCGCAACCCGCCAGCCGGGACCGTGAAGTGATAGATATCCTCGCTTACGGTGGTCTCAAGGTTCCCCGCGCCCGGCGTGCTCACACCACCGATCTTCCCGTCCTCCACCTTCTGACCGATGGCGTAGTCGAACGACTGCGGGGCTGGTTTCACGAAGGTGTTGAACGTGTAGGTGCCTGAGGGCCACGACCCGGCCGACGGGATGTCGATTGTGTAGGCACCCTCAGCCATATCACGCTCATAGTGGTTGCACACCCCACCCAAGTTCTCACCGGTCGCATCCTTCACAAGCTTCGCCGCCCCGCTGCCGTTGCACGGTAGGCCCGAACCATCGAACACCACCCGCAACCCGCCAGCCGGGACTGTGAAGTGATAGATATCCTCGCTTACGGTGGTCTCAAGGTTCCCCGCACCCGGGATCGTCACACCGCCGATCTTGCCGTTCTCCACCTTCAGACCAATGACATAGTCGAACGACTGCGGGGCTGGTTTCACGAACGTGTTGAACGTATAGGTCCCGGAGGGCCACGACCCGGCCGACGGGATGTCGATCGTGTAGGCACCCTCAGCCATATCACGCTCATAGTGGCCGCACACCCCACCCAAGTTCTCACCGGTCGCATCCTTCACAAGCTTCGCCGCCCCGCTGCCGTTGCACGGCAACCCCGAACCATCGAACACCACCCGCAAACCACCAGCCGGCACCGTGAAGTGATAGATATCCTCCGACGCTGTCGTCTCCAGATTTCCCGCACCAGGAGTCGCGACGCCTCCGATCTTCCCGTCCTCCACCTTGTCACCGATCTCAAAGGTGAACGACTGCGAGGCCGGCTTCACGAATGTGTTGAACGTGTAGGTCCCGGAGGGCCACGACCCGGCCGAGGGAATGTCGATCGTGTAGCTGCCCTCGACTAGATCACGCTCATAGTGACCACACACCCCGCCTAGGTTCTCGCCAGTCGTATCCCGGACGAGTTTCGCTGCACCGCTGCCGTTGCACGGCAGGCCGGAACCGTCGAACATCACTCTCAGCCCGCCCGCCGGCACTGTGAAGTGATAGATGTCCTCCGACGCCGTCGTCTCCAAGTTGCCTGCGCCGGAGGTCGCTACACCGCCGATCTTCCCGTTTTCCACCTTCTGACCGATGGCATAATCGAAGACCTGCGGAAGCGGGCGGCCGAACGTGTTGAACCAGTAGGTCCCTGAGGGCCACGACCCGGCCGAAGGGATGTCAATCGTGTAGGCACCGGCGGCCAGATCCCGCTCGTAGTGGTTGCACACCCCACCTAGGTTCTCACCGGTCGCATCCTTCACAAGCTTCGCCGCCCCGCTGCCGTTGCAGGGCAAGCCCGAACCGTCGAACACCACCCGCAGCCCGCCCGCCGGCACCGTGAAGTGATAGATGTCCTCACTCGCGGTCGTCTCCAAATTGCCCGCACCTGCAGTGGCGACGCCACCGATCTTCCCGTCCTCCACCTTCTGCCCAACCGCATAATCGAACGACTGTGGGGTTGGTTTCACGAACGTGTTGAACCAGTAGGTGCCCGAAGGCCACGACCCGGCCGAAGGAACATCGATTGTGTAGGCACCTCGGCCAAGTCGCGCTCGTAATGACCACATATCTGGCCGAGATTGGCCCCGGTCGCGTCCTTCACGAGCTTCGCCGCACCACTACCGTTGCACGGCAGGCCGGAACCATCGAACACCACCCGCAAACCACCAGCCGGCACCGTGAAGTGATAGACGTCCTCCGACGCTGTCGTCTCCAAGTTGCCCGCACCCGCAGTGGCGACGCCACCGATCTTCCCGTCCTCCACCTTCTGCCCAACCGCATAGTCGAACGACTGGGCCGCCGGTTTCACGAACGTGTTGAACGTATAGGTTCCCGAAGGCCACGAGCCCGCCGAGGGAACATCAATGGTGTAGCCACCCTCAGCCAGGTCGCGCTCGTAGTGACCACAAACCTGACCGAGGTTTATCCCGGTAGCATCGTTGACCAACTTCGCCGCACCGCTGCCGTTGCACGGCAGGCCCGAGCCATCGAACACCACCCGCAAACCACCAGCAGGCACCGTGAAGTGATAGACGTCCTCCGACGCCGTCGTCTCCAAATTGCCCGCACCAGCCACCTGCTGGCCGCCGATCTTGCCGTTCTCGACCTTCTGACCAACCGCATAGTCAAAGACCTGCGGAACGGGCTTGTTCATGATCTGGAGCGAATATGTGGCCGCCGACCCCGTGCCGGTGACGACGAGCCGGTACAGCCCGTTCGGGAGTCCCTCATATAGCCGGTGCTCACACCTCCGATCCGCCGGCACTGCAACAGCGCCATCTGGGCCGTACAGCTCCGTATGGATCTGGCTCTGGCAGGCCGTCTCAACCAGCAGGCTGTCAGTCCCCGCCGCACCATTGATCGTCAGCAGGTAGTCATCCTCCGCGCCCGCGGTCTCCAAACGACCCGCACCCGCCGACGGCACCCCGTCCGACACCACGGTCGGCAGCGGCGCGCCAAAGACCTGTGCTGGCGGACTCGTCAGCGACAGATCCAACTGATTGACCGCCAGACTGGCGCCAAGAATGCTCTTGAAGCCCTCCGGCACGATCCGCACCTTCAACGCCCCGCCAACATGCGGCACTGATAGCGCGAGCTTGACCTTGCGATAGGAGGTCCCGTTCGCCAGGGTTCCACTGCCTTCACCGGTCACCTCAGCGGGCAGACCCTCACTGCCGGTTGTCTCCAGGTGGCCGCCGAACACCTTCTTGTCGTCGACCCACACTGCGGCCCCTTGAGTCACCGAATCAGACCCGGTCTCGCCCAACAACACCAGATCCGTCGACAGCGACACCGTGTCATGCCTAGGCACACCGGTCACCGTGAACGTGTATGCCTTGTCGTCAAAGAACGGGCCAGCCATCCGTCCCAGCGCCGCGTCGCTCAGATACGTCGGCGCCGCCAGATTCGATGCCACCGGAGCCGCGTAATCCTCCGACAACGCTCCATTCACGAAGCCGACCGAGTCACCCACCACCGTGTCCGGGACCGCCGCGGCCGCCTTCACATACGCGTCACCACCGGTCACCAAAAGGTCATACATACAATCCTCAAGCGCCGGGCCCGCCGCCACATCAGCCGCCACACACGTCTTGGACGCCGCCTGCAACTCATCCGCCGAGAAGTCAGCCAACGTCTTCACCGTCGACGGGAACGTCTTGTCCGTATACGAATTCGTGTCCTTGCCAGCCGCATAGGTGAAGGCCGAATCTGCGCTCGTCACCCGCCAAGAGTCTGCATAACGTCCGTAGAGGACGGCCGAGTTTTGCGGGCTAACCAGCTCCCCTGATGCCGTCATCACATCATTTGATGGATCGCCGTCATTATCGCCAAGCAAACCTTCGCTTCGAACTGATGGGTCCATAGCAATGCTGATAGATCCGGAATGAACCTGGATCACAACCCCTGGACTCCGGACGATCGCTACGACCTTTGTTCCCGACCGATAGATGGCGACATCAGATCCGAGGCGGACCCCTCCATCAACGACCAAAGCATCGTTGGAGCCATCGACAGATACGGCGCCACTTGCTGTCAGCTCGATCAAGTGGCCTGCGGCGCGAAAGGCGACAGAACTAAGCACAGATACGGTGCCGGCCGTGGGCACGAATCTACCTTGGAGGTCGAAGCTAGTATCAGCGGCGCGTACGAGGGTGAACTCTCCAACGGCCTGCAGGTTGAAGGACCTACCATCCAGAGTAACCAAGTGAGGGTCACCGAAGACATTGGGGTTCTGCGCGCAAGATGCAGTAACGCCGATGATTACCCCAGCACCAATGACGGCTCCAACTTCGATGGCGCCGCCGACAATCGCGACACCGCCACCACCTTCCGCGAACCCCCCGGCCGCAATTTGGAAGCTTTCCGCTTGATCGCCTATCGCAGCCACCCGTTCAAGCGCCGGCTTAGCGTAGGGATTGACCGCTACGAGTGCAAGCGACCGATTCCAAGCTTCCTGAGCAACCTGGGCCATTCTCTGCAACATGGCCCCCCCAATCTCAGCGGCTTGGAGCATGCAGCCTGCGATGGTCTTCTTGGACGGCTCACTGCCGCCTTGCGATGGCTGCTCACTGGCACTCGGCCCGTATGGCGTCTGGACAGACAGTGGCAGTGACGGGATGTCGGGCACGCTCGTCGGATCCGAGGGCCCAGGTGTCGGATCGACGCCTTCGTCAGACGGCGACGGCGACGGCGACGGGGTTGCCAGCGAACAGCGAACCTGTACGGGAATCCTGGAAATCATCAACAGCCCGGGCTCAGGACCTGCGACCCGATAGAGGAGAGAGTAGCGATAACTCACGCTGGGCCGGCCACAATCGCTCAACAGAACCTCAAACAGGTCGGAGTAGGAGGCGGTAAGCGGGTATGCTCGCGCAGGCACGCCCTTTGCCTTCAGTAGCGATATATATGCATCGCGTTGAGAGCGAGCCTCGTCCATCCCTCCGCCGAACAACGCCGTGTCGATCTTGACCTCGATTACGTCCATCTCAGCCCGTGCGGTTGGCGTGTTATTGGCTGAATGGTCATAAAAAAACAATATCAGGTCGAACGGTGGCCGGCGTAAACGGCTGACCGCCGCGAGTGTAAGACACCTTCGGCGTAGCGTCGTTGTTTAGAATCGGCTCCCATTGTATATTGGGGCTCACGCTGCTCGAGCTGGCCGAGGCGGCACCGCCGCGCACACCGACATGGTTATACCAGGCTATTGCGCGAGCCTGAGCAATCGCCTCCGCCTGCACGCCGTAACCATTCTTGCATTCGAATGGTCCATAGGTTGCACCATACTCAAGAGCCTTGCCATCGGTTATACAGTCGGGGCTGAGCCGGGTCCGGGTGCTGGTGACGGGAATGCCATCCAGACACTGCGTGTCAGCTGACTCAGGAGAGTAGGACGACGAGTTCGGACTACAAAACTCATCGGCACCACTCGCACTGGGCGCACTTAGAAGGCTTTGGACTGCGGCGAGTACGAGCGTGATTAGGGCGACGAAGGCACAGCGCTTGAGGTGCATGGCCAAGATCCAAGGGGGTGAGATGCTGATGTGCTGCGAGAACCGTACCACTCTATGTGGCGCTTGTGGCCCGAATAGCCAAACTTCCCCTAGGTCTGCATCTTTCCGAGCCAAGGGACATGTTCCCTGACGTCGAGGAATAGCTTGAGGCCCGGTGCAAGAGCTGGTGGCAGCGGTTGGTCACTCAGCCTGATTGGGTGTGGTGGTCAGATGGTTTCATACTCGATGCGGGGTCAATAGGCCCAAGCCGCCTTGGCGTCGGCGACGGTGGTAGGTGGGTTCGATCTAGGTGGCGATAGCGACGCTTGCAACTAGGAAGTCCTCGTGGGTGGCCCAAGTGCATCGGTTTAGACGTTCTTCTGGAGCAGGGGAGCAGAGGCTCTCGAGGCAACCTTGTCGCTGCAGGCGCCGGTCCATCGATCCGGCCACGTGGTGCCGGCCAAGCGGACCGACGGACTTCCAGCTCTGAGACTGGCTGCCCTGTCGGCGTGAACAAGACGGCCAGCCACCCGCCACGACGCGTGACAGCGTTGCTAAGGGCGGTGACAGCAGGGCGGGGCCGTCATCTGGGAGTCGATGGAGTAGCCCAAGATCCGGTTGGAGAATGTCCTTGAATGCGCCCAGCCACAACTTGCCCTCGTTCATCTAGTGCTCGGTGTTGACGCCGATCCATAGCTGGTTGGGCGCAATAGCGGTGAACTCCTGCCGGGTGGCACACAGGTCGTCATGGGCAGGCGGCCAAGCTTCCTCCCGCTCTTCCCGCGCTGCTTGTCGAGCGTCGCCACCAACCGTTGTCGGCACAGACTTCCACGCGGTGTTCGGCCATCACAAGCCCGGCCTCATGCGCCTCGTCGGCTAGGCACCGGTACTCGAACTCCGGATCGTCACCGTGGGCCTCGAGTAGGGCACTGGCCCGCTGGGCCTCCACAAGCTCGGCGTCGGTGATTAGGTGAGCCAGCCAGCGGTAACAGGCCTGGGGTGGGCGGCTGACTCTAGTCGTGACACTTGCCGCGTTTCGCGTTACGTCATAGCCACGAACCATGAGTTTCTACGAAAGTAGCAGAGTGGCCCTGTCGCTGTGGCCGTCCGCGTGCGCTAGATGTGATGTCCAGCCAGGTTGTCCAGTCTGGTGATGGGTGCGGCTTTCCC
>DAIPJC010000092.1:0-7387 GCA_036770475.1 Propionicimonas sp. | reverse complement strand
AGTCAGAGGCAGAGCCACGACCCGGGCAGGCGTCACCAACATAAACGTCAGTGGCGGTGTCTAGTGTCCTAGATATGGAAAGGGAGTCCGGGCAGTTCAGCGATGGCCAATTACTGGCCGCGCTCGATGCGGTGCTGGATGCCCTTTCCGACGACCGGCTGCGGCTGCCGACGGATGGCGAGCAGTTGGCATTGTTGCAGGAGAATATCCGGGTTGGTGCCAGGTTGTCGGCGTGGCAGCAGCGGCTGGCCGCTCAGATCGAGTCGTCGGAAGCTGCCTGAACGAGCGGAAGACGTCGACGACGACGTGGCTGGCCGAGAGCATGAACCTGACGCCGAAGGAGGCCCGCCGGCTGGTGAAGGCTGGGCAGGGTCTGGAGCGGTTCCCCATCATCGGCACCGCCGCCGCAGCCGGGGCAGTGCTGCCCACCCAATCGGAAGCGATCACCACGGTGCTCGCTGACCTTCCGAAAGACTTCGACGAACACGCCATCGATCAGGCTCAAGAACTGATGGTCGGGTTCGCCGAATCACACAATGCGGCTGAGTTGCGCCGGTTGGCCACCCATCTGGTCGAGGTGTTGTCCCCGGACACGGCGGACGCAATCGAGGCCAGGAGGCTCGAGCGGCAGGAACGACTCGCGCAGGCCCACCGGCACCTGGACTTCCACGATGACGGACAAGGCTCTGTGCTGATCCGAGGTTCGCTGCCGATCGCTTCTGCTGAGCCGTTGATCAGGATCGTCGAGGCGTACGCCGCAGCCGAGAAGCGGGCGATCGACGTGGTTGACCCACTGGCGGAGTACGTGACCCCAACCATGCGCCGGGCCGACGGACTGTTGGCCATGGTCCACGCCCACGGCCAGCAGGCGCTGGCCCCCTGGCATGGCGGGGATCGTCCCCGGATCGTGGTCACGCTCAGCTACGACAAGCTGGCCACACAGTGTGCCGATGCCCACCTGGGTGCGGCCTTGACCCGCACCGGTCAGTCGCTGTCCGCGAGTGCGGTACGACAGTTGCTGTGCGACGCGGACATTCTGCCCGTCGTGCTCGGCGGCAGCGCCGAGCCGCTGGACGTCGGCCGCACCCAACGCCTCGTCACCCTGCCCATCCGGGCCGCGCTCGAACTGCGTGACGGTGGCTGCGTGTTCCCCGGCTGCGACAAGCCTCCCGAAGCCTGTCAAGCCCACCACATCATCCCCTGGTGGGCAGGCGGCGAGACGTCGCTGGCGAACCTGGTCCTGGCCTGCCCGCACCATCACGGCATCATCGAACCCGGGCATGACCCCACCGCCGATCGCTGGAGCGTCCGCATCAGGGCCGACGGGGTACCCGAAATCCTCCCACCGCGCCGAGTCGACCCCGAGCAGCGGCCACGCGTGCACGCCCGGTTCCTCACGCGGAGCCGCCGTTGACGCGTCCCGCCGGTCGGCACGCACGGGCTCCGTCCGGTTCGCTTCAGCAGGGGCCGAGCGTCCATCGAGGCGATTCGGCGCTGCCGCTACCCTTGTGCGGTGCGTTTCCTCACCGGCAAGCCCGAGTACGACCTGACCTACGACGACGTCTTCATGGCGCCGCGCCGCTCCTCGGTCACGTCCCGCCTCGACGTGGACCTGACCAGCACGGACGGCCTGGCGCTGCCGCTGCCGCTGGTCGTGGCCAACATGACCGCGATCGCCGGACGCCGGATGGCCGAGACCGTGGCCCGCCGCGGCGGCATCGCGATCATCCCGCAGGACCTGCCCGTCGACATCGTCGGCGGCGCCATCGCCAAGGTGAAGGCCGCCCCGACCGTCTTCGACACCCCGCTCACGATTGGCCCGCACGCCACCGTCGGCGAGGCGCTCCTGCTGCTGCCGAAGCGCGCCCACGGCATGGTCGTGGTCGTGGACGACGACGGCGCGCCGCTCGGCACCATCTCCGAAGCAGAGGCCGAAGGGCTCGACCGGTTCGCCCAGGCGCACGAGGCGATGGTCACCGACCTCACGATCGTCTCTCCCGACGCCACCCCCACCGAGGTCTTCGACGAGCTCGCCGCCCGCCGGCACAAGGCGGCCCTCGCCGTCGCCGACGGCCGCCTGGTCGGCCTGATGACCGTGAAAGGCGCTCTGCGCGCCGCCCTCTACACCCCGGCCCTCGACGCCGCCGGGCGGCTGCGGATCGGCGCGGCCGTCGGTATCTCAGGGGACGTGGAGCATCGCGCGGAAGCCCTGCTCGAGGCTGGCGCCGACGTGCTCGTGATGGACACCGCCCACGGCCACCAGGAGCGCATGATCACCGCCGTCCAGCGCTGCCGCACCGTCGTGAACGCCTCCGGACGGAAGGTGCCCATCGTGGCCGGCAACGTGGTCACGGCCGACGGCACCTCCGACCTGATCGAGGCCGGCGCGGACGTCGTGAAGGTCGGTGTCGGTCCGGGCGCGATGTGCACGACCCGGATGCAGACCGGCGTGGGCCGCCCGCAGTTCTCCGCCGTGCTCGAGTGCGCACAGGAGGCAGCCGAGTCCGGCAGGAGCATCTGGGCGGACGGCGGCGTCCGGCACCCCCGCGACGTCGCCCTCGCGCTGGCCGCCGGCGCCGGCGCGGTCATGATCGGCTCCTGGTTCGCCGGGACGCACGAGTCACCCGGCGAACTGCTCTACGCGTCCGACGGCCGCCCCTACAAGGAGTCGTTCGGCATGGCGTCCGCGCGAGCCGTCCGGGCCCGCACCCGTACCCAGTCGGCGTTCGACCGGGCCCGGGCCGCCCTGTTCGAGGAGGGCATCTCGTCCTCCCGGATGTACCTCGACCCGGCCCGTCCGGGCGTCGAGGACCTGCTCGACTTCATCACGTCCGGGGTGCGCTCGTCCTGCACCTACGCCGGCGCACGCACGCTCACCGAGTTCGCCAACCAGGCGATCGTCGGCGTGCAGTCCGCGTCCGGGTACAACGAGGGACGCCCGCTCCACTCCAGCTGGTGAACGGGTTGCGACTGGCGCGGTCTCGACAAGCTCGACCAACCGTCAAACTCAGCAGACGACGTCGATGTAGAAGTAGAAGCTGAACGGCACCTCCTGGTGGGTGGTGCTGCTCAGGTACCACGTGAACACCGTGGCGCTGTTCGAACTGAAGGCGTAGGCCGCCCCGTAAACGCCAGGCCCCGCGTTGTAGGTGTCCACGATGGGCGTGCAGTAGGTGATGTTCCGGTCGAACGTCACCGTGTACACGCCTGCCGACGGATTGGTGGCCGACAGCAGGCTGGGCGAACCGGAGTAGATGCTCCCACCCGGCGCGACCAGACCGTGCAGCTGCGGCATGTAATAGCCGGTCACGTCGACCACGAGGTTGGTGGTGGACGTGAAGTTCTTCACCGTGATGCCGGCCTGCGCCCCGGAAGGCAGTGCGACGACACCGTTGCCCGACATGGTGAACGAGCCGTAGTAGAGGAACGTCCCGGTCGGCTCGGCCAGACCGGTCTGCCAGATCTTCAGTGAGCCCTTCTTGGACGGACTGACCACGGCCGCGTTCAGCACCACCGCCCGGGCGGTGGCCGGGACGCCGCAACCACCGGACGCGCCACCCTGTGCCGCGAGACTGGCCGTGCCCGCGACGGTGTAGGTCCGCGTGTTGTTCTTCTTGAGCTTCTTGCCGTTCGTCCCCGTGCCGTGGCGCGTATCGGCGATCCGGCACGATGTGATCGGGACGAAGCTGGTCGTGTTGGACGCGGGAGCGAGCGACGCCGCGCTGACGCCGCCGGTCCTGCTCTGCCGCGGCACCGGCGGCGGTGTGACCGGCGGGCCGGCCGCGGCCGCAACGCCCGCGCCCGCGACGATGACGGCCAGGGCCGTCACTGCCGTACCGATGATGGTCGAGACGGACTTCCTGCCCATGACACCCTCCCCTGTCGCCCCAGTGGCCCGGCCGTGGCTCGTCCGGGCCGCACCGGGGTGCCGATCAGGACTCCACACGCGCCCCGAACCGGCGTCAAGGGAGTAAAGCGGACCCTTGCCCCGCCGGTTGCAGGGGGCGTGGAGTTGTTGGTGTCTGTGCCGGTTTCGTCAGGCTGTTCACCTGGAAGGAAGCCGGACCGGCTATCGGGTCAGCCCCACCGGGCAGGTGGAATGCGCGAGCACACCTCGGCCGAGGCCGCGCAGAGCACGAGGATGCACGCCGAGGATCAGCAGGTCCACCGAACGGCTGAGCCCCACCAGCTCATCGATCGGGGTGCCGACCACGACCTCGGTCTCGATCGAGATACCCGGGTTCTGCTGACGCAGGGTTGCGAGTTCACCGTCGAGACGGGCTGTCGCTTCGCTCATCGCCGAGGCGGGCGTCCCCGGGTCGGCCGGCACGACGTGGACGACCCGCAGCCGCGCATTCCGGACGGCCGCCTCCCGCGCTCCCCACTCCAGCGCGGCGCTGTGCGGCGGCCAGCTGCTGATCGCCACCGCGACCACGCCGAAGCCTCCGGTCCGCTGCGGGGTGGAGCTGGCCGAGATCACGACCACCGGACACTCCGCGCGGCCGGCTACGGCCACGCTGGTCGAACCGACGAACATCCGCTCGATGCCGGTGATCGACCGCCGCCCCACCACCAGCAGTCCCGCTTTGGCACTCAGCTGGGCGAGGATCTCCGCCGCATGGCCGGCCAGCACCTCCGACGTCACCCGCTCGGCAGGAAAGCCCTCCTCCTTCACGACATTGAGGGCGTCCTGCAGCAGCCGCCTGCCGATCTGCTCGAGTTCCTGGTAGGGCACCACGATGTCCCAGAGGCCGCTCACCATGGCGGTCTCGTCGATCACGTTCACGATCCACAGGTCGGAGTCGGTGGCGAGGGCCTCGCGGACGGCGTAGCGGACAGCGCGCAGGCCGTCCTCCGAGCCGTCCACCCCGACGAGGATGCGGCGCCTGGCCGCAGTGACAGGCTCCTCGTTGCTCATACTTCGACCATGCTCCCCCGGCGCGCGGGAGTCAACCGGTCGCGCGGACCAGAGCCAGCACCGCCCCCGCGTAGGCGTCGGCAGCCTGGCCGGCGCAGAAGTCCTGGGCGGGTAGTCCGGGGATCTCCGCCCGCACCGCGTAGCCGGTCGGTGAGCGGCTGAGGCTGCGGAAGGTGCCACCGAGCAGCTCGCGCAGCTGGTCCTCGCGCGGCAGCCACAGCGCCTGGTCGAGCTGGACGGAGTCGAGCGCCCACTCCGTGGTGCCGTTGAACGCCAGCAGGGTTCCGGTCGGGTACTCCCTCGCCTCCACGACCATGTCGGCGACCGTGAACACCTCACCGGCGAGTTCTGCCGAACGGACGGCGAACCGGTCGCCCGCACACGGACGCCAGCGCACGCCGGCGGCGTCCAGTTGCTCGGCGAGGGCCCGAGAGATCATGGTCGCATTATCCGTCCCGTACAAGCAGCGCGGTACCGGCCCTTCGTGACGCTCGCTGGCGCTCGCTCCTCAGGGACCGGTTCTTCCGCTGGCGCTCGCTCCTCAGGGACCGGTTCTTCCGTTCGCGCTCGCTGCTCAGGCGCCGGTTCTTCCGTTCGCGCGCGCTCCTCAGGGACGGGATCTTCTGTGTTCAGTGCTGGTACTCGTGGCGGTAGTACTGGTAGGTCCAGCCGGCCACGGCCCAGATGCCGACCCCGACGCCGATCAGGGTCAGCCACCAGCCGAAGACCGGTCCGAGCGCCATCAGCATGACGGTCAGCGCACACCAGAACGGCCAGATGCTCTTCGAGGGGAAGAAGCCGACCTCGCCGGCACCCTCGATGATCTCGGCGTCCTTGCGGTCTTCAGGACGCGGGTCGATCTTGCGCGACTGGATCGTGAAGAACACCGTCAGCATCCCGGAGAACGCCACGGTGAGCAGCAGGGCCACCGTCCCGATGATCTCGTGGGAGGTGAACCAGTAGACCGGTGCAACCACCGCGAAGAAGAGCAGGATCACGCCGAAGATCAGGCGTTCGGCCTTCACGAGGTCACCTCCGGTGTCGTCACGTCCTGGACGGCGGCCTGGACCGGGGTATCCGTCTCCTGCTCCGCAGGGTGCGCGAGGTCGAAGGCCGGCGAGATCGAACGGATCCGGGGCACCTGGTTGAAGTTGAACCGCGGCGGCGGGCACGTCGTGGCCCACTCCAGCGAACGTCCCCAGCCCCACGGGTCGTTGCTGGTCACCAACGGCGCCTTGCGGCTGACCCACACGTTCCACAGGAACGGCAGCATCGAGATGCCGAGCAGGAACGCGCCGACCGTGGACACCTGGTTCAGGAAGGTGAATCCTTCCCCGGGCAGGTAGTCCGCGATCCGCCGCTGCATACCTTCCACGCCGAGCCAGTGCTGCACGAGGAAGGTGGTGTGGAAGCCGATGAACAGCAGCCAGAAATGGAACTTGCCCAGCCGCTCGTCCAGCATCCGGCCGGTGAACTTCGGCCACCAGTAGTAGAACCCGCCAAAGGTGGCGAACACGACTGTCCCGAACACCACATAGTGGAAGTGCGCGACCACGAAGTAGGTGTCGGAGACCGCGAAGTCCAGGGGCGGGGACGCCAGGATCACCCCGCTCAAGCCACCGAAGAGGAACGTGGTGAG
Organism: Propionicimonas sp.; assembly: GCA_036770475.1. Lineage (GTDB taxonomy): Bacteria > Actinomycetota > Actinomycetes > Propionibacteriales > Propionibacteriaceae > Propionicimonas. The sequence continues at coordinate 830 of DAIPJC010000092.1, read as the reverse complement.
GAATCCGATCGCCCAGATCATGGGGGTGTCGAAACTCAGGGCTCCGCCCCACATCGTCCCGATCCAGTTGAAGAACTTCACCCCCGTGGGTACGGCGATCAGGAACGTCATGAACGAGAAGAACGGCAGGTTGACCGCACCGGTCACGAACATGTGATGGGCCCACACCGAGACCGACAGCGCGCCGATCGCCAGGGTGGCGGACACCAGTCCGATGTAGCCGAAGATCGGCTTGCGGCTGAACACTGGGAGGATCTCGGTGATGATCCCGAAGAACGGCAACGCGATGATGTACACCTCGGGATGGCCGAAGAACCAGAACAGGTGTTGCCACAGGATGGCCCCGTCCGTCGCCGGGTCGAGGATGTGCGTCCCGAGTCTCCGGTCGGCCTCGAGTACCAGCAGCCCCGCGGCCAGCACAGGGAAGCAGATCAGGATCATGATCGAGGTGACCAGGATGTTCCAGGTGAAGATGGGCATCCGGAACATCGTCATGCCCGGCGCCCGCAGGGTCACGATGGTGGCGATGAAGTTCACCGCGCCCAGGATCGTGGACAGGCCCATCACGTACAGGCCCATGATCCACAGGTCGCCGCCGGCGCCGGGGGAGTTGATCGTGTCGGACAGCGGCACGTACGCGAACCAGCCGAAGGCGGCGGCTCCGCCCGGGGTGAGGAAGCCCGCGCAGGCGGTGAGCGAGCCGAACAGGTACAGCCAGTAGCTGAAGGCGTTCAGCCGCGGGAACGCGACGTCCGGCGCTCCGATCTGCAGCGGCATGATCGCGTTGGCGAACGCCACGAACATCGGGGTGGCGAACATCAGCAGCATCA